>NZ_JBDIZJ010000001.1:0-811876 GCF_039748935.1 Pontibacter chitinilyticus
CCCTTCCCTCCAAGAAGCGGTGCTCTGCTCTTTTTTACCCCTAGTCCAAAAAACAACATAGTACTAGCACACTGGCCTGATCTGCAAGTATAAGATCGAACAAAAACCATCGCACAAAAGCTGCTGTGCGTGGGAGAACAAGTTCAAAAAATCATCAATCTACCTCTGTATGGCAACTTGCAGGGCACTTTCATCGAAAGAGTTCAAGCACATCGTACGTGTTCATTGCTTTTTCTCTTTAAGTGCTATAACTTGAGCCTATGACGCTGCTCTACCCCGGTTTCCTGTTTGCCCTTGTTGCTGTTGCAATTCCTATCGTGCTTCACTTGGTTCAGCTACGGCGAGCAAAGCGGATTCTGTTTAGTAATGTCCGGTTTATTCAGGTTTCAAAAGATATTACCGCCAGCCAGCGCAATTTAAAGCAATTGCTGATCCTGTTGTGCCGTATACTCTTTATCGTTTTCCTGGTGCTCGCCTTTGCGCAGCCATTCATACCTGCTACCAACCGGAACGCTCCTTCCGATACAGCACACGTCAGCTTACTGGTGGATAACTCCTTTAGCATGCAGAATACGAGTGCCGAACAGGACGTATCGCTGCTCAATGTAGCAGAGGACCGGGCCAAGAGTGTAGCCGCCTTATTCCCGCCCAATACAGCTTTTTCACTGAGTACTCCTGATCAACTACACACAGGCGTACACCAGCGCGCGGATGCTGTTGGCGCCTTAGATGCTTTGCCTTTTACGGCTATACCTGGGTTTACCAGTAATCAAAATATGCGCAATAGCGGGAGTGTTTATCTGTTTTCAGATTTTCAAAAGAGCACCTTTCAGCCCGAGCTCCTTGCTACGCTGGACAGTACGATTCATGTAAACCTGGTGCCACTACGGGCTGCCCAAATCAGCAATGTAGCGATAGATTCTGTATACCTGGAGGATGAGTTTGTGCGACAGGATGCAGAAAATATTTTGCATGTAAAGGTATTCAACAGTGGCGAAGAACCGGCAAACGAACTGCCTCTGAAGCTTTTTATAGATGGTGTGCAGAAGGCGGCTTTAAGTATATATGTGCCGGCAAAGCAAGCCGCAGAAGCTGTAATCAGTTTCCGGGTGAATGGCCGTCAAACGAAACAAGCTTTTGTCAACATAGAAGATTATCCGGTGGAATTTGATAACACCTACTTCTTCACGCTTCGACCCTCGGCAAACATCACGATTGTAGAACTGGCAGATGCGCAGGGCCAGTCGCTTGCTGACCTGTACAAAAGCGAAGCTGCTTTTACTTTCCGGCAGTACAACAGCAACCAAATTGATTACGGCCGTCTTGGTACAGCAGACGTTTTGCTGCTGAACGGCCTGCAAGCAATAAGCCCGGCACTGGCAGGTACTGTGGCAAATTTTGTAAAGGCCGGAGGCACTGTAGCCATACTTCCGGCTGCCAATGCCGATCAAGGAAGCTACAGCAGCTTGTTTCAAAACCTGAATATCTCAGCCAGTTTTACAGGAGCAACGGCGGGTAGCGCCAAAACAAATGTGCTGGCGCCGCAGCCGGATAATCCGTTTTTCAGAAGCATTTTTTCGACCTACGATCCGAACATGGAAATGCCTGCTTCTGTACGAAGTATGGCCTGGACCAGGGCGTCGGAAGACATTCTAAAGTTTCGGGGAGGAGCAGCTTATCTGTCGCGCTTCGATAGGGGGAATGGTCATGTATACTTGCTGGCTGCACCGCTCGACGAGGCCTATAATGCCTTGGCCAGCCACGCCCTCTTCGTGCCCATCATGTATAAAATAGCCATTGCAGGGTATAAACAGGAACAGGCGCTGGCTTATACGTTCAACAGCCCGACGATTCAGGTGCCCGTGCCGGGGCAGGTGCAGCGCGAAGGAGTGTATACATTACGGAAAGATAGCTTGGAGTACATTCCGGAGCAGCAGGTACGGGGGGGCAAGCTGTTCTTTACAGTGCCGCCGGCTATGGCCGAAGCAGGATTTTATACGCTGCAGCGGCAGGACTCCGTACGCTCCACGCTGGCTTTCAATTATCCCAAAAAAGAGTCTTACCTGGCGCAATACACACCCGACGAACTGCGGGAACTGGTAGGGCAAAAGCACCCGAATATACATGTGTATGATTACGGCGATGCCTTTTCAGCAAAGGCAGCTTTCGAAAAACAATTTTTTGGCGTCAAGCTTTGGAAATATTGCCTAATATTGTGTCTGTTTTTCTTGATAGCTGAAATCGCGCTTATCAGATTCCTTTAACATGAAAATACTTCTCCGGGCAGCAACCATTATCGATCCGCAATCTGCGTTCCATCAGCAGCAACAGCATCTTTTGCTTGAGAATGGCCGCATCACCTACATTGGGCCAGATGAACACGAGGCTGACACCGTTATCGCAGCTGACGGCCTATGCGTATCAGCCGGTTGGGTTGATATGCAGGCCTATGTCGGAGAGCCGGGGCTGGAGTATAAAGAAGACCTGGAAAGCCTGTCGGCAGCGGCAGCGGCAGGGGGCTTTACCGAAGTGCTCTGCCTTCCCAATACCAATCCGGTCGTACAGACAAAGGCAAGTATAAACTTTATCCGGAGCAGAGCGAACCTGCTGCCTGTGACGCTGCACCCTTTAGCCGCTGTAACGATGGAGACGGAGGGCAAAGACCTGACCGAGATGATCGACTTATACCAGGCCGGCGCCATTGGTTTTACGGATGGCATCAAACCACTGCAAGGAGCCGATGTGTTGCTGAAGGCTTTGCAGTACCTGCAGCCGTTTGATGGCCTGCTGCTGAACAGGCCGGAGAATACGCGGCTGACGGAGCATGGGCAGATGCATGAGGGTATAGCCAGCACACAACTGGGAATGAAAGGTATTCCGGCGCTGGCGGAGGAGGTGGCTATTACCCGCGATCTGCAGTTACTGGCTTACACAGGCGGCAAGATCCATTTTTCTCTGCTTTCTACGGCAGCGGCAGTAGAAGCAGTGCGGAAAGCGAAAGCCGCCGGCCTGCATGTAACCTGCGACGTTGCCAGCTACCAGTTGGCCTTTACCGACGAAACCATTCCACCCTTCGATACCAACTATAAAGTGTCGCCACCATTTAGAGGCGCGGCCGATGCGGCAGCTATCCGGCTGGGGCTGCAGGACGGAACCATCGATGCGCTTGTATCAGGGCATATGCCGCAGGATACAGAGTCTAAAAAACTGGAGTTTGACCTGGCGGAGTTCGGCATCATTAACTTAGAAACTGCTTTTGCCGTGGCGAATACCACTCTGGGCGACAGCCTGGATCTGGCGGAGCTTGTGGCAAAGTTCTCAACCAACCCGCGTCGCATTCTAGGGCTGCCGCTGCCGCAACTGGCAAAGGGAGAGGTGGCGAACCTGACCCTTTTCAATCCGACGGAAACCTGGGTGCCCACAGCGGACCAGTTCAAATCTAAATCCGACAACAGCCCGTTCTTCGGGCAGGAATTAAAAGGCAGGGTGTTTGGTATAATTCACAAAGGACAGGTAGTGCTCAATCAATCTTTTTAATATATTTACTTATACAGAGGTACTGGTGCAAGCCAGTGTATGCCTAGCCAGGAATGTTTAACCAAACTATAATTAGAGTAGGAGTACGTTATGGCGTACTTTGTGGGGTCATTTGCTTCGTACTGGTGCTGGTCCTGTATTTTTTCGGTACGGATCCTTTTGGCGACCTGGGGCGGATCAGCTTTATTCCTATCCCTTTGTTTATTTTCTGGGCGATCCGCTATTATAAGAAATATACGAATGGGGAGATGAGCTTTTGGCAAGGACTGCGCGTAGGCTTAGCCGTGTCGTTTTATGCTGCCCTCAGTGCCTCGATGCTAGTTCTGATTCTGGTATACCTGGTAGGGCCGGATTTATTGCAGCAGCATATTGCTACTACGCAGGCACTGCTGGAGCAAACCAGGGAAGAGCAGATAAAAGTGTTGGGCAAAGAGAACTATGAGCGAGGCTACCAGGCAATTGGTGCGATGACGCCTACCATGCTGGCTGCCGACGATTTTTTACGGCGGGTTTTTGCTGGCCTGATCTTCTCGCTGGTGGCAGCTGTATTTTTCCGGAAGTAGTAAACGTTTCACTATAAACAATGGTATCATGACTGAAAATCAACCCTCTGTTACTTCCGTAGGCCTGAAGTATGGCTTAATTACAGCCCTGGTGGGCATTGTGTACTCCCTTATCCTAAACGTGCTTGACCAATCCGCCAACGGCTGGCTGAACTGGGTCATTTACCTGATCCTGCTGGGAGGACTCATATTGGCTATGCGGGAGTTTAAAGCCAGAGACTACGGCTATATGTCGTATGGGCAGGGCCTGGGCATCGGGTCGTTGTTATCCGCCATTTTCGGTCTGCTGACAGGTATCTTTTCCTGGATTTATTCTACTTACATTGACCCGCAGTTCATGGCCAAACTCCAGGAAGTGCAACGCACCAAGATGCTGGAAAAAGGCCTGAGCGATGAACAAATTGATGCAGCCATGGGCATGGCCGCGAAGTTCCAGAACCCGGTAACATTGATCTTCGGATCTATGGCGGTGTTCCTGATCATTGGCTTTATCATGTCGCTCATCGTTGCTGCTATTATCAAAAACAAACGACCTGAGTTTGAATAGACTACATGCAATACCCTTATGATATTTCGGTGGTGATTCCTCTTTTTAATGAGGAGGAATCATTGCCTGAAGTCGTGCGCTGGATCCGACGTGTGATGCATGCGCACGAGTTTTCTTATGAAATAATTTTAGTAGATGATGGCAGCACCGACCGCTCCTGGGAGGTGGTGACAGACCTGAGTGCGCAAGACAATGCCGTGAAAGGCATTAGCTTTAACCGCAACTATGGTAAATCGGCAGCACTGAACGAGGGCTTCCGCCGCTGTTCCGGCGAAGTAGTGATCACGATGGATGCCGACCTGCAGGACAGCCCGGAAGAAATTCCGGCACTGTATGACATGATCAAGAACCAGAAATTCGACTTGGTGAGCGGCTGGAAGAAGAAACGCTTTGATCCTGTGAGTAAAACTGTTCCGACCAAACTCTTTAATGCTGCTACCCGCAAGCTATCGGGCATACAACTGCACGACTTTAACTGTGGCCTGAAGGCATACCGGCAGCTGGTGGTGAAGAGCATAGAGGTACATGGTGAGATGCACCGATACATTCCGGTTATAGCCAAATGGAACGGCTTTACCCGGATCGGGGAGAAAGTGGTGCAGCACCAGGAACGCAAGTATGGCACTACCAAGTTCGGGCTGGAGCGCTTTGTTTACGGCTTCCTCGACCTGCTTTCCATTACTTTTGTCAGCCGTTTTAAAAAGCGCCCGATGCACTTCTTTGGCACACTGGGCACACTCATGTTTGTGGTAGGCCTGGGCATTACTATCTGGCTTATAGCACAGAAAATGCTGCTCCTGTATGCCAACGGCCATCCCCGCGCTATCGTCGATCAGCCTTTGTTTTACCTGTCGCTGGTAGCAGTAGTACTGGGGGTGCAGTTGTTCCTGGCCGGTTTCCTGGCCGAGATGATCTCGCTGGCTTCCAACAAAAAGAACGAGTACCTCATCCGCGGGCGGGCGGGTGCTATTCCGAAATAATGGGCCGGCGCGTAGTGATTGTGGGGCCGGCGTACCCCTTGCGGGGCGGAGGCATGGCTACGTTTAATGAGCGCCTCGCTTATGCTTTCCAGGAAGCAGGCGATGAGGTGGAGATCGTGACGTTTAGCCTGCAGTACCCGGCTTTCCTGTTTCCGGGTAAAAGCCAGTACTCGGAGGAGGCGCCGCCGGAAGGTTTAGCTATCAAAGTACTGATTAACTCGATAAACCCGCTAAACTGGTGGAGAGCCGGCCACTACATCCGTAAAAAAAAGCCGGACCTGGTTATTTTCCGGTACTGGCTGCCTTTTATGGGGCCGGCGCTGGGCACCATGGCCCACCTCATCCGGAGGAACAGGTATAGCCGCGTGCTGGCTATTACGGATAACGTAGTGCCCCACGAGAAGCGCCCTGGCGATGTTCCTTTCACCAAGTATTTTCTGGGTGCCTGCCACGGCTTTATGACCATGTCGCGGGCGGTGCAGCAGGATTTGTGGCATTTTGCTCCGCAGAAGCCCAATGTATACTTGCCGCATCCCCTTTACGATAATTTCGGGCAGCCGGAGAGCAAAGCTGTGGCCTGTGCTGCTCTGGGGCTGGACGATACCAGTAACTACCTCCTTTTCTTTGGTTTTATCCGCGCCTACAAAGGCCTCGACCTGTTGCTGCACGCCCTGGCCGACCCAAGGCTGCAAGAGCGTCCGGATATCAAGCTGATCATTGCCGGCGAGTTTTACGAAGAGGCCACTCCCTATCACCACCTGATAGCACAACTTCAACTACAGAACAGGCTGGTGCTGCGCACAGATTTTATTCCGAATGCCGCCGTTCGCCACTACTTCTGCGCAGCCGACCTGGTGGTGCAGCCTTACCGCCATGCCACGCAGAGCGGCGTCACGCAAATTGCCTACCACTTTGATAAACCCATGGTGGTTACCAACGTGGGCGGCCTGGCCGAACTGGTGCCGGATGGGGAAGTGGGATACGTCGTAACGGTTGAGCCGCAGGCCATTGCCACGGCTATACTTGATTTTTATACTTCGGGCAAAGCGGCAGAATTTTCGCAGAACATCCATACTTACAAAAAACGCTTCAGCTGGCACCACTTTGTGCAGGCCGCGTGGGACCTGGCCGCAAAAGTGTCTCTACGTTAACAGGATTTCTACCTATCCACAACTATTTTTAAAAAGTGAATTCATAGTTGTGTTGTGTTGAAATATTCGTAAAATATTATTGTTTCAGTATTTGTTTTCAGAATGCTTAAACTTTAACTTACCTGAGTTAAATTTTATACTAATTTTAATTAAGCGGCAAGCAATGCAGCCACGGCAAATCAGATTAGCAGTGCTTCTTTTTGCAGTCTTCGCGTGCTGTTTGAGTGTAACGGAATCCTGCCACGCCCAAGCTGCGGCGGCGGATACTGCTTTTCTGTCGCGGGCCCAAACAGCTGCTGAGGCGGCCTACCACCAGGCAGTAGGGGTGCAGACGCACTTGTACAATGGCACAGAATACATCGATTACCGGATGTTTTATCTGGAAGGAAATCAGTTCTTTGCTTCCAACGTGTTTACGCCCGGCGATATTTATTATGATGGAGCCTGGTTCAGGCAAACGCCCCTGCTGTATGATGTAGTGAAAGATGAGGTAGTGACCATCCACAACAGCAGCGGCAAAAAAATAACGCTCATCACAGCTAAAGTCGATACATTTCTGTTGCACGGGCATTTGTTTGTGCGGTATGCTGCCGATAGTACAGCACAGGCATCGTTGCCAAAGGCAGGCTTTTATGATGTGCTGTACAACAAGGATGTCCGGTTTCTGGTGCGGCGCAGCAAAAACATCCAGGAGCGGGCGACGCAGGGCGGTATGGAAGGCGAGTTCAGGAACGGCGATAAGCTATACCTGTGGAAAGACGGAGCTTACTACCAGGTAAGCAGCAAAAAATCAGTGCTAAATGTATTGAAAGATAAGAAGAAGCAGCTCCGGAAATATGCGTCGGCGCACCACCTCAAGTTCGGCAAGCAGCGGGAGGGAACGATACTTGCCTTAACCCAATATTACGACAGCCTATCTGACGGCAGGCCTGCCGATAAAACCAATTGATCTGAACAGGCCCGTTATACTTTCATTGCGGGAACAGCTGCCAGCAGTCACTTCAACCAGTATCTTTTATCTCAAGCCAATCCTTACGCTCTTTGGACCTTACGCTATGACTCACCTGTACCGCATTACGTTATGGCTTCTTCTCGGGGTGGTTTGCTGCGTAACAACCAGCCAGGCGCAGCAAGCCGGGCAGCCGCTGATCAGTGGTAATTTTCAACGGGCAACCTTTGAGGAATTCGCCCGGCAGGTGGAGGCCCAGAGCACGTATCATCTATACTTTGATTCCGCAGCAGTAGATAGCCTGTCCATTACCATGCAGGTACAGCAGCAACCTTTGGCTGCCGTGCTGCAGCAGGTATTTCAAGGCACAACACTTCAGTTTGCCGTGGATGCGCAACAGCGCGTGTTTATCACCAAAGGGCGGCAGCTAAGTATGAATCTGCCGGAGGGCTTCTTTGAACAAAAGCCTGTTGCAGACGCAAAACCGCAGCAAATAGCCGGATCGTTGTTTGAGTCTGGCGAGAAGAGCCGTAAGAAGGCATCTTCCGAGATCAAGCTCTATGAGATCGGCACAAAGAGTGATAACCCGACGGGAAAAGCCAACCTGGCCGGCCACCTGCGGGAAGCGAAGACCGGGGAGCCCATCATCGGGGCATCCGTTTACATTGAATCGCCGGTGATCGGCACCACCTCCGACCAGTATGGCTACTACTCGCTCACCCTGCCCGTTGGCCACCACGAACTGAAAGTAAAAGCGCTGGGGCTGCAGAATACCAAACGCCAAATCATGCTGTATGCCGATGGAACACTGGACATTGAGGTGGCCGAGGACGTACGGACGCTGAAAGAGGTGCTGGTAGAGGCAGAGAAAGACCGGAATGTATCGGGGATGCAGATGGGCATGGAGAAGCTTGATATCCGCACCATTAAGCAGGTACCCACCGCCTTTGGCGAAACAGACATTTTGCGGGTGGTGCTCACTTTGCCGGGGGTAAAGTCTGTGGGCGAGGGCAGCACTGGCATGAACGTGCGCGGCGGCTCCACTGACCAGAACCTGATCCTGTACAACGATGCAACCATCTATAACCCCGCGCACCTGTTCGGCTTCTTTTCGGCCTTCAATCCGGATGTGTTGAAAACAATAGAACTCTACAAAAGCGGTATCCCTGCCCGGTATGGCGGCCGCTTATCTTCGGTGCTGGAGGTGACGGGCCGCGACGGAAACAAAAAAGAGTTTGCCGGCTCTGGCGGCATCGGCCTGCTCACCAGCAGGCTAACGCTGGAAGGCCCTATTCAGAAAGATAAGACCTCGTTCATCATCGGCGGCCGCACTACCTACTCCGACTGGCTGCTGAAGAAGCTGCCAAACAAGTCCTTTAACGAGAGCACGGCCTCTTTCTATGACTTTAACGCCCACATCAGCCATGAGTTGAACGAGAAGAACACACTTTACCTGACAGGCTACCGTAGCAGCGACAAGTTCCGGCTGGGCGCGGATACCCTGTACCAGTTCACCAACCAGACGGCAAGTATAAAATGGAAACACATCTTCCAGAACAAGCTCTACGGCGTCCTCACCGGAGCCTATAGCCATTATGACTACAAGGTGACGAGCGAGAAAAATCCGGTGAACGCCTCGGAACTCACCTTCGGCATCGACCAGAAAAACCTGCAGGCAGATTTCAGCTATTTCCCGAGCTCTAAGCATACCGTTGATTTTGGGGCAAGCACTATCTACTACCATGTAAACCCCGGAAGCCTGCTGCCTAACGGGAGCGAATCACTTATTGCGCCGGATCGGCTGCAACAGGAGCATGCCCTGGAAAGCGCTATTTATGCTTCCGATCGCTTCGACGTAAGCCCACGCTTTTCAATTGCCCTGGGGCTACGCTACTCGTTATTTAATGCGATGGGACCCCGGCAAGTATACGGGTATGCTCCCGGCGCACCGAAGTCGGAGGGTACCATACAGGACACGACGCGCTATGGCGCTGGCGATTCTTTTGCTTCCTATCATGGGCCGGAGTACCGGCTGTCGGCGCGATTAGGGCTAACGGACAACTCTTCGGTGAAGCTTAGCTACAACCGTTTGCGGCAGTACATCCACATGCTTTCTAATACCACGTCGATGTCGCCGACCGATGTCTGGAAGCTGAGCGATGCCAACATCAAACCGCAGCTAGGCGATCAGGTGGCGCTGGGTTATTACCGGAACTTCAGGGCCAACACCATCGAGTTTTCAGTGGAGGGCTATTACAAATGGATGCACGATTTCCTGGACTATAAGAGTGGTGCAACGCTGATCATGAACCATCACATCGAAACAGATGTGGCTGGTGCCGAAGGCAAGGCGTATGGTGTGGAGGTAATGCTGAAAAAGGCAACCGGCAAACTGAATGGTTGGGTGAGCTATACCTATGCCCGTACGCTGGTGCGCGTGGACGACAAAGAAACCGGCGAAAAGATCAACGGCGGCGCTTACTACCCCAGCAACTTCGATAAGCCGCATGATTTTACGCTCATCAGCAACTACCGCTTTAGTCAGCGTTTCAGCACCTCACTGAATTTTACCTACAGCACCGGCCGCCCTATTACGCTGCCGCTGGCCAGGTATTACGCCGGCAACAGCCAGCGCATCTTCTACTCCGATCGCAATGCTTACCGCGTACCGGACTATTATCGCCTGGATTTTGCCATGAACATTGAAGGCAACCATAAGATCAAAAAGCTGGCGCATAGTTCCTGGACGCTAGCCATCTACAACCTGACCGGCCGGCAGAATCCTTACTCCATTTACTTTAAATCAGAAGAGGGCAGGATCAGGGGATACAAGATGTCAATTTTCGGGCGGCCCATTCCTACGGTTACCTATAACTTTAAATTCTAATGCTGATGCCTATCCAACGCTGGAAAAGTATAGTTTATAGTTGCGTATTGCTGCTGCTGGCCGGCTGCGTGGAGCCGTATGCCCCGGATGTAATCGTGGCGCCGAACCAGTTCCTGGTGGTGGATGGCTTCATCAACACCAACGGCATCACAACGATAAAGCTATCGCGCACGCAGAACATATCAGAAGAGCAGCTGCCAACGGCAGAAACAGGCGCTACGATGTTGCTGGAAGAGGAGCAGGGTACCACATACTTCCTGCAGGAGACAACGCCCGGCACTTACACCAGCAGCAATCTTAGCCTGGATGCCGCCCGCAAATACCGCATTACCATTCACACCAGTGCAGGCCAGAACTATGCTTCTGAGTATGTGGCCGTGAAACAAACACCGCCCATTGATAATATCAGCTGGCAGGCGCTGGACAATAAACTGCAGATCTATGTCAACAGCCACGATCCGGAAAACAACACGCACTATTACCGCTGGGAGTATGAAGCAACCTGGGCCTTTACGGCTGCTTTTGGGTCGAATATCAGGTATGATGCAGCAAGCGGAAAGGTGGTGCCGCGCACCCTTCAGGATGAAGACATTTACCATTGCTGGAAAACAGACAAATCAACTGATATCAAACTGGGTGCTACTTCAAATCTCACCAAGGATGTTATTCACGAATACGCGATCCTGACATTACCTTCTACGGCAGAGGAACTGCGCTTTAAGTATAGCGTGCTGGTAAAGCAGTATGCTCTGACGCAGGAAGCCTATCAGTACTGGGAAACACTCCGGAAAAACACTGAGGGCATTGGCACCCTGTTCGATCCGTTGCCTTCGCAGCTCACAGGCAATGTGCACAACCTCTCGGATGCTACCGAACCGGTGATCGGCTACGTAGGCGCTTCTACGGTGAAGGAAAAGCGTATTTTCATTACCCGCAATCAACTGCCTGCAGACTGGCACATCCGTTTTCCTACCTGCCAGCTTGACTCTTTGTTACCCATACCGCCGGAAACCTTTGAGGAACTGGCGGGCCGTTTCAGGAACGGAAACTACTTGCCCGTCAGTGAGATTTACCCGCCCATGGGCTTTCCCACTCCCATTGGCTACACGGCGGCTGCGAAAGAATGCGTGGACTGCCGCACCCGTGGCACTAACGTGAAACCTGATTTCTGGGAGTAATGCGATACCAATGCATGAGAAATAAGCGAATGAAAACCCGACATGTTATGGCTGGCGCTGTGATCAGAAGTGGCTGGAGCATCCTGCTTGGTGTTATACTTGTAATAGTAAGTTCGGGACACGCCCAGGCGCAAAGCGATACGCTGAAGAACATTGTAGAGCACTTTGATGCGTATCGCACCAGGGCCCTGCAGGAAAAGCTATACCTCCACCTCGATCGCCCTTTTTATGTCTGTGGCGAAACCATGTGGTTCAAAGTATACGCCGTGGATGGCACCTTGCACAAGCCGCTGGACATGAGCAAAGTAGCTTATGTGGAAGTGCTGGATGCGGCCCGAAAACCTGTGCTGCAGGGAAAGGTCGCGTTAAAGCAAGGAAAAGGCAACGGCACGTTTGTGTTGCCTGTCACTCTGCCGTCGGGCAGCTATGTCGTGCGGGCTTATACGAACTGGATGAAAAACTTCAGCCCCGATTTATACTTCGAGGAGCCGGTTACACTAGTCAATACTTTTACCAGCCTCGGCCCGGAGCCGAAGCGGGATTCGGCAGCCTATGCCGTACAGTTTTTCCCGGAAGGCGGCAACCTCGTGCAGGGGGTAAACAGCAAGGTGGCTTTCCAGGCTATAAACAAACGAACAGGGAAGGGCATCGCCGTCGAAGGACAGGTCGTAGACCAGCACGGTAATATGGTAGCCACTCTGCAGACGCAGCGGTTCGGGCTCGGACAGTTTACCTTTACACCTGCCTCAGGCGCTACTTATACAGCGCTCATCCAATTGCCCAACGGAAATATACTCCGGCAGAATCTCCCTAACGTATACGATAAGGGGTTTAGCCTGCACCTAGATGACGTAAGTGCCAGCCAGGTAACGCTCACGGTAACGGCTACCGGGCAGCAGGCAGCGCCCGTATACCTGCTGGGACACGCACGTCAGATGATTGCTGTGGCAGAAGCGCAGAATTTACAGAATGGCACAGCTATTTTTCTTATAGATAAAAATAAGCTGGCTGAGGGAATTACCCACTTCACCGTTTTTAATAGCCAGAAGCAGCCGGTGTGTGAACGCTTATACTTTAAGCGGCCTACCCAATTGCTGCAGGTAGAAGCGGTGGTCAACAAAAGCCAGTACAACACCCGCGATAACGTCAGCCTGGAGCTGAAGACGCAGACACCAGCAGGACAGGCCACGCCAGCTGATCTGTCGCTTGCTGTATACCGCCTGGATGCGCTACAGGCAGCAGGAGCAACTGATATTGCCGCTTACCTGTGGCTGAGCTCTGACCTGAAAGGTACCATCGAGCAGCCCGGCTATTACCTCACCGCCACAGGCCCCGAAGCCGCAGCAGCCGCCGAAAACCTGATGCTGACGCATGGCTGGAGCCGTTTCCGCTGGGCGGAAGTCC
The DNA here is from genome assembly GCF_039748935.1 of Pontibacter chitinilyticus. Lineage (NCBI taxonomy): Bacteria > Pseudomonadati > Bacteroidota > Cytophagia > Cytophagales > Hymenobacteraceae > Pontibacter > Pontibacter chitinilyticus. The sequence goes on from NZ_JBDIZJ010000001.1 coordinate 13,197, forward strand.
TGCAGAAGCAAAGCTTGCCCTACACGTTTGTGCCGGAGTATGGCGGCCACTTTATCCGGGCAAGAGTGAAACATGCCGAAACAGGCGGTGGCATGCGCGGCATTGCCATTTACCTGGCATCGCCGGGCAAACACATCCGGCTCTACAATGGCTGGAGCGATGTCAACGGCTATGTGCAGTTCGAGATGAAAGACTTTTATGGTGCCAACGAAATTGTGGTACAGTCTGACTTCAGCAAAGACAGCACCGCGCGATTTGAGGTGCTCAATCCGTTTTCGGAGAAGTATAGCGCTTGGCCCCTGCCAGCCCTGGACCTGCAGGCCAACCTGCAGCCGGAGCTAATACAGCGGCACCTGACAGTGCAGGTACAGGATACTTACTTCGGCAAGTATCAGAACGTGTTCCAATCGCCGGGCATCGACAGCACCGCTTTTTATGGCAAAGCCGACGAAACCTACCTGCTGGATGATTATACCCGCTTTAAGGTGATGGAAGAAGTGATGCGCGAGTATGTGCCGGGGGTGCAGGTGCGGCTGCGCAAAGGCGGCTTCCACTTTATGGTGCGCGATGACATGAACCACACCATCTTTCAGCAGAACCCGATGGTGCTGCTGGATGGCGTTCCTGTGTTCGATATTAATAAGATCATGGCCTTTGACCCGTTGAAAATCCGGAAGCTGGAGGTAATGACCAGGAGGTATTTTAACGGGCCACAGGTATACGAGGGGCTGGTGAGCTACACCACCTATCAGGGCGATCTGGCTGGTTTTCCGCTGGACCCGCATGCGCTGCTTATGGAGTATGAGGGCCTGCAACTGCAGCGGGAGTTTTATGCCCCGGCTTATGATACGCCGCAGCAACGGCAAAGCCGGCTTCCGGACTTACGCAACCTGCTCTACTGGGCACCGGATATCCTAACGAAGGCCGACGGAAAAGCAGCGGTTAACTTTTATACGTCAGACCAGGCCGGCATTTATGTGGTGGTAGTGCAGGGATTAACAGGCAGTGGCCTGACAGGCAGCAAAATGATTACGTTTGAAGTAAAGCAGCCGCTGTAAGCGAAAGTATGCTGCAGGCGCCGTATCCTAGCTACGCAAACTACTGCCGTAGAAGCTTAGCTGTTTAGGATAACAACACGTTTGCAGCTGCTCTGCAAATATAGGCGCGGGTATACTTGCCTCGAGATAAAAGCTCAGGCGGTATTGGCCTCTGCCGCTTTCAGGCTCTTTACGCTGATGCCTCTGGCCGGCATTTTCGTTGCGCGGTGCTTCATTACCTGAATGGCTTCCTCCTCTGATGCAAACGTATGGTTGATGTTTACCAGATGCGCCGCCAGCTTCTTGTAGTTCTTGGTCATCAGGTAGAGCCAGATGTGCAGCCAGTGGATGCCTTCGAACACCAGTGCTTTGTTTGCGGCAAAAACCTCCAGATTTTCCTGGAAATGCACCGGGTACAGGGTCCAGTGCAACGAAGGCTGCAGGTGGTGGTTGATGTGATATCCATCGTTCCAGCACTTGTTATTATACTTGGTATTGATGCACGTAATGCTGTTTTTATAGCAATTGCCCGGCTCGTCGTAGTCTATCAGCGAATGCTGGGCCCAGTTGCCTACCATCATAATAAGGCGCGAGATCAGGAACGGAAGTATAAACACCACCAATGTGGCCTGCCAGTCTACAAAGCACAGCACAACGCAGCAGGCCAGAAAGACCAGCTCGCCCCGAATTACTTTATCGCGCAGCTTCCGGATGTTGCGCACATCAAAATACCGGATCAGGTAAGCAGCACCCAGAAACAGAAAGTTGCCGAAGTATAGCAGAAAGCCGCGCAGGCTGTCGCGCTGGTAAAGCATGGTGCTGCTCAGGTCATCTTCCAGATTGTTCTCGACGTGGTGCATTCCCAGGTGATGGCTGAAGTATGTTTCCGGCGTTTGTCCGAAAAAAGGGCCTACTACCCAAGGCAGGTAATAATTCAAGAAATCATACTTTTGCTTAAAAAAACGGCGGTGGCTGGTGCAGTGCAGCATTAGGCCAAATGAGCCTTTGAAAATGAAATTATTCAGAACAAAATAGGTGATGGCCAGCGCCCACCACAGCCAGTTAGCCAGCGGCAGGTACAGCAGCAGCCCCGCAGGGAGCATAAACAGGGAGATCTGCAGTGTCAGGTACACGAAGGGCAGGTCGCGCTCATCACGGATCAGCTTCAGGAAAAATCTATCAGGCAGGCTGTAGCGGATAGGGCGTACAAAAACCGGGTCGGCAATGGCAGGTAATGGCCTCATAAGCGGGTGCAAATAAGTAGGTGCTAATACATAGAACCAATTACCCAATGTACCTTTTTTCTATCTTTTTTGTTAGCCGATTTTAAATTATCTCTCCTACTTTGCAGTTGCACTGCGCCTTAAAATGCAAGCGCCCCGGCAGAATCTCTGGCGGGGCGCTTGCAGGTGTACTTAATAGCTTATACTTATACCAGCTCCACCCCGGTGTAAGTAAAGGGGGTGATCTGGCGCAGCTCGGCTTTTATGGCCTCCTGCACATCAAGCGTGTCAATGAACGAGCGGATCGCTTGTTCGGTGATCTTTTCATTCTTGCGAGTCAGTGCTTTTAGTGCTTCGTAGGGTTGTGGGTAGCCTTCGCGCCGCAATACTGTCTGAATGCCCTCTGCTACCACGGCCCAGTTGGCTTCCAGGTGCTCGTTTAAAGCGGCTTGGTTCAGCTCTAGTTTGCCAATGCCCCGCTCCAGCGATTTAAGGGCTACCAGTGCGTGTGCCAGCGGTACCCCCACGTTGCGCAATACAGTCGAATCGGTCAGGTCGCGCTGCAGGCGTGAAACGGGCAACTTGGCCGATAGGTGCTCCAGCATAGCATTGGCCAAGCCCAGGTTGCCTTCGGCATTCTCAAAATCAATCGGATTTACCTTGTGCGGCATGGCTGAGGAGCCCACTTCGCCGGCTTTTATCTTCTGCTTAAAATATCCCATCGAAACATACTGCCATACATCGCGCGCGAAGTCGATCAGGATGGTATTCAGGCGCTTCAGTCCGTCGAAGTAAGCGGCCAGGTTATCGTAGTGCTCTATTTGCGTGGTATACTGGCTGCGCTTCAGGCCGAGGCCCTGCTGCACAAAGCTATTGCCAAACTCCGGCCAGTTTATACTTGGGTAAGCTACATGATGGGCATTGAAATTGCCCGTGGCGCCGCCGAATTTAGCGGAAAAGGGCACCTGCACCAGTTGCTGCAATTGTGCGTCCAGGCGCTCGGCAAACACCATGATCTCCTTGCCCAGGCGGGTGGGGGAGGCGGGCTGTCCGTGCGTATGGGCCAGCATCGGTACTTCCTTCCACTGCTGCGCCAGCGTTTGCAAGGTTTGCAGCAGCCGCTCGTAAGCCGGTTGCAACACCTGTTCGTGCGCCTCGCGCATCGAAAGCGGAATAGCCGTGTTGTTTACATCCTGCGAGGTAAGGCCAAAGTGGATGAACTCTTTCTGCTGCCCCAGACCCAATGCCTCAAACTGCTCTTTCAGGAAATACTCAACCGCTTTCACGTCGTGGTTCGTGATCTTCTCGGTTTCCTTGATCGTCAGGGCATCCGCTTCGGAGAAGTGCTGGTAAATGGCACGCAGTTGCGGAAACAGCGCCGGGTCTACGTTCTGCAGCTGGGGCAGGGGCAGCTGGCACAGCGCAATAAAATATTCTACCTCCACCAGCACCCGGTAGCGGATCAGGCCGAACTCAGAAAAATAAGTGGCAAGCTCGGAGGTGCTGCGGCGGTAGCGGCCATCTACCGGCGAAAGGGCCGTAAGTGTCGTCAGGTTCATCGTTAAAGTTAATTCTTTGTCCAAAGATAAGCAGCTTTACGCTGTAAAGCCAAAATGCAGGTAGCTGCCTTCCGCGACCGCTACTTTATACTTTGCCCCGCCACTTTGCTGCTGCGGGTTTATACTTTGGTACGGTTGCTGCTAGTATAGTCGATTGAAATGTAGCGCATTAACATGCCTGTGTAGGAACAGAGAGCTTTGGTGACATCAAAATCATATCTAAACGGGCGTGTGCGCGTATGAGAAATAGCATAGCAGAAACTATATTTAGCTGTTTATGAAGCAGACGCCGGTTTTTATTAGCGGACATCTCTTTCTAGTAACTGAAACTTATTAATGTAAATTCGCACCGGAATATTTTGGATCAGCGTTTGAAAAAGAAAATCCTAATTGGGGCTGGCGTTTTGCTGGTCTTGCTTTTAGTAGCCATTGCGGCGCTCCTGATCTTCAGGAGCAGCCTGTTAAAGTATACACTTCAGAAGGTTGAAGCCAAGGTAGAACGCAAGTACCCTGTAGACCTGAATATTCAGAATGCTTCGTTCGTAAACCTTAATTCGGTACTGATCACCGGCATCTCGCTGGTGCCGCACGGCCGCGATACGCTCTTTACCACAGATAATGTGTATGCAACGGTGAGCCTCCGCTCCATTCTGCGCGGCGGTGTTGTGTTTAAGCGCCTGGAAGTGCGCAACGGCTACCTGACAGCCATAAAGAACGCCAGCGGCGACAACTTCTCTTTTCTGCTGAAGAAGGACAACGCGCAGCCGACGGATACCACTGCCAGTAAATCCCGCAACTATGGCGAGTTGCTGAACCGCCTCATCGAAACAGCTTTTGACAACGTGCCGGACCAGGTAGACTTCAAAAACCTCAACGTATCGTATCACTCTACCCACCGCATCATCGATGTGCACATGCCTTACCTGCAAATGGAGGACGGCCATTTTGATACCCGGCTGGCCATCCAGACAGATTCGCTCGCTAACAACATGCGTATAACGGGCACCATAGATCCCGGAGATTACAACATTGCCGCCAATCTGTATGCCACAAACAAGACTGGCATTCACCTACCCTACGTCAAAAACAAGTTTAACGCGGAGGTAGCGTTTGACACCCTGCACCTGAGCCTGACAGACAAAACCTTTAAGCGCGACCAACTAACGGTGCGGGGCTCGGCAAAGGTAAACGGCCTGCTGCTGAACCATCCCAAACTGGCGGATGAGGATATTCAGGTGCGGAACGGGGCTGTAGATTATGTCGTGACGCTGGGGCCGAACCTATACGTGATCGACAGCCTGACAGAGGTGCGGCTCAACAAGATTACAGCCAATGTATACGCTGCTTACCGCAATGCAGGCCCCAAGATCATCGACCTGAAGGTGCGAACGGATTCTATTCCGGGCACCGCTTTCTTCGATTCGTTGCCCAAAGGACTTTTCGAGAACCTGGAAGGAATCAAAGCAAAGGGTACGCTCAAGTATAAAATGAGCTTCCACCTGAACATGGATAGTGTGAACCAGGTGAAGTTTAACTCCGATATGGACGCCTCCAAAAACTTTAAGATTGTGCATTGGGGCAATACGAACATCGAGAAAATCAATGGCTCGTTTGTGCATACCGTGTATGAGTATGGCAAGCCGGTGCGCACATTTACGGTCGGGCCTTCTAACCCTTTTTATGCGCGTTTGGGTGAGATTTCGCCTTACCTGCGCAATGCCATCATGACCTCAGAAGATGCTTTCTTTTACAAACACAAGGGCTTTCATGAAGAGGCTTTCCGGCAGGCAATCGCGAAGAACATAAAAGAAGGAGAGTTCGCCCGCGGCGGCAGCACGATCTCTATGCAACTGGTTAAAAACGTGTTCCTCACCCGCAAAAAAACGGTAGCCCGCAAAGTGGAAGAGGCGATGATTGTCTGGCTGATCGAAAACCTGGACCTGGTCTCAAAAAACCGCCTGTTTGAAGTATACCTTAACATCATAGAATGGGGGCCAAACGTATATGGCGCCAAAGATGCATCGCGCTTTTACTTTGGCAAACAACCTTCGGAGCTGAACCTGAACGAGGCCATTTTCCTGACCAGCATTATCCCGAGTCCGAAAAATTACCGCTCTTCCTTCGACAGCCATGGCAACTTGCGTAGCTGGAAAAGCGGATATTACCGGCTCATTGGCGGCAACATGCTGCGCAATGGCATGATCTCGCGCGAACAGTATGACAACCTGTACCCGAACGTACAGTTGTACGGACGAGCCCGCGACCTGATCGTGACAGAACCAGATACGACAGCCATCCAGGAAGACAGCGTAAAGCACGAATTGGAAACCATCGACCTGCTGGATTTTTGATCCAAGCGGTAAAGCAAAGTACAATGGCCCCGCAACTATACTTGCGGGGCCATTGTACTTTTATACTTCATCAAATGTGGCATGGGCATGAAAAAAACGCAACAGGATAGCGCAGTAAATAAGGGTGTCGGCTTGCTTCCGCGGGTAGTGGGGCTGGCTGCGCGTGCGGGGCTGGATTGGTTTCTGCTGGCTTTGGCCGGGATGATCCTGCTGGCTTACCTGTGGCCCCAGATCGGCATAGACCGTGAACCGCTCTCCTTGGGTGAAATAGCGAACTATGGCGTGTCCGTGATCTTCTTCTTTTATGGCTTGCGTCTGAGCCCTGCTAAACTTAAAGCGGGCCTGAGCACCTGGCGCCTGCACCTGGTCGTGCAGGTTAGCACTTTTGTCCTTTTCCCGCTACTCATCTTGCCCTTGCACCGTTTTGTGGAGGGCACACCGGAAGCAACCCTGTGGCTGGGCGTGTTTTACCTCTCGGCGCTGCCTTCTACGGTTTCCTCGTCCGTCGTGATGGTGTCCATCGCGGGTGGCAACATGGCAGCGGCTATTTTCAACGCCAGCATCTCTAGCCTGATCGGTATTTTTATCACGCCTCTTTGGATGGGCCTGTTCCTGACGGACAGCGGCGGAGGCTTCGATATCTGGAGCGTAATGGGCAAACTGGTACTGCAGGTGCTATTGCCTGTGGTGCTGGGCATCCTGCTGCACCGCTACTGGGGCGGCTTTGCCGAACGCCATAAAAAGCAGCTCCGTTACTTCGATCAAAGCATCATTCTGCTGATCGTGTATACGTCTTTTTGCGAATCCTTTGCCCGCCATATGTTCAGCGGCTACAGCTTTGCCAATGTGCTGGTGCTGGGGCTATGTATGGCCGGCTTGTTTTTCCTGATGTTCGGTTTGATCTATAGCATCAGCAGGATATTCGGCTTTAACCGCGAAGACCGGATCACCGCTATTTTCTGCGGCTCTAAAAAGTCGCTAGTGCACGGCACCGTCATGTCGAAAGTGCTGTTCCCGAACCCGGATCTGGTAGGTATTATCCTGTTGCCCGTGATGCTTTACCATGCCCTGCAACTGCTGTCGGCCAGCGTAATAGCGCAGGCGTGGGCACGCAGAGCGGGTATTGATGCATCGGCCGAGTAAGCCGCTGTTAGGCGACGCGCTGCTTTCCGGCAGCGATTGTTTTCGCCTCTTCCTCCCGCAGCAGCTTGGCATCAAGTATAAAAGGCCCGAAAGGGAGCACCGAGGCGATCAGCGCTGCAAACACCTTTCCGGCTGACCAGTTTTTAGCCAGAGCTACATTTGCAACAGCAAGTATAAACAGCACGAACAGCAGGCCGTGCGCCCAGCCGGCATACTTCACAAATTCAGGCATGCCTGCGATATACTTCAGCGGCATGGCGACGCCGAGCAGGGCCAGGTACGAGATACCTTCCAGTATACCAATCAGGCGCAGGCGGTAAATAGGAGCGTTGGATGAAACGTTAGACATGATCTTGCAATTATTTGGGGTGACAACATCAGGAAGGATGGAACAGTGCCAAAGCAAGGCGGCTGCCACGAAATTTTTTCATACTACGGCAAGGTCTGCAATGCCCTACTCCTGAATGCCAGAAAAAGAGCAGCTGAGAATCCTCAACTGCTCCTCCTGACAAGTATAAATTAATAAATAGAACGCGTTTACTCAGCTACCTTCAGCGAGGAATCAGAGCTGGCAAAAACTTCGTTTTGCACGCCCAGCGAGTGGCCGTGAATCGCTTCGAAGATCGCTTTTACAAAATCTTCATCCAAGCCTGTTTGCCGGGCTATCTGCAGCCTGTCTTCCAGCACCTGCTTCCAACGGCCCGACTGGTAAATGTCAAGGGCGTTGTTGCGCTTATACTCGCCAATCTGTTTCGATACATCCGAGCGCAGGAAAAGTATGTTGATGAGCTCATGGTCCAGCCGATCAATCAGGGCACGCAGATCCTGCAGCTGTTCTGCATTGGCAACGTGCTCTGTGTCCAGGTCCAGGGCGGTCAGCAGCTTGTCCAGCCCAATCGGCGTTACCTGCTGCGAAGCATCGCTCAGCGCCACGTCCGGGTTAATGTGCGTCTCAATCATCAGGCCATCCACGCCCAGGTGCAGCGCCTGCTGGCTTACCGTCTGCAGCAGGTCGCGGCGACCGGCAATGTGGCTGGGGTCCGTCAGCAGCGGCAGTCCTGGTAGCAGGCGGCGTATCTCCTGAATCGTTTCCCACTTCGGGTGGTTGCGGTAAGGCTTACTATGCGGCATAGAGAATCCCCGGTGTATTAGGCCAAGGTCCGTAATGCCGGCCTGGTTCAACCGCTCGATGGCACCCACCCACAGCTGAATGTCTGGGTTAACAGGATTTTTAACCAGCACCGGTACGTCTACGCCGCGCAATGCATCAGCCACCTCCTGCACCGAGAACGGGTTTACCGTTGTGCGGGCACCTACCCACAGAATGTCTACACCGTATTCCAGCGCTTCTTCTACGTGTTTGGTGTTGGCTACTTCACAGGCAGTCAGCAGGCCGGTTTCCTGTTTTACGGTTTTCAGCCATTCCAGGCCCACAGTGCCCACGCCCTCGAACATGCCCGGGCGCGTACGCGGCTTCCAGATACCTGCTCTGAAAACAGATACACGTTTGTCTTTTTTGAGTTCGTGCGCCGTCTGCAGCATCTGCTCTTCGCTCTCGGCGCTGCAGGGGCCTGCAATTACAGTTGGCAGTGGTCCGCCATTCAGGATCTTGGTTTTAGGGGCCAACTTTATACCGGTGTTATTTGATTCCATGATGAAGTATGATTGATGGTTGATGTTTATTTATATTGTCAATAGCTTTTGTTATTTGTTCGATGGAGGAACAGAGGGATACCCGCAGGTAGCGCTCGCCCTGCGTACCGAATATTTTACCCGGGGTCAGAAAGACGCTGGCTTCATAAAGCAGTTCATCCAAAAAGGCCTCCACGTCAAAGACATGGTCCGGCACCCGCGCCCACACAAACATACCCACAGTGTCTTTCTGATAGGTACATGCCAACGTGTCCAGTAGCTGATAAACAAGTTCTTTGCGCCGCCCGTACTCGGCATTCCGTTGCGCATGCCAGTCGTCGCTGTTGTGCAGCGCAGCCACAGCCGCGAGTTGCACCGCCTGCAGCATTCCCGAATCCATGTTGCTCTTCACTGCCAGTACCGTGTCAAGGTAATCCTGCCGTCCCAGTACCGCGCCCACACGCCAGCCGGCCATGTTATGCGATTTACTTAGCGAGTTCAGCTCCAGGCAGCAGCTTTTGGCATCGGGTATACTTAGTAAACTGAGGGGTTGTGCCGCCGGAAGCACCAAGCTGTAGGGATTGTCGTTCACCAGCAGGAATTTATACTTGCTGGCGAGTTGCACCAGCTCCTGCAGCATAGCAGCAGTTGCCTGTGCCCCGGTGGGCATGTGCGGATAATTAATCCACATCAGCTTGATGCCCTGGCTGGCCAGCTTTTCAAGCTCCGCCATGTCAGGTAGCCAGCCGTTTTCTTCTGAAAGGGTATAGTATACCGGCTCGGCACCTGCCAGCCGTGCCGTGGTAGCATAAGCGGGGTAGCCGGGGTTGGGCAGCAGCACCTTATCACCTGGGTTCAGGAAAGCCATAGAAATGTGAAAGATGCCTTCTTTTGATCCTATCAGCGGCAATACTTCCGTTTCTGCGTGCAGGGCCACCTGAAAAGTAGCGGCATACCAGTCGGCGATGGCTTGGCGGAGCACCGGCAATGAGCGGTATGGCTGGTAGCCATGGCCGGAAGGTTGTGCCGCCGCCGTGGTGAGCGCCTCAATCGTAGCCGGCGAGGGCGCCATATCCGGACTGCCGATGCCAAGGTTGACGATTTGTTTACCCTGCGCGTTAAGAGCGGCTACTTCGGCCAGTTTGCGGGCGAAGTAGTACTCATGCACGTGGCTCAGGCGCTGGGCTTTCGGAATGATCATGACAAGTATAAATTAGAGCTGTTGAAAATGTAAAGCTGCTTTTCGCTGTGACACGAGCAAAGGATGTGGTGAGCTGGGATACCGGCCAAGTACTTTCAGGTTTTGGACAAATGGCCTGATCGCCTCAATGGCTTCCCTTGTCTGGTTCTCGTCCGTGCACTCCAGGTCTACGGCTACATAGTGGCTGGCATGTGCCAGGGGCATGGGCAAAGACTGCAGCAGCGTAATGTGCAGCTGTAGCTGGTTTAGCTGGTTGATAGCAGCGTTAAAAGCGCCATTCGTGAGCGGTAGCTGCAAAATAAGCGATACTTTACTTGTTTCTGCGGTAACGGCAGCGCGTGGCTTACGGGAAAGCAGCAAAAAGCGGGTGCTGTTGTCCGCCCTGTCGGCGATGTTAGCCTGCAGGATCTCCAGGCCGTAAAGCTCGGCTGCTAGTTTGCTGGCGATGGCTGCTACGCCGTATAGCTGTTTTTCCTGTATTTCGCGGGCGCTGTCGGCGGTGTCGGTGCTTTCCTGGGGTTGTAGCTCAGAGTGCTGCGTCAGGAAAGCGGCGCATTGTTGCAAAGCTACCGGGTGCGACATCACCGTGGTGATATCCTGCAGCTGCTGGCCAGGCAGCGCCATCAGGTTCTGCTGAATGGGTAACCAAAGCTCTTCCCACACCTGAAAGTCATACTCCTGCAGCAGGCTATAGTTGGTCAGCAGGCTGCCTACCAGCAAGTTCTCGATCGCCATCACGGCAAAGTCTGCCTTCTGCTGCTGTAGAGAGTCACACAGCTGCCGAAATGTGGCGCAGGGCAGCACCTCTACAGCCTCTCCGAAGAGTTGCCGGGCGGCGGTGTCGTGGAAAGAGGCCGGGCCTCCCTGAATAGCGATTTTGATGGGTATAGACATAGTTAAAAAAAAGCCCCGCTTGCGGCGGGGCTTGTAAAGTGAAAGCTTTATATGGTATCTCAACGCAATAGCTTTACTTCTGGAGCCCCGGATGGGTACCAAAAAAGTAGTAGCTAAAATAAAATGCGTTGTGCTGAATCATGGTTTTGCTGAATGATGTGTTAAACTTAGTACATCAATTTTAAAATTGCAAATTTTAGATGGTTTTATTGCAAAATTTTTGTTGGGAGCTGCTGGAGACACGGCGGCTGTGCTACTTTTAGAAGTTGAAACTTATGGTATAGACTAGTATTCTGAGTAGATAGCATCAAACCTCCCATGCGACACATCCACCACCTCGCCAGTAGCTGGGTTGCGCGCCCTAAAGTAAAATGTTCCGGCTATCGTTTTTTTCACTCTGTCTATTGCTGTTATAGACAGCAGACCTGTATAGGTAGAGTCGGTTAGAAGTTCCTTCCCAGGTTCTGGAGAGTAGTAACCATTATTATTACTCTCGTTTAGAATGTAATCACCAATTTGAATGTTACTATTAGCATTAATAACTCCAAATAAAATAACTGCAGAACTTCTCTTCGCTCTTACCCAAAACTGGTGAGTGTCATCTATCAAATGGAAAGTAAGTTCACTAGTTTTAAAGTCACTGTCTGAAACGGGAACCCATACTTTACCGTTCACACGGGCGCAGAATGGCTCATCTTCGCACATCTTGTCTTTGCTGCATGCCTGCAACCCCAGGAGGAGCAGGCTAAGCGCAGCGGGTAGCAGCCAGCGGAGTAGCATAAATCGGTTGAAAAAGTTCTGTTTCATAAGCTTGACTGGTTAAACTGTTAAAAAGATTGAGAAGTATAAGTATAAATATGCTCCTCCGCCACGAAAGCGCAAACGGTACTCAGTAGCAGCAGCCCGTGCCGGGGCTGCGTCAAGAGCGCCTTTGTTTGGCAACTGTAGCTGCAAATGCGGCCGCAGGTGTAGAAGTATAAATATCAGAAGAAGTCGTGCAGGAAAGTACCTCGCTGGAAGTTGCATAAAAAGTAAACAATCACTTAATGTAATGCAAGCGTTTGCCGAAATATTTTTAGGTAAAATAATCAGCTATACCTGCGCTTTATCCTGTGTAGGTGGTGCCCGCCTGCGCCTGCGCTTTGGAAATAACTCCTCCGAGCAGGAGGATGAGGACGAGTAATCTGTAAGTCTGTTTCATAAGCTTGCTTTTTGTTTTAATCTAATTGTTCATTTAAGGTAATGTAAGCCAGTTGATATCGAAGCGGCCTTCGGTCACTTTGATGACCTGGCCCGAGCCGTCAGTATTTTCGGCCGTGAAGGCGAAGGTGCCCGCGATGATGTGGTTGACCGTGTCCACCCGCGTGAAGTTGACGATGCCGGTGTAGTGCGTGTTGGTGATGTAACTCGCCTTCCCAGGTTTGTACTCAACGTACATAGCATGATTCTTGTAATGCAGCTCATTAGGATAGGGGTTTGTGTCGAAGTCAAAATACTGCGTACCGGTAGTCCTCACGTCTTCCAGCGCTAACTGGATAGAGGTATTGTCTTCTTTATTGATGCGGGTGGCAAAAAGGACAAAGTTTACCTGTGGCTTAAATAAATCACTGTATAACACAGACAGCTTCTTCCCAGAAAAGCTGCCACCTGCATCGGGGATCCAAGCCTTTCCGTTCACCTTGCAGGCGAAGGTGTTGGCCCCTTTGGTAGTGGGCTCGGGCAGCTTCTCCTCACAGGAGGAGAGCAGCAGCAGGCTAAGTCCCACAGGCAGCAGCCAACGGACACAGGCAAATCGGTTAATAATGTTCTGTTTCATAAGCTTGAATGGTTAAATTGTTTAATATAATGAAAAGAATAAGTATAGAAATGCTCCTCCGCCACGAAAGCGGAAACGGCCCAGAGAGCAGCAGCCCGTGCCGGGGCTGCGTCAAGAGCGCCTTTGTTTGGCAACTGTAGCTACAAGTGCGGCCACAGGTAGAAGTAAAGTATGAATATCAGAAGAAAGTATTTGGGAAATGGCTTGGTTGGAAGCTGCATGGAACGTAAATGATCACTATTAATTATAGCAAATAACTTTTTGTGTATTTTTAAAGAAAATATTTTTCCGATACAGGTCTTCCGCTGTCTAAGAAATTACAGCTTTGGCTTTAATTATAAGAGAATTAGGCAAATGTGGTTTTCGAGGAAACAGATCAGGTGCTTTCATCACACCCGCACACATAAACTGCCGTGCTGCAGCAGAAGCAAAAAGGCCCGCCCGGCTTTAAACCGGGCGGGCCTTTTTATACTTTCACAATTCCTGCGGTTTCGCCTGCACAGCACTGCGAATCAACAGAATCCTATAGTTGCGCAAAGCCTTGTGCAGGAAACTGGCTGCATTTATACTTATACTTACGCCACCGCCGATGAGCCCATGCTGTTGTTCTGAGCCTGCACAGTGTGCTGATGAATAGCCCTTGCTACAGATTTCACCAGTTCCTCATCTGATCCTTCCTGACCGGCTTTTTGCAGCCAGTTCTCCAGTTGTTTTTTCCAGCGGGTGCCTTGCAGGTCGGGGGCGGCAAAGCCGAGCCGCTGCTGGCTGATCTTCCTGGTCATATCGGAGCGGCGCAACAACAGCTCCAGCAGCTCGTCGTCCAGGCTGTCCATCTGCTGGCTCAGATCATCCAACTGGTCTACGAGCTGAGCTGTTTCATCCAGCTTCACGGCAGTGCGAATGGCGTTTACGAGCAGCTCCAGTTCCTGCGGCATCAGCTGCTGCTGTGGGTTGCTGAGTGCCTCGCCCGGACTGATGTGCGACTCAAACAGCAAACCGTCGGCACCCAGATCAATAGCCCGCTGGCTCACCGGGTACATCAGGCTGCGCTTGCCTGCAATATGACCGGCATCGCAGAGCACAGGTATGTCCGGTAACAGTTGCTTCAGCTGCTGCATGTAATCCCATCGGGGGTGGCGACGGTACGGGTACTGCTCACTGGCCTGAAAGCCGCGGTGTATGGCTGCCAGATCCGTAATGCCCGCCTGGTGCAGGCGCTCCAAGGTGCCGATCCACAGCTCCAGGTCCGGGTACACGGGGTTGTTAACCAGCACCGGTACAGGGCAGCCTTTAATAGCCGAGGCCACCTCTTCTACCGCAAAAGGGCTCACAACCGTGCGGCCGCTGATGCAGAGGATATCTACCTGGTGGGCCAGTGCTGCCTCTGCCTGGCGGGCGTTGGCTACCTCGCAGGCAGTGCGCAAGCCGGTTTCCTGCTTTACAGTTTTCAGCCATGCGAGCCCCACATCGCCTACCCCTTCAAAGCTGTTGGGGCGCGTACGCGATTTCCAGATGCCGGCTTTAAACACCGATACGCCTTCCACTTTGGTGAGGGCCTGCGCCGTTTTTAACATCTGTTCTTCGCTTTCGGCACTGCATGGGCCAGCAACCAGCACAGGCTTTCCGTCTGCCTGCCTGAAGCTGGATTGAGGTGCTGCGTGTGAGGTGATGGTTTTACTTGCTCTCATGGCTGTTTATGTTTACTTTTTTATGCTCAATTTCTCTAACTGCTATAGCCCTGAAACAAAAGAAGCCCCGCTTTCGGCGGGGCTTCTTCAGGTATTGTATAGCTCTTTTTTCTTAGCGCAATAGATTACCATCGGAGCCCCGGTCAAGGTCCTTGAGTTGGTTTTTGCACACAATTGCGAAAGAATAAGTCATGTTATCTGCTGATTTGATGGCAATATAAATGAATTACTGTATCAAAAGCAAATATTATAAGTTATTTATTAAATTTTAGCAATTGGCTTGAAGCGGGTACAGATTCATGAGCTTGTATGGGAGGTGATAATTGAGACGTTGGCATTATTGATATACTGGCTTAGCTAAAGGCAATTACAGTTTTTCGGCTGTCACGATAGCTATCTGCCGTAAAGCTGAAGGAAAACTTACTTGACCTGCTTGGTTTCTTCCTCTTTCTTGGGGAAGAGCAGCGACAGCATGATAGAAGTAGCCAGGATCGCACCTACAATCGACAGGGCAAAACGCATATCGATCTCATAATATTCGCTGATAAGCAATTTAACACCGATAAAGGTAAGTATAAGCGAGAGGCCATAGTGCAGGTAATGGAACAGCTGCATCACACCGGCAAGCGCAAAGTATAAAGCCCGCAGGCCCAGCAGCGCAAACACGTTGGAGGTATACACAATAAAGGAGTTCTTCGAAATGGCCAGAATTGCCGGAATGGAGTCAGCGGCAAACACTACGTCGGTACTTTCTACCATCAGCAGCACCAGGAAAAGCGTTGTAGCATAGTACTTGCCGTGCTGCTTCAAAAAGAACTTGCCACCCCCCATGCCAGGCAGCAGGCGCAGGTGCCGGCTGGCCCAATTCACAAGGGGGTTCTGGCCGGGGTCTATTTCGCCATCTTGCGAAAAGGCCATTTTGATGCCCGTATATACCAGGAAAAGCCCCAGCAGGTAAATGATAAAATTGAATTTAGCAATCAGGGCTACACCGAGCAAAATGAACGTGGCCCGTAGCACCAGCGCCCCAATAATGCCCCAGAACAAAATCTTGTGCTGGTACATCAGTGGTACTTTAAAGTAGCTGAAAATCAGGATAAACACGAACAGGTTGTCTACACTCAGCGACTTTTCGATAAGGTAAGCTGTGAGAAACTCCAGGGCAGGACCAGGCCCCTCGGTATAGTAGATCAGGGCATTAAAACCCAAGGACAGTGCGATCCAGAAAAGCGTCCAGAGCAGAGCTTGTTTTACCTTTTCTTCCTGCGCCCGCCTATGGAACACAAACAAGTCCAGGCCCAGCAACAGCAAGATAAAGGCATTAAACAAGATCCAGAATATGATATTATCCATAAGAGTATAGCCATGTGGTGCCGCCAGGCGCTACGCAAGCGGAACGCACGCTAGGGGTAAATTTAGCCGCAAAAAGAGACAATCACCTAACTAAACTACAAGTATAATTTAGAAATCAGCTCCCCAACTTTGCCAGCTACTATCCAAAGCAAGTATGTGGTGCGGCCCGGTACCAGAACCAGCAGGCTTGCTTTGGATAGTAGCTATACTTGGCCAAAGAATGCAAGGCTTGGCTACACCGGCGAGGCTGCCCGTCAGCTATACGTATGGGTGAGTTACGGGTATAATGCACAACTTCCGACCAAGGTTGTCGAGCCCCAGACAAGATCAGTGGGCGAGTTTCTGTAGAGGAGCAGCTCGGAGATGCAGCTGGAATTGCTGCGTTGTTGCTGAACAGTGTGCGGGGATACTGGCCGCTTAGTAGCGGTCGAAGTGGCGGAAGAAACTGCTTACTTTCATCTTAAGTACACCTAATACGGCCTCCTTGAAAATACCGGACGACATTTTCGATATGCCTTTGGTGCGATCGGTAAAAATAATAGGCACTTCCTTTATTCTGAAGCCATACTTGTATGTCAGAAACTTCATCTCGATCTGGAAAGCATAGCCCATAAAACGGATCTGGTTGAGCGGAATCGTTTTCAGAACTTTGCGGCGGTAGCACTTAAAACCTGCGGTGGTATCGTGGATGGGCATGCCGGTAATGAGCCGCACATATGCGCTGGCATAGTAAGACATCAGCACGCGGCTCATAGGCCAGTTCACCACATTTACGCCCTGCACATAGCGGCTGCCAATAGCCATATCATACCCATCTATAGCACAGGCTTCATACAGGCGGAGCAGGTCGTCTGGGTTGTGCGAGAAGTCGGCATCCATCTCAAAGATGTACTCGTAGCCATGGCGCAGCGCATACTTAAACCCATGGATGTAAGCGGTGCCCAGGCCCAGTTTGCCGGAGCGGATCTCCAGGTGCAGGCGCGTGGGGTATACCTGCTGCAATGCCTGTACTATTGCCGCTGTGCCATCCGGGGAGGAATCGTCTACGATCAGCAGATCGAAGGAATGGCGCAGTGACATTACTTTCCGTACTATTGCCTCTATGTTCTCCCGTTCGTTGTAAGTCGGGATGATCACCAGCGCATCTTTCATACCTCAAATATAGGTAATCAGCTATTGAGGCTACGTTCTCTGCCGGAATTAATTTTTTGCGCCAGGGCTTTGGCATGGCGGATACAGGCCGACACCGATACGCCTGCCTGCCAGCTGGCGGCTACATACAAGGCCTCCTGTTCCAAGGTTTGGGCCAGTTCGTGTGCATCTTCAATGTATAAATCATACTGCGGCAGCGAGTGGGGCCAAAGGTGCAGGTGCTGGAAAACAGGCGCTCCTACCTGAATGTTGTAGGTGTCGCAGAGCTCCTGATGTACCCGTTGCAGCAGCTCTTCCGGCGCGGTTTGGGCGTGGGCGGCATAGGGTGTGCCACCCACAAAGGTGGTAAACAGCACCTCGTGCGGCCGGCAGCGGCCGGTAAACACTGAGCTTGTCCAGACGGAGCCGGCCGTGAACGGCTGCTCGATCCGGGGGTGAAGCGCTCCGAAGCCGCTGAGGGGATGGCCAACATGCGTGCCCTGGTAAACCGTATGCACCACAGCCACTGGTGGATAGTTGATGTTGTGCAGCGCGGCAGCCAGCCCCGGAAACGTATACTGCAGCAGGTCGGCGGCAGGTTGTGCAGGCAAGGCCAGCACCAGCACGTCATACTCGCGGGTATCGTGATCGCCGGCAGAGGCACAACTCAGCACGTACTTGCCCTGGCTGCGGGTAACCACCTCTACGCGGTGCTCCAGGTGCAGCGAAATGAGCTTTTCAGCGATGGCTTCGGGCAAGGTGCGCAGGCCGTTTACAAAAGAGAAAGTTTCTTGTCGTGCTGCCGGATTGTTTTCCTGCAAAAGGCCATTTAGCACAGAGCCATACCTGTTTTCCAGCTCCTTGAAGTGTGGCAGGGCTTTGTGCAGTAAGAGTGTCTCCGCATCGCCGGCAAAAACGCCTGTTACATAGGGAGCCACGGCATAGTCTACCACCTCACGGCCAAAGCGGCGCTCGAAGAACTGGGCAACGGTTTCATTGTTCACTTCGGCAGGCGGCACTTCCCTTTCCTGCAGTATTCTATACTTTGTTTTCCGGGAGAAGAAGTTGTTTCCGATAAAAGAGATGGGCGAGGAGGGGAGCGGCTGCAGCTTACCGCCACGCAGCATAAAACGGTTGCTGGAAGTAGCAGTGGCAGGTAGTACTTCCTGCACCAGCTTTAGCTCCTGGATCAGTTCGTCTAATTCCGGCGAACCCTGCAGCGCATTCGGGCCCAGTTCCAGTAGATAGTCCTGCACGCGCACTGTTTGGATGTTGCCGCCTACCTGCGCCGAAGCCTCCAGCAGATCGTAGGCAATGCCCAGCTTCTGCAGGTAATAGGCCAGTGCCAATCCCGATATGCCCGCTCCGATAATTGCTACTCTCATACTTTTGTTATCCGCGCCTGTCGGTAACTTTCAGGTGCGCTGCCAAGCTATACTAACGTGACTGTAAAGGGTTATAGTGTTTTGCGAATATTTATACTTTATTTTCTATTTTGTATGATGCCGATATTTCTAATGTGCTAGCAGTTTGAGAAATAGGAGTTTTGAAAATGGTTTTAAGTGGAAATACCGCAGGAAGCTTGTTTCTGCAGGAACATTTATACTTTGTTGATCAGAAAATCTGCAGCCATTTCTAAGGTGATTTATCACATTTTAGTTTTGAGGACGAGCTAAAAGTAAGGAGATCAATTCTGATGCAGCCCTTCAACTTTAAAGTAAAAGCATAGTTGCGGGAACAGCTTATAATCACAAATAATTATTAATCTGTAAGTTATACTTCAGTTATGTTGCAGGAGAACTACTACAGAAGTTAGTTTTATACCTTGTTATTTAGAATTGATTTAAATAAGGCTTGTGCTTTTAGTTATTCGATTCTACTTTTGTTGTGTAGAATCATTCTGAATAAGACATAGCCATGCGCCTTTACACTCCCTATTTTTTAAAAATACCACCAACCTTTGTGATTGCTTTTTGCTTTTTGCTCCTGCATGGCTTCGCTGCTGTGGCACAGAATGGAGCTGTGAAAGGACACATCTCAACCACAGACCATAAGCCCGCCATGGGTGTAACGGTTGCCCTGGAAGGCACAACACTAGGTGCTACAACAGATGCCCAGGGCGATTATATGCTTCACAGAATAAAGCCTGGTACCTACACGCTCAGGGTTCAGATGATTGGCCTGGAGCCAAAGGAGCAACACATTGCTGTTACTGCCGGGCAAGTGGTTACCGCCGATTTTATACTTACCGAAAGTGCCGCCGCCATTCAGGAAGTCGTCATTAACGGGCAGCGCGAAAACTATAAGGTGGATCAGCCGTCGGAGTCGTTGCGCCTGCAAGCAAAACTGTTGGACGTGCCACAAAACATACAGGTGATCACAAATGACGTGCTCAAAGATCAGCGGGTGTTTAACTTGCTGGAAGGCGTAGGACGTAACGTGAGCGGCGTAACCATGCAGGAGCACTGGGGCAATTATACCCGCATGAATATGCGCGGCGCAAGAGTAGCTCCCTTTAGAAATGGCATGAACGTGGAGTCTACCTGGGGGCCGCTTTCTGAAGACATGTCGTTTGTAGAGCGCATCGAGTTTGTGAAAGGCCCGGCTGGATTTATGCTGGCCAATGGCGATCCGGCTGGTTTTTTCAACGTGGTCACCAAAAAGCCAACCGGGGTTACCAGCCAGGAGGTAAACTTTACTTTTGGCAGCTTTAACACCTTACGCGCTACCGCCGACCTCGACGGGCAACTGACCAGCAACGGCAAGTTGCTGTACCGCTTAAACCTGATGGGCCAGAAACAGGATTCATGGAGAGACTACGAGAACAACAAACGCTACGCCATCGCGCCGGTGCTGAAGTATAAATTCAGCGACAGAACATCCTTAACCGCTGCGTATACTTACCAGTTCATGCGCATGTCGGCTATTGGCTCCGCTTACGTGTTCTCGCCGAAGGCTTATGCCGAACTGCCACGTAGCTTCACCATTGCTGACCCCAACCTTGCACCTTCTGACATGAACGACCACAGCGCTTATTTTACTTTTGAACACCAGTTCAGCGATAAATGGAAACTGACGGCGCAGACAGCTTATTTTTACTATAACCAGCAAGGCAACTCTCTTTGGCTGAAGGGGGTGGACGAGAACGGCAACATGCAGCGAACGCTGAGTAGCTGGGATGCGCAGAACAACAGCAAATTCGGACAGCTTTTTGTTAACGGAGAGTTTCGCACAGGCGCAGTCAGGCACCGCATTCTTGGCGGCCTTGACCTAGGCAATAAAAAGTACCTGGCGGACTGGAGCCAGAGCTTTGTGCTGGATGAAGAAATCCCCTTTAACATCTACAAACCGGTTTACGGCGCCATTGCCATCCCCACATTCGATCATTCGGTACCCTTAGAAGACAGGGCCGCAGTCAGTACGCTGGCTCAAAAGTATGGCGCCTTGTATGCGCAGGATGAACTAGGCTTTTTCGGAGATAAGTTACGGCTCACGCTTGCTGCCCGCTACACAAAGGTAGAGACCAACCAGTACAGCAGCATCGTTAAAAACGATCAGTTTACCCCAAGAGTAGGCTTGAGCGTTTCTCCGGATGACCAAACATCCCTTTATGCCCTTTACGACCAGGCTTTTATTCCTCAATTAGGAAAACTATCGGATGGTGGAAAGGTGAAACCTATTACCGGCAATAACATGGAAGTTGGCTTTAAGCGAGACTGGTTTGGCGGACGCTGGAATTCGACTGTTTCGTTGTATCAGATTACAAAAAACAACCAGCTGGTAGGCGACCCGAACGATCCGACAGGAGCTACCTCTTTACAGCTGGGGCAAACACAAACGCAAGGTGTTGAATTTGATGCCCGTGGCGAGATAGTTAGCGGCCTGCAGCTGACACTTAATTATGCCTATACCGATTCCAAGGCAACCGAAACAACCGCCACCTTAGCAGAAGGCCAGAAAGTGCCCGGATTTGCCAAGCACGTTACCAATGCCTGGTTATCTTATAAACTAAATGACGGAATGTTGCAGGGGCTGGGTTTATCGCTAGGTTACCAATGGCAGCTCGGTCGGTACCCCTGGAGTTATGCAGAAGGCGCCACCATGCAGCTGCCTGATTATTTCCGCCTGGACGGTGCAGTTTCTTACCAGATCAACAAAGTAAGCCTTGGTGTGAATGTTAACAACTTATTAAATCAGTACCTGTATTCCGGGTCTGCTTATGACTTTAATTATGATGGCACGCTGGATGGATATTACTGGCAAACGGAATCTCCGCGCAGCTATCGGGTAAGCATTGGATACAGATTTTAAGGAATGTCAGTTAAAAAAGCAATCAACAGAATTCACCTGTGGCTTGGGCTTGCGTCCGGGCTACTGGTGCTTTTCCTGGGCATTACGGGTTGCATACTGGCCTATCAGCGCGAAATTGAAGACCTTACGCAGCCTTACCAGTTCGTTTCTGCACAAGAGGCGGCGCAACTTGCCCCCTCCAGGCTAAAAGCCATTGCCGATCGTGCGTTGCCGGGGAAGCAGGCGCATAGTATCAGTTACGAAAAAGGGAAAGCCTCTAAAGTTGTCTACTTCAGCTTCGCACCGGAATATTACTACATTACTTTCCTGGACCCCTACAATGGCAAGGTGCTGAAGGTAAAGGATATGGACCGCGATTTTTTCAGGATAGTGCTTAACGGGCATTATTATCTCTGGCTGCCTCCTGCTATCGGGCAGCCTATTGTGGCCAGTGCGACGCTCATTTTTGTGCTTTTACTCATCACCGGTCTTGTGTTGTGGTGGCCGAAAAACAAAGCTGCCCGGAAACAACGGTTTAAAATTAAGTGGAATGCTAAATGGCGCCGCACCAACTATGACCTGCACCAGGTGCTGGGCTTTTACATGACCTGGGTGGTTCTGTTTACAGCTATCACAGGGTTGATCATGGGCTTTCAGTGGTTCTCTAAATCGGTATATTGGGCAGCCTCGGGCGGAAAGCAGTATGAAGATTTTTACGAGCCGCCATCTGATACCACTAAGCTCCTGACCAACACGACAATGCCGGCAATGGATCAACTCTGGATAAAGATGCAGCAGAAGCACAGGCTAAACGGCGGAAGCCTGGAAGTACACGTTCCGGAAACCAAAGGAACAAGTATAGAAGTAGCGCTTAACCCCGATACGGAGACCTACTGGCAAACCGATTATCGGTATTTCGATCAGTATACTCTTAAGGAACTGCCTGTAACACATCTGTACGGCAGGTTTACAGCCGCCTCAGCAGCTGATAAGATTATGCGCATGAACTATGACATACACGTGGGCGCTATTGGCGGAATCGTTGGAAAAACCATTGCTTTTTTTGCCAGCCTGCTAGCTGCCAGCATGCCTGTTACCGGGTTTCTGATCTGGTGGGGGCGAAGAAATAAAAAGAAGAAAGGCGCGCTGCCTGAGAAGCACAGACAGTTTGAACCAGCGAACAACTAATAGCTGTGTTTATGCTGCAGAGGTAATTTGCAGTGCCCGTTCTTACATACTGTTGCACTTTTTAGCTCGCCAGGCAGTAAATCATACTTCTTTTTCCGGTTACATTACAAGTATAGCAAGTGGCGAATGCGGCTGTGGTCCTTTAGGACTGGCTTCTCGTTTGAGAAAACTCAAGGATTGGTGTTAATTTAGCACCTTCATTAATTTCTAACGCATGCAAAAGGAAAAATGCGTGTTCCTGGACCGCGACGGTGTGCTGAACCGTGAACTAGGCGACTATGCCTATAAATTAGAACATTTTGAGGTGCTGCCCCGCGTGCCGGAGGCGCTGGCGCTCCTGAAACAAAAAGGCTATTTGCTGATCGTAGTTACAAACCAGGCAGGCATCGCAAAAAAAATATACAGCAAGCAGGATGTGCTAGCCTGCCACGCTAAACTGCAGGAGCATAGCAACGGCTTGATTGATGCCTTATACTTTGCCCCTGGCCATCAGACCATTTCCGCCTCGCTGGCACGCAAGCCGGATAGTTTGCTGCTGGAGAAAGCCATTGCCAGGTTTAACATTGATCGGGCGCAAAGCTGGATGGTAGGCGATTCGGAGCGGGACCTGCAGGCGGCTTCCAGAGTGGGCGTCGCGTCTATACTGGTGGGAGACAAGTATGCGCCGGGCACGCACCGGTTACAAGTAGCAGACCTGTGGGAAGCGGCGCAGCTGATACTGGCAGAAACAAAAAAGCCGGCATAGCGCCGGCTTTTATATGTGGTGCTAAACAGTGTTAGCTATTTGCCTTGTCAATGGTCTTCGTTGCTGTAGCAGCAGCCGGAACTTTTGCTTTCGCCGTGGTGTCGAGCTTTGCATAGTTATATGCTGGGCAGTAGGTTTTACAAGAGGCCATACCTAGTGCCAGGCATACTGCTCCTAAAAAAAAGACTTTCTTCATGATGTAGTAATAATTAGGGGATTTTGCTTCAAAAATAGCATAATTACTTCAGAAGCAAAATATTCCGTCTGAATATTTAACGATTGCTTTCCTGTGTTTCGTATCCCAGTATACGCATCATCGACTCGCTGGATTGCTCCGGCGCAAATTGCCAGGTTTTAATGTTGCCTTCCGCATCCCGGTCAACCAGAATATGCTGCGGCGAAGGAATCAGGCAGTGCTTGATGCCGCCATAGCCGCTCAGCGACTCCTGGTAGGCGCCCGTGTGGAAGAAACCGATGTACAGCGGCTCTTTCTTCGGATACTTCGGCAGAAATACCTGGAAGGAGTGCATCTCTGAGTTGTAGTAATCCTGGCTGTCGCAGGTCATGCCGCCGATCTGGATCTTGCGGTATTCTTTGTCCCAGTGGTTAATGGCCAGCAGGGGCCAACGCTGGTTCAGAGCCCAGGCATCGGGCAGGTTGGTGATAAATGAGCCATCAATCATATACCAGCGCTCCTTATCGTTCTGCAGCTTATCATCCAGAATAGAGTAGATGTTGGCCCCACTCTCACCTACGGTAAAAATGCCGAATTCCGTAAAGATATTTGGCTCCGGCACACCCTCTTCGTTGCAGATGCGCTTGATAGTGCGCAGGATTTCCTGCGTCATGTACTGGTAATCGTAATCTGCCTGAATGGAGGTCTTGATCGGGAAGCCGCCGCCGATATCGATGGTATCCAGTTCAGGGCATACCTTTTTCAGCTGCGCATACTTGTGCACAAAGCGGCTCAGCTCAGACCAATAATAAGAGGTGTCTTTAATGCCCGAGTTAATGAAGTAATGCAGCATCTTCAGCTCAAACTTTGGATCCGGTTTGATCTGCTCTTCGTATAGGTCAAGCACATCGCCATAGCGCACACCCAGGCGTGACGTATAAAACTCAAACTTAGGTTCTTCATCAGAAGCCAGGCGGATACCTACCTTCGTTTTTACGTTTACGTGCTCCTTGTAATAGTTGATCTCTCCCAAATGGTCAAGTATGGGCATGCAGTTTTTGAAGCCGTCGTTGAGCAGTTCGGAGATCCACTGGCGGTAAAGCTCGCGCTTAAATCCGTTGCAAACAATGTACGTATCTTTGGTTATCTTCCCTTTGTTATACAAGGCCCGGATGATGGGAATGTCGTACGAAGAAGAGGTTTCAATGTGGATGTCGTTTTTGAGTGCTTCTTCCAGCACGAAAGAAAACTGGCTTGATTTTGTGCAGTAACAATAAGTATAAGTACCTTTATAATCCAGTTTTTCCATGCCTTCTTTAAAAAGACGCTTGGCTCGCTGAATTTGCGAACTGATTTTAGGTAAGTATGTTAGCTTAAGTGGGGTGCCATATTCTTTGATGATATCCATCAAAGGAATGCCGTTGAACTGGAGCTCATTGTTCTCTACTGTAAACTCGGCAGTAGGAAAATCGAATGTTTGATTTATTAAATCGACGTATTTATCCATTCTAAAAGTCAGGGATTAAGAAAACATGCAATATTGAACGTATTTTACCATCTTTACAAAAAGTTTGTTCGGAAACTATGAAAAAAGTAAAACTGATAGAAGTGCGGTCGGAGCTGGGAGCCGGTACGCGGGGTGCCAATATGGGCATCGACGCGCTTCGGGTGGCTTGCTGGGACAAGGGGTGCGATTATTTTAAACGCTTCAATTCTGTCAGCGTGCCCGACCTTAACTATACATTATTTGATAAAGATGTGTTCCCGAACGCACATCGCATCGACAGCATCCTTACCGTACAGAAGAATATTAGCAATACCGTGGCACAAACCATCGAACTGGGGATGTTTCCGCTGGTATTATCAGGCGATCACTCCAATGCGCACGGAACCATAGCAGGCATCAAGAGCGCTTACCCCGACAAAACATTGGGAGTTATCTGGATCGATGCCCATGCGGATATTCACTCGCCCTATACTTCGCCTTCCGGCAATGTGCACGGCATGCCGTTGGCTATGGCCCTAAACCTGGACAACCTGGATCGGCAGATCAATGACCCGGCGCAGGAAACAGTATTTTTCTGGAATGCGCTGAAGAAGCTGGGCTTCAATGGTCCTAAACTAAAGCCTGAACACCTGATTTACGTGGTCGTGCGCGATACGGAAGAGCCGGAAGATTACCTGCTCAACAAGCATGGCATCAAGAATTATACTTATAAAGAGGTTACAGCTAAAGGCGTGGAGCAGGTGGCCGAAGAGGCCTTGGGGCGCCTGAAGGACTGTGACATCATTTACGTGTCGTTTGACGTGGACAGCCTCGACTCCAAGTTTTCGAAAGGCACAGGCACACCCGTAGAAACAGGTCTCACCGTAGAGGAAGCTAAGGCGCTTTGCTACTACTTGTTGCAGGACGAGCGCATCGTGTGTTATGAGATGACCGAGATCAACCCTACATTAGACACCGAAAACACCATGGCCGAAAATGCTTTCGAAATACTGGAAGCGGCCACAGAAGCAATTTTACATCGCGAAGCAAAAAGCACCATTATACATTAATGCAACTTCAAAACACGCTAAGCCAGCATATCAGCGAGGCCTTACAGGCTCTATTCCAAATTACGGCAGAGGCCTCACAGCTGGCGCTGCAACCTACCCGCAAAGAGTTTGCCGGCTCGTTCACCTTCGTTACCTTTCCTTATACTAAACAGGTGGGCAAAAGCCCCGAGCAGATAGGGCAGGCCTTAGGCGAATACCTGAAAGCGCATGCGCCGGCAGTAAAAGATTTTAACGTCGTAAAAGGCTTCCTGAACCTGGAAGTGAAAGCAGAAGAATGGCTACGCCTTTTCCGCGACATGCTGGAGCAGCCCGAGTATGGACAGGCAGCAGCCAGTGGCCGGAATGTGATGGTGGAATATTCCTCACCCAACACCAACAAACCGCTGCACCTGGGCCACCTGCGCAATAACTTCCTCGGTTACTCGGTATCGGAGATCATGAAAGCCAATGGCCATAATGTGCTAAAAGCAAACCTGGTGAACGACCGGGGTATCCACATCTGCAAATCAATGCTGGCTTATGAGAAGTTTGGCGACAGCGAAACGCCGGAGAGCAGCGACCTGAAAGGCGACCACCTGGTGGGCAAGTACTACGTGCTGTTTGATAAAGCTTACAAAGTGCAGGTAGAGGAGCTAACCTCTGGCGGCATGGACAAGGAGGAGGCAAAGAAAAAAGCTCCGCTGATGTTGGAAGCCCAGGATATGCTGAAAAAGTGGGAGAAAGGCGATTCAGAAGTGGTAGCGCTCTGGAAAAAGATGAACAGCTGGGTATACGCCGGATTCGATGAAACATACCGCACCATCGGCGTTGATTTCGATAAGTTCTATTATGAATCCGGCACCTACATGCTGGGCAAAGAGCTGGTGGAAGAAGGGCTGCAGAAAGAAGTGTTCTTCCGCAAATCTGACGGCTCTGTATGGGTAGACCTGACGGATGAAGGTTTGGACGAGAAGCTGCTGCTGCGGGCCGATGGCACTTCTGTATACATTACGCAGGACCTGGGCACGGCTCAGCTTAAGTATAACGATTTCCCGTATGACGCCTCGCTGTATGTGGTGGCCGATGAGCAGAACTACCATTTCCAGGTGCTAAAAGCGGTGCTGAAAAAGCTTGGAAAACCCTACGCCAATGGCATCTATCATCTGTCGTACGGCATGGTAGACCTGCCCTCCGGCAAAATGAAATCGCGCGAAGGTACCGTAGTAGATGCCGACGAGCTGGTGCAGGAGATGGTGGAAACGGCGCGGCAGCAGACTGAAGAGCTGGGCAAGATAGAAGGGTTTACACCGGAGCAGGCGCAGGAGCTTTACCATACCCTGGCGATGGGCGCGCTCAAATACTTTCTGCTGAAGGTTGATCCTAAAAAGCGAATGCTCTTCAACCCGCAGGAGTCCATCGATTTTCGGGGTAATACTGGTCCGTTTATTCAGTATACACATGCCCGCATCTCGGCCATACTTCGCAAAGCCGGCGAAATGGGGATTGCCGTAGAGGCAGCCTCTTTCAACGACTTTACAAACCTGCACGAAACCGAGCAGGAGGTGATCACCCAACTCAGTAATTACCCGGCTGTAGTAGAGGAAGCAGGCAAACTGTATGCGCCCTCTGTTATTGCCAATTACGCGTATGAACTTGCGAAGGCGTATAACCGTTTTTACCAGGAAGTGTCTATTTTTAACGAAACGGATGCGCAGGCGCGTAGCTTTCGTATAGCCCTTTCGGCAATGGTGGCCCGCTTTGTGCGCCATAGTATGGGCCTGCTCGGTATCGAGGTGCCGGAGCGCATGTAAGTTCATTAAAGAAGTATAAAAATAAATAAGCAGGATTTTTAACAAAAGCGCAGCCAGAACAGTTGTAGCTTTTATAAGGCATTCAGCAATCGACTAACCCCAAAAAAATGACAAAAAAGATTCCTTTCCTGGCACAATTAGTAGCACTTGTTGGTGTGCTGGCCATTTCCGTGGCTTGTCATCAGCCCGCAGATAAGGCTGCTTCTACAACTTCAGAAAACATGGCAACAGCAGCAAACATAACCGACGCAACAAGGCAGCAAAGCGACTTTTATACTTTCAAGATGAATTCGCTGGAGGGCCAGCCGGTAGACTTTTCCAAGTATAAAGGCAAAAAGGTGCTGGTTGTAAATACAGCTTCCAAGTGCGGTTTTACACCCCAGTATGCTGACCTGGAGAAACTCCATGAAACCTATGGCAAAGACGTGGTGATCCTCGGCTTTCCGGCCAATAATTTTGGCGAGCAGGAGCCAGGCACCAACAAAGAGATTGCCACTTTCTGCCAGAAGAACTATGGTGTAAATTTCCAGATGTTTGAGAAAATATCTGTAAAAGGAGACGACAAGAATCCGTTGTATGTATGGCTTCAGAAAAACGCCCCGAACCACGAGGAGCCAACCTGGAACTTCTGTAAGTACCTGATAGATGAGAACGGCAAAGTAGTTGCTTTTTTCCCTTCCAAAGTAAAGCCAATGGATGATGAGATCCTGGCGGCCATTCAGAAGTAAAAACACATAGTTGCAAGTAATACCTTGACACAGATCGATTATTCTACTGCAAATCCAGGCCTGGTAAAGGCCTGGATTTCGGCTTTTAGGCCACGCACGCTGCCGCTGGCCCTTTCCTGCATTGGCATGGGCGGCTTTATGGCAGCGGCAAACGGCGTGTTTAACGGGGCCGTGGTGGGCCTGTGTGTGCTTACCACCCTTTTCCTGCAGATACTCTCTAACCTAGCCAACGACTACGGCGATACCAAACATGGTGCTGACAGCGTGCACCGTGAAGGACCGATGCGGGCGGTGCAGGCGGGCCATATCACCCCGGAGCAGATGAAGAAAGGCATGCTGGTGTTTACACTGCTCTCGCTGGCCTCGGGTTTACTGCTGCTCTGGGTATCGTTTGGGGCCGATGGCATGCTGCTGGCCCTGCTGTTCCTGGCGTTAGGCTTAGCCGCTATCTGGGCAGCCATCAACTATACGGCAGGCAATAACCCGTACGGCTATGCAGGTTTTGGCGACATCTCGGTGTTCGTGTTCTTCGGACTGCTGGGCGTACTGGGCACCTATTTCCTGCAGGCACAGGCGTTGGAGCCGGTGGTAATATTGCCGGCGCTGGTTTGCGGCTTTTTTGCCACGGCGGTGCTCAATGTCAACAACATCCGCGACATAAACTCCGATACGTTGGCCGGCAAGCGTTCGCTGCCGGTGCGGCTTGGCCGTAAGCGCGCCCGCGTGTATCACCTGTTTTTGCTCAGCGGCGGTGTGCTGAGTGCGGTGCTATACGTGCTGCTGCACTTCCAAAGTCCCTGGCAGTTCCTCTTTCTGCTGGCGCTGCCGCTGGTGATTGTTAATGGCATAAATGTGTGGCGCAAACAAACCTCCAAAGAACTCGATCCTTACCTCAAGCAGATGGCCCTGACCACGCTGCTGTTCGTGCTGCTGTTCGGCATTGGGCAGGTGGTGTAGGGGGAAAGGGTAAGCTGAAATGCCGGTATAGCTTGCGGGCATAGATAAGTTCTTTGGGTGGTTGTGTTTTTGGGGAAATGTCTAATGTTTTGGTTATTGCCTAAGGCGGGTATTTAGTCCAATGGTTCAATAGAACTACAAACGCTCAAATAATGTTATGTCAGCCCCACTTTTGGCAATACCGTGTTACCTGCAGTTTTTATTTCTTGGGGAAAATACTTATCCAATGTCGATTTTGCTTCGTCATTACCAAGTAATAATTTAATGCATCTATCGGTAAAATCAGATATTTTCAAGTGTTTACTTGCTATACTCCTAATGCCCTTATTATTTAGAGATACTAATACTTTATCATAGTCGGTCTCATTAACCATATGATTTAATTCATCAATTCGTTTAGAATACCAATCATTTATTGAAACTTTGTCTAAAAATTCTTGGTAGTTACTTTCTAATTGAGCCAGTGCATTTCCCTTTGTAACATCACTATCCGTGAAATAGTAATTTAATTTTGTGCTAACATAATTTGCCGCTTGTACTTCTTTTAATTTATCAAGCTCCTTAATTACATCAAATTTTATTAATTCCACATTTGCCTCATCAACCAAAAGTTGTTTTGCCAATATTTTAAGAAATTCTGAATCTAAAAATAAGTTTTCAACTTCGGCTACCTTAAAAGAGTGAACGTCATCCTCCTTAAGTTTATTCAATCTTGATAAATTGTGATGGTCAGAATCAATGAGACCAAATGATTTAGTGTTTACATTCTTTAATTTATTAAATGCTCTTGTATGGTTTATTACGTCAAAACAACTACCTACAGGCATGATTGTTAATTCAGGGAATAGTATAGAATAGATACGTTCATCAATACTACCTTTAATACCTTCACAGAATAAGATATTTTTCCTGCTTCCCAGTAGTTCTAGCATTAATGTTTCAGGTATTTCGTCTGTGGGAATATCTTCTATTTCCCACTTATCAGGATGCCTAAAAGACTTTATCCATATTTTCTTTGCAGTTGTCCTGCTCGTTGCGAAATCTAAATCGTGAGTCAAATAAATAAAAATGCAGTCCGGTCTTTTAGCTTCTAACAAATCCCAAAGTTTTTTTAGAATCGTCTTATGCAGATACATCTCAGGTTCGTCAACTACAATAAATCCAGCTTTTGGTGCTTGTAAAACTTGTGCAATTAAGTATAACATAACCTTTTCTCCATCACTCATTTGAATGGCCGGATATGACCTTTCATCCGTGGATTTAGCGGTAATGTTAATGCCGTCATCGCAACTTATTGTTCTGTGTTCAATAAGTGAATTCCATATTTGAAAAGTAATGTCAAGATTCGTCAACTCTGGGTTTGCGATAGTTTTGCCCCTGTTAACTGATGCTATGGCATTTTTGCGATAAGAGTTTCCCGCTGAGATATTGTCCGCTAATAAGTTCTTTAGAACAATGCCAAACTCTTGTTGCAAATATCTGAATTCTCCATCCGACTTGTTGGTTTTGTCTCTTAATTGATACTGTTTCAGCTCAGTAGCAGTTTTTGCAGGATTTGCAATTGCGTCAAAATTAGGAACTAGCAGTATTCTTTGTGCTGAAATAACAACACCATTATTTTGGAGATAAGTTTTGAACTTGTTAGACAATGTTGTTTTACCACTACCATTGGCGCCTATTGCAACAACATTCCTATCAAAATATCCAATCTTATTAAAAAAATCAACATTGAATTCTATTTGCTCATAAAGAGAAGAAACATTTAAACTATTTTGCTCTAGACTAGTTTTTATCTGTGATTTCCAATGCTCATTCTGGTGTGCTATAAAAGAAGAGTTTGGCTGTCCCCTGAATGGCAGTGTCGATAATATGCTTTGTATGTTTGACTGAAATTGATTAAGGTAATTAATTTTCAACTCTCCTTGCTTTGCTTTATCTTCTAATTTTGAGGTTAAAGAAATGACCTTGTCGATGTTATCCAAGGTTGATGCGTTACATTCAAGTTCAACAGCACCTTGTCTATGTACATTCAAATCCTTTTTGGCCGTTTCAATAAAAGAGATAAAGCTGTCTATTTCTGCACTCATTATAGTTGTTCTAAAATTGCTGGTAAATAATATATAGCGGCTACTACTCCTGTTTGCAACCCAATACAGCAGATAACCGGAACAGCTATTCAGCTTATCCGCAATATATGCGGAGGTGTTTGCGTGGCTATACTTCGCTGCTCTGCACCACCTTGCCGCCCATACATAGAATGTCCGCTTTTGCCTGCGCAAAGCCCTCTACTGAAATAGGCCTGGAGGCATCTTCTACCAAGTATGTTTCAAAGCCTTCCTGCAGCGCGTCTTTGGCTGTGAAGTAGACGCAGTAGTCGCCGGCGAGGCCCGCCACATATACTTGCTGCACCTGCCGGCCCCGCAGGTAATCCGTCAGACCCGTGGATTTGAGGTGGCCGTTGTCGTAGAAGCCGCTGTAAGAATCTATCTCGGGGTTCATGCCTTTGCGGAAGATCGCTTCCACGCGTTCCATGTCCAGTGCTTCAGAAAAATCGGCTCCGGCGGTTGCTTGTACGCAGTGATCGGGCCAGAGTACCTGTTCCAGTCCCTGCAGTTCCGTCACCTCAAACACGTTTTTCCCCTGGTGTTGTGAGGCAAAACTTTGATGATTTTGCGGGTGCCAGTCCTGGGTAGCTACTACCAGGTCAAACTGCCCCTGCAACTGGTTCAGCACCGGAATTACTTCGTCTCCCTGCGGCACCGCCAATGCTCCGCCGGGTAAAAAATCATTTTGTATATCAATTAACAATAAAGCTCTCATATCAATATGGTAACTAAGTATGGGAACAAAGAAAGGAAGACTTTAGGCGTATAAGCAAATCGAACGGAAAAGTTAAGGTATTATACTTCGTTTAGCGTGTCGGGCTTTCCGCGCAAAATTGAAATGTGACTTCTGAAAAGCTACTCTCCCAGGGTATAGGCTTACTCTATCAATCCGGTAGCTTCAGCATAGAGCTGTTCCTATTTATACTTCAGATAAAATCCAGCTTTATACTTGTGCACATGCGAGAAGAAAGCAACGGCTTGCAGGAACGCAAATTCTACGTTTCTACAAGCCGTTGCTTTCATATACTTTCTATGTCGGTTTAATTGCCGCCAGACTTCTGCTCGCCTCCGCTTCCGCCGCTGCCACCTTGCAGGTCGTCGTTTTTAATGCCGCGCTTGTTTTTCTTGATGCCGCCCTTCAGCTTGCCGAAGCGGTAATTGGCAGAGATGTTAAAGCGGCGGGCAAGATAATAAGACTCCTGTTTCTGATAAAAGCCGTTCTCGCCCGTCACCTCACTGAAGAACCGGCGGTTTTTCTGAAAAGGACTGCTCACTGACAGGCTGATGCTGGCTTTTTGATCTTCCAGGAAGCCTTTGTTGACCGAGAAGCTGTTGAACATGTAACCGGCCGACGTGCCCTGCAGCAGTACCTGCGGCGAGTAGTAGCCCACGTTAGTGCTGGCGCGCCAGTTTTTCTCAAACTTATAGCTGATATAGGTGAACACATTGGCGCTAAAGCCGCTGTTGTTGAAGCGCGCGCTGTGCAGGTCCACGTACCGGAGACCGCCATTCAGGTTGATGTTGAGCTTATTAAAGAGTGTCGTGTTGCCGTTAAGTGAGAAGCCAGTTGTGCTGTTGCGGCCAATGTTGCCAAAGGTAGTGCTGGCTACCGAATCGGCGGGGTTGTACGTGGTCAGCTGCTGAATGGAGCTGTTGGTGAAATTATTGAACAAGCTGACGTTCAACGAAGTGCCCTTTATAAACGTGTTGTAAGAGAGGTCAAATACGTTGTTAGTTGCCGCATTCAACCCGGGGTTGCCGTAGTCAATGTTCTTCGGGTCTACGCGGTTTACATAGGGGTTCAGCAAGTATAAACTAGGCCGCTCAATACGCTGGGTGTACGACAGGCGCACTGTGCTCATCCCTTTCAGCTTGCGCGAGAGAGCGATATTAGGGATCAGGTTGGTATAGTCGCTCTTGGCGATGGTGCCGGACGAGGTGAAATCGGCATCCACGTTGGTCGCCTCCAGGCGGGCACCCAGCTTCAATCCCCAGTCGCCTTTCTTCAGGCTGACCGCGGTATAGGCGGCATTGATGTCCTGGTCATAGGTAAAATTATTGCTCATGGCCGGGTTCAGAATGTAGGTATTCAGCTCCGGGTCGTAGTTCTGATAGTAGTAGTCGCTGTTGTTGGTCCGTAAAATGGATTTGATACCTAATTCGAGGGTATGTTTGCCGAAAGGATGCACGTAATCTGCCTGTATGGTCTGTTCTTTGGCCTGGCCATCGTTGTCGGTCCTGTTCAGGTCGTTGTTGTAGAGGAAATCTGAGAAGCTGCCATTTCTGTTGTTTTCATACTTGTATGACAGGGTAAGTAACTGCTCTTTGTTGCGCTTAAAAGTGTGCTGGTAATCTGCCCCAACCTCCTGGTTGCCCCAGTGATTGGTACCATCGCTGCTTCTGTTATACGTGTTCAGCAGTTGGCCCTCGCTGCCCAGGTTCCGGATGCGCTGCATCAGGCTGTTTTCGCCGTTGCTTCGGTTAATGCTGTAGTTGGCGGTAAACAGGTTCAGGGTATCCAGCTCAAAGCTCAGTTCCCCGCTCAGGTAATGAAAATGGCCTTCGCTCTGGCTGCTGCCGTTCTGCTCCAGAATGTTGCCTCCCTCGTCGCGGCGGTACAGGGAGCTTTCATTGCTGGGCGAGGTATACGTGCTGAGACCACCATAGCCCGAGAAGCCGAACTTGCCCACTACAGCTGTAAAGTAGCCGCCGCCATATACACTTTCCGGTGTGCCGACGCTCAGATTGACAGACCCGTTGTAGCCGTTGGTCGTTTTCTTGTTGGTGATGATGTTGATGATGCCGCCCACGCCCTCGGCCTCATACTTGGAGGGCGGGTTGGTGATCACCTCAATGCTTTTGATGGAGCTGGCGGGCATGCTCTTGAACACATCCTTCGGGCTATTGGCAAACAGCGAAGAAGATTTGCCGTTAACGAGCACTTTATAGCTGCCATTGCCATTCAGTTTGATATTGTCCTCGGCGTCAACTGTTAGTAGCGGCACTTTGCGCAACATATCCAGCGCATTTAGTGTTTTGCTCTCCGGATCAGCATCCACATTGTAACTGATCTTGTCGATGTCCTGCGTTACAAGCATTTTTTCGGCAGTTACTTCTACCTCCTGCAGTTGGCTGGCAGATGCTATGAGCGCTATTTTGCCAAGATCCAGTTGTGGGGCTGCGGCAGAGAAGGCAGGTAGCGTTACGGTTTTGCTTTTGTAACCGACATAGGTCAGCACCACCTGAAGCGGTTTGTCTATAGGCAAACCGCTAAACTCGAAAGAGCCGTTCTCATGGGTGAAGGTACTTTTGATGGCGTCGTCTTTGCCTGCTTGCTGTAATACAACGGTTACATAGCTCAGCGGCGTAGCCGTGGCGGAGTCAATGGCCGTGCCTTTGATAGTGCCGGTTTGCGCCAGGGCAAAGGAGGAAAGGAAGCAGCACAGAAAGGCCGCCAGCAAAGTTTGTTTCATGTAGGTAAAGGTTAAGGCGTAAGTGAAAAATAGATGTAATGCGCTGCTAATCTCAACAGCCTATGCCTTTATTTGCCTGCCTATCTCTACAACTGAAATACGTTACCACGGCGTGGAACGAAGCGCCTGCCTGCGACGAGCTAAATATGACAAGGCTAATATAGTAGATTATTTGGTAATAAAATAGTCCTGTTTTGTTAAAGTTAAGTTAAAATCAAGAAAGGAAGTGTCGGTTGATGTTAAAACGATGATAAGGCTGCGCATCTGTTCCGGCACTACCGCTTTGCTGCTGTCGCCTGCCAGCAATGGCATTAAGCAAAAAGAGCCGCTGTCGGGCGGCTCTTTTTATGACTTAGATATCGTTGCTACTCCTGACCAGCGTCGGAGTTGCGTTGCGGATGCGTTTGCGGGGCAGCGCCCTTCGGGCGGTTATGATCTCTCCGGCGGTTGTTGCGCTTCCGCTTGTTGGCAGCAGGTTGCTGCCCTTCAGTCGCTTGCCTTGGCTCACCTTCTTGCCGGGGCGTGTGGTTTGCTGCCTTAATGGGCCGCTTGTTTCCGTCTGCACCAACTGCTTCCGGTTTAGGGCCTCTGCTCCGGTTGTTGTTACGGTCTCTATTACCGCCGCCCGAGCGACCGCCGCCACCTGAACGACCACCACGGCCACCGCCTCTGCTGTCATCCCGGCGCGTTGGGTCATAGGCAGGCGCAGCGCCAAAACCATCCGGTAATGGTAACTTCGGCAGTTCCCGCTCAATCAGCTGCTCTACCTTGCGCACGCGGTACATATCTTTTTCGTTCACAAACGTAATGGCCACGCCCGTTGACGCAGCACGGGCCGTACGGCCTACACGGTGCACGTAATCTTCGGCATCCTGCGGCATATCAAAGTTTACCACATGGCTCAGGCTGTCAATATCAATGCCCCGCGACATGATGTCGGTGGCTACCAGGATCTGGTATTGCTTGTTCTTAAAACCTTGCAGTGCTTTCTCACGCTCCTCCTGCGTCAGGTCCGATTGGATACCATCGGCTTCAAAGCCCATCTTACGCAGCGAGCGTACGATCTGGCTCACGTTCGATTTGCGTGAAGTAAAGATGATCATGCTTTGCACGTCCTGCTGTTGCAACAGGTGTTCCAGCAGTGGCAGCTTCTGGTTATCATAAGCTAAGTATAAACGCTGGTCAATGCCTTCGGCAGGCTTGGAAATGGCCAGGTTGATCTGGGCCGGGTCCTGCAGAATCTGCTGGGCCAGGTCGCGTATCTTCTTAGGCATGGTAGCCGAGAAAAGCAGCGTCTGGCGTTCTGTCGGAAGCTGGCGCACAATCTTCAGGATGTCATCCATAAAGCCCATGTCCAGCATTTTGTCGGCCTCATCCAGCACCAGGTAGTTCAGCTTATCCAGCTTCACATAACCTAACGCCATATGCGACATCAGGCGGCCCGGCGTCGCGATAATGATATCAGCACCACTGGTCAGGGCACGCTTTTGCTGGTCCCACTCATCGCCTTTGCTGCCGCCATAAATAGCAATAGAGCTGGCCGAAACATAATAGCCAAAGCCCTCCACCTGTTCGTCAATCTGTTTAGCCAGTTCGCGGGTAGGCACCAGCACCAGGGTACTGGTATGATCGTAGTTGCCATGCGAAATCCGGTCGAGCAGGGGCAGCAGGTAGGCAGCTGTTTTCCCTGTTCCGGTCTGGGCGCAGGCAATCATGTCTTTATTATCAAGTATGAGCGGAATAGCCTGCTCTTGCACAGGAGTGGGAGTGCGGTACCCCATCGATTCGATACCCGTCAGTACGTCTTCGTGTAAATTAAAGGAATGAAAATCCAAAGTGATTCAGTTTGGTTACAACAATTAAGAAGCAGCTACTGCTGAAAGCAGGACAGTTCTTTTCTATGTAAAGATACAACAAATATAGTTGGTTTGTGCCATACCTGGTTTATGTCTGCTGGTTGAATTTTATCTATAAAAAATATTACCTGGTACAATAGGTATAAATATTTGTATGCGTATATTTAACGTGCAAAATGCAAGATACGCTGCGAGTTACACTAACACCTGCGAAACGCACCTTAAAGCATGTGAAGTATAAGTATAGTATGATTTACATGTTTATATATTTAATATAGCTTATAAAAAATACTATTTGGGTGTAACCTAAGGTTTGAGGTGGCGTAATGCTACTTAAGCAACCTGCTGATTAACATTAAATAAAATATATTTAATTTTATATATTTGTCATGAAGAAATTTATACAGAACTCGCCTAACTTCTTTTTGTTACTGGCACTTAATATTATCAACGCTATTTTCATGCTGTTGCGTTAAAATTAAGACTTCCTATCACTTACAGATAAGTGTTATCAGGAGCAGCTTTGTCATGCGGCAGGGCTGCTCTTTTTTGTGGCGGTTTTAGGAATTTATACTTTATTTTGTCTTGTTCTTCATGATGAAGTTTGTTCGTCTTTTCCAGAATATAAACTTATAGCCTATGTCAGGACACAGTAAGTGGTCAACTATAAAGCGCAAGAAAGGAGCCCTGGATGCCAAGCGCTCTAAGATATTTACTAAGCTGATCAAGGAGATTACAGTAGCTGTAAAAGAAGGCGGCGGTGCAGACCCCGACGGTAATCCCCGGCTGCGCCTGGCCATCCAGGCGAGCAAAGCTGCGAATATGCCCAAGGACAACATTGAGCGGGCCATCAAAAAAGGCGAGGGCAGCGAAGGCGACTACACCGAAGTGAGCTACGAAGGCTATGCCAGCCATGGGGTGGCGCTCTTTGTAGAAGCCATGACCGACAATATCAACCGGACTTTCCAGAATGTGCGCACCATCTTCAATAAGAATGGCGGCAGCATTGGCACCAATGGGTCGCTGGAGTTTATCTTCGACAGAAAGGGTGTTTTCGTGATAAAGCGCGACGAAAACTTTACCTACGACGAAGATACTTTTATGCTGGAAATGATTGACGGCGGTGCCGAAGAAGTGGAGTTTGAGGAAGATGTGGTGACGGTAACCTGCGCCATGGAGGACTTTGGCTCGATGCAGAAGAAAGTGGAGGAGTTGGGGCTGGAACTAGATAGTGCCGAGCTGCAGCGAATCCCGAAAACAACGGTTGCCGTGGAAGATCCTGAAGCGGTGCGTAAGCTGTTGAAGTTTATAGATGCTTTGGAAGATGACGACGATGTGCAGAAAGTATACCATAACCTGGAGCTGAACGAGGAAGTGCTGGCCGAACTGGAAAGTTAAACTTACAACTTCCTACAAGTATAAAAGGAGCCACGAGCACCGCGCTTGTGGCTCTTTCTTTTTAGCAGGGGCAGCGTAATTGGCTTGTACAGCTGGTGTACAAGTATAAATCTTCTCAGCTGGCAAGCGCCGGTTAAACTATCAAAACAAGTATAACGATGACATCTGAAGCGGTATTTAAAGATTTGTTAGTGCTGGAACTGGCCAGTGTGTTGGCAGGGCCAAGCGTCGGGCAGTTTTTTGCTGAACTGGGAGCAAAGGTCATCAAAGTGGAGAATGCCGCCACTGGAGGAGATGTAACCCGCACCTGGAAACTGAAGTCCGAAAAGGCCGATACTGATGCACCCGCTTACTTTTGTGCCGTGAACTGGGGCAAAACCTCGCTGGCACTCGACCTGACACAAGCGTCGGACTTAACGCACCTGCATACCCTAGTCAGGCAGGCCGATGTGGTGCTGGCCAGTTACAAGCCCGGCGATGCCGAGAAGTTGCAGGTAGATTTTGCTACGCTCCAATGCCTGAACCCGCGTTTAATTTATGGCCACATTACCGGGTATGGCGCCCACGACGACCGTGCTGGGTATGATGCCGTGGTGCAGGCAGAGAGCGGCTTTATGTACCTGAACGGCCCTGCTGATGGCGCTCCCACCAAAATGCCTGTTGCCTTGATCGACGTACTGGCAGCGCATCAGCTGAAGGAGGGCTTGTTAGTAGCTTTGCTGCAGCGGGAGCGGACAGGGGCAGGGCAGTTGGTGCAGGTGTCACTGTTGGCCGCAGCCGTTTCGGCACTGGTAAATCAGGCCACCAGCTACCTGGTAGCTGGGCACAACCCACAACGCATGGGCTCCGAGCACCCCAGCATTGTGCCGTATGGCAGCGTCTATACTTCTAAAGATCAAAAACAACTGGTATTGGCAATAGGCGATGACCGGCAGTTCCGGCGCTTGTGTGCGGTGCTGGATGCTCCACTACTGGCTGATGATACCCGTTTCAGCACCAACTATAACCGGGTGCAGCACCGGAGCGACCTTAACCAACAGTTGCAGCAGCTGATTGCGCAACAGGAACGGGAGCCACTGCTGCAGGCACTACGCCGGCAGCACGTACCTGCCGGCGCCATCAACACGGTTGCAGAGGTGTTTGAGCAGCCGCTGCCCAGGCAACTTTTACTGCATGCGCCTGACGCATTGCCCGGCATCCGCCAGGTGGCATTTCAGATTTCCGGGCAAAACTTGCCAGCGCTTGATCCGCCGCCTCACTACAATAGCGCCCAACCCAACCAGGTATAAACGGCCGTTTATAACCGAACTGTATTCCTGACATTTGCACTTTGCCGCTATAGGTGCTTTAGTATTTATTCGCTTTTGGGTAAACAAAGTCGCCTTATAGCAGGTAAATAAATAGGTTAAGTACCTACTTTTAACAACTATGGAAGACAAATTAGATGATATCATCAATGGATTGTATCAAAAGTCGAAAACCAAACAGGCCATTTACCGGAACACGCTGAATACCTTTCTCCGGATGAAAGAAATTTCGCAGGAACTGGTGGCGGAGCTGACGGAGCGGGTAACCCAGCAGGATGCCAGCGAGGTGGTGATCGAGTACAGAAATGTGCAGGAACATGAGTTCCACATCAAATTTTCAGGTGACCTCCTGGTGTTTGTGATGCACTCCAACATCATTACTTTTCCGGACGACTACGAGATCATGCGCAGTGAGTATATAGAAGAGGACTTTCGGCGCCGCTTTTTTGGACATATCATGGCCTATAATTTCATGGCAGATACGATCAAGTATAACCGCCTCGAAGATCCGGGATACCTGGTAGGGCGGATGCTCATCAACATTGACAATCATTTCTGCATCGAGGGTGTCAAGCAGCTGGATCTGCCTTTTGAGCAGGTATCCGACATCGCCAAGAACAAGATTAGCAATAAGGCCTTACGTGTTATCGTGGAAAGCGCCATGGTAGCCGCCGTAAACAACGACCTGATGGGCCAGGACGTGAGCGACATTGAGCGCACCACCCTCAAACAGAAACTGGAAAACACGCACCTGACCAAACCGCGTAAATTGGGCTTCCAGATTGCACACGAACTGACAAACTAATAAAATTGCCCATTGTTGCCCTGCAAGTATGCTCCGGACCAGGCAATTACCAATGCCTGGCCCGGAGCTGCCACTAGGAAGCCGGCTGCAGTACTTCGCGAAGCCTGTTCACAGCCTTCCGGATGCCGGGTAAGCTATGCCATAGCTCTTCATAACTGCTGATGCAGAAATACTGGCTCTGAAAGGTTTCCTTGATGTAGGACGTTTCCAGTATCTGCGCCACATTAAAATTATACTTTATACTTTGGGGCGCTACAGATAAATTGCTCTCACCAACAGACGAAAGAATACCGGCGCCATAGATGCGTACTTCTTCGTTTC
Organism: Pontibacter chitinilyticus; assembly: GCF_039748935.1. Taxonomy (NCBI): domain Bacteria; kingdom Pseudomonadati; phylum Bacteroidota; class Cytophagia; order Cytophagales; family Hymenobacteraceae; genus Pontibacter; species Pontibacter chitinilyticus. Next base: position 53,919 of record NZ_JBDIZJ010000001.1, read on the forward strand.
GCCGAAACAGGCCAAACTCAATTGTATACCAGTAAATGCGGGTAAGCCGGTCTATAATGTCCGGGCGATCTACGTGCTCCAGCGCCATCTGCGATAGCTCTGCCAGAAACTGGCAGTATACCGGGATGGTGAGCAGCGGCACATGTCCGAAAACATCGTGGAACATGTCCGGCTCTTCCAGGTAATCCAGCTGGTCCATGCTGCGGATCCACACGGTGGCAGGAAACTTTTTGTCAGCGATTAGGCCAAAGAACAAGGCATCATCTACAATGCCGGGAGCAGCCACTACCTCAAAGCCAGTCAGCGGCTTCAGGCGTGCATTTACCTCGTCGAAGTTGGGGATGCGCTCCGGCTTGAAGTTTACTTTCTGCAAGCCTTCGTAAAACTCAGGAACTGCTTTTTGGGATAAATTTTCGAACTGCCGCTTGTACAGAATCTTCCAAACAGCATGGTTTTCTTCGGTATAGTCGTCGTAGTTTTGAGTCAGGATCATGGTATAAAGTATAATTGGATGTAAAAGAAAAAGCAGGGCTATGCGCCGCTGCTTTGGCAGGTTCACCAGAAGGCGAAGCGTTTTCAGCGCTTCAGAATCAATTTGAAAGTTGTGGTGATTGCCTAGCAGTAGCGGTAGTAGCGATAATAATAGCTGTAATAGCTATAAGCGCTCAGGCAATAAGAATGCAGGGCAGATAGAAGCCGTTTGCCAATGGAGGGTGGCAAAGTATAAGCAGTTGCTATGGCTTGTATCTGTTGCATTTGTAAGTGATGGCAAAATAAGAAACTTTCAGCTATAAACGCAAGACTGGCAAAGGAGTTTGATGAAAATCAGAAATTGACGTTTTTCTGAGGCTATCAAAGTACAGCAGGAATTATACTTGTAGCAGCAGGTGATTTAACCACTGCTACAAGTATAATGTGTTAGATCAGCTCAGACAATTCAAGCCAGCGGAATTCCTTCTCTTCCAGTTCCGCATTGATGCTCTCCAGTTCGGAGGCCCAGGCGGTAAGCTGGGCATGATCGGTGGTGGTGCCGGCTGTCATCGTTTCAGTCAGTGTGCTTTTGCGGCTTTCCAGTTGGGCTATTTCTTTTTCGAGCTGCTCATACTCCTTCTTCTCGGCATAAGTAGCTTTGCGGTTGTCCGTTGACTGCGTTTTGGATGCGACAGGAGCTGCTTCGGCCAGTTGGCGGGCATCTTCCTGCTCTTGTTTCTCCTGCTCTTTCTGCCACTCCCGGTAATCGGTGTAGTTGCCCGGGAAGTTGCGGATTCTGCCCTCGCCCTCAAATACGAACAGGTGCTCCACGAGCCGGTCCATAAAGTAGCGGTCGTGCGATACAATGAGCAGGCAGCCCCCGAAATTCAGCAGGAAGTCTTCTAATATGTTGAGTGTGATAATGTCCAGGTCGTTTGTCGGCTCGTCCAGGATCAGGAAATTGGGATTTTTGATCAGCACGCGTAGCAACTGCAGCCGCCGCTTTTCGCCACCACTTAGCTTGCTTACAAACGTATACTGCTGGGGCGGCGCAAACTGGAAGTGCTGCAGAAACTGGCTGGCTGTGATTACCTCGCCGTTCGCCATCTCCACCACTTCAGCAATTTCCTTCACGATATCAATCACGCGCTGGTCCTCCTTAAACGTCAGTTCATCCTGGGTATAGTAACCGAAGACGGTGGTCTGGCCGGCATCAATGGAGCCGGCATCGGGCTGCAGTTTGCCCGTCAGCATGTTCAGGAAGGTGGACTTGCCGGCTCCGTTCGGGCCAATAATACCGATGCGGTCCTTTTTCTTGAAAACATAGGTGAAATCATTCACAATCTTCTTCTTTCCAAAGGATTTTGAGATCTTCTCCACCTCCATGATCTTCCCGCCCTGGCGTGTAGTTTTCACCGAGAGTTCCAACTGCGGGGCTGCTGTTTTCTTGGCGGCCTTCTCTTTTAATTCCTCAAAGGCATCTACTCTATACTTGGCTTTGGTGCCGCGCGCTTTAGGCTGCCGGCGTATCCAGTCGAGTTCTTTGCGCATCAGGTTGCGCGCTTTCTCTGTTTCGGCCGCCGACGCTTCTTCGCGTTCCGCTTTCTTTTCTACAAAATAGCTGTAGTTTCCTTTGTAAGTATAGAGTTCTCCATTATCAAGCTCGGCCACCTCATTGGCTACTTTGTCCAGGAAATAGCGGTCGTGCGTTACCATCAGCAGCGTTGTGTTCTGAGTGCTCAGCAAGCCTTCCAGCCATTCAATTGTGTCCAGGTCCAGGTGGTTGGTGGGCTCATCCAGTATCAGCATGGTAGGCTCCTCGATCAGCACGCGTGCCATAGCTACGCGCTTGCGCTGGCCACCTGAGAGGTGCTTTAACTGGCTGTCGAGCTGATGAATGCCTAGTTTGGAGAGGATCTGCTTCACCTTTACTTCAAAATCCCAGGCTTGCTTTTCTTCCATGCGCTCCATCAGCAGCTGCATTTTTTCTGCGCTGGTGTTGGGGTTTTCCAGGGCTGCTTCGTAGGTGCGCACCAACTCTACTACCTCGCTCTGCCCTGAAAAGATCGTTTGCTGTACGGTCAGTTCATCATCCATTTCCGGGTTCTGGCCCAGGAAACCGATCGTTACTTCCTTGCGGGTGCTCACGCTGCCCTCATCTGGAGGAAGCGTGCCGGCCAGCACGTTGAGCAGTGTTGTTTTGCCGGAGCCGTTTACGCCGACCAGTGCCACGCGTTGCCCCTGGCTGATTCCGAAGTTCAGGTTCTTAAAAAGCCAGCGGTCGCCGAAACTCTTGGCGATATTTTCTGCGGATAAATAATTCATGCACAAATTTAGCTATTTCTGCGCTTAAGGCGTGCTAAAAAAGCAGGCCGACCTTTTTGGCCAGCCCGTAGTTATTACATGTGAACGGTTCAGCTAAACTATCTTGCTCTTTCGCGCTCCGGGTGTGTGGTACGGTAAGATGTGCTGGGGTAACGGTGGGTGGTTAATGCTGCCAGAATAGAGAAAATCCCTCCAATCAGGTGGGGCACGTATACCTGATCCGCAAAACTAAACATCCAGGGTGTCAGTGCCAGGATCACGCCCAGGCCAAAATCAATCATTAAGTGTGACGGCATTGGTATCATTTTAACGATACCAAGCTCGTAATCGGTACAAACCGCCTGGACCAGCACCAGAATACCAGCAACCACCATGATCCAGGTAGCATAGGGTACACTCGAAAAGTCAAATACCCACGGGGCAATTATAAAGATAACGCCCACCACATAATCTAAGATTCCGTGAAATCTTGTTGGAATAAACCGCATACTTTCCCTCCTTTCTAATTATCAGTCAGGTAGTTTATACGAGAGGAAGGGCGAAGGGCGAAAAAATAAAATGCAATTTTTGGAGCCTTTTACTCGGAGATTACCACGGTACGGGCCATATAATCGTGCAGCATTTGGCTGCGGCGCGTAGTGAGCAGCAGCAGGAAGCCGAAGCAAAGGGTAATAACAGAAGCCACTTTAGAAAAGTAGCGCAAATTAGCCTGAGCAAAGCTAACACGCCGGCCCCGGATATCCGTTACTTTCAGCCCGAGTGTAAACTTGCCAATGGTGGCTTGTTTGGGCGAAGACTCCAGTAAAGTATAGTAGAGCCAATGCAGCACCGGAAAGTAGATGTTATAGAAGAGCGTCTTACCAATTACCATAAGCTCCAGCACATTAAAGTTGTCGTCCTGCAGCATATCTTTCCAGGAGTACAGGTGCGAAGGAGATTCTACCGTGGAATACAGGATAATCGTATACCAAAAAACCAGCAGCGTTGTATCGACCAGGAACGCTACAAAGCGGTTCGCAAGGCTGCCATAAAGCGAAGTACGCTTAAAGGTAGTAGGAGTAGGCATGGCGATAGCAGTTTGCATAAGGGTAATGTTAAGAATAGATTATATGGGTGGAAGCAAGTAACAGTAACGTATTCTACAATCTTTAACGGGCTGTGGGTTTTCTGAAAAGCACAGCAGGCACTAAAAGTTATTAAATATAAGGAATGGTTTTATTGTAACAAAAATTTTAACTAAAATAATATATAATTTTAGAAGTATAAAGAAGTTTCTTTCTTTTTAAACTTTTAAAAGCTCCTGAAAATTCAACACAAGGTCGGATAATCGGTGAACTGATATTTTTTTGCTGCGAATGGTGGGTTAGCTACATTTTGTATAACTTAGCCCGGCATGGTAGAAGAACTGAAACAACGGCCAATAGGTATTTTTGACAGCGGGATTGGCGGATTAACAGTGGCAAAAGCCTTGGTGAACATGCTGCCTAACGAACGGCTCGTATACTTTGGTGATACGGCGCACCTGCCTTATGGAGATAAATCGACGGCAGCTATTCAGGCTTATGCTGTTAAAATAAGCGATTTGCTTATCAGGCAGCAGTGTAAATTGATCCTGATTGCCTGCAACTCAGCCTCTGCGGCAGCTTATGAACTGGTAAAAGAATACGTAGGCAGCAAGGCCAAAGTGCTGAACGTTATTGACCCCACGGTAGAGTATATCGGCCAGGCATATAAGGGCAAAACAATCGGCCTGATTGGGACCAAGCAGACCGTTAATTCCAACGTATACCGCAAAAAAGTCGATCAGCTCGACCAGCAAATTGCACTTAAATCGCTAGCTACGCCGCTGCTGGCCGATATGATTGAGGAAGGCTTTTTCAATGATTCTATCTCTGAAAGTGTCATTCACGCCTACCTTTCGCACGCGGAGCTAAACGGCATTGAAGCGCTTATACTTGGCTGCACCCATTATCCGCTTATCAAAAAGCAGATAGAGCAGTACTATAGTGGCCGGGTAGATGTGCTGGATGCCAGCCAGATTGTAGCCCGGCATGTAAAAGATTTCCTCGAAGACAACCAACTGGCCTCTGATCAACTGGTTGGAGATCATACTTTCTATGTTTCGGATTTTACCCGTTCGTTTGAAGAAAGCACCCGTATCTTCTTCAATCGCCAGGTGCACCTGGAGCATTACCCTCTATGGGAGTAACACAAGCAAAAAAGTCTTTTATAAATACTGCCCCTATAGGCCTATGTCTGTCATCAGCTTACTACCATCCTGAATACTGCTTTTCCACTTAACCGGCAGCTATTTCTACCGTATCATATAGCAACTCTACAGGCGTGCTGTGCATGTGAAATTGCTTTTGCACTTCGTAAATAGGAGGGCATTTACCTGAAATAACAATTCAAGCAAAAAATATCATTTCAGTTGTAGTGTTTGATTACGCACTATGATTTATGCCTTGTTATAGGTGATGCAAGGCAGTACAACTTCAAACTGGAGGACTTGTGCCAATGATACAAAAGATGGAGGTGCCAGGCGGAGATGCAGTGTTATGGGATAATTTTAGAAGTGGTAGGGAAGAGGCATTTGCTCTTATTTACGACAAGTATGCGGAGGTGCTGTATAGTTATGGTTGTGGCATAAACCCGGATAAGGAATTGGTAAAGGACTGCCTCCAGGATCTTTTTGTAACCATTTGGCAATCGCGCCATACCTTAGGAGCTACAGATTCTATCCGGTATTACCTGTTCAGGGCAATGCGGCGGCAGATCGTGCAAAAGTGTAAACAGCAGCGCAATCTTACTGCTGAAAGCCTGCCAGATGTTGCAGAAAGCTCTTTCGAGGAGAAATGGATTAGCCTTGAAAACGAGACCTACACCAGCAGGATGCTGGAAGCCGCTTTAAAGCAGCTTTCCGACCGGCAGCGTGAAGCCGTTCACCTCCGGTTTTACCAAAAGATGGAGTTCGACGAGATTGCTGCACTTATGGATATTACGCCCCGTGCCGTCTATAAGCTCATTTATCGGGCTGTAGATGTGCTGCAAAAGTATTATGATACGTTCTGCACAACTGCAGAGCCTGCTTCAGAAGATACACCCGTATTGTTGCAGTTTTATACTTTCTTCCTGCTTTTTCTACTTTATACTTAAACATCTTCCCTTAAGCTCTTAGTTTACCTGGCTTAGGCCTCTGCTTGTGCCTACATGGTAGGATTCAGCAGTCGGAGCAGGTTTAGGCCCGTTCTCAGGAGTTGTGTGCGAATACTTGCGGAAGCAGTAATGACGCGGAAAAGATAACCAGCTTCTAAGTATAAACTAGTATACCCAGGTATAAACTTGTATACAGAAGTTTCTCAGTTTGAAGAAAAAATATACTGAGTGATGGGTCACTTTTGCAGCAATCATTCTTTATACCAGTAGCAGCATCTACAACCTGGTACAAATGAGGAAGAGTTACAAAACACTTCACGATTTTATGTTGGATTCCCGCTTCCGCGACTGGGCACATGCTGCCGATGCCGAAACGGAAGCTTGCTGGAAGAATTGGCTTCACGACAATCCGGAAAGAGCGGAGCTGGCCCACCAGGCAAAAAAAATGATTCAGGACCTGAACGCGTGGAATGCACAACTGAAAGCAGATGAGAAGGCGCAACTTTGGTCTTATATCCACGCCAGAAAAGAGGCAGAAGCCGTACCTATTATAAAGAAAGAGGAGCCAAAAGCTGGCGCTGTTATCGTAATGCTGCAGCAAAGCAGGTTTTGGCCGTTAGCCGCCTGTGTAGCAGCAATCCTTTTATGTGGCGCAGCATTTTTATGGAGCCGGTCTGCCCGAAAACAGGAGCCGCTGGCCCAATACAGCACCAACTATAGCCAGGTAAAGCAAGTTACGCTGCCCGATGGCTCACGTGTGGTACTGAATGCTAATTCAACGTTACGCGTAGCAAAGGGCTGGAACAGGAATGCCGTGCGGGAAGTGCAGCTGAACGGTGAGGCATTCTTTACCGTCACGCATCAAAAAAATAACCAGAAGTTCAGGGTGCAGTTGGCAAACGGCTTAGCTGTAGAGGTGCTTGGGACAAAATTTACGGTTACCCGCCGGCCTCAAAAAACAAGGGTTGTGTTAAATGAAGGCAAAGTAAAGGTAAGTATCACCGAGGAACACCTGCTGGGGCTTACCTCCACTACAAAAGCGGCGGCAGTGCTACAACCTGGCGAGCTGCTGGAAGTAAGGCATGATGCAGTGTTTTTGCCTAAGAGGCAGGTGGCAAACCCAGCAATTTACGCTGCTTTCCGCAATCATAAAATGGCCTTTGCTGATACCCCGCTGGCCGAAGTAGCCCGGGTGCTGCAGGATACCTACGGCTATCAGGTTAGCTTTGCCAATGCCGCTATTGCCAACCGAAGATTCACCGGCACTATCCCCACCAACCGGATAGATATACTGTTTACTGCATTAGAGAAGCTATTTAACCTAAAAATAACGGAAGAAGGCAAACAGATTAAAATCACATAAAACCTGAATTTAAACTTCTTCTGAAACAGGAGCTGGATTGCTTAAGAACCTAATTCTATCTAACCTATTAACTTGGAATACATGATGAGACCTTTCTACAAAGTTCCGTTGCTTGTGCCGGTATTTTTATGCGCTGTACTACAGGTGCCTGCGCAGGCGCAGGCGTTAACTGCCTCCACCAGGTTAGTGCCCGTCGCTAACTATACTCCTAAAGAGTCGAATCTGAAACCTTTGACAACCATACTTAGTGAACTGGAAAGCCGCTACCAGGTAAGCTTTAACTATGATAGTAAACTGCTTTCCACCAAGTATGCTAACCAGGAAGTCGTGCGTGCCAGTCAGGGCTCTGTTGAGGTGGTGCTGGCAAGCTTACTGCCGGAGCAAAAGCTACGGGCGGAAAAGATAAACAGAAATACTTACCTGATCTTGCCCTTTACACAGCAAACAAGTATGATGCAGGACCTGATAGTGGTGAAAGCTGTAAAGGCCGCAGCGGTAACAGTAAGCGGCAAGGTGACAGATGAGAACGGAGAGGGCCTTCCAGGGGTAACCGTAGCCCTGCAGGGCACATCAATCGGGGCTACCACCGACATAAATGGCAATTTCACTATAGCTGTACCCGATGGGCAGGAAAATGGCACACTGGCAATCTCTTATATTGGCTATGTGACCCAGCAAGTTCCTATCAACAACCGCAGCACCATCAACATACAGCTGGCGCCAGATGTGAAGGCGCTGGAGGAAGTGGTGGTGATTGGTTACCAGACAGTAAGAAAGCAGGACTTAACGGGCGCTGCGGCGGTGATTAACCCGGAGCAAGCCAATAAAGTAACTGCTGCCTCTGTTGCAGAGTCAGTACAGGGTTTGGCGCCAGGCGTTACCGTGCGGAATTCCGGTGCACCAGGCTCCGGTGCAACCATCGACATCAGAGGTGTCGCCAGTTTTACCAATACGGCCCCTTTGTATGTGATTGATGGCATGATTGCGGATGCGAACCCGACCATCAACACAAATGATATTGAATCGATCCAGATCTTAAAAGATGCGTCGGCAGCAGCTATTTACGGCTCACGCGCAGCAAACGGCGTGATCATCATCACCACCAAAAAAGGAAAAGAAGGTCCGGCCAAAATTGCCGTTTCTGCCAAGTATGGCCTTCAGCAAATTCCGAAGCGTTGGGATGTAATGAACAGCGCAGACTTTGCCGCCACGCAGCGCCAGCAGTACATCAACTCCGGCTTAACGCCACCTGCCAGCGTAGGCGATGCCTTTGACCCGACCATTGATACGGACTGGCAGGATGAGACCACACGCCTGGGAACCCTGGAGGACTATAATGTGACCTTATCAGGTGGCTCTGCTACCGGTAATTACCTGATTTCCGGCAGCTACTTTAACAATAAGGGCGTGTTGGTAAACAATGTTTTTGACCGGGCTAGCTTACGGGTGAATACCCAGGGTGAGAAAGGCAGGCTGACGTTTGGAGAGAACCTGGTGTTGAGCTACTCCACCTCAGAGTATCCTTTGCTGGGCAACGCCTTTTACGACATGCCGCAGTTGCTTCCGGTAATCCGTGTCCGGGACGAGAGTTACATCGATCCGGGCGCTAACAACCCCGGCGGCTGGGGCATTGGCAACCCGATCACGGCCCCAAGCTATGCCTGGAACTATATTGCTATCGGCGACCTGTTTAACTCTACCCATAACTTTACCAGGGCAGTAGGCAACGCGTATGTAGGCTTAAAGCTCTTCGATTGGCTGGATTATAAGTTTAACGCCGGTCTGGATGGCAGCTTCGACTTTAACCAGAACCTGCGCAAACAGGGCAACTGGGTGCTGGCACAGGCCTTTGAAACCAACCACGTATACCAGAACCGCCAGCGCTGGTACAGCATTCTGTTAGAGCATACGCTTAACTTTAACAAGACCTTCGGACAGCATAACATCAATGGTGTTGTAGGGTACACGCAGCAGTCAGGCAACCGGGATATTATTGAAGCCCGCCGCAATGACCTGCAGGTATTTGGCGGCCGGTACTTTACGACCATTAGTTCTGCCATTGGTGATCAGACCTCTGAGGGACGGGTGCTGGACGACTACCGCCTGCATAGTACCTTAGGACGCTTAAACTATACATACGCTGACAAGTACCTCTTGACGTTTACCGGACGTTACGACCAGGACTCCCGTTTTGGCGCCAACAACCGGAACGGTTTCTTCCCCTCTGTTGCCGTAGGCTGGCGGGTGAGTGAGGAAAGTTTCTTTAACGCGCCCTGGGTGACAGACCTGAAACTGAGAGCTTCCTATGGCGAACTGGGCATTAACACAGTAGGTTCCTGGGATTACATACCGGTGATCACCAACAACCCACGCGCTGTTTTCGGGCCGGAGCAGGTACCTTTTGTGGGCGCTTACCAGGCGCAGCTGACCAATACGGATCTACGCTGGGAAACCAGGATATCAAAAAATATCGGCCTGGATGCAAGTTTCCTGAACAACAAGCTGTCTGTAACCGCAGAGTACTATAACTCCCTGTCGAAAGACGTGCTGGTGCAGCTGCCGGTGGCGTTCTACCTCGGTAACTTGGGAGGTGATCCGTTTATCAATGCCGGCTCTATCCGGAACACAGGCGTAGAATTCTCCGCAACTTACCGTAGTGCTGAAAACCCCTTTAAGTGGGACGTTTCCGGCAACTTTACGACGATTAAAAATAAGGTAGAAGACATTGGCAACCTGGGTGAAGGCATCAACTACCTGCAGGTGGGCGCTACCCGCTCGCAAATAGGCCGCGGCATCGGGGAGTGGTACGTGATCAAGACAAATGGCCTGTTCCAGAGCCAGAGCGAAATTGATAACTATGTAAACTCCGACGGAACGGTGATACAGCCTCTGGCCAAGCCCGGCGATGTTCGCTTTGTGGACCTGAACGACGACGGACAAATCAACAACGATGACAGAACCTTTGTCGGATCGCCATGGCCGACTTTGCAGACAGGCGCGCAGTTCAATGCATCTTACCGCAACTTTAGCTTTAACCTGCAGCTGATTGGCGTGTTTGGCTACAAAGTGTTCAACGATGTGCGCAGAATCCTGGACAGCTACCAGAACACGAACTTCCGCAGCGACATCAGTCCCTGGACACCGCAGAATACCAACACTACGGATCCGCGCCTGGGCAGGGATACGGACCCGGGTATTTCGTCCAACAACCGTTACGAGAGCGATCGCTGGCTGGAAGATGCTTCTTATGTACGCATCCGTAACATTGAGCTTGGCTATACTTTGCCACCCAACCTGCTGGGCCTTGCCCATGTGCAGAATGCCCGCATCTATATCAGCGGACAGAACCTGCTGACCTTTACCGGTTATTCCGGCCTGGACCCTGATGTAACCGGAAATGGTATTTTGCAGCGGGGAGTAGATGCCGGTAATTGGCCCGCCAGCCGTGTATACTCCATTGGGTTAGACTTTGGGTTTTAATTAGTAAAACGGAAGAACTTTATGAAAAAGACACTATATATCATACTAGCAGGCGCCTTACTGGCAACAAGCTGCGACAATGAGCTGGACAGGTTAAATCCGAATGCGCCGACTACTGAACTGTTCTGGCAAAATGCAACGGATGCCCAGCAAGGCGTAAATGCCATCTACAGTACCTTGCACCGGGGGGCGATCTCGCGCTGGCAATGGTTTTACTTCACCATCCGCTCTGATGAGGGCTTTAGCGTGAGCCCTGCCACCGACATTATCAACAACATGGACCGGTTCCTGGTAACTGACCTGAACTATGGCAACATGGTGGGGGTGTATTCTGATAATTACATCGGCATCTTCCGGGCGAATCAGGTGCTGGATAACGTGCCGAACATCGACATGGACCCCGCGCTAAAACAACGCCTTATTGGGGAGGCTAAATTCTTGCGCGGCCTTTATTATTTCAACCTGGCAAGTCTGTGGGGGAACGTACCGCTCTTGCTGCAAACCTCGCAGCCCTCAGACCTGCCACCCACCTCACCCCGGGAGCAAGTATGGGCGCAGATAGAGCAGGACCTGACCGACGCAGCAGCCGCATTGCCCGTAAGCTATACCGGCAACGACATTGGCCGGGCAACCAAGGGCGCCGCAAACGCGCTGCTGGCAAAAACATACATGCAGGCCGGAGATTACAGTGCCGCCCTGGAACCGCTGGAATGGCTTGTAAAAGGGGAGGGCAGCACCGTGTATGACCTAATCCCGGATTACCGGGACAACTTCCTCAAGTCTACTGAAAACAACCCCGAATCTGTTTTCGAGTGGCAGTTTGCTGAAAACCCTTCAGAATTTACGGACAACGACGTACAAACACCAAACCAGAACTATGGCACCTCGCTGCCGCAGTTCTTGAGTCCGGCAAACGTGGGCTTTTCAGACGGCGAGGCTTTCAGATGGTTGGTGAAAGAGTTTGAGGAGGAAAAAACGGCTAATGGCGAAAGGGATCCGCGGCTTGCCGCTTCCTTTATATTCGACTCTACCGATGTACGGGGACCGGAGTTTACGATGGTTTACGGCAGGACCTTTAAAGAACGCTATGGCACCGACAACAGGAGGGTATGGTTCCGGAAGTTTCTGAGCGATACCGATCCGGGTCGCACGGGCGAAGGTTTTCGTTCGGCCAACAACTACCGCTATATCCGTTATTCGGAGGTGCTGCTGCTGTATGCGGAGGCGCTGAATGCAGTAGGCAGAACGGAAGAGGCCTATCCTTATGTAGACAGGGTGCGGGAGCGGGTTGGTTTGGCGCCGCTGTCAGATGTGAAGCCTGGCCTGAACCAGCAGCAGTTTCTGGAGCAGCTGAAGCATGAGCGCATCACAGAACTGGCAGGCGAAGGCCACCGCTGGAACGACCTGGACCGATGGGGGTACTTTACCGACCAGCAGAAAATTAACGAGCTGATCCAGCGGGACCCGGCTTTTGCGAACTTCAAAGTAGGCCGGGATGAGTTCTTGCCTATCCCACAACGTGATGTGGACATCAACCCGAACCTGAGCCAGAATCCTAACTGGTAATCTTTTATACAGGGGCCAGCCCCGGCGCTATACAGTGGTGCCGGGGCTGCCTTTCTTTTGCCATGAATGGCCCGAACGTTCTGCTGGTACGTAACTGATGCCAAAGGAGAAAATAGCTTTACCTTTTGCCTATGACGCTGCAACAATATAAGGTGCTCCTGCTTCTTTTTGGATCACTGGTTTATACTTCCTGCAAAGATAATCCGGACCCGAAGCCCGATCCGGTAACCCCGCCCGGTACAACCGTGCACCCGGACGAGCAGCCGCCTTCCGACAACAGCACGCCCTCGCTCACCATTACCTGGGATAACACGGCCCGGAAAATGTCGCATGACGTATTTTCGGCTGAGTATGGGCGCGTAGAGCGGGTAAAAGGCGATACCCTTCTGCTGACTTACCACTTCGGGCCGCAGGGCAACGAGTGGGATAACATTGCGATTCGGCGAAGTATAGACAATGGCGCTACCTGGTCGGAGGCGGAAACGCTGGTGGCCGATACGGACCCTGGGTATTGGGGCTTTGCCAACCCGGATGTAGAAGCGCTGCAAAACGGCGATGTGTTGCTGGCCTATACCGGCCGCGGAAAGCCCGACGATAACCAACACGATAATATACAGCTCCGCATCAGCAAAGACAGGGGCTGGACCTTTGGCCCGGCAAAGATTGTAGCTATCGGACGCTCCTGGGAGCCAAGTATGACCCAATTACCTGACGGGGAAGTAGAGCTGTTCTTGTCCAGTGAAGCCCGCTGGTGGAATGGGCCTGGCTCAACAGCCTCGCAGCAGGAAATACTGCTGGTGCGCTCCAAGGACAGCGGCCAGACCTGGAGAAGTCCTGAGCAGGTAGCCTATACAGCGGGGATGCGCGACGGCATGCCGGTGCCGCTTGTACTGCAAAATGGGAAAGGCATCGTTTTCCCGATTGAGTCGGTGAATAACACCAAATCGCCCTGGATCCTGTGGTCGTCGTTGGAGGCACGGTGGAATTATGCTGATGTAGGCACAACACAGAACAACCGCAGGTGGCTGGCTACCACGCAGCCCATCTGGGGAGGCGCCCCTTACATCATCCAGCTGCCGACCGGCGAAACAATTCTTTCCTGCCAGGACAGCGGCGGCAGATCGATTGGTTCTGAGTGGAAGAAAAATACCATGCTGGTGCTGGTCGGTAACAGCGTGGCGAAGAACTTTACCAACATCACCTATCCCTGGCCGGGCCTGCCCACTAGCGAAGGAGCTTACTACAGTTCACTTTTTCTGAAAGATGCCACTACCCTGGTGCTGCTTACTACCCGTAACTTCAGCGATGGCCACAGCGAAGTATACTGGAAAGAAGGACACATTACCCGGTAAAGGCATGGCTTTATAGTTGGCAAGTCGTTCGGCTTATACTTCATCACCATATAAAACGCCCTATGCTACAGAAATTACTTACGTTATTATTGTTGATAACAGGAGTTGCCCTGCATGCCTCGGCACAGAAAGCCGGCAGCTTTAGCGGCCTGGACATGAACCTGGGAAATATTTACCGCCTGTCTAATGCAGAGACGCGCTCCATCAGCCCTGAAAACTTTACCGGAGAAAAGGGCAAAGGCGGCATGGCAACAGAAGGGACTGGCCAGAATGCCTCGCGTGAGTTGGGGCAGGGATGGAAGGTGAGCCCGTCGGTTGTGATAGAGCCGGGGCAAACCTTTACGTTGGCTGAGATTACAGGGCCGGGAGCTGTGCAGCATATCTGGATGACTCCTACCGGTAACTGGCGCTATTCCATCCTGCGGTTTTACTGGGATGATGAAAAAGAACCTTCCATAGAAGTACCTGTCGGCGATTTCTTTGGCATGGGCTGGGGGCAATACGCACATCTCAACTCGTTGCCAGTTACGGTTAACCCCGGCAGTGCCTTTAACTCCTACTGGCCGATGCCCTTTCGCCGTAAGTGCCGCATTACGATGGAAAATATAGCGGACGAAAAGATGTACCTCTACTACCAGGTAGACTATACCCTGACGCCGGTGCCGGACGATGCCGCCTACTTCCATGCCCAGTTTCGCCGCAGCAATCCCACTCAAAACTCGCTTTATACTTTGGTGGATGGCATCAAAGGCAAAGGCCAGTACGTGGGCACTTTTATGGCAGTAGGCGTGAACAACAATGGCTGGTGGGGCGAAGGAGAGATCAAGTTCTACATGGATGGCGACAAGAAGTTTCCGACCATCAACGGCACCGGCACCGAAGATTACTTCCTGGGCTCTTACAATTTCGAGAATCAGAAAACACATCAATACCAGGAGTTCACCACCCCATATGCCGGGCTGCACCAGGTTATCCGTCCCGACGGGCTTTATACTTCGCAGCAACGTTTTGGCATGTACCGCTGGCATATTCTGGACCCCATCCGCTTCGATAAAGAGCTGAAGGTAACCATCCAGGACCTGGGCTGGCGCAGCAATGGCCGCTACCTGCCGCAGCAGTCCGATATCAGCTCGGTGGTATACTGGTACCAGACAGAACCGCATGCACCTTTCCCAAAACTTCCTTCCAGAAATGAACTGGAGGTGATTTAATCAGCAATAGCGTACAAAATCAGCTACTATGACAGCATATCACACCAGGAAATTAGCACGAACCGCCGCTGCCACATGGGCCATATTTGCGTTCCTCCTGTTTTCGTCGGGATGTTCGGTCAACAGAACTCCCTCTTCAGACACATTAGCCGGGCAGCAAGTATGGACGAAGGAAAAGGCCAATACCTGGTACGCACGGCAGGGCTGGCTGGTCGGGCCTAACTTTATTCCGAGCACGGCTATCAACCAGCTTGAGATGTGGCAGGCCGCCACCTTCGACACCACCACCATCGACAGGGAACTGGGTTGGGCGGAGTCGCTGGGTATGAATACAGCACGGGTATTCCTGCACGACCTGCTGCACCAGCAGGACTCACTGGGCTTGTATACCCGCATGAATACCTTCCTGCGCATCGCTGATCGACACCACATCAAACCGCTGTTCGTGCTGTTCGACTCGGTATGGGACCCTTATCCGAAATTAGGAACCCAGCCGGAGCCGCGGCCACATGTGCATAACTCCGGCTGGGTGCAGAGCCCCGGGCGCGAGGCGCTTGCGGACAGCACTCAGTATCCTCGCCTGGAACGCTATGTGAAAGGCGTGGTCAGGAAGTTTGGCAACGATGCGCGCGTACTTGGGTGGGATGTGTGGAACGAGCCCGATAACGTAAACCAAGGCTCGGCTTACGGCAAGCAGGAACTACCCGACAAGGTAAACTACGTGCTGCCGCTGCTGCGCAAAACTTTTGCCTGGGCCAGGGCCGTGCATCCCTCGCAGCCGCTTACGGCAGCCATCTGGGCAGGAGACTGGTCGAGCGAAGCCACGCTGAAACCGATCGAAAAGCTGATGCTGGAAGAGTCAGACATCATCTCCTTCCACAACTACGACAATGCCCAGGAGTTTGAAAAGCGCATTGTATGGCTGCAGCGGTATGGCAGGCCTATCATCTGCACCGAGTACATGGCCCGGCCCAATGGCAGCACCTTTCAGAGCTCGCTGCCGGTGGCTAAAAAGTATAACGTGGGCATGTATAACTGGGGCTTTGTGAACGGAAAGACGCAGACCATTTATCCATGGGATAGCTGGGATAAAGTTTATACCGGCGAGCCACCGGTGTGGTTCCATGATATCTTCAGGGAGGATGGCACGCCTTACCGCC
The DNA here is from genome assembly GCF_039748935.1 of Pontibacter chitinilyticus. NCBI lineage: Bacteria > Pseudomonadati > Bacteroidota > Cytophagia > Cytophagales > Hymenobacteraceae > Pontibacter > Pontibacter chitinilyticus. The sequence goes on from NZ_JBDIZJ010000001.1 coordinate 70,003, forward strand.
CCAAAGAAACGGAGCTGATCCGGCAACTGACCCATGCACCAGAACCCGTGCCGGCACAAAAGTAAAAGGCAGCTCCGGCTATGTATAAACCTATGAGGCAAAAACTTCTTCTCCTCTTCTTGTTTCTGCTGCTTCTGCAGAGCTGCCAGGTTGCGGCACCTGCAGAAAGGGCACGTACTGATGAAAAAGGTACAGCAGCATATTTTACTAACCCCATTGCGGATGGTGCTGATCCGTGGGTGATCAGGAGGGATGGCAAATATTATTTCTGTAGTGCTGGTAATGGCCGGATCTACGTGTCGGCCTCCAAAGCGCTGACGGAGCCGGGAGAGAAGGTGGCGGTTTGGAAAACGCCTGCCTCAGGCTGGAACCAGAGCAATGTATGGGCGCCGGAGCTTCACTTTTTTAACGGGAAGTGGTACATCTATTATGCTGCCGCCAAAAAGCCTGGCTCTCCCTTTCTCTACCAGCGCTCGGGCGTGCTGGAGTCCGTTTCAGATGACCCGTTTGGACCATACGAGGACAAAGGGATGCTTTATACCGGCGACAGCATTCAGGAACCCGGCTCGGCAAAATGGGCCATCGACCTGACCCCGCTGCGCCTGAACGGACAGCTATATGCCATCTGGTCGGGCTGGGAAGCAGATGCGGCAACAGACAAGACAAAACAACACCTCTACATTGCCCGCATGCAGAACCCCTGGACCATCAGCAGCAACCGGGTAAAGCTATCGTCGCCGGAAGAAAGCTGGGAAACGGGCGGGGAGCTAGACCTGAACGAAGGTCCCGAAACGCTCAAGCACCAGGGCAAGCTTTTTCTCATTTATTCTACCCGCGAGTCGTGGCTGAAAGCGTACCGCCTGGGGCAGTTAACCTTGGCTGATACGCTGCAGAACCCCATGGTGCCGGCAAACTGGGTAAAGTCCGGACCCGTTTTTCAGGGCACAGACAACGTGTATGGTGTAGGCCATTGCAGCTTTACCAAGTCGCCGGACGGTACCGAAAACTGGATCTTATACCATACCAAGAAATCGATCGTACCAGGCTGGGAACGCGACATTCGGGCACAACCTTTTGGCTGGCATGCCGACGGCTCGCCGGACTTCGGAGTACCTGTGCCGGCAGGCGTACCGCTCAAAGTACCTTCGGGGCAGTATAAGCTTCTGCACCAACCAAGTATAAACCGTTAACCAGATCGGATTCATGAAAAGAAACATACTCCTGTTTATTGCCGGCCTTACGGCCTTCTCCTGCAGCAGAAATGTACCTGCCGACCAGCAGCAAGACACTACAGAAGCACCTGCTGCCACTACCGTTAGCTACAGTAACCCGGTGCTGGCCGGCGATTTTGCGGACCCTTCCGTGGTGCGCGTTGGCGACGATTACTGGGCCACAGCTACCTCATCGGAGTGGGCGCCTTTGTATCCCATCCTTCATTCCAAGAATTTAGTGGATTGGGAGATCGTCGGGCATGTGTTCCCCGATAAACAGCCTGACTGGGCTGAGGCGCATTACTGGGCTCCTGAAATAAACTATGATAACGGCAAATACTACATCTACTATACTGCCAAAAAGAAGGGCGGCAATCTGTGTGTAGCCGTTGCCAGCGCCACCAGCCCCACAGGCCCTTACACCGATCATGGCCCGCTGGTATGCCAGGAAGATGGTTCTATAGATGGCTTTCCGGTGCGGGATGAGAACGGTGCGCTATACCTGATATGGAAGGAGGACGGCAACAGCGTGCAGCAGCCCACACCCATCTGGGGCCAGCGAATGAACGAGGAGCGCACCGCCCTGACTGGCGAAAAGTTTGAGCTGTTCCGCAACGACCCTGGTACCTGGGAAGGCGGCCTGGTGGAAGGCCCTGCGATTGTGCGCCACGGGGATTACTTCTACTTGTTTTATGCGGGAGATGCCTGCTGTGGCCGTGGCTGCACGTATGGTGTGGGCGTGGCTCGTGCAAAAAGTATAAAAGGCTCTTGGGAGAAGTATGCGGCCAACCCGATCCTGAAGAAGAATGAGGAGTGGCAATGCCCGGGGCATGGTACTGTGGTGTCGGATGGCAAAGGCAACGATTACCTGCTCTACCACGCTTATAATACAAAAAGCACCGTATACCCTGGCCGCCAGGGTTTGCTCGACAAGATCAACTGGGGCGACGATAACTGGCCGCACTTCAACAACAACTCCCCAAGTATAACCGCGCAGGTGCAGGCCGGGCAGCATGCGCCCGAAAAGCTGGATGTGGATGCGGAGTTTGATCATACCCGGTTGGCTGAAGACTGGCAGTGGCCCGTAGCACAAAAGCCGGACTATCAGCTAACAACCAGCAATGGCGGCCAGTTGGTACTCCACGCCTTACCTGACAAGATTGGCACGGTGCTGGGCCTGCGCACAGTAAAAGCAAACTACACGGCTACGGCGGCTATCGATAAAAGTACTTTGCAGCAGGGCACACTGGCAGGCCTTGCCGCAATCGGGGACCAGGACAACGCCATCGGAATTGCTGTGCAGCCCGGAACCATCGAGCTGTGGACGATGAAAGGCGGCACTATGACAACGATAGCCAAAGCAGCCGCGCCAGCTGAGAACCTGATCCGTCTGCAGCTAACCGCTACCAATGGCGACCAGCTGCGATTTGCCTGGAGCACAGATGGCACCACCTGGCACAACCTGAACAACGGGGAAGCCATAGATGCCGCTTACCTGCCGCCCTGGGACAGGGGCGTGCGCGTCGGCCTCACCGCCAAAGGTCCGACCAGCGCCACCGTTGCGTTCGACTGGTTCCGGTTGACCAACCAGGTGGCACAAAAGTAATTCACTACGATTCGTAATAAACAGCGGGATGCTTTACTAAGTATGGGATACAGAAGTAGCGGCGCAGCTTTGTCTGTTACTGCCGCTTTGCGCAAATAAAAAGGAAAAGCAGTACGTGCGGCGGCGTACTGCTTTTCCTTTTTATACCGGCATTTCTGAACTGGCGCCAGATTAGTACATTAGCCTATTATCCCCTAACTTTGTAGTGATAAAATAACCTGGTTATGCCCTTACTTGCTTTCCTGCTGACACTTGGACTTTTACTGGGGATTGTGATCGTGCTGGCGTATGCAGAGCGGAAGGTGGCTGCTTTCATGCAGGACCGCCTTGGCCCGACAGAGGCTGGCCCTTACGGTTCGCTGCAGTCAGTGCTGGACGTGCTCAAGCTGCTGCAGAAAGAAGACATTGTGCCCGCTGCCGCTGACAAGCAACTGTTCAAACTGGCGCCGATCTTGATTTTTGCCGCAGTATATGCGGGTTTTGCTGTTATCCCGTTTACGCCCTCGCTGGTGCCGGCAGGCATTGGAATTGGCGTGTTTTACTTGTTGGCCATTATTTCGCTGGATGTGGTGGGCCTCCTGATGGCGGGCTGGGGATCCAATAACAAGTATGCGATGCTGGGCGCGATGCGCTCGGTGGCGCAAATTGTATCGTATGAAATTCCGGCCGGGCTTGCCATACTATCTGCTGTAATGATCTGCCAGTCGCTTGATCTTCAGGAGATCAGCTACCAGCAGGGGGCGCTGATGAACCAGTTTCAGGGGCTGGAATATGAAATGAACTGGCTGTTCGGCATCAAGGCGTTGGGGATCAACACCACCACAATCGGCGGCATCACCACCTGGAACATTTTCCGGGCACCTATGCTGCTCGTAAGCTTCGTGATCTATTTCATAGCTTCACTGGCCGAGAGCAACCGTGCCCCGTTTGATATTCCGGAAGCGGAGTCGGAACTGGTGGCGGGCTTTCATGTGGAGTACTCCGGCTTCAGGTTTGCGGTGTTGTTTCTGGCCGAGTATAGTATGATGGTGCTGGTAAGCTTGGTCGCGGTGATCCTGTTTCTGGGCAGTTGGAACACGCCGTTCCCTAACATTGGTCCTGTCAGCCTGGCCTACTGGACCTCGGGCACAGTGGGAGAGCTGTCTGCTATACTTTGGGGCGGCTTTTGGTTGCTGAGCAAGACATTTGTGCTACTGTTTCTGCAGCTCCAGATCCGCTGGACATACCCGCGCCTCCGCGTAGACCAGCTCATGCACCTTTGCTGGAAAGTGCTGACACCCATAGCGCTGGGCGTGGTGGTGCTGGCCGGCATCTGGCGCTTATTGATGATTTAGTTTGACATAAGTATAAAGATAAGACTTCTGCTGATTTGAAGAATAAAAGCGTTGTAGGAAGTCACACGATAGAAAAGCATCGGGAATAACTACTTTATGGAGCAGCTTGGATAAATGAGGAAGGAAGTCAGTTACATTTGAAATCGTATTAATGCACAAATTCATTGAAGCACTTAGGAAGAGATTGCAGGAGCCATTACCTGGTGAAGCAGCTCATAACCTAATGGCAAGTATAACCCGAAGTAATATTAAGTTCAGAACAAAGCCCAACAGCACAACCAAAGAGAGTGCAGTATTAGTACTGTTCTATCAGGATGAAGACAAAATAAAGCTGCCACTTATCTTGAGACCCGTTTATGAGGGGGTGCATAGTGGCCAAATAGGATTGCCTGGAGGCAGAATGGAAAAAGCGGATCAGGATTTTTATGAAACAGCCCTGAGAGAAGCGAAAGAAGAAATCGGTATCAACCCGGCAGATGTTACTGTTATAGGCCATTTGAGTGATCTCTTTGTATTTGCCAGCAACCACATGGTGCATCCGGTGGTTGGTTATACCCAGCACAAGCCAGTGTTTTTAATTGATCCAAGAGAGGTAGACCAACTGATAGAAGTACCCCTCTCAACGCTGCTCGATAAAAGCATCAGGGGCATTACCAACATCGTAGTGTCTGGCAATATGGAGATTTCTGCGCCTTATTTTGATGTAGATGGTCACACAGTCTGGGGAGCTACTGCTATGATGCTGAGTGAATTGCTAACCGTAATTAATGAGTTAGAGGATGAAAGAAGCTTTTCGAGCTAAAACCGGGTTTTGGGATGTAGTAAAGTCGCTGGCGAGCGGGCTTGGGCTGACGTGGCGCCACTTTATGCGCGCCCGGCACCGCCGCACCCCGGAGTACGTCACCGACAAAGACTACTTTAAACAGCCGGACGGACTGGTGACCTTGAAGTATCCGTATGAGGCGCTGCCGGTGCCCGATAATGGCCGCTACCGCCTGCACAATGAAATTGATGATTGCATTGTGTGCGACCTCTGCGCCAAAGTATGCCCCGTCAACTGCATCACCATCGAATCGGTAAAGGCGACCGAAGACATTGGTACCACCTCCGACGGTACAAAAAAACGCCTTTATGCACCGGTATTCGATATCGACCTGGCCAAATGCTGCTATTGCGGCCTTTGCACCACCGTGTGCCCCACCGACTGCCTCACCATGACGCCCGTGTACGATTTCTCGGAAGTAGATATCAAAAACATGGTGTATCACTTCACGGACCTGACGCCGGAGCAGGCCGAGGAGAAGAAGCTTTTATTTGCAAAGCAGCAGGAGGAAATGGCTGCTGCCAAAGCGGCGGCGCTGGCTGCTCGCAAAAAATAGCTATTTTAGCGTAGGATTTACTTTAACGGCGGGAGGAGAAAGTATGGCAGTGTTCGAATTGCTGCGGGATATTGGCGTGTTTGGTCTGGCGATGTGGTTTATCCAGAACCTGCTCTCCAAATCAGCAGACAGGAAGTTTGAGAGCTACAAAACAGAACTGGATCATAAGTCCCGGGAGTTTCAGCTGGACCTGGATGCCCGGCTGGAGCAGCAGAAGTATGAACTGACACTGCACAACTTCAAAGCCACGCAGGTATATGAAAAACAGCTTTCGGTAATAGACGAACTTTACAAGAAGCTGATTCTGCTCAATAGCGACATGCAGGAAATGACGGCGGCGCTGCAGCTGGTAATCGAAGACCCGGAGAAAGAAGAGCAGGAGCGGATAAAAAAGGCAGGGACAGCTTACGAAGCTTTTCTGCAGTTTTATACCCAGAATAAGCTATACATTCCTAAAACTGCTATCGCGAAGATCGAAAACGTGCGGAACGATTTTTTTGACAGTTATTGGGATTATACCTTCCGGAGAGGCGCTGCGCCCGGAGAAGCCTTTACGTATGAGCGGGCGAAGGCGGCAGGCGTACGCATCAAAGAGAACATTCAGCCGGCTATCAACCAATTAGAAGATGAGTTTCGCCAACTGCTGGGGGTAGATGTGAAGTAATGTACGGCGCTATAGCAGCAGGTACTCTTAAAGAACTTAACCAGATAAACTATGAGAATCCCAAAGGTACTTTTTTTCTTGTTCGTGACAGGCTTGGGTGGGGTTCTTTCATGGTACGGCTATCAAATGAGCAGACAACCTTTATCTTCCATTCTTTTCTTTGGCGGTTTCCTGGTGATGTTTGCCGGCGTGATCGGCATCTTTATAACTGCTGCAGATAGAAAGTAGCAATGCTTCAGAGTTGAGACAATACAAAATGCGAATAGATCAGAACAGTGCTAACAGACAAATAAGACCATGCTCTTTTATTTTTTCGCCGCACTTGCCATAATTTCCGGCGCATACATGGTGCTGACGCGTAACCTGCTGTATGCGGGCTTTTCGCTGCTGCTTACGCTGCTGAGTGTGGCAGGCATCTATGTGCTGTTGTATGCCGATTTTGTAGCCGTAACGCAGCTGATGGTGTATGTAGGAGGGGTGCTGGTGCTGCTGCTGTTCGGCATCATACTCAGCAGCCGCGTTCATGACCGGTCGGTGCTGTCAGAGAGCGTGAACAAAGGATGGGGTGCGGTGATTGGCCTGCTGCTGATTATCGGTTTGAGCTACACTATCCTGCAGGCCAACCTTGGGCAGCTGTCCTGGCTGCAAGAGGCAGATGCGAACGTGCTGGGCGAACAGAAAAGCACGGTGCAGACCATTGGCATTGCACTGATGACAGATATGGTGGTACCCTTCGAACTCGCCTCACTGCTGCTGCTGATCGCTCTGATTGGTGCCGCCTACATTGCCACTGACAAACAGAAAATATAAGTATGGAACAGATTCCGCTGGAGCACATTTTGCTGTTAAGTGCTGTTTTGTTTAGCCTCGGTATCCTGGCCGTGATCACCAAACGGCATGCTGTAGTTGTGCTGATGGGTATCGAACTCATTTTTAATGCAGCTAACCTGAACCTGGTTGCTTTCAGCCGCTATGATGCCGGCCTGCTGCAGGGGCAACTGTTCTCGCTGTTTGTGATCGTGGTGGCTGCGGCCGAGGCGGCCGTTGCCCTGGCGATTGTGCTGCGCGTGTACCAATATTTCAAAACGGCCAATCTAAGCGAGATCGTGGGTCCGGAGAACAGGTGATTGGCCGCATCGCCTGTGTCTCACCGGCAGGCAAATGCTAAGTATAACGAGTTTGTAGGAAGTATGTCAGTACATTTGAGGTACAAACGCATAATTGGTAGTAAAAACTAAACCTTTCTACTTAACTTTGGGAGGCGTATCGGTTTGATGCTGTGCGTCGGACCATCACCAATCAAACCCGAACTTACCTTGGAGCTATCCGCATTGCTAGAGCCGCTGGCGGGCACCCCGCAAACTACCACCGCATTGGTGGTGCTGTTGCTGCCTCTGCTGGGTTTTGTGGTGCTCTGTTTTGCTGGAGACAAGCTGCCGCGGCGGGGCGACTGGCTGGGGATCGGTACGACAGTGCTGGCGCTTATACTTGCCATTTACCTGTTTAGCCAGACCTGGAACACCGCCATTTTTCATAGCCGCCTGACCTGGTTTAGCATGCCCGGCCGAAGTATGGCGCCCTTTACCGCCGGTCTCCTGCTGGATAACCTCACGGTGCTGATGCTTGTCATCGTCACCTTCATTTCTACGCTGGTGCAGCTGTTTTCGGTGGGGTACATGCACGCCGATAAAGGCTACAGCCGCTACTTTGCCTACCTCGGCCTCTTTACCTTCAGCATGCTCGGCATTGTGCTGGTCGATAATCTGCTGCTGCTGTTTATGTTCTGGGAGCTGGTGGGCTTCTCATCCTACCTGCTCATCGGCTTCTGGTTTGACCGGCCGGCTGCCGTAGCTGCCAACAAAAAGGCTTTCCTCGTAAACCGCGTCGGTGACATCGGGTTGCTGCTGGGCCTCTTTGCCTTTTATACCTTCTTCCGCACCTTTGACCTGGAGGCGCTGCGGGCGCTCCTTGGCACCGGCCACTGGATTGGCGGCAACTTCATGGCTACTTATACTTTACACGGGCAGCCGTGGCTGGTAGAAGCAAGCCCGCTGCTGCTTACGCTGGCAGGGCTGGGGCTTTTTATGGGCTGTGTAGGCAAGTCGGCGCAGTTTCCGCTGCAGGTATGGCTGCCTGATGCTATGCAGGGCCCTACGCCGGTGTCGGCGCTCATACATGCTGCTACCATGGTGGCAGCGGGCGTATACCTGCTAGCCCGTTGCTACGCTTTTTTTACTGTCGATGCCCTTACAGTTATTGCTTTGGTCGGCGCGGTAACAGCCCTTGCCGGTGCTGTGGCGGCCCTCACGCAGTACGACATCAAGGCGGTGCTGGCCTTTTCCACCATCTCGCAGCTGGGGTATATGGTGATGGCCATGGGCACGGGCGGGCACGATGCCGCGCTGTTTCACTTAGCTACGCATGCTTTCTTTAAAGCTGCCCTGTTCCTGAATGCCGGTATCCTCATCCATGCCATGCACCGCGGGTTGCATCACAGCCACCTGCACCAGCACCTCGATCCGCAGGACATCCGCAACATGGGCGGTCTTCGCAAAGTCATGCCACTCACTTTTTATACTTACCTGCTGGCTGCTGCTGCGCTGGTGGGGCTGCCGCTGTTCTCAGGCTTCCTGTCTAAAGATGCGATTCTGGCGGGTAGCTGGGCGTGGGCACAGACCAGGAGTGCTAGCGGCAATCCGTTGTACTTTGTTGTGCCGCTAATTGGCTTTACTGTTGTGCTGCTCACGGCTTTTTACATGGCCCGGCACATGTGGTTCATTTTCTTCGGCCAATTCCGGGCACCGTTTGAAGTGCAGGCGCTGCGGGTATCGGCCAGGCAGGAGCAGGAGTGGGTGATGGCGCTGCCGGTTATTTTGCTGGGCATGCTCTCGCTGGGCATTTTCTTTTCGCTGAACCCGCTGCATTTCAGCGGAAGCTGGCTGCTACAGGGCATTGGCATCGAAAAACTAGTTTCCGGCAAAGCCTTGCTGGCTGGCGACCTGCTGCAGGCCGTGCGGGTGCAGGACGAAGCAAACCACACTGCTTACCTCCTCTTTGGCATTGTATCGGCTTTGCTAGGCATGTTAGGCATTGCCCTAGCTATCAACAAGTATAAAAACAGAACGGGAGCGGAGTTGCTGCAAGAGGCGCCAAAAAGCGCTATCAGCCGGTTTTCGTATCATCATTTTTACCTGGACCGCTTCTATCGTCAGGCATTCATCCAGCCAACTTTGCTGCTGGCAAAAGGGCTCTACCGCGTAGACAAGCGCGTGATCGACTATACGTTGAATTATGGCAGCAAATGGCTGGTGGTCATGTCCAAGATTGTTGCTTGGTTCGACCGGTTGGTGGTAGACGGTATAGTGTGGCTGGTGGCGACACTGTCGCGATTACTTGGCGGTGTTGGCCGGAACCTGCAGAACGGAAAGGTACAAAGCTATTATGCGTACTCTTTATTCGGATTTATTTTAATAATACTATACATCATCCTGTTTTGATGTTAATTTCGCAGGCAGAAGAAGGGCAAAAGTGTGGCATTGCAGCTGTCCCTGTTTTTACAAAGAAGGCTATTACCTATTATCCGGTATGCCTTCAAAAGATCTATACGAACAGTCAACCTAAAAGCCGTTGATGAATTTTATACTTAGCAGCCTCATTTTTGCACCTCTGCTGGCAGCCTTTGTTGTGTTGCTGTTGCCGCTGCGTCTGCAAAAGCTGATGAAGGCGGTGGCGCTGCTGGGCGCATTGGTGCAGTTGGGGCTGGCTATCCTGTTATACCTGCGCTTCGATGGCCATGTGGTATCCAACGGGCAGCAAGGCTACCAGTTTGTAGAAAAACTCTCCTGGATCAGCTTCACGCTAGGCACGCTGGGGCGGTTTCAAATCAACTATTTTCTTGGTGTAGATGGCCTTAGCGTTAGTATGGTGCTGCTCACGGGTATTGTGGGCGTTATTGGCGTGATCTCCTCCTGGACAATCAAAAAGAATGTAAAAGGCTACTTTCTGCTTTACCTCTTGCTGCTCACCAGTGTAATGGGCTGCTTTCTGGCACTCGACTTCTTCTTATTTTACCTCTTTTTTGAATTCATGCTGCTGCCGATGTACTTTCTCATTGGCATTTGGGGTGGCCCCAAGCGCGAGTATGCCGCCATTAAGTTCTTCATCTATACGTTAGTAGGCTCTCTTTTTATCCTGATCGTAATGATCGGGCTCTATACTTCTGTTATTGATCCGCAGGCAACAGCGGTACAACTGGGGCTAATGGAGCAGGGGGCAGGCAGTAGCAACCTGGTACTACAGCAGGTGCAGCAAATGCTGCAGCAAAACGCCATTGCCAGTGCTGACCTGGTGCGCACCTTCAGTATTCCGGCCATGATGCACCCGGCCAATTTTATCCCGGGCAGCCTCTTGCATGTGCTCTCGGGTGTGGGGCTGTGGCATTTGCCCATCCGGTTTGTTGCTTTCCTGTTGCTGTTTGCTGGTTTTGCCATTAAAGTACCGTCGGTGCCGGTGCATACCTGGTTGCCGGATGCGCACGTGGAGGCACCCACGCCCATTTCGGTGCTGCTGGCAGCTATCCTGTTGAAAGTAGGTGGTTATGGGCTAGTTAGGATTGTATACCCCATTTTTCCAGATGCGGCCGCTTACTTTTCTATCCTTGTGGGCGGCTTGGGCGTGCTATCCATTATCTATGGGGCGCTCTGCGCACTGGCCATGAACGACCTGAAAAAGCTGATTGCCTATTCCTCTGTATCGCACATGGGCTTTGTGCTGCTGGGGCTAGCGTCGCTTACGACCGAGGGCGTAAACGGAGCCATTTACATGATGTTCAGCCACGGGCTAATCTCGGCTATGCTCTTCCTGCTGGTGGGGGTGATCTATGACCGTACGCACAACCGTATGATCCTCAACTTCCGCGGGCTCGCGAAACGGATGCCTGTGTATACTACCTTTGTGGTGATCGCATTTTTTGCCTCGCTGGGGCTTCCGGGCTTCTCCGGCTTTATAGCGGAGTTGCTGGTGCTGGTAGGTGGTTTCGGAGCTCCGGAGGCCACCGGTATGCTGCCGCGGTGGCTGACAGTGGTGGCTGTATTGGGGCTGTTACTGGCAGCAGCCTACTACCTGTGGGCGCTGCAGCGCATGTTCTTTGGCAAGTTCTGGATATTTCCGGAGCTGCGCCAAAAGGCAACCATTTCAGACATCGACCTGCGTGAGTACCTGATGCTGGTGCCGCTGGCGGTGCTGGTGCTGCTCTTCGGTATTTTTCCGAATCTGCTCCTCGATAAGATCGGCCAGACCATAAACGGTTTAACGGAACTGGTGCTGCAGAACGGGCAGGAGCAACTGAATTTAGTTTTATCTTCCTTTATCCACTAAGTGAACGGGCAGGCAGCATACTTATCCGATAAATTGAATGCCATAACAGCAGGGGCAGGGTTCCTGCTGCCCGAACTGCTGCTCACGTTTTTCTTTCTGCTACTTGTAGCGCTGGATCTTTTCCGCTCCGACACGATAAAGCGCCTGCTGCCCTGGATTGCCTTAACGGGCCTGTTTGCAGCGCTGCTGGTGCAGGTGTTTGGCGGGGCTACCGCTGAAGGCAGGCTGTTCCAGGAGATGCTGCGCTCCGACGGGCTGGCGCGTTACGGCGGTGTGCTTTTCTGCGGAGCCGGTATTTTTACCGTGCTGCTGTCGCTGCAACACAGGGGGCTGCAGCACCTTAAGCAGGGGCGGGGAGAGTACTATGCGCTGATCCTGATGTTGGTGTTGGGCCTTCATCTGATGGCAAAATCTGTAAACCTGCTGTTGGTATTTCTCAGCATCGAAACGGTTTCCATCACCTCCTACATTCTCACCCTTATTTTAAAAGAAGAGAAGCGTGCCGTGGAAGCCGGTCTGAAGTATATTCTGTATGGAGCACTATCGGCCGGGGTGATGCTGTATGGCATGTCTTTTTTTTATGGACTGACGGGCACCCTGAACTATACTTCAGAAGGATTTGGCCTGGCGCTGCTGCAGGCCGACACGCTGTTAGTGACTGTAGCGGCTATACTTGTATTTGCCGGCTTTTTCTTCAAAATCGCTGCGGTGCCGTTGCATTTTTGGGTGCCGGATGTATACCAGGGAGCACCAATGCCGGTGGTGGCGCTTTTCTCCACCGGTCCCAAAATAGCGGGCATTATCGTGCTGCTTCGCTTTGTGCAGGCCTTTACCGATCCGCTGGCCTTTGCCGATGTGCAGTTGTTTTTAGGTGTTGCGGCGGTCGGCACCCTGGCCATTGGTAACCTGACGGCACTCTGGCAACGCACACCGCGCCGCCTGCTGGCATACTCGTCCGTGTCGCATGCCGGCTTCCTGCTCACAGGGCTCCTGGCTTTCGGCACTGGCTATACTTCCAGCATCCTGTTTTACCTGACAGTGCTGCTGTTCATGAACTTCGGCATTTTCCAGTTCCTGCAGATAGCAGAAGAAAAGCTGGGCGTCACGCACTTAGAGGAGTTTGCCGGTCTTGGGCGGGCTTACCCATACTTGGGCGTGATGGCGTTGCTCTACCTGCTGTCGCTGACGGGGCTGCCGCCACTAGCTGGTTTTATGGGCAAGCTGCTTATTTTTAGCAATGTCTGGGAGGCCTATACCCTAAGCGGAAACAGCCTGCTGCTGGTTTTATTGGTAGTAGGGGTGCTGCTGACTGCGGTTGCCTTATTTTATTATATCAAGATACCATTCTACCTTTTCTTTAAAGGGAATTTAAGTGAAGAAAATTTAGTTATTTCACTGTCTAATAAACTGCTGCTGGCACTGTTTGCCTTGCCGCTGCTGGTCTTGTTTTTTAAGCCTGACCTGCTGCTGCGCTGGATAGAGCAACTGCTGGGGCAAGCATTATAATAGCGTCCATGAGCGAATCGATAAAGCACGAATGCGGGATAGCCTTGATCAGGCTACGTAAACCAATCAGCTATTACGCCGAGAAATACGGCACTCCCATGTATGGCATTAACAAGCTATACCTGCTCATGCAGAAGCAGCACAACCGGGGCCAGGATGGGGCCGGCGTAGCCAGCATTAAGATCAATGCCCTGCCCGGCTTTGACTACATCAGCCGCTTCCGCTCTGTTAAAACCCGTGCCATCGATAGCATATTCGGGAAGATTGGCAAGGAGTATAAAAAGCTGAAAGAAGAGCATCCGGAGCTGGCGCAGGACACAGAGTGGGTGTGGGAGAACATGCCGTTTCTGGGTGATGTATACCTGGGCCACCTGCGCTACGGTACCCATGGCATCAACACCGTAGATAACTGCCACCCGATGGTGCGCGAGAACAACTGGCGCAGCCGCAGCCTGGCCGTAGCCGGTAACTTCAACATGACGAACGTGGAAGAGCAGTTTGAAAAACTGCTGGAACTGGGGCAGCATCCGAAGTATAAAACCGACACCGTGACGGTGCTGGAGAAGATTGGTCACTTCCTGGACGAAGAAAACCAGGCCTTGTTCGGCTACTATAAAAACGACTATACGAATAAGGAAATAACCAGCCTTATTGAAGAAAACCTGGACATGCAGCGGGTGCTGAAGCGCGCCTGTAAAGATTTTGATGGTGGCTATGCGATGGCAGGCCTTACGGGTTACGGCGCCTCTTTTGTAGTGCGCGACCCGAATGGTATTCGCCCGGCCTATTATTATGTGGACGATGAAATTGTGGTGGTCGCATCGGAGAAGCCGGCTATCAAAACAGCCTTTGACATCGAGTATGACGATATCAAAGAGATTACGCCCGGCCATGCGCTGATCATTGATAAAGCAGGTACCCCATCACTCCGCGAGGTGGTGCCACAGGGCGAGAAGACGAGCTGCAGCTTTGAGCGCATCTACTTTTCCCGCGGCAACGACCCGGAGATATACAACGAACGCAAGAACATGGGCCGCCTGCTGTGCCCGCAAATACTGGAAGCGATTGATTACGACCTGAAAGACACAGTGTTCTCTTATATTCCCAATACGGCAGAAACGTCGTGGCTGGGTATGATGAAAGGCATTGAGCAGCACCTGCGTGAGTACCGTAAAAAAGCGTTATTGAATAAAGAGTTGACCGAAGAGCAACTGGATGAGATTCTGCAGTTCCGGCCTCGCGCAGAGAAACTGGTGATTAAAGATGCCAAGCTCCGCACATTTATTACCGACAATGAGCACCGCGACGACCTGGTGACACACGTGTATGATACCACCTACGAGGTGGTGCGCAAAGGCGTGGATACGCTTGTGGTGCTGGATGATTCGATTGTGCGTGGTACTACGCTGGAGAAGAGCATCATCAAAATGCTTGACAAGCTGGAGCCGAAGAAGATCATCATCGTGTCCTGTGCGCCACAGATCCGCTACCCTGACTGTTATGGTATTGATATGTCACGTATGAAAGAATTTGTGGCTTTCAGGGCGTTGCTGGCGATGTTGCAGGAGCGCGGCCTTTCAAATAAAATGGACGAAGTATATGAAAAGTGCCTGTCCACAGTAGGTACGCCTGCTTTTAGGGAGACAAATTATGTGCAGGAACTGTATGATCTGTTTACCCATTATGAGCTGGCTGATAAGGTAGCGGAGATCGTGAGAGCGCCGGAGGTAAAAGCAGAGGTACAGGTAATCTACCAAACAATAGAAGACCTGCATTTAGCTTGCCCCAACCATAAAGGCGATTGGTACTTTACGGGCAACTACCCGACACCGGGTGGTACCGGCGTAGTAAACCGCGCCTTCATGAACTACATGGAAAACAAAGTAGGCAGAGCATATTAATCTTCCTTCTTTTCTTGAAAAAGCCGGCTCCACTCCAGAGCCGGCTTTTTGCTTTTGGCTGAATCCAACTTTCCCCGTAGCGCTTCTTTTAAAGAATTTAAGTGATATTCCGGTAGCACCTTTAACTTGGCTCATGCGCCAGCTTTGACTTGGTAAGAAGTGCAATAGTGAAAGGTGAGCAAAAATTTACTTATTGTTGCTGATCTTGTACTTAGGCGAGCTTTTGTAGAGCTTGGCTTGCTAAGTAGCTTTGTGATATTCTTCTCTAACTATCTTAAATCATACCTAATCACTTCAAATAACAAAATAAAAATGTACAATTGAACTTAAGCTAGATAGTAGCGGTTGAGCTAGAATTATGTAAGTTTTGACACATTCTTATATATAATTGAATCCTGTTTTTAACCCTACTTTATCTTCTATGCAATCAAACATTACCTTCTGTTACAGGCTTCTGCTGGGGATGCTGTTCGCTTATTTGCCCTATAGCCATACTTTCGCTCAGATAAGTATGACAAAAACGACACCAAGTTATTATCAGAATTTTGATGAGCTGCCTGCCCGCGATACGGCGATTTGGGCGAACAATACAGCTTACATGCCGGGGTGGTACATTCAGCGCACCAAATCGACGAACATTATAGTGGCAAATGCTGGTAACAGCAACACAGGTGGCCTGTATAGCTACGGGTTAACCAATGCCAAAGACCGGGCTTTAGGCTCTATCAGTTCTTTAAAAGCTGGGGAGTTTGCTTACGGCCTGTTGCTACAAAATACCACCGGCGACACCATCAAGCTGCTCGATATTAGTTATTATGGCGAGCAGTGGCGTATATCAAACAGCACAGCCGGCCAGCACCAGATTGCCTTTTACTATGCTGTAAGCAGCAGCTCTACTTCTTTTAACCTGTCGCCAAGCTCTGATAAAGGCTGGACGGAAGTGCCTGAGCTTAACTTTAAAGGACCTCACTTTAAAGTAGCCGGAGGGCAGCTGAACGGAAATGCAGCCGATAACCGACGCTTTGTGGCCGCTTCCGTACCTGTTAGCATACCCGCTGGCGCCTACATAATGCTCCGCTGGAAGGATGCTGATGAACTGGAGGCAGACCACGGCCTGGCTATCGACGACTTTAGCCTGACCTGGAGCGTCAGCACAAATCAGCCGGTGACAGTGCTGCCCGTGGAATTAGTAAGCTTTACGGCAAAACTTAAAGCAGATTTGGTGGAGCTGGCATGGCAAACAGCCTCTGAAAAGGAAAGTGACCACTATGATGTAGAACGAAGTATAGGCAACAGCTTATTTGAACCTATCGGAAGGGTAGCTGGCAAAGGCACGACTGCACAAGTGTCTGACTATACTTTTACAGATGAGCAGCCGCAGCCGGGTACCTCTTACTACCGCCTCAAGCAAACCGATACAGACGGTAGTTATACTTACTCTGCCGTGGCAACAGTGGTCAGAGCAGCTACCGAAAGCATTGTACGTGTATACCCTACTATGGCCGAGCAGTTTCTGGAGGTGGACACAGGTGGGCAAATAGAGCAACAGGCCATGGTGCTGGATATGTTGGGCCGGCAAGTAATGGTGCAGCGCCTTCCGGAAACGACCAGCCATTATACCCTGAATGTTGCCAGCCTGCGGGGTGGTACGTACGTGCTGGTGCTACTGAATGCAGCCGGGCGACGGAGCTCCAGCAGGTTTATGAAACGATAAAAAGAACAGGTATAAAAAGCAACAGGGCAGCTATGTATCATAGCTGCCCTGTTGCTTTTTATACCTGTAGTGCTGTTACACCGAAAAGCTGTCGCCGCAGCCGCAGGTACGGGTGGCGTTTGGGTTATTAAAAAAAAAGCCTTTTCCATTCAGGCCATCGGAGAAATCGAGTTCTGTACCGGCTAAGTATAGGAAGCTTTTCATATCGACCACTACTTTCACGCCTTTGTCCTCAAACTCCTGGTCCATCGGCTTTACTTCGTCATCAAAGTCAAGCTTGTAGCTGAGGCCGGAGCATCCGCCACCTGCCACAGAAGCCCGCAAACGGAACGAATCATCCAGCTGGGCATCCTTTTTCAGCTTGATAACCTTTTCTTTTGCCTTCTCTGATACTGTTATCATATTAAGTATAAATTAAGAAACCGGGTTCAGAACCACGCTAAAGACAGTGATCGTATTCACATCCCGGCCAAAGTATAACTTATCGAGTGCCTCATACATATTACGTGCCCGGAAGTAAGAGGTGTTCAGCTCTTTGTCATCGCGCGAAATCCACTGCACGGTGTATGAACTCTCTTTGTCGCGGTAATTTTGCACATAAGCCAGCATTTTACGCAGCGCATCCACCCGGTCGTAGCCCGTTTCGGTATGGAACAGAAACGATTGCTGGTGGCGTGGATTTACAGTGATCAGGTCGAGGCGAACCTTGTTTTCTACCTGCCGGAACTCAAATAGCAAACTGCCTCCGCTTATACCTAAGTGGCTTTCGATCTGCTTTTGAATATGCGCACTCTCAACGTGCACCGCTGATGTTGACTCCATTGAGTCGGTGATTTAGTGGTGAGACTTAGGCAGTTCCAGTTCCGGAAGGCCATTCTTTACACGATAGTCATTAATCGCAGATTTAATCGCGTCTTCGGCCAGCACAGAGCAGTGGATCTTTACCGGCGGCAGCGCCAGCTCTTCCACAATATCCATGTTGTCGATCGCCAGCGCCTCGTCTACTGTTTTGCCTTTCAGCCACTCTGTCGCCAACGACGAAGAAGCGATAGCAGAACCGCAGCCAAAAGTCTTGAACTTGGCATCTGTGATCACCTGGTTCTCGTCCACCTCAATCTGCAGACGCATTACGTCGCCGCACTCCGGTGCACCCACCAGGCCAGTGCCTACATTGTTCTTCGCCTTGTCAAGCGTGCCCACATTGCGTGGGTTGTTGTAATGATCGATTACTTTATCTGAATAAGCCATAGCTATTTTGAATTACAATTTTAAATGATGTTGCATTGAATAAGAAAGTATAACGAAATGTGCTTTTCAGGCCATCCACGTTTCATACTTGTTATTCCTGATGAAATCTTAGTGTTCGGCCCAGGCAATAGAGTCCAGGTCAATTCCTTCTTTATACATTTCCCACAGCGGCGACATATCGCGAAGCTTGCTAACAGCTTCTTTCACGTGGTTGATGGCAAAGTCAACCTCTTCGTCTGTGGTGAAGCGGCTCAGGCCAAAACGAAGCGAAGAGTGCGCCAGGTCATCACTTAATCCTAACGCTTTCAGCACATACGATGGCTCTAAGGAGGCAGACGTACAGGCCGAACCAGAAGAAACAGCCAGGTCTTTCACGCCCATCATCAGGCCTTCACCCTCTACATACTTAAACGAGATATTGGAAACATGGGGCAAACGATGCTCCGTTGAACCATTCACATACGATTCTTCAATCGTCAGCAACTCTCGCTCCAGGCGGTCGCGCATGGCAGAGATGCGGGCCGTATCAGCTTCCATATCCTGCTTGGCAAGCTCACAGGCTTTGCCCAAACCTGCAATGCCAGGTACGTTCAGCGTGCCAGAACGCATGCCGCGCTCATGGCCGCCCCCGTCCATCTGGGCCGTTACTTTAACGCGTGGGTTTTTGCGGCGCACGTACAGAGCACCCACTCCCTTAGGGCCGTACATTTTGTGTGCTGAGAACGCCATCAGGTCGATGCCGTCTGCTTCTACATCTACCGGAATTTTACCTACTGCCTGCGTACCATCAGTAAAGAACAGGATGCCATGCTTTTTAGCAATAGCCGAGATCTCGCGGATCGGCTGAATCACGCCAACTTCGTTGTTGGCATACATCAGCGAAATCAGGATCGTTTTGTCGGTGATGGCTTCTTCCAGTTGCTGCAGGTCAATCAGGCCTTTGTCGTCCACCTGCAGGTAGGTCACCTTGCCGCCAATTTTCTCAATGTGCTTGCAGGTGTCCAGCACTGCTTTGTGCTCAGTTGTAGCCGTGATGATGTGGTTACCTTTGGAGGCATACATCTCAAACACACCTTTAATGGCCAGGTTATCGGACTCGGTAGCGCCCGAGGTAAAAATGATCTCTTTGGGAGAACAGTTGATGAGCGCGGCGATCTGGTCACGGGCATAATCTACTGCTTCTTCGGCATGCCAGCCAAAGGCGTGGTTGCGGGAGGCCGCATTCCCGAATTTATGCGTAAAGTATGGTAACATGGCTTCCAGCACGCGCGGGTCTAGCGGCGTAGTGGCATTGTTATCCAGGTATATAGGTAGTGTTAGCATGGCACTATTTGTTAGCTCTTAATTATCCTGTTTTATAAACAGAAGGTATAAATGATTAGTTTTGAACTGCCGCAAATTTAGATAAAATTACTTACTTAGACTAAATACAAATAGAACAAATAGTAAATGCACCATATAGAACATATCGGGATAGCCGTCAAAAACTTCGGCGAAGCCAACAGTTTATACTTTAAGCTGTTGGGCGTAGCGCCTTACAAAACAGAGCATGTAGCCTCGGAAGCAGTAAACACCTCTTTTTTTAAGGTAGGTGATTCAAAAATAGAGCTGCTGGAGGGCACCACCCCTGACAGCGCCATCAACAAGTTTATAGAGAAGCGCGGCGAGGGCATCCATCACATTGCTTTTGAAGTACAAGATATCATAGCCGAGATGGCACGACTAAAGCAGGAAGGCTTTACGTTGCTGAACGAAGCTCCCAAAAAAGGAGCCGATAACAAACTGGTTTGCTTCGTGCATCCCAAGAGCGCCAATGGCGTGTTGATAGAACTGACGCAGGAAATAAAGTAAACTGTTGGTTGGTTATAGTTGATTGTTGTTCAGGGCAATGGAAATCAACTATGAACGAGCAACAACTAACCCTTAACAATCAAATACAATGAGCCAGTTTTTGAAAGAGATACAGGCGGCGGAAGAAGAAGTGATCCTAGGCAACGTTATACTTTATCCCACCGATACAGTGTGGGGCATCGGATGCGATGCGGAGAATGCAAAGGCTGTAAAGAAGATCTTTGACCTAAAGGAGCGCCCGGAGTCCAAGACGATGATCGTGCTGGTGGCAGATACAGAAATGCTGCGACGCTATGTGAAGGAGGTGCCGGAAAACTTTGAGGAGTTGCTCACGCAGCAGGAGCGGCCTACCACCTATGTTTTTGCGGGTGCGCAGAACCTGCCCAAGGAAGTAATTGCCGAAGATGGTACAGTAGCGATACGCGTGACAAAAGATGAGTTCTGCCACCGGCTGATCCGGCAGGTAGGCCGGCCGATCATTTCTACGTCGGCTAACCTGAGCAGCCAGCCCACAGCGGCAGCCTTTGCCGATATCACTGATAGTATAAAGCAGCGGGTAGACCATATTGTACGTTGGCGGCAGGAGGAAAAAGTAGAAGCCAAGCCCTCGCGCATCGTTAAAATAGAACCGAACGGCAAGCAAACAGTGCTGCGGGAGTGATGCCGGGCCGCTGGCTGCCGGAGCAGTAGCCAGAGTAAAAGCAACTGCTCCTGCGAAAGCAAAACTATGGCAACTCTTAACCTTGGTAAATCCTCTACAGCCCAATCCGGACGATGTTTTCGGAACCAGCTGGAGAGAGCTAGACTGGCCCAGCCGCGCATTGTTTTAATTTATTATCTTACTTTTGCACTTCAGGTGGCGCTTAGGTGGCCTGAGGTTTTGTTTTTAAAATGGAGAAAGTACAATTACCCGAGCATCCGATTTTTGCCGTTGTAGCCGAAGCCGCCGCCGAATTAGGCGTAGATGCTTATGTAATAGGAGGCTTTGTCCGCGACCTGGTGCTCCAGCGGCCTTCCAAAGATATAGACGTGGTGTGTGTAGGGGATGGTATTGCGCTGGCAAGTATGGTAGCACTTAAACTGCCGAACAAGCCAAAAGTAACGGTATTCAAGAATTTTGGAACAGCCATGCTGCGGGCAGGCGAGTGGGAAGTGGAATTTGTAGGTGCCCGCAAAGAGTCATACCGCGAGCACTCACGCAAACCGGAAGTAGAGCAGGGTACGCTGGATGATGACCTGAAACGCCGCGACTTTACCATCAATGCACTTGGTATCAGCTTGAACAAGCGCAACTATGGCGCGCTGATTGATGCATTCGATGGCTTAAAAGACATGAAGCGGAAGGTGCTCCGCACACCGCTGGAGCCCGGTATTACATTCTCCGATGATCCGTTGCGCATGATGCGCGCCATCCGTTTTGCCTCCCAACTCGGCTTTGATATTCACGCCGATACCTTCGATGCCATTGCCGACAACAAAGAGCGTATTACGATCGTGTCGCAGGAGCGCATTACGGATGAACTGAACAAGATCATACTTTCGCCTACGCCCAGCTATGGCTTTAAGCTGTTGTTTGCATCCGGTTTGCTGCAACTGATTTTCCCGAAAATGGTGGAGCTGCACGGGGTGGAAACGATCAACGGCAACTCGCACAAAGATAACTTTTACCATACGCTACAGGTGCTCGACAATGTAGCCGAGGTATCTGATGACCTATGGCTGCGCTGGGCCGCCATCCTGCACGACATTGCCAAACCTGATACCAAACGCTACTCGCCCAAAGTAGGCTGGACCTTTCATGGCCACGAAGACCGGGGCGCCCGCCTGGTGCCCAAGCTGTTTGCCGCACTAAAGCTGCCCCTGAACGAGCATATGAAGTTCGTGCAGAAGTTGGTGCGTCTGCACCTGCGCCCCATTGCGCTAGTGAAAGATACGGTAACCGATTCGGCCATCCGCCGGCTTTTGTTCGAGACCGGAGATGATGTGGATGCATTAATGGCTCTCTGCCGCGCCGACATCACCTCTAAAAATGACAACAAGGTAAAACGCTACCTGCAGAACTTTGATAAGGTGGAAAAGCGCCTGGTGGAAGTAGAGGAAAGCGATCAGCTCCGCAATTTCCAGCCGGTGATCACAGGCGAAGTGATCATGGATACCTTCGGATTAAAGCCCTCTAAAACAGTAGGCGAACTGAAAGAAATTCTCACGGAGGCAATATTGGAAGGCAAGGTGAAAAACGAGTATGACGAAGCCTTCGCTTTCCTGCTGCAGAAAGGGCAGGAGCTCGGGCTTCGTCAGGCTCACTCGTCAAACAACTAAACAAACGTTCAGTAAAGTAAACGCAAGTATAAAGTATTTATTATATATAGTTTTATTTTGTACTAAGCGCAGGGTAGGAGCGGGCTGAACTATAGCATAGTGCAGCCCGCTTTAATTTTTAATTAAATTTATACTTGCTTGCAAAGTATAGAGGTGCTTTTAACTATTGCTTCGCCACTTTACTGGCGCCGTTTGCTTCAACCTTAGTGTTCTCGGGGTTGCCGGCATAGGTTACTTTGCTGGCACCTGAGGCTTCTGCCCGAAGCTCAGAAGAGGCATAGACACTCACCACCGTCATACCGGCGGCATCCACAGCTACTTTACTGGCGCGGAGCTGGTCGGCGTTGATCTTGCAGGCCCCGGCGGCTGTGAGGTCGAACGAGTCGGTTGATCCAACAAATTTACTGGCCGAGGCTCCGGTAATTTCCGCTTTCAAGTTTTTGGTTCGCACGTTGAAAGCAGCCTTCGTGGCCCCCGTCAGGCTAACGGCCAAATCGTTGCTGGTCAGGCCGGTTACATTGGCTTTGATGGCGCCACTCAGATCAATTTTGCTGATGTCCGGTGCCGTGATCTGGATAAGCACGGGCTGGTGGTCATCAAACAGGTTGATAGACCGGCCTTTATAATTGATGCGGACCTCATCTCCTGCTTGCTCCACCTGCATGCGCTTTAGTTCTTCCTCATCGGCACGAACGCGAACGCTGTAGTTGCTTCCCTGCTTTAGTTCTACATGATAGGGACCTCCGATACTGATGTGGCGAAAGTTGCTGAAGTTATAGTTTTGAACGTTGTTGCTATAATCACTTTCGTTCAGCAGCATGCTCTCACCATCTCCAAAGGCATCCAGGTCAACATCCATGTGGAAGTCGCTGCCGTCCTGTTGCTGCGAATCGTCTATCGTGTCGGTGGCGCAGGTGAGGCATTCCAGCATATCGCCTTTTACCTGCCAGGTATTGCGCATGATCTTCTCGTCGCTGTAATCCTGGTCAAAGGTGCCACTCGGCAGCATGTGAATAAAATCACGCGTCAGGCGCAGCTTCTTATCTTTAGGCAGCTTCAGAATAAGGCTCAGGTGCTGGTCGCGGTAAGCGGCGCCGGGCTTGAACTCGTAGCTGTTATCGAAGCGAAGGACGGAGTCACGCTGCACCACCCGGTACGTAATCATGCGGGCATTTGCCTGTGCTTCTGCCTCTGTTCGGCCTTTGGCTTTAACGTTTTGGATGATTTCCACATCCGCGTTGTCGGTTTCCCGCACATCTACATCCACATTTACATAGCTAAAGTCAGTGTTGGTATAATACGCATCCAATGTCAGGGTCTGGTAGTTGCCAACAGGTACAACTTTGCTGGTGGTTAACTCGCCGGAGCGACTGAAGTTACCTGCGTACGACACGCTGCAGGCGATAAGTATAAACAGGCTCACCAGCCATACTCCAAACATCGACCAGCCTACAATCGGGCGCAGGAAAAAGCGCTTTACCAGCAAGCCGATTGCAAGAAAAACCAGCAGAATCACTGGGATGATGCCTACAAAAAAACCTGCCACCAAGCCAAGCCTGGGAAAGCCCTCCAGAAACAAGGAGGGCTGAAAATTGCCAAAAGTGAAGTTTTGCGGCTCGCTGATCAATCCTAAAGAATAAAAGAACGTGGTGAAAAGTGCCATGGTCATGCCAATGGAAACGATCAGCAGAAAGACCCCTGCACCCACCCGTATCAACGTGATCAGGAAGGCAAGTATAGGCCCTATAAAGGAGCCCAGCCAGGCAAACACCTGCGAAATAAGGCGCAGAGGCAACAACACTACTTTGGCTGCTGTGCTTTCTTCGCCCGCATAGTCGTGCATGTTCAGGTTGTCCTTCAGCGACCGTTCAATGCCGGCCAGCGTCACAGGGTCGCCCTGCATCTGCATGCGTTCTGTGAGCGTTACGGCTTCAGGAACAGCCACCCACAGCACCAGGTAGGCGATAAGGCCGAAGCCGCCGGCAAAGATGAGAGCGAGGAACAGGATACGCACCACCGCTATATCTACACCGAAATACTTAGCAATACCGCTGGCAACACCGGCCACTTTCTTGTCCTCAGGGTCGCGGAACAGCTTTTTAACGGTTGTTTCTGGCAGCACGGCGCTCGCGGGCATGGCAATCCAAAGTATAATATATAGGATGGTGCCGAAGCTGGTGGCGCCATGCGTAAACGGAATACCTAGGGCAAGCAGCACAAAAGCCAGCCGCACCCACACCATGTCTACGTTCAGGTAGTTCGCGATGCCGGAGCAAACGCCGCCCAGCACTTTGTGGTTAATGTCGCGGTACAGCTTTTTAGGAGCAACGTAAGTATACGCTTCCGCCTCTGGCCCCATCTTTGGTTCTGTGGCAGCAGCTGCGCCGGCGCCGGCATGCGGCATTTCCTCATCCATCGGCTCCAGTATCTCAAAATCGGTCACATCGCCCATGCGTGCCACCAAGTACTGCACGTCCTCCAGTGAGATGACCTGTTTGCCAGGTGCCAGGCGTGCACTGAAGATTTCGGCAATCCGCGACTCAATATCGGCCACAATTTCCTCATGCCCTTCATAGTTGGAGAAGTATGTTCTAATGGAGGCAAGGTACCGGCTAAGCTGCTCATATCCATCTTCTTCGATGTGGAAGATGATGCCTTGCAAGTTTACGCTTATGTTCTTTTTCATGATTACTTAGCTTTCTTGTTTTGCATGATAATTTCAGTCGACTCTACCAGTTCATGCCAGGTTTCGCGGAGCTGGTCCAGAAACTCCCGGCCTGTATCGGTGAGCTTGTAGTACTTGCGGGGTGGCCCGGAGGAGGACTCTACCCAATTGTATTCGAGAAGTGCGGCGTTCTTAAGGCGGGTGAGCAACGGGTAGAGGGTACCTTCCACAACAATCATTTTAGCTGCTGTTAGCTCTTCCAACATGTCGGACGCATATACTTCACCACGAGCGATAATCTCCAGGATGCAGAACTCCAGAATTCCCTTCCGCATCTGCACTTGTGTGTTTTCTACTTTCATGATGATTCCGTTAGAATGTTGAGCAAATATATAATAAGGTACTATGTAAAGCAAGGTACTATTAAAAATAATTACGAGGGTTTTTTTTATTAGTTATCCGGTGGAGAAGAATATTCTTTTAAATCCTTATTTTTGGACAAAATATTCCAGAGATACAAAAGCCGGAAATGCCACTTATAGTGTTAGTTGAGGCAGTAGCCGGTACTGCTATGTCTATTGGGGCAGTGCAGGAAAGTGCAATTATCTTGAAGCAAGTGAAATAACCTTTACATTATACATGAACAAATTTACCCTTCGCTGTCTGGCTGTGGCTTTCCTGCTGCTTTGCCGGGTGGCAGCTTCGGCACAGGTAGCCACGCCCAAGTATAGCAATGAGTTTTTGAACATAGGCGTAGGCGGGCGGGCGCTGGGCATGGGCAACGTGCAGGCAGCCATTGCCTCCGATGCCACCGCTGGCTACTGGAACCCAGCGGGCTTGCTGCGGCTGGATTACAAGTATAACACAGCCTTGATGCACTCGGAACTGTTTGCCGGTATCGCTAAGAACGACTTCGCCAGCTTTGCCATGCCCCTGGATAGTAGCAGTGCGCTGGCAGTTTCCGTTATTCGCCTAGGCGTAGACGATATTGCCGACACGCGCCGCCTGCAGAACGAGTATGGCTACATTCAGTATGATAGCATCCGCTTTTTCTCGGTAGCCGACTATGCCATGCTGCTCTCGTATGCCCGACGCAGCAACTTAATCCAGGGGCTTCGCCTGGGCGCTAGTGCCAAAATCATTTACCGGAATGTGGGCGAGTTCGCCAAGGCCTATGGCTTCGGCATAGATGCAGGAGCCCAACTGGAGCGCGGCAACTGGCAGTTTGGTGTAATGGCCAAGGATATTACCACTACCTTTACCGCCTGGACGCACAATGTGGATGCCCTGGAAGATGCCTATCTGCAAACTGGCAATGACCTGCCCGAAAATACGGCCGAACTCACGCTGCCGCGCGTTATACTGGGTGCGGCCCATACCTTCCACCTCACCGATAAGTTCTCTGCATTGCTTGCTACAGATCTGGATTTTACTTTTGATGGCAAGCGCAACGTGCTGCTGAAGTCAGATGTGGTGTCGATGGACCCGCATGTGGGGCTGGAACTGGCCTATGCAAATACTGTTTTTGTGCGCGGGGGTCTGAACAATTACCAGGAAACGACCAACTTCAATGGCAGTACCATCAAACGGATGCAGCCTAACTTTGGAGTAGGTATTAAAACAAACGGCTTCAACCTCGACCTAGCGCTTTCCCGTGTGAACGACAAAGAAAGTAGTGCCATCTCCAGCGGCAGCACCTCCTCCGTGATTGTGTCGCTAGGCTATTCCTTCAACTAATTGACAATTTCACTGTTTCCTATAACAGCTATGCGCAAATCTTTATACTCGGTTCGGCTGGCTCTGGCCTTACTCTTTTTCATACTTGGGAGCTACGGTACTGCAGCCTATGCTCAAAGCAAGTATGGTAATGAATGGATCAATAACTCGCAAACCTATTATAAGCTAAAGATTATCAATACAGGGTTGCACCGTCTCAGCTACGGCTACCTGGATAGTTTGGGGCTGTCCAACGTAAATCCGCAGCAACTGCAGCTTTTCAGACGAGGAAAAGAAGTGGCACTCTATGTAGCCGGCGAAGCAGATGGCAAACTGGATGCCCCGGATTATGTGGAGTTCTACGGCGAGCGCAACGACGGTGCCCTCGATGGGGAGCTTTATCAAAACCCAGCCAACCAGGTAAACCAGTTTTATAGCCTTTACACCGATACAGCAGCTTATTTCCTGACTATAAATCCAGCGGGCGGCAAGCGTATGCGGCAAGAGAACACTGCGGTAACCGGACGCACGCCGGAGCCATACCAGATGCAGAAGGCATTTGATATAGAAACTCCATTTTACTACGTAGGCAGGAAATATGATCAAAGTAAGATGCCTTGGATGGATGAAGGGGAAGGCTATTTTTCTTTAGCCTCACGTCTTCTTAAAACATATACTATTTCAGGTATTACCAACATCTTAACTACGGGGCCTAAGCCTTATTTGGAGTTTGCAACGGTAGGAGAAAATTACGAGTATCATACTGTAGATGTGAACATCCTGAAACCTGATAATTCTGTTAGAAAATTGAACACCTATAAGTATGGAAGCTACAGTTTTGCAAAAGATATACAAGAGATAGAATTTAGTGAAATAAGTACCCAAGGAAAGCTGACAGTTCAGGTTGTGCCGCTGGAAACTGCTGCACAGGCTAACCAGATTGCATTTTCATACGGGACTTTAACATATCCTCAGAAAACAGCTATGTCGGGCAATAGCATGTTTTTTTATACAGATTCCACGCGCTCTGCCTCTCCTTATTTTGAGTACACCAACCTGGCAGCTGCCATAGTGGCCTATGATGTTACAAATCCTTATAATCCCATCAGAATAGAAGGGTATATTGCTGGTACAAAAAAAGGCTTTGTAATAAACAGTGGCACAATTACCCATAAGGTATTACTGGCAAATACATTAAAGCCATTTAAGCCTAAAGGAGCTGTAAAGCAGGTTAAATTCCGGGAAATTACGCCTGCTGCCTACAATTATATTATTGTCACAAATAAGCGGCTGATGAAGCAAGCCTTAGGGTCAGAGGTAGCGGCTCCGTTAGCCTATGCGGCATACAGGTCCTCTGCAGCTGGTGGAGGGTATGAGCCGCTAGTGATGGAAATGGATGAAATTGTAAACCAGTTTCATTATGGGGACTTCTCGTCTAATGCCATCCGGCACTTGATGCAGTACATGCTGACGTCGGATCGAGAGAAGCAGCTTTTTATTATAGGCAAGGGGATTGCTTATGCTGATGATTTTTACCGGGATATTAATGGTAAGTTCAGTTATTACCAGCCTGGCGCTCGGAATCCCCTGGTGTATACTTATGATCTGGTGCCAACCGGAATCGCACCTGCTTCAGACATCTTCTTCACGGCTGATTTTCAGAACTCCTCTTATGCGCCGCAGGTGCCTACCGGCCGCTTGTCGGTCACTACCCCGGAGCAGGTAATACAGTATCTGAATAAAGTAAAAGAATACGACGCGCTGTCACCTACAGCGCCATGGCGAAAAAATATCCTGCAATTAGGTGGCGGCAAAACAACCAGTGAGATAAACTTGATCGCCTCCTATCTGCGGGAGTATAAAAAGATTGCCGAAGGCCCGCTTCTTGGAGCTAAAGTAACTGAAAAGTATAGGCAAAATGTGAGCGAAGTAGTAGAAACAGTTAATGTGGCGGACGAGGTGAACAATGGCGTTTCGTTAATTACTTTCTTCGGGCATAGTGCTGCGGGTGCTACAGACCTGGACATCGGGTTAGCCTCTGTGGCTGTAAATGGGTATAAGAACAAAGGCAAGTATCCGGTAATGCTGATGAATGGCTGTAATGCAGGAAATGCATTTGTACCAGGTAACGTGCCAAATAGTACTTCCTTCGGAGAAGACTGGCTGGCAACAGCAGACAAAGGCGCCGTTGCTATGATCGCACATTCGGATGCCGGTTACCTTAACTTTCTCAACCTATACTCCAGCTTTTTCTACTCTACTGCTTTTCAGGACGAGGCGTTTTATGGCAAACCGCTCGGTACTATACAACAGGAAACAGTGAAGCGGGTACTTAACGCCACCGGAAGCGATATTGCCAGGGCGATGGTAACGGAAATGGTACTGCAGGGTGACCCAGCGCTTACATTATATTCGCCCGCTAAACCTGATTATCTGTTTAGCGGAAGCGCATTTACCATCTCTACAGATGACAAATCTACCGTAACAGCTGCAACAGAAAAGTTTGACCTGACAGTTGGCGTGAACAACTTGGGGAAAGCTATTCCGGATTCGGTTTATATAAAAGTGAAGCGAACGCTTGCCAATAATACTGTTCTTATACTGGACTCTATCAAAGTTGCCCCTATACTTAAAGAAGGAACAATCACCCTACCAATAAATAACAGTGGAGTAGCCTCCTTAGGGATGAACATGTTTGATATATATCTGGATAGCCCCAATACGATAGAAGAGTATAACGAAGATAATAACATCGGGCACTTTCAGCATTACTTTCCGGCCAGCGGACTCATTACCCTGGCGCCGGCAACGTATGGCATCGTAAATACCCCGCAGGTAAAGCTGGTAGCACAGGCAACGCAACTGGAGAGTAACCAGCAGGGATATTATTTTGAGATAGATACGACCACAGCCTTCAATAGCCCCGCTCGGCTGACACACCTAGCTGATAAAGCCCTGCTGCCCATGTGGGAATTAAACCTTCCTGCTCCTGAGAAAACAGTTGACAGCTTGGTGTATTATTGGCGGGTACGCTTTCAGAACTATGAAGCAGGCGAAGATACGGTATGGGCAACAAGTTCCTTTCGTTACATCCAGAATGGCAGCAATGGATGGTCTCAGAGCCACTATGGCCAGTTTGCACATACCCAAACTGATAAAATAAGTCAAACAGGAAAGCAAAACATCAAATGGGAATTTGACCCGGTGCTCGCTGAAGTAGGAGTTAAGGCAGTAGGAGGCGACGAGCGCTACAAGTTAAACCAGTACAACCTTTATTATAATAGTAAGCCGCTCATTGCACGCGAATGTGAAAACCCGGACGTTAGTGCCCTGCCGCGGATATATGTGGCGTTGGTGAACAATATAGATCTGGCGCTGGTGGAGAATTTTAATCCGAATGTAACTTGCAGTACATTCCCGTATGTGTATGAGTTTGGAGATATTTCTAATTCTGCTAACCAGCTCAAGCTGGAGAATTTTCTCAAGAGTGTACCCGAAGGCTACTATGTTATAGCCGGAACAGTTAACAAAGTCCCGTTCAGTGCCTTTCCTGCTAGCCTCAAGAATGAATTTAAGCATATCGGCTCCAGCCTGATCGATCAGCTACAAACAGGCTATCCGTTTGCAATTATCGGGCAGAAAGGAGCAGCGCCAGGTACAGTTAAGGAGCTTTCAGCAACAGTAGAACCGCCAGCCCCTGCGCCTACTTCGCAGGCCATTTCGTTGCAAACAGTGCTGAAAACGAAACATATGGCCGGTACGCTCACCTCCTCGCCGGTGGGGACAGCGCTGAGTTGGGGAGCGCTCTACCATAACGTTTCCCGTAACGGGGAAGGCAACGACAAGTATAAACTGAGTGTGATTGGCGTAGAAGCGACTGGTAAGGAGCAGGTGCTTGTCGAGAACGTTAATACAAAAACGTACGATCTTACCCACATCGACGCCCATACCTATCCCGTGCTGAAACTGCAGGCCTTTGTTTCTGATTCTACAGCGCGAACAGCACCGCAATTACGCGAATGGCTGGTATACTATGAGGCGGCTCCGGAAGGTGTGATACGGCCTGATTTGGTGCAGGTAAATGAAGATATTCTGACAACGCAGGCAAATCAGGGCAAGCTTACGATGCCAATGGCCTTCCAGAATGTGACCAATGTTCCTTTTCCTGATTCGTTGGCTGTGGACGTAACCTTAACCGGAGACGGCATCCAGGCGACTACTTCGCGCATCAAAATAAAGCCGGCTGGCGCTAACGAAACCGTAAACTTTAGCTATTCCATGCCAACGCTTTCCATGGATGGCAGCTACAAGCTTAGCATGTTTGTAAACCCTCATGTGCAGCCGGAGCAGCAATACTTCAACAACTTCTACGAGGTGCCTTTTAAGGTAAAATCGAAGCTGCACCCGATCATGGATGTGGCCTTTGATGGCGTGCATATCTTAGACGGAGAACTGGTGTCGCCAAGCCCGTTGATCAGCATTGTGGTGAAAGACGAAAACCGGCAGGCTTATCTGCAGGACCCCTCCACCATGTCAGTCATCATTATTCAGCCGGATGGCCAACAGAAGGAAGTTTCATTGGCGAACAACCCGGAGGAAGTACGGTTTTATCCTGCCGACGAAAAGAATGATTTCCGGCTGGAGTACAAGCCGCTGCACCTAGAGGACGGCAAGTACAGCATGGAGGTGCAGGCAAAAGATATAGCGGGTAAAGCAGCAGGCGCATCGCCGTACCGCATCGGCTTTGAAGTGGTGAATGAGGCAAGCGTCACAAATTTCTACCCTTATCCGAATCCTTTCTCCTCTAAAACACAGTTTATCTTCACGCTGACGGGCAGTACGATTCCGGAGCATATGAAGATTCAGGTGATGACGGTAACTGGTAAGGTTGTGAAGGAGATCATGAAGGAGGAGATGGGGCCGCTCCGCATCGGTAACAACAAAACCGAATATGCCTGGGATGGAACAGATATGTATGGCGACAAACTGGCCAATGGCGTATACCTTTACCGGGTGGTGATGAGCCAGGTAGGCGAGGACATGAAGCACCGCTATACTGCAGGCGATAAAGCCTTTAAGAACGGTTATGGCAAGCTCTACATTTTGCGCTAACCGGTTGATATAAGTATAAAACAGAACGGGCCGCTAAAGTATAGCGGCCCGTTCTGTTTTATACTTATACATGCTACTTTCTGCGCCGGAGCTCCAAAAAGCTATAGCTATACTTGTTCTTTTCGTCCGGTGCATGTTTTTCTTCTGATACCACCTGCCACTCGTTTTCATGCAGTTCCGGAAAATATGTGTCACCTTCAAATTGATGATGGAGCCGTGTCAGGTAGATAGTATCAACCTGCGGAAGCGCCTGCTTATAAATTTCAGCGCCACCTATGAGGTATACCTGCTCATCTAATTCCAGCGCTTTTTCGAAAGCCTCTTGTAATGTGTGTACCACAATACAGTCGGCGGCGGTATACCCCATTTGTGTTGTGATGATCAGCGAGGTGCGGCCCGGCAGTGGCTTCCCAATCGATTCATAGGTCTTGCGGCCCATCAGGATAGGATGGCCCATCGTGATCTGTTTGAAATGCTTCAGGTCGGCTGGCAAGTGCCAGATCAGCTGGTTGTCTTTGCCAATGACGTTGTTCTCGGCGACAGCTACTACAAGGGCAATCATACGTGTTCTGCTTTAAAACTATAGCCCCGCAGCAAATCCTGCAGCGGCATCCGCTTTTTCCCTTCCATCTGCAGGTCTAGTATGGCTACTGTTCCGGCAGCGGTTTGCACGTGCAGAAAAGTTTTATTGTCCGTTGTAAGCTGGCCGGGTGCTAAGGTATCAGCAGTGTTCTCCCACACTTCTACCTTAAAGATTTTAAAAGTTTTATCGCCCAAGCGGGTCCAGGCGGCAGGGTAGGGGCTGAGGCCGCGCACAAAGTTGCGCACAGTAGTGGCTGGCTGGTTCCAGTTGATTTCACAGGTTTCTTTGTAGATCTTTGGAGCATGTTTAATATCGCCGGTAGCAGGCTGCGGCTGCGGCTGCACATCATCGTGTTCAATAGCCTGTACCGTACGCAACGCAAGCCTGGCGCCTTCCTGCTTCAGTTTCTCGTACATCGAGCCAAAATTATCCTCTTCAAGCACCGGCACCCGTGACTGAAAAATAATATTGCCGGTATCAATCTCATGCTTGAGAAAAAAGGAGGTAACGCCCGTTTCTTTCTCGCCGTTGATGATGGCCCAGTTAATAGGCGCAGCTCCGCGATACTGCGGCAGCAGCGAACCATGAATGTTAAACGAGCCCAGTTCCGGCATTGCCCATACTACTTCCGGCAGCATCCGGAAAGCAACGATGATCTGCAGATTAGCCTTGTAGCTGCGCAGTTCCTCCAGAAAAGCCTCCGATTTCAGGTTGGTTGGCTGTAGCACCGGAATGCCCTGCGCCACAGCATATTCTTTTACCGGCGACTGGTGAAGCTTCTGTCCACGGCCAGCCGGTTTGTCTGGTGCAGTGAGCACGGCAACCACATTATACTTGTTTTCAACGAGTATCTGCAGGGTGGGCACGGCGAAATCAGGCGTACCCATAAATATGATGCGTAATTCTCTCATAGTTTCGCGTTATCGGGGTAAAGCAGGTACTGTTTGCGCATTTGCTTATAGTTAGTTAAAGCGGGTTCCCAGCTGGCTCTAATCTCAGCTTCGGTCTTTCCAGCTATTATTTGCTCGCGCAGTAGGGGAGTGCCGGCTAACTTTTCGAAAAAGCTGTTGAAGAATTTATCTTTCTGAGTAGAATGCTGATACATCTCCAACAGAAAAGCAAGTGTAAATGGCTGCGCATCGGCCGGTTGTGTCAGGTCATAACCGTAGCAGGTTTCGCCTTTATGGGGCGGGTTGGTAGCACCCGGCGTACTCTGCGGTGTAAACGAAAAAGCTTTTGACGTGTAATAGGGGCTGCCGATTACTTGAAAAGGTGTGTCGGTGCCACGGCCCACGCTCACAGTGGTGCCCTCAAACAGGCACAGCGACGGGTAAAGCAGAATGGCTTGTTGGTTGGGCAGGTTGGGCGATGGCTTCACGGGTAAGGTGTAAGCCGTTTGGTGCGTATAGTTGGCGACCGGAATAACCGTCAGGTTGGCTTGGCGGCCGCCCTCCAGCCATTTTTCGCCGTTTATCATCTTCGCCAGTTCGCCCACAGTCAGGCCGTGTACGATCGGAATCGGGTGCATGCCTACAAAAGACTTCAGCGCGGGGTCCAGCACCGGGCCATCCACATAGTTGCCGTTTGGGTTGGGACGGTCGAGGATGAAGATGGGCTTGTTGTTTTCGGCAGCGGCTTCCATGGCGTAGTGCATGGTGCTGATGTACGTATAAAAGCGGGTGCCCACATCCTGAATATCGAACACCAGCACGTCTATTTGCTGCATCTGCTCCGGCGTCGGTTTTCGGTTGCTGCCGTACAGTGAGATAATTGGCAGCCCCGTTTTCGTATCTTTAGCATCTTTGACGTGGGCACCGGCATCGGCTTCGCCCCGGAAGCCGTGCTCCGGCGCAAAGATGGTGGCAACGTTTATGCCCCGGCTCAACAAGGTATCCACCAGGTGCGTTTTCCCTACCATCGAGGTCTGGTTCACGATCAGCCCCACGCGTTTGCCTTGTAGCTCTGGCAAGTATAATTCCAGCTGTGCGGCCCCCATTTTCAAGGGCGCTGCTGCAGGAGTAATGGGTACTGTAGCGACCGGAACAGGAGGTACGGCAGGTGCTTGTTTGGGCGTGCAGCCACTAAAAGCCAGCAGCAGCGCTGTATAAAGGATCACAAAAGGTTGTATCATCATATATTCGGGAAGAAATCAAAATTCATACCTATCTTTAAGGCTGTTTAGAAACCAGGTGCGTGAATATTTCCAAGTACATATCCGAAAAAATTTCCGAAGTGCAGGCCGGCACGTTTACCTCGTCGGTTACAAAAATAGCAATAATCAGCATAGCCGCAGGCATTGCCATCATGATTGTGTCGTTTGCCATTCTGGAGGGCTTCCGCAGTGAGATACGCAATAAAATTTTCAGCTTTGGGGCGCACATCCAAATTAGCAAGTACGACACTAATAATTCTTACGAGGGCGCGCCAATTAGCGAGAACATCGGTATCACCGATTCCATCCCCGGTATCAAAGAAATACAGCCCTTTGCCCGTAAAACGGCTATCATCAAAACTAAAGACGAGGTGCTGGGCGTGGTGCTCAAAGGCGTGGACAAAACCTACGACCTGCAGGCCATGAAGCAAAACCTGGTAGCCGGCAACCTGATTGCTTTCCCGGATTCAGGGATCTCGCAGCAGGTGCTGGTGAGCCAGACCATTGCCGACAAACTGAAGCTGAAGGTGGGCGATGACGCTATCTTTTACTTTATCCAGAATCCGCCTCGTGCCCGCAAACTTAAAATCGAAGGCATCTATAAAACGGGGCTGGAGGAGTTTGATGAGGTGTTTGTGGTAGGCGACATAGCCCTTATAAGGCAGCTGAACAACTGGCCCGACTCGCTGGCCGGTGGCATGGAGATCGTGCTGAAAGACTACAGCCAGATAGACCAGGTGGCTGACAAAGTATTTGATCAGATGCACTATGATCTGCAGCTGGAAAAGATTACCGATCGTCATGCGCAGCTATTCGACTGGTTGAAACTGTTGCAGAAAAACGTGATCATCTTCCTGGTGCTCATCATCTTTGTGGCCACTTTCAACATGGTATCTACGGTGTTCATCATGATCATCGAGCGCATCAACATGATCGGAGTGCTGAAAGCCGTAGGAGCGACGGACGCCCAGATACGGAAGATTTTCTACTTCCGAGGCCTTAACCTTACCATTAAGGGCATGTTGTGGGGCAACCTGATTGGCTTAGCGTTCTGCGCCATCCAGTACTACTTCAAGATTATCCCCCTCGATCCTGAGAATTATTATATGGACACGGTGCCGATCAGCTGGAACTTGGGCATTTTTATAGTGCTCAACGTGGTGACGCTGCTCCTGACGATGCTAGCTATACTTATACCTGCCGCCACTGTAGCCCGCATTAAGCCGGTAAAAGCAATTAAGTTTGATTAGGAAGCCAGCATGCCAACAAAAAAGCCTCACAATTAATATGTGAGGCTTTTTTGTTTTATTCTTAAGTTGCTTGTGCTGTAGCTGCTGGATTACACTGCTATTTAGGTCGCCTGCACTATTTCGTGCTTTTGCAACGGTGCTGGCATCTTCACACTATTTTGCTCAAATGCAATTTTCACACGCTCGTTCATATCCCAGTTCAGGGGCCAGAACTCCTCTTTTTTAGCCCATAAGCGCATGCTGATGGTGATGGAGTATTCGGTGAAAGCAGTCACTGCTATAAAAGGTGCAGGCTCGGGGAGAATGCGCGGATCAGCATCTACCAGTTCCTGCAACAGTTGCTTTACGGCTGCTATGTCATTCTGTGGGCTGATGACTAAGTTCAGCTCCATGCGGCGCGTCGGCTCTACTGAGTAATTTACCACTACACTGGAGGCCAACGGCCCATTCGGCATATAGATCACCTGGTTGTTGCCCGTTTTGATCACTGTGTTGAAGATGTTGATCATGGACACAGTGCCCATCTTACCCTGCGCCTCGATAAAGTCACCCACGCGGAAGGGTTTGATGGTGAGGATCAGCACGCCGCCGGCAAAGTTAGAGAGGCTGCCCTGCAGCGCCAAACCAATGGCCAGGCCGGCAGAACCCAGCACAGCGATAAAGGAGGTCATTTCCACGCCTAACTGCGCGATGACCAGCACGATGAGCATAATCCAGAGCGTGACATTGAGAATGCTCCCCAAGAAAGGCCGCAACGACTCGTCCACTCCTTTGCGCAGCATGGCTTTTTGAATAAAGGAATGTAACCTCCGAATAATCCAGGTGCCGATGATTAATAGAAATGCAGCAAGCAACAGGCGCATGCCATAAAACATTACAAAGTCATAAGCGGTGGTGCGGTAAGCGTCGAGGTCAAGCATGGGTGCGTTCATTGTAAGGTAAAATAAAAAAGCGCTGCCTGCAGTGGCAGCGCCTCCGAAGCGCAATTTACTTAAAAAGGAAAGCGAAGGCAACTCCTACGGCAGGTGGCGGCACTGCAGGATCAGGTTGGGGTTCGGGCAGATCGCGCTATACTTGCTTTTTTCTGCCAGTGTAGCTACACCCGGGAAGTCGCCGCTGCGGCCTTCCAAATCGCTGATTACCTGAAAGTGCAGGTGCGCGGGCCAGTCGCCGTTCTCCGGGTAGGGGCCTACTTCGGCCAATTTATCACCCTTGTAAAAGTGCTGGCCAACCTGCAGCCCCTCCAGCGAGGTGCGGGTCAGGTGGCCATACAAGGTATAAAACACGACGCCTTCCAGCTCGTGTTCTAAAATAATAGTGGGGCCGTAGTCGCCGAAATGGGCATTGTCCTGAAAGCTGTGCACAGTGCCATCGAGCGGCGTATAAACAGGTGTGCCGGCAGCCAGCCATACATCTACCCCGAGGTGCAGGTTCCGGCTTTCGGCCTGTACATCAAAATGCGCGCTGCGGCGGTAAATAAATCGGTTCTCAAGGTAGCCGCCTACTCCTACCTGCGCCTTATTCTGCCGGAGCATGCTCTGCACCGCCTCGTTGAAGGCAACGGTATCGCGCAGGTCTACGGTTTGCAGCAGTTGGTTGCCCGCTGTAAAATCCAGTTGGCAGACAGTTACTGCATTCAGGTCAAGGTTGAACACAGGGGCGAAGGCATGCTGGTGCCGCCTTAGTATAGTGCTAAGCGTTTTTATAGAGTGCATATAAACTGGCGCGGAGGGTTGGCCGCGCACTGCAAGTATAAGAAGAATTAACTTACCTCTTCCTCTACATACTTAGAGAGCGTGCGCAGGCTTTTGGTCTTACCAAAGAGTTCTTCCGACTTTTTGCTGTAGGCGAGGGCTGCTTCCTGCAATGTTTCGAATGTGCCTAGGTTAATGCGTTGCTTGTTAAAGTGGATGATGGCCCGGTACTTTTGCGCCTCTTTGTGCACCCCGCGCACCCCAAGTTTGTTCTCGGTTTTGGTGGTGTTGCGCACAATCTTGCAAAGCGGTGCCCATTCCAGGTTGTCGCGGCGGCAGTCTAGTTTGTTGCCATTCTTAAAATGCACATAAAGCTTAATGTCGCTCTCCGGCTTTTTCAGCAACTGTTCCCCGATCCACTTATGCAGGTAAATGGTCTCGTTGCGATACTTGCCGTTCTTGAGGGGCCAGTTCTTTTGAAAAAAGGCATAGCCATTGGAGTGGATGCGCAGGTGCTTCAAAAATTCGATCTGTTGCAGATACGGTTTGTTTTGAATAATCTCGTAGGTCTGGTCGTCCACCACTACGGTTTTTTCACAGTTTTTTAGCGTGAGTTTGTAGAGCATGTGTCTTCAATGCATGTTGTTTTCAACGAATTTTTTGTAATGGATCGGGACGGGGTCCCAAGGCAGCTAGTATTTTTTGCACAATACAGCCTTTTCAAGGACATGTAAAGTTGCTTTTTTTCTATATCTGCTACAACTAATATTGGTAAGTTTTTAGGGTAATACGTATAAAAATTATGGAGGAGCTGATTTTTATGCAAAACTTTCTTACTCCACATGGGATTGTTGTAACTTTCATCGCCTAAACATGTTAGAAAGTAACCTAAACGGTTAAAAAACGCCTAAATTTAAAAATGAGTAGCCCATACTTTACCCTTAGAGTAGTGGACATCACCCGTGAAACACCCGATGCCATTACCCTTCATCTTGAACATCCAGATAACTTAGTTATTCCTTACAAGCCCGGCCAGTTCCTGACGCTGATCCTGCCGGTAAACGGAAAAGAAGTACGCCGTTCGTACTCCCTCAGCAGCACTCCACACGAAGGCCCGCGGCTCTCGGTTACCATCAAGCGGGTAGCTGACGGCCTGGTCTCTAACTACATTCTCAGCCAGGTACATGAAGGTGATGACCTAAAGGTGATGGAGCCTTTAGGTAATTTCTGTCATACTTGCTTACCCGCTGTTCGGCGGCAGGTGGTGCTGTTCGGCGCCGGCAGTGGCATTACGCCCCTGATGTCGATCTTAAAGGCCGTATTGCGCGAGGAACCAGAAAGCCAAGTAACGTTGCTCTATGGCAACCGCAACGAAGATTCTGTCATCTTTAAAGCGCAGCTGGATGCCCTGAAAGAACAGCACCAGAACCGCTTGCATGTAGAGTATATTTACAGCCAGCCCCGTTACGATTGCGAGCACCGCGGCCGCATGAACCGAAGTATGATCCTTAAAATTCTGGAGCGCCTGAACCTGGCTAAAAAGCCAGGTGTGGTTAGTGGCTTGTTAGGGCGGTTGCAACTGATCAAACAACCCGAAGCAGTCTACTACCTGTGCGGTCCGGCAGGGATGATGGAAGAGGTACGACAGGCCTTGATCATTTTGCATGTGCCGGCCAACCGCATTTTCCAGGAGAGCTTTATCAGCAGTAAACCCGCTAAGCCGGCACAGCAACCTGGTGCAGCGACGGCTGAAGTAGCAGAAGGCGGAATTACAACACAAACGGTAACCATTCTCTACGAAGGAGCCGAATATAAAATAAAGGTAAACCCGGAGCAAACC
The DNA here is from genome assembly GCF_039748935.1 of Pontibacter chitinilyticus. Taxonomy (NCBI): domain Bacteria; kingdom Pseudomonadati; phylum Bacteroidota; class Cytophagia; order Cytophagales; family Hymenobacteraceae; genus Pontibacter; species Pontibacter chitinilyticus. The sequence continues at coordinate 109,124 of NZ_JBDIZJ010000001.1, forward strand.
ATATTGGGAGCAGCGCTGGAGCAGGATGTGGACCTGCCATACTCCTGCCAGGCGGGCCTTTGCACCGCCTGCCGGGGCCGCAGCATCAGCGGAAAAGTGCACATGGATGAACGTGATGGTTTGTCAGATGCTGAGTTGGAAGAAGGCTACGTGCTGAACTGTGTAGGCCATCCGCTTACGAGTGATGTGATAATCGAAATCGGATAATGTTTTTTAACGTACGTATACAGCGGAGCTGGTTCACAAAATAAAATGGGCCGCTGTATTCTTTTTGTACTTTCAGAAGAAGTGCGTATATTGGATTTTAAAGATATAGATTAAGATAATGACATCAACCTCAACTAGTATAGCCATACCCAGGCGTAAGCCGCGTGTATACCTTTCTGAAGATTTTAAAGTTGATACCTGGCAAACCATTCAACCATACTTTGAAGAGCTGAAAAACCGCGAGATCAACTCGGTGGAGCAGCTGGAAAAGTGGATGGCAGACCGTAGCGAGCTGGAAAGCGTACTATCGGAGGATCTGGGTTGGCGCTACATCCGGATGACCTGTGACACACAAAGCGAGGAGATCACAGCGGCCTTTCAATATTTCATTTCAGAGATAGAGCCCAACATTGCGCCTTTCGATCACGAACTAAACCAGAAGCTGATGCACTCGCCTTATATTGGCAGCATCAATAGGGAAAAATTTAGAATTTACCTGCGTAGCGTCGATCGGGCACTGGAGATCTTCCGTGAAGAGAATATCCCGTTAAACACAGAGATCAGCACCAAACAGCAGCAGTATGCCGCCACTACAGGCGCCATGACGGTGACCCTGGATGGGGAAGAGGTAACCCTGCAACGAGCCGCCGACCGCCTGAAGCGCAACGACCGTGCCGTGCGGGAGGAAGCCTGGCGGGCTATCCAGGAGCGTCGCTTCCAGGACCACCAGAAGCTGGATGATCTTTTCGACGAACTGCTGCGCCTTCGCAACCAAGTAGCACTGAATGCCGGTTTCCAGAACTTCCGCGATTATATGTTTGCTGCGCTGGGCCGCTTTGATTATTCGCCGGAAGATACGTTCAACTTTCACCAGTCTATCGAGGAAACCATCGTGCCGCTGCTGACAAAGCTGGATGAGGAGCGGCAGCAGAAGCTGGGGGTAGCCGAACTGCGCCCCTGGGACCTGGATGTGGACCCGACCGGCAAAGCGCCCTTAGAGCCGTTTAAATCAGGCGAGGAACTGCTGGAGAAAACGGTACAGGTATTCTACCAACTTGATACCTTCCTGGGCGACTGCCTGGCTACTATGCGCGAGATGGGGCACCTGGATTTGGAATCTCGCAAAGGCAAAGCGCCAGGCGGCTACAACTACCCCCTGGATGAGATTGGGGTGCCGTTTATCTTTATGAATGCCACTTCCAGTTTACGCGATGTTATCACGATGCTGCACGAAGGGGGGCATGCCGTTCACTCGTTCCTGACGCGCGAAATGAGCCTGAATGCTTTCAAACATCCGCCTTCTGAGGTGGCCGAACTGGCCTCGATGTCGATGGAGCTGATTTCTATGGACTATTGGGATACTTTTTTTGAGGATGCCGACGAACTGCGCCGCGCCAAGCGTACGCACCTCGAGAGCGTGCTGGAAACGTTTCCGTGGGTAGCTACAGTAGATAAGTTTCAGCACTGGATTTACGAGCACCCGGAGCAAACGCAGGAGCAGCGCCACAACGCGTGGCTGCACATGTTCGACACGTTTAACCATAAGCTGGTAAACTGGACGGGGCTGGAGAAGTATAAACCGTTCTTGTGGCAGAAGCAGCTGCATATCTACGAGGTGCCTTTCTATTACATCGAGTATGCGATGGCGCAGCTAGGAGCCATTGCCGTCTGGAAAAACTTCAAGGAAAATCCTGCAGCAGGACTGGCAGCTTACAAACGTGCCCTCAGCCTGGGGTATACTGTGGCCATTGGCGAAGTATATGAGGCAGCCGGTATCAAGTTCGACTTTAGCACAGACTACATCAGGAGCCTGGCCGATTTTGTTCAGGCAGAGATAGAGAAGCTTTAGTAAAAAATAAGTATAAATATAAAAGGCAGCTGGCGATCCTGGCTGCCTTTTATATTTATACTTATTATGGTTTATGCTCCTGAATGTGGCACATGTTACCCAGTATAAATGATATACTAGCTGCTGAGAAAGAAATCAGGAGGTTGCCGCGGAGTTTGGCTGCAGCCCGTTCAGTAGCATTGCTGTTAAATTTGTGGCTATTTCTGCTGGTGTCATTTTCCCATCCGGTTTATACCAGGTATGAATCCAGTTCAGGCTAGAAAGTATGGCCAGCACGGCAAATTTCTCGTCAGGTACTGTAAACTCGCCGTGGTGTATGCCTGTACGGATAATGTTGTGGAAGCGGGCCTCATACTTGTCGCGCAGGACCAGGAAGTCGCTTAGGTAAGGCTCGCTTAAGTGGCGCCACTCGTGCAGGAAAACGGCGGAGGCTGCTGTGTTTTGCGTCAGCACGGCCACATGCGCCTGTATGGCCTTTCGGAGCCGCTCCGTTGCCGTTGCTTCCGGGGCCTCGGCCGCGTCTATCGCTTCAAAAAACTCGCCGGCCATCCGGAAACATATCCGCTGCAGAATCTCCTCCTTCGACTTGATGTGCGAATACAGGCTTGCCGCTTCCATACCTAGCGCATTGGCCAGGTCGCGCATGGACGTTGCGGCAAACCCTTTTGATTTGAAAAGGCGGGTAGCAGTAAGCTCAATTTGTTGTTTGCGGCTCAATCCGATATCTTCCATAGCGTTGTGGCAAGTATAAGCAAACTAACAGGCGTTAGCAAATGTGTTATAACGCACCAATCAAGGCAGTGGTTGAGCAGTAGTCACCGCAAAGTAGCCGAATGCCTCCAGTGTAAGGGCAGATTTAAAATATTTTCCTGTTGCTATATTTTAATTTCCGGATTAGGGCAGGGCGAACGGTACTGGTGCGTTGTTTGCTGTAAGTTAAGCGGCTGGTTTACAGGTATGGTTCGAGCAAATAGCGACGGAAGGCATACCGGAACAGCGAAAGTTCGTAGGCTACCAATAGTTGATATCCTGCTCCCTTTAAGTGACTACTATTAATAAAAACCATGACAACGACACCTAAACTTATTGAAACGCAGGCTGCTGAGTTCATCAAATATCATGTGCAGGAGCGCGTTGGCTATATCACCCTGGCCCGACCTGAAAAGCGGAATGCCCTGAATTACGAAGTTGTTTCGGAACTGAAACGAGCCTTTACCTTGGCCGAAGAAGACGAGAGTTGTAAAGTGGTGGTGCTGCGCGCTGAAGGCGATGTGTTCTGTGCCGGAGCTGACCTGGCGTATATTAAGCGCCTGCAGGAGAATGACTACCATGAAAACCTGATTGACTCCACGCACCTGATGGAGCTGTACCGGCTGATTTATACGTTGAAAAAAGTTGTGATTGCGCAGGTGCAGGGGCACGCTATTGCCGGTGGCTGCGGCCTGGCTGCTATCTGCGACATCAGCTTTACAGTGCCGGAAGCCCGGTTTGGCTATACAGAAGTGAAGATCGGCTTTATACCTGCTATTGTTAAAGTATTTCTGCTGCGCAAAATCGGGGAGTCGCGGGCAAAGCAACTTCTGCTTACCGGCGAGTTGATAGCGGCAGAAGAGGCGGAGCGGTTCGGACTGGTAAATTTTGTAGTGCCTGCTGCAGCGCTGGAGGAACGGGTGTTTAACTTTGCCCAAAAGCTGTGCGCCGAGAACTCACGGCAGTCGATGGAGCTAACCAAAGATATGATTGCGCGCGTACAGGGCATGGGCCTGGAAGAAGGCCTGCAGTATGCTTCTGAGATGAATGCTGTTGCCCGTAGCAGCGAAGATTGCCGCCGGGGGATAGCCGCTTTTCTCAACAAGGAGCCGCTTGCGTGGTAAAAATTTTGTTTAATACCATAAACTATTTGTTAAACTTGCTGTTCAGAGGGTATGTTGGTAGGAATAGGCATTATGCTCCTCACGTTTGTAGGTATGGAAGGTATGGCCTGGGTCATGCACAAGTATGTGCTGCATGGGTTCCTGTGGTTTCTGCATAAGTCGCACCACACCCGCCATACGCATGCCTTTGAGCTAAACGACCTTTTTTTTGCCTACTATGGTACCTTGGCGATGCTGTTCTTTCTTTTTGGAAGTGAGCCGATCGACTACCGGTTCTGGATAGGCGCAGGCATTACGTTGTATGGGGTTGCTTACTTTGTGATACATGATGTGTTCATCCACCGACGGATCAGAATTTTTGGAAAAACGTCTAATGTTTACCTCAAAGCCTTAAACATGGCGCACAAAGTGCATCACAAAACAGAGGGCAAGTATGGCTCAGAAAGTTTTGGGATGCTGTGGGTAGACCAGCGCTATTTCCGTCTGGCATCAAAACGTGCAAACAAATAAGCAAAACTAAAAACGTGGCTCAATACACCATTAAAGAACTCGAGCACTTGTCCGGCATCAAGGCACATACTATACGGGTGTGGGAGCAGCGGTATAACATCCTGTGCCCGCAGCGTACTGATACGAACATCCGCTATTACAGTGATGAAGACCTCAAGAGCATCCTGAATATATCGCTGTTGAACGAGCACGGGTACAAGATCTCGAAGATAGCCAAAATGGCACCCGACCAGATCCTGAAAACGGTGCAGCAACTTTGCGAAGTACCCAGCCGCTGCTCGCATCATATCGGCGCTTTAATTGCGGGTATGGTAGATATGGACGAGGATAAGTTTGATAAAACCATTTATACGGCTACCTTGCAGATGGGCTTTCAGGATACTATGCTGGAGGTAATCTATCCTTTCCTGAACAAGATCGGTATTCTGTGGCAGACAGGCAATATCTCTCCGGCGCATGAGCACTTTGTCAGCAACCTGGTGCGCCGCAAAATTATTGTGGCCATTGACGGGCAGGTGGTGTGCCGGCAGCAGAATGCGCCTTCCTACCTGCTCTACCTGCCTGAAGGCGAATTGCACGAGTTGGCGCTCCTGTTTATGTCTTACATCATCAGGCAATACAACCTGCACGTAATTTACCTGGGCCAGAACCTGCCTTTTCAGGACCTGGTGCAAACGTATGAGCAATGTAAGCCGCAATACATTTGCACTGTTGTAACTGCTGTGCCCGAGCGAGACCAGGTGCAAGGATATATAAACAAGTTATCCCACCATTTTCCGAAAGCCACCATCCTGATGTATGGCCTGCAAACTCAGTATGACTTTCTTGTTTTTCCGCCAAATGTAAAACGGCTGCAGCATATACAGGAATTTCATAACCTGCTCAAGCAGAAAGAGGTCCTGCAGGCTTAATTATTTTCAGGCTCTAAATCCGCATGCCGGACTGTATCGTTTGTTTCGATGCAGCCCGGCTTTGTTGTTTACAGGGGAATGCCTGCTGTTGGCAGGAGATTAGGAGTTGTTTAGCTGTTTTGTTTAAACATTATTTAAAATAATCTCCACAAACTAAGATTAATATTCTCTTTGATCGTATATTTGTTTATAGTTTTATAGGTAAACGGTAAACAAAATGACAACACTCGAATTTTCCGACCTGGTACAGCACGTAGCGCAGTCGCTGCGGCCAGCCGCCATGAACCTGACGCGCGATGTGGATGATGCCAAAGATCTGGTGCAGGAAACATTGCTTAAAGCTTTAAACAACCGCGATAAGTTTAAAGCAGGCACTAACCTGAAGGCGTGGCTGTACACCATTATGCGCAATACCTTCATCAACAACTACAATAAAATTACAAAGCGCAGCAGTAACATCGACAGCGCCGAGTATTTGCAGTACCTCAACACCGACGAAAATTATATTACTCAGAACAAAGGCACAGCAACTTTCGTCATGAATGATATAAACCAGGCTATTGCCAGCCTGAATGAGGAACACCGCACGCCTTTTATGATGTATTATCTGGGGTTCAAATACTTGGAAATCGCCGAAAAACTTCAGATACCAATTGGCACCGTGAAGAACCGAATTCACATAGCACGCAAAGAGCTCAAGCAAATGCTAAAGGTGTACAAGGTAGAAGCCTAAGTAGCGGAGAGGTATGGATCAAACCAAAGTTGTTGTCATTGGTGCTGGATTTTCCGGGTTGTCTGCGGCTACCTGCCTGGCTGACCAGGGGTATGCGGTTACGGTGCTGGAGAAGAACAGTACGCCAGGTGGCCGGGCGCGCAGCTTCAGCACCGAAGGGTTTACGTTTGATATGGGCCCCAGCTGGTACTGGATGCCCGATGTATTTGAAGCCTATTTTAACCGTTTTGGGAAAAAAGCCGCCGATTACTATAAGCTAAAGCGCCTGGACCCGTCTTATACTGTTATTTTTAGCGAAGACGATTTTATGCAGGTACCTGCTTCTTTAGAGCAGTTGCGGCAGCTTTTTGAGCAAATGGAGCCAGGCAGCGCTGCACAGCTCGATAGGTTTCTGGAGCAGGCCGCATATAAGTATGAGGTTGGCATTAACCAACTGGTATATAAACCGGGGCGTTCCCTCACAGAATTTATGAGCCCCCGCCTCCTGCTGGATGTGCTCCGCCTCGACGTGTTCCAGTCTTTCTATAAACATATCCGCCGTTATTTCAGGCATGAGAAAATAATCAAGCTTATGGAGTTTCCGATCCTGTTTCTGGGTGCCCTGCCAGAGAACACGCCGGCACTCTACAGCCTGATGAATTATGCCGATATCAGTCTGGGAACATGGTATCCGGAAGGAGGAATGCACAAGATCGTGGAGGGCATGGTGCAGCTGGCAGAGGAGAAGGGCGTACAATTTCGCTACGACCAGGAGGTGCGCCAGATAGAGGTGCAGGACGGGGAGGCGCAGCGCATCATCACGGCTACTGATACGTTTGAAGCCGACGTGATCGTGGCCAGCGCTGATTATCACCACGTAGAAAGTAAACTGCTGACCGGGGAGTACAGAAGTTATTCGCCGGAGTATTGGGATAAGCGCGTGATGGCGCCCTCATCGCTGCTGTTTTACCTGGGCGTAAACAAGCGCCTGCAAAACCTGCAGCATCATAACTTGTTTTTCGACGAGGATTTCGGGCCACACGCCAAAGAGATCTATACGCACCCGAGATGGCCTGAGAAACCTTTGTTCTATGTTTCAATGCCTTCTCTAACCGATCCAAGTGTAGCTCCTGCAGGGGGCGAGAACCTGTTTATACTTATACCAGTGGCTCCGGGGCTGGAGGATACGGAAGCCGTAAGAGAGCAATACTATACCCTGGTAATGGACAGGCTGGAGCGCCTCACCGGGCAGGAGATTCGAAGTGCCGTGGTGTATAAGCGCAGCTACGCCCACCGCGATTTTATCAGTGATTATCATGCCTTTAAAGGGAACGCCTATGGGCTGGCAAATACGCTCATGCAGACGGCGCTGCTGAAACCGGCACTCAAGAGCCGTAAAGTGAATAATCTGTTTTATGCAGGTCAGCTGACGGTGCCCGGACCCGGCGTACCCCCGGCGCTGATCTCAGGGCAGGTAGTGGCCAAAGAAATAGCAAAGGAGTTTGCTGCTGTCCCAGAAACTGTAAATTCTTAATCCTTTTACGTCAACACCCATGGAGCTTTACAGAGAAACATGTCACAAGTGCAGCAAAGTCATTACGCAGGCATATAGCACCTCCTTTACACTGGGCATCAAAACACTGCATAAAAAGTTTCATGAGCCCATTTATGCCATCTATGGCTTTGTGCGGTGTGCTGATGAGATTGTGGATACCTTCCATGACTATGACAAACGTAAGCTGCTGGCAGATTACAAAAAGCAGGCATTTGAGGCGATCGAAAATGGCATCAGCCTGAATCCGGTGTTGCATGCTTTCCAGGTTGTCGTAAAGGATTATGGCATTGACTGGTCTTATATTGAGGCATTTCTGAAGAGTATGGAAATGGACCTTGAGGACCATGTATATGATAGCTCTCTGTATAATGAATATATCTATGGCTCGGCAGAGGTGGTAGGCCTCATGTGCCTGAAAGTGTTCTGCGAAGGAGACGAGGCCATGTTCGAACGACTTCGTAGACCTGCCTGCAGCCTGGGTGCCGCCTTTCAGAAAGTGAATTTCCTGCGCGACATGCGTAGTGATTATACCGACCGCGGGCGCGTATACTTCCCTAAAGTAGAGTATGGCAGCTTTAACAACAGCAGCAAGGCGGCCATAGAAGCAGATATACGGAATGATTTTGAAGAAGCGTATGTTGGCATTATGGCACTGCCCCGCTCAGCGCGGATGGGCGTTTACCTGGCCTACGTTTATTATTTGAAGTTATTCCGGAAAATTCAAAACCTGCCGGCAACCCACATCCTTAATGAGCGCGTAAGAGTACCTGATAAGGCAAAGCTGGCAATATTGCTCGGCTCCTATTTACGGTACCGACTTAATGCGATTTGATGAGAAAGTATGTTCTTTTAATTTTATTTCTGGCGCTTATAGGGCAGGCATTTGCCGGTGAAACGGCACGGTATAAACTGGATTCTTTGCGCCTGCAGTACCAGGAGGCGAGCAAAAACGAGGAGGTTGCCAACGCTTTTTATAAGCTGATGAGTACCTACCAGGGCCATGACCCTTTGGTTTTAAGCTACCAAGCTGCTTCAGAAGCTGTGATGGCGAAATATGTCTGGAACCCTTACAGCAGGCTAAAGCATTTGAAAACAGCTTCGGCTATTTTTGAGCGGGCTGTAAAGCTGGACAATACGCATCCTGAAATACGCTTTCTACGCTTTACGGTAGAGCACTATGTGCCACGCTACCTTAACCTGAGCGGGCACGTGGCAGAAGATAAGCAGATTGTGCTCAGCAGCCTGCAAGCGTATCCCAACTCGGTTTTATCACCCGGGCTGGCAAAAACGATACGCGATTTTATGCTTTCTAAAGACCATTGCACCGAAGCCGAAAAAGTGGCCCTGCGTAGCGTTCAGATTTAAGAACGGCCGGAGTAGTGCTGCGGTGTTACGCTTAACCGGCGGCTTGATGGCACCAGGTCCGTTTACCTTATAGCACTATGTACATCTACTTATACCTGAATCTCTTTACGGTATTCTTTCCGTTGCTGCTCTCTTTTGACAGGAAAGTTGCTTTCTATAAAAAGTGGCCGGCACTTTTCCCGGCTATACTTGTTAATGCGCTGGTGTTTGTTGTCTGGGATGCCTTTTTTACCAAAATAGGGGTGTGGGGCTTCAATCCCGCTTACCTGACGGGCATCTACCTGTTCAACCTTCCACTAGAGGAGGTGCTCTTCTTTATAACGGTTCCTTACGCCTGCGTTTTTATCTACGAGGTACTGAATGCTTATATATCGCGCGATGTGGTGCGGCCTTATGCCAAAACCATTGCTTTTTTCCTGATGATGGTGCTGCCGGTGATTGCAATTTTTAACATGGAGCGGCTCTATACTTCTTTTACATTTTGTTTGCTCATCATCCTGCACCTGGTGCACCTACGCTATTTTTATGACAAGGTGCTCGGTCGCTTTTACCTCATGTATGCGGTACACCTGGTGCCTTTTCTGCTGGTAAACGGCGTGCTGACATACTTGCCGGTGGTATGGTACAACAACAGGTATAACCTGGGTATCAGGCTAGTATCGATTCCGATAGAAGATGTGTTGTACTCTATGCTGATGCTGTTGCTGACCATCTCGATTTATGAAGGCATTCTGCGCCGCAAGACGGCTAAACAATATGAGCCCGTGGCTGTATAACCAATATGAAAAGCCTGCGCGTTACCATCGACTCTAATTCCGGCTTCTGCTTTGGTGTGGTATACGCCATCCAGATGGCCGAAGACCTGCTGGATGAACAGGGATACTTGTACTGCCTGGGCGATATTGTGCACAACGACAGAGAAGTAGAGCGCCTGCAGAAACGGGGGCTGCGGATCATCAACCACGAGCAACTGGCCGAACTCCGCCAGGAAGCAGTGCTGATCCGGGCGCATGGAGAGCCTCCGGAAACCTATCAGATGGCCCTGCAAAACAACCTCACGCTTATTGATGCCTCTTGCCCGGTAGTACTTAAATTGCAGAACCGCATCAAAACCTCGTATGACAAGAAAGAGCAGCTTTTTATCTATGGCAAGCACGGCCATGCTGAGGTGCTAGGATTATTAGGGCAAACAAGCAATGAGGCTGTGGTTTTTGAAAGTATGGGAGAACTGTTGCAACACGAGTTGCCGCAGAAACTGACGCTCTACAGCCAGACAACTAAAAGTACCGATAGCTTTTATGCCATCAAAGAAGAGTTAGAAGCGCGCGGGTTTGAGGTAAATGCCAACGATACCATCTGCCGGCAGGTCTCTAACCGTGATAAGGAACTGCGGAAGTTTGCAGCCAGGTTTGATAAAGTTATTTTTGTTTCGGGCACCAAATCCTCAAATGGCAAAGTGCTGTACCAGGTTTGTAAAGCCGCGAATGAGCACACGCATTTTATCTCTACGGTAGAGGAACTGCAGCCGGAGTGGTTTAGCACCGGCGATAGCGTGGGCATATGCGGTGCTACTTCCACGCCTATGTGGCTAATGGAGCAGGTGCGCGATGCATTATTGCAGGAGGAGGAATAATAAATTGCTGTACGCAACCGGCGCTCTTTTATACTTGGAGTATGAGAGGGGTGGCTTTTATACGTTGCTAAACAGCAGGTGTGATGGATTTAATTAACTATGGACAACGGAAGGGACAACAGGGGGATTTTTATAGCGGCCGTTATTCTGGTATGTTGGGCCGGCCTGCTTGCCTGTCTGCTTACATCTTTCACCGTTAATTTTGCCTCACCGCTAACATACCTGTTTGTGCTTTTACAGACACACCTGTACACAGGCTTGTTTATCACCGCACATGATGCCATGCATGGCGTGGTAGCGCCCGGTAAACCTACGTTAAACCGCCGTATCGGCACTTTTACAGCTTTTCTTTTTGCCTATAACTGGTATCCGCGCCTGTTACCCCGCCATCACCTGCACCACCACCACGTAGCGACAGAGCAAGACCCGGACTACTATCATGGATCTTTCTGGCCCTGGTACTTTCGCTTTTTAAGAAACTACATCACCTGGTGGCAACTGGTTTTGATGGCTATCACCTATAACCTGCTGCAGCTGTTCTTTCCACTGCCTAATGTGGTGCTGTTCTGGATGCTGCCAGCGGTTTTGGCTACATTTCAGCTATTTTATTTTGGCACATACCAGCCTCACCGCGGAATGCATGCACCAGAAAACCTGCATAATTCGACCACGCAGGCTAAAAATCATGTATGGGCGTTTATAAGTTGTTATTTTTTCGGATATCATTTCGAGCACCACGATAAACCGTATCTGCCTTGGTGGCAACTATATAAGACAAAATAGATATTCCTATTTTATTTTTCTAAGCAATTTTGTAACTATTAAGGGGGAGAGTAAGTATGCATCAGCTACACTTGTGTACATATATGTCCTGTTATTTCTATAAATTGCCCTAGCTTTTCACCCTTAATTGTTAATTGCATGAAATTACCTGTACTTTCTTTTTACCTGTTGCCGGCGTTGCTGCTGTGCATGGCCCTGTCGCAGCCAGCATATGCCAGTAAAGATGACAATACACTTAAAACAGGCATCAGCTATGTATGGCTCTCTGATTATGACAGCCAGGGTGTGATGTTCAGCGACCGCTATAGCCATTACCTAGGTGACCGCTTTGCTGCCGGACTTAATCTTGGTTTACTGGCAGCTTCCCGGTATGACGAGATAAAGCAACTCTACACCATCAAGAATACTTTTTACATGGGTACGCTGGAACTGAGCTACGATGTCATCAAAAACGATGCAATTCGTCTCCGGGTCGGAGCAGGCGGTAGCATGCGCCACCGTGCAGAAATCAGCTCCAATACCAAAGACCTGGGTACCTTGGATGGGTCTGTACGGCATATTAAATCGTCGGAGGGGGGCTATAATGCGTTCCTGGAGAATGACTTCGGTATTCTGAAAAATGGCGTGGCGGGCGGCCGCATCGAGTACTTCTCGTATGCCAAAGGAACCCCTGTTTTTGCCATAGGATTGCACATCGGCTTCTCGTTCTAAGAACACCTATAACTACATTTGACAAGGGAGCTTTTAGCTCCCTTTTTTGTTGCCCTTCCTCCTGGTTTACCCAGCTCCAGAGCCAGCAGATCTATCCCAAATAGGTGCTGCTAAACCGGACAAAGGTTGGGAAACGCACCCACTTTTCACCACATTTTCCACTTTCCGCCACTTCTGCTGTGGATATTAATCTAAAATTCTAAATATTATATATTTATATCGGTAAGTAATTGATGGTTAATATGTTGTATTTATTATAGGTCGTAGTATAGGCAAAGAATTGGATGAAAGCAAAAAAACTTATACCCAAGATATAAGCATTGTGGGATGTATAATGTGGATAAGTGGGGTGGATAACCATAATTTATCCACAAAGTGGTAAAAAGTGGTAGATTGTGGTTGCCGGGTTTCCCTGAATCGCTACATTTGTATACTCCGAGAACTATACGGAATAAGGCTCGATTTTATGAACTTCCTCTCTGGCGAATATGAATGCAAGATAGATCCGAAGGGAAGGCTGGTTTTACCTGCAAAGATAAAAGCCAACCTGCCAGAGGCGTCGGGCAATCATGTGGTGCTCACAAGGGGGTTTGAACCGTGCCTGGTGTTGTACCCGAAAGCAGATTGGAAAGTGATTTACGACAAGGTGGCGGGTCTGAACGAGTTCAACGAAGAATATCGCCAGTTTCAGCGCAATTTCTTCCGGGGCAACACGGAGGTGGAGTTGGATGGCGCCGGGCGCTTTATCGTGCCAAGAACGATGGCGCGTTTTGCAGAACTGGAGAAAGAAGCGATTGTAGTGGGATTAGGCAACCGGGTGGAGATCTGGAACCCTGACAAGTATGAGGACTTCCTGATCAAGGATCAGCAGAACTTCTCTCAGTTAGCCCAGAAGTTTTTAGGGGATAAACCAGGAGAGGAGCCGCTGATCTAATGGAGTATCATCGCCCGGTATTGTTGGAGGAGTCGGTTGCAGCCATGGATATCAGACCGGACGGGGTGTATGTGGATGTGACCTTTGGCGGAGGCGGCCATTCTGCCCAGATCGTACAAAAGCTTGCAGCTGGCAAGCTATACAGTTTTGACCAGGACCGAGATGCCGAGGAGCAGTCGAAGAAGTTGGAAGGTCCGAACTTTCAGTTTGTGCGGGCTAATTTCCGCGATTTAAAAAAGTACCTGCGCCTGTACCGCGTGAAAGAAGTAGATGCCATACTTGCTGACTTGGGTGTGTCATCGCACCAGTTCAATGTGCCGGAGCGTGGCTTTTCAACTCGCTTCAATGGTCCGCTGGACATGCGCATGAACCCGGAAGCGGGCATTACGGCGCAAGAGGTGCTGGAAACTTACTCGGAAGAGCAGTTGCACCGCATCTTTGGCATTTACGGCGAAGTGAAGAACGCCCGCACACTTGCCCGTACCATAGTAGAAAAACGGGTGCGCAAGCCACTGGAAACGATAGAAGACTTTAAACAGGCGATCAGCTCCTGTACCCCGAAAGGGAAAGAAAATAAGTACCTGGCGCAGGTCTTTCAGGCGCTCCGAATTGAAGTAAATGACGAGATGAAGGCGCTGGAAGAAATGCTGCAACAGGCGGCAGAGGTGTTAAAGCCCGGTGGGCGACTGGTTGTGATCTCCTATCATTCGTTGGAAGACCGGCTGGTAAAAAACTTCATCGCCAAAGGCAAATTTTTCGGGGAGGTGGAGAAGGATCTCTTTGGCAACGAAATAAAACCGCTGGAGGCTGTCAACCGCAAACCACTGGTGCCGTCGGAGCAGGAGCTACTGGAGAACAGCCGCTCTCGGAGCGCTAAACTAAGAGTAGCAGCAAAAAGAGAATTAGATGATTGATTAAACGGTTGAGCGTTGCTCAGCTAAAAATAAGCGTAACTATGGCTTCTAACCTGATGACTAAGAAAGCAAGCGCACCCAAGTATAATGCGGTGCGCGTGAAGCCAGCGGAAGAGCCGCCTAAGCCGCAGCCCAAAGCCAGAAGCTTTAGTTTATTCTCGCTGCTCGACAAGTATGCCAACGTTGATTTCCTGTTTGAGGAAGGGGTGCCGCTCAAGTATATGCCGCATGTGCTTTTCCTGACAGCCATGGCCCTCTTTTACATCGGCAACACCCATTTCGCCGAAAAGACGATCCGCAAAATAGACAAGGTGAAGGCAGAAACCGAAGACCTGCGCGCCGATTATACTACGCTCAAATCGGAGTATATGGAGGCCAGCAAGCAGTCGGAAGTGGCCCGCAATGTGGCGCCGCTTGGCCTGATCGAAAGTTCATCTCCCCCTTACCAAGTAATAGTACCAGCAGATGAATATTAAGAAGTCCATACTCGTTCGTGTGCGGGTAGCCTTTCTGGCTATCTGCCTTTTTGCATGCGCGATTGTGTACAAAGTAGTGGCGATCCAGTTTATGGATGGCGCCAAATGGAAGAAGATCTCTAAAGAGCGCCGCATCCATTACCAGCCGGTGTTTGCCACCCGCGGCAACATTTACTCTGATAACGAAAGTATACTGGCCACGTCGCTGCCGTTTTACCGCGTTGCTTTTGACCCGACTGTGGCTGATGCTGCCGTGTTCAATGGCGGGGTAGATTCGCTGGCCCTGCTGCTGTCGCGCTACTTCAAAGACCGTCCGGAAGAATACTACCGCCGCAAGATCAAGAATGCCCGCCACAACGGCCGGCGCTACATCCGGCTTAACGGCCATCAGATCGACTACCAGGCCAAGAAGATGATGGCCAAGTGGCCTATTTTCCGCACCGGCAAGAACAAGGGAGGCGTGATCTTCGAGAAAGTAGAGAAGCGTTTCAAACCTTTCGGCATTCTGGCAGACCGTTCTATCGGCTTTATCAATGAAGATAAGAACGGCGCGGGCTTGGAATACAGCTTCAACAGCGATCTGGCTGGCACTGACGGAGAAGCACTTTTCGAGCGTATTGCAGGTGGTAACAAGCCGATTTACGACGGAACCGAAGTGCAGCCACAACACGGCTACGACATCGAAACCACCATTGATATCAACCTGCAGGACGTGGCGGAGAATGCCTTGTATAAGCAACTGGATAAATCAGGGGCCGACCACGGCTGCGTGATTCTGATGGAGGTAAAGACGGGCGAGATCAAGGCCATAGCCAATCTTGGCAAAGTAGAAGGCGGATACATCGAAGATTACAACTATGCTGTAGGTAGCCAGGGCCGCACAGAGCCGGGTTCTACCTTTAAGCTGGCTTCGATGATGGCGATGTTTGAGTATACCAATAATGCGCTGAGCCTTTCTGATACCGTGGATACAGGCAACGGCACCTACCGCATCCGGAATACCACCATGAACGACTCGAAAACGGGCGGCCATGGCAAGATATCAGTGCAGGAAGTGTTTGAGGTATCTTCTAATATCGGAGTGGCCAAACTGATGGAGCGAACCTTCGGAACTAACCCGCAGGCGTATGTGGACTATCTGCATAAATTTGGGCTCGACAACACGCTTGGCTTCCAGATGGAAGGGGAGGCGCGGCCATTTATGAAAAGCCCCAGCGATCGCACCTGGTATGGCACCACGCTTACCTCTATGGGCATTGGCTACGAACTGAAGATATCACCGCTGCAGACGCTGGCTTTTTACAATGCTGTGGCGAACAACGGCGTAAAAGTGCAGCCCATCATTGTGAAGGAGATCCGCAAGGCTGACAATGTGATTCAGGCATTTCATACTAGAGTATTGGTTGATAAGATCTGCTCTGACGAAACGCTGAAGAAATTGAAGACCATGCTGGAGGGCGTGGTAGAAGAAGGTACTGCGAAGAACATACTTGGCGAAGACTACAAAGTGGCCGGCAAAACCGGAACGGCCAAGAAGATCAAGAACGGCCGTTATGTGCGATCCTATTCCGCCTCTTTCGTGGGCTATTTTCCAGCCGATAATCCGAAGTATAGCTGTATTGTGATCATCGACGATCCAAAGGGCGTGAATGTATACGGTGGCCTGGCAGCAGCGCCTGTGTTTAAGGAAGTGGCCGACAAAGCTTACGCCCGCGATCTGGCCATGCACAAGCCACTGCAGGAACGGGTGGTGCCTAACAAGGAAAGCCTGCCGGATGTAACAGCAGGTAGCTTTGATGACCTCACGCTGATCTGCAACAAAATAGGCATCAGCAACCATCCGGGAAATACCGACGAGGAGTGGGTGAAAGTGGAGCCGGGCACGCGCTCGCTTAACTTTAAACCAAACCCGGTGCTGGGCGACCAGGTGCCGGATGTGACCGGACTTACCCTGCGCGATGCCTTGTTTATACTTGGTAACCAGCACCTGGAAGTAAAGGTGGAGGGAAGTGGCAAGCATGTGAAGGAGCAGTCGCTGGAGCCGGGAACCCCCATCAATAAAGAAAAACAGATAACCATTGTGCTAAGCTGATGCTGACCTTACAAACCATACTGCAGGAAGTAAAGCCGCTGGAAACGATCGGCTCGCTGGACGTGCCGGTGGAGGCCATCACCTTCGACTCGCGCCAGGTGCGGGCGGGCGTGGTGTTTGTGGCGATCCGGGGCGTGCAGGCTGATGGACATGACTTTATAGGCAAGGCTGAAGAAGCAGAGGCTGCTGCCATAGTCTGTGAACACCTACCCGCTGAACCCAAGGCTGGTATGACTTACGTGGTGGTGCCAAACGCAGGAGAGGCACTGGGCAAAATGGCATCGGCGTTCTACGGCCATCCGTCGCGGAAGCTGCAACTGGTAGGCGTGACCGGAACAAACGGGAAAACCACGTCTGTAACTTTGCTGCACAAGCTGTTCCGGGAGTTAGGTTACCATGTAGGGCTGCTCTCCACAGTGCAGAACCAGATAGACGAAGAGGTAATGCCGTCCACCCATACCACACCGGATGCTGTGAAGCTGAACGAGCTGCTGGCGCAAATGGTACAGGCTGGCTGCACCCACTGCTTTATGGAGGTGAGCTCGCATGCGATGGTACAACAGCGGGTGGCGGGGCTACGCTTTGCCGGTGGTGTATTTACCAACATCACGCACGACCACCTCGATTACCACAAAACATTCGAGGAGTATATCAAAGCCAAGAAGTCATTTTTTGACATGCTCCCGAAAAAAGCTTTTGCCCTGGTAAATGGGGATGACAAGCGTGGCCCGGTGATGGTGCAGAACACAAAAGCAAGTGTGCATTACTTCGCACTGCGCAAAGCTGTGGAGTTTAAAGCCCGCATCCTAGATAACACCCTGCAGGGCCTGCACCTGGAGGTAAACGGCCATGAGATCTGGTGTCAGCTGATCGGGGCTTTTAATGCTTATAACCTATTAGGTGCTTATGGCGTGGCCGAGCTGCTGGGCGAAGACCCGGTGGAGGCGCTGACAGTGCTTTCCAGCCTGAGTTCTGCTGCAGGCCGCTTCGATTATGTGGTATCGCCGCAAGGGCAGGTGACCGGCATCGTGGATTACGCCCATACACCGGATGCACTGGATAATGTGCTGCAAACGATTCGGGATATCCGCAACCCGACACAGAAAGTAATTACGCTGGTAGGCTGCGGCGGCAACCGCGACGCCGCCAAGCGCCCGCTGATGGCCGACATTGCCTGCCGTTTCAGCGACAAGGTGATCCTGACTTCCGATAACCCGCGCTTTGAAGAACCGGAAGCCATCCTGCAGGACATGCAAAAGGGCGTAAAGCCGCTGGATTATAAAAAAACATTAACAGTGCTGGATCGCAAAGAGGCTATCAAAACGGCTTGTATGCTGGCCGCTCCGAACGATATTATACTAGTGGCGGGCAAAGGCCACGAAACCTACCAGGAGATTAAGGGCGTGCGGCACCCGTTTGACGACAAGCAGGTGCTGCGCCAGATGTTTGAGCAGTTAGGGAAGTAAAATAGAAGCACCAAGTATAAACAAGTATAAATTTAGCCAAAGGAAACCGAATACATTAAATGCTATATTACCTCTTTACATACCTTGATCGTAAGTTCGACTTTTTTGGTGCTGGTGTATTCCAGTACATCTCCTTTCGGGCAGGTATGGCTACGCTGTTATCGCTGCTGATAGCGATGATCTTTGGTGGCAAACTGATAAAGGTGTTACAGCGCAAGCAGGTAGGCGAGAGTATCCGCGACCTGGGTCTGGAAGGCCAAATGGAGAAGAAAGGCACCCCGACCATGGGCGGCCTTATCATCCTGATGGCGATCCTGGTGCCGGTGCTGCTTTTCGCCCGGCTCGACAATGTCTACATCCTGCTGATGCTGGTTTCTACTGTATGGCTGGGCATGATCGGGTTCCTGGATGATTACATCAAAGTATTCAAGAAAAACAAAGAAGGACTAGCCGGTCGTTTCAAGATATTAGGGCAGATTGGCCTGGGGCTCATTGTCGGGCTGACGTTATACTTCAGCAATGACGTAACGGTGCGCCAATATATTTTCTCCGACGGCACCACGTCTGCTGTAAATGCCACGCGGCATTTTGTGGATGTGAAGTCGATGATCACCACCATCCCATTCCGCAAAAATAACGAGCTGGACTACTGCAACCTGTTCGCCTTCGCCGGGCCGCTGTTCCAGGACTGGTCCTGCTATCTCTACATTCCTTTTGTGATCCTGGTGATCACAGCGGTGTCGAATGGAGCCAACATTACGGATGGCATCGACGGGCTGGCAGCAGGTACTTCCGCTATTATTGGCACTACCCTGGCCATTTTTACTTACGTTTCGGGTAACACCATTTTTGCAGATTACCTCGACATCATGTACATCCCCAACTCCGGCGAGCTGGCCATTTTCTGTCTGGCCTTTGTGGGGGCGTGCGTCGGGTTCCTGTGGTATAATTCGTACCCGGCACAGGTCTTCATGGGCGATACTGGCAGTCTGGCCATCGGCGGCATCATTGCAGTGCTGGCGCTGATCGTGCGCAAAGAGCTGCTGATTCCTATTCTCTGCGGTATATTCCTGATTGAAAACTTATCAGTGATGCTGCAGGTGAGCTATTTCAAGTATACCCGGAAGAAGTATGGCGAAGGCCGCCGCATTTTTAAAATGTCGCCGCTGCACCATCATTACCAGAAAATGGGTTACCACGAGTCGAAGATTGTGGGCCGCTTCTGGATTGTGGGCATTATGCTGGCCATACTTACATTGGTAACATTAAAACTTCGCTAACACAACTATGCAGATAGCCATACTAGGAGCGGGAGAGAGTGGTGTAGGGGCTGCTTTGCTGGCAAAAGCAAAGGGCCTCGACGTGTTTGTGTCGGATATGGGGCAGATCAAAGCAACTTATCAGGCCAAACTGGAAGCCGCGGGTATTCCCTTTGAAGAAGGCACGCACTCCACAGAACGTATTCTGAAGGCAGATCAGATCATCAAAAGCCCGGGTATTCCGGACAAGGCACCGCTGGTGCAGGAGGCAATCAAACGGGAGATCCCGATTATTTCAGAGATCGAGTTTGCCGGCAGGTACACCGAAGCGAAGTTCATCTGCATTACAGGCACGAACGGTAAAACTACCACCACGCTGCTTACTTACCACCTGCTGCAGAACGCAGGCCTGAACGTGGGGCTGGCGGGTAACATCGGAGAGAGCCTGGCCGAAAAGGTGATCGAGAACAAGTATGATTATTATGTGGTGGAGCTGAGCAGCTTTCAACTCGACAACATGTACCAGTTCAAGGCGCATATTGCGGTGCTCACCAACATCACGCCCGACCATTTGGACCGCTACGACTATAGCATGGAGAAGTATGCCGCCTCTAAGCTGCGGATTGCGCAGAACATGACCGGCGCAGATTTCTTTCTCTACAATGCTGACGACGAGAACATCGCCAAAGCATTTCACTCCAAAACTTTTAGCGGTACTGCTGTCCCTTTCTCCCTGCTAGGCGCAGAAAAGGCGAAAATGACAATGGAGGGCACCAACATAAAACTGACCATGCCCTATTATGAGGGAACGGTAGACACAGCCAAGTCGCCTTTGATTGGCAAGCACAACCAGTACAATACCATGGCCGCAGTAGCGGTGGCAAAACTGGTGGGGATAGCTGATGCCAGTATAGCCGATGCACTGGAAACTTTCCAAAACGCAGATCACCGGCTGCAGCCCGTAGGAGAGGCCAAGGAAGTAACCTACATCAACGACTCGAAGGCGACCAATGTGGAGGCGGTGTGGTATGCGCTGGAAGGCATCAAGCAGCCAATCATCTGGATTGCCGGCGGCGTGGACAAAGGCAACGATTATAGCACCCTACAGGACCTAGCACGTGAAAAGGTGAAGGTGCTGATCTGCTTGGGCAAAGACAATAAAAAACTGCAGCAGGCATTCGGCAGAGTCGTGCCGATCATTGCTGAAACGACTTCCATGGACTATGCCGTGCGCCTGAGCCGCTCACTGGCAGAACCCGGCGATGTAGTGCTGCTCTCGCCAGCCTGTGCCAGTTTCGACCTGTTTAACAATTACGAACACCGTGGACAGCGCTTTAAAGAGGCTGTAGAAAAAATAGTGCTGAAAAAATAGTGGAAATATCAAACCGATTTAGCCAGAGGTTATGATTAAGAAGTGGTTACAAGAGAACTTGAAGGGAGACCCTGTGATATGGGGCATCGTGTTCTTCTTTTCGATTATCAGTGTGCTGGTCGTATACTCTGCTACCGGAACGCTTGCTTACAAAAAAATGAACGGCAATACAGAGTATTTCCTGTTCAAGCATTCCTCGCTGATCCTGATCGGCCTGGGCTTTATGTGGGCTGCTCATAAAATCGATTACCGCTATTATTCCAAACTGTCGTTGCTCTCCCTGCTGATCTCAGCGCCCTTGCTAGTAGTTACTTATTTCTACGGCTCCAACATCAACGAGGCCTCCCGCTGGATTACCATTCCGGTGATCAACCAGACGTTTCAGCCTTCTGACTTAGCAAAGCTGGCCCTGATCTCGTACTTGGCCAGCATGTTGTCTAAAAAACAACATCACCTGGATGATATCAAGCGTACCCTGCTGCCGATCTTTGGCTGGACGATTGCTATCTGCGCCCTGATCGCCCTGACCAACACCTCGACCGCCGTGCTCCTGTTCCTGACCTGCTTATTGCTGATGTTTATTGGCCGCGTGCCGATAAAGTACCTGGCGGCTGTGGTGTTGATTGGTGTAACGGTAGGCGGCACGGCTTTGGTGCTGGGGCAGCGCCTTACTACGGCCATGAGCCGCATGGAGGACTTCATGGACCCGCACAAAACGGCTTTCCAGCTGGAGCAGTCTTACATTGCCATCGCTACAGGCGGTATCGTGGGCAAAGGCCCCGGCAACAGTGATCAGCGTGATATCCTGCCTCACCCGTATTCCGACTTTATCTATGCCATCATCATAGAAGAGTATGGATTGATGGGCGGTGTAGTAGTGCTCTTCTTTTATCTGGCGCTGCTCTACCGGGGGCTCGTCACGGTGAGCAGGAGCAACGGGGCCTTTGGCGGGCTGCTTTCTGCCGGCCTTAGCTTTAGTTTGGTGATGCAGGGCATGATCAACATGGGCGTGGCGGTGGGCTTAGGGCCTATCACCGGTTTGCCACTGCCGCTCCTGAGTATGGGAGGTACTTCGCTGATCTTTACAGGTATTTCCCTTGGAATTATCCTAAGTGTGAGCCGCACCGACCTGGAAGCCAACCGGGTGTTGGAAGGCGTAACCGTAGCCAATAAAGGAAAAGAGAAAAGAACCGTGCATGTCTGAGACCGGCAAACCATATCGTGTGATCATCAGCGGTGGCGGCACCGGTGGGCACATCTATCCGGCGGTGGCAATTGCAAACCGGCTGAAGGAGGTGAACCCCGCTACCGAAATCCTGTTTGTGGGCGCTAAAGGCCGCATGGAGATGACGCGTGTGCCAGAGGCAGGTTACAAGATCGTGGGTTTATGGACCAGCGGGCTGCAGCGGCGCTTGACATTGGACAACTTGTCGTTTCCGTTAAAAGTGGTGTCCAGTGTGAGGGCTTCGCACCGGATCATAAAAGAGTTTAAGCCGGATGCGGTAGTAGGGGTAGGTGGTTTTGCCAGCGGCCCGCTGCTGTATGCGGCTACTGCCCGCCATATTCCGTCCCTGATACAGGAACAGAACTCCTATGCGGGCATCACGAATAAAATGCTGGCCAAGCGCGTGGATAAAGTATGCGTGGCCTACCCGAACATGGAGGCATTCTTCCCGGCCGATAAACTGGTGCTGACGGGTAACCCGGTGCGCAGCGACATCATGGCAAGTCATGCAAGGCGGGCTGCAGCGCTGCAGCACTTTAACCTAAACGGGGAGCAGCAAACAATCTTAGTAATCGGTGGCAGCCTGGGTGCCCGGACGCTGAACCATAGTATAGCCGCAGGGCTGGCGCAACTGGCGCAGGCTGGCTATAACCTTATCTGGCAAACCGGTAAGTTATACTTCCCGGAAGCTGAGCGGCTGGCGGGCAAGTATGAAAAAGAGGCAATCCGCGCCTTTGAGTTTATCAAGCGCATGGATCTGGCGTATGCCGCAGCCGATGTGGTGATCTCCCGCGCAGGAGCGCTCTCCATTTCGGAGCTGTGCCTGGCGGGTAAGCCGGCTATACTTGTTCCTTCGCCCAACGTGGCGGAAGACCATCAGACTAAAAACGCGATGGCGCTGGTGCAGCAACACGCTGCCGTGCTGGTGCGCGATGCAGAGGCAGCCGAAAAGCTGGTGCCTGCCGTGCTCCAACTGGTGCAGGACGAGCAGGAACTTGAGCGCCTGAGTGCGAACATCCGGAAGATGGCGCGGCCGAATGCCGCGGCCGATATTGTGAACGAGCTTTTAAACCTGATCAAGTGAAACTGGAGGACTATCGTTATATCTACTTCCTGGGCATCGGCGGCATCGGTATGAGCGCCATTGCCCGCTGGTTCAAGGCCAAAGGGTACCCGGTGTGGGGTTACGATAAAACCCACACCTCCTTAACCGAGGCATTGGAGCAGGAGGGCATTACGGTGCACTATGAGGATGCTATAGCGCATCTGCCGCAGGAAGTGCTACAGCACAAAGCTGATACGTTGGTTGTGCTGACGCCCGCCATACCGGCAGATCATACCGAATGGGCTTACCTGAAGGAGAATGGTTATACGATAAAGAAGCGCTCCGAAGTGCTTGGCATTATTACAGCGGCAGCTTATACGGTGGCGGTAGCCGGCACACATGGTAAGACTACCACATCTGCGATTGTGACGCACCTGTTGCACCACGCGGGCGTGCCTTGTTCCGCTTTTCTGGGAGGAATCGCGACAAATCTCAATTCCAATCTGCTGATTGGTGAAGGCCATGTGGAGAAAGAAGTGGTGGTTGTTGAGGCCGATGAGTACGACCGTTCGTTTCTGACGCTGTATCCAGATATTGCGATCGTAACTTCCGCAGACCCAGACCACTTGGATATTTATGGCAACCGGGAGGAACTGATCCGCACTTTCCAGAAGTTCATTAGCCAGATAAAGCCGGGCGGTTACCTCTTTTTGCAGGAAGGGACCGATCCGGTGCTGGCAGATAAGGTGCAGGAGGGGGTGCAGGTGATAAAGTATAGTTTGGATCGGGGAGAGGCACATGCTAACAACCTCGCTATCAGTGGCCGGTGGTTTAATTTTGATGCCGTGAGTCCCTATGGTAACATAGCTTCACTGCGCCTGGGGGTACCTGGATTTCACAACGTGGAGAACACACTGGCGGCTATACTTGCTGCACAAGTGTTGCAAGTTTCAGTGCAAAAAATTAAGGCTGGGGTAGAGACGTTTTTAGGGGTAAAGCGGCGCTTTGAATTCGTGTATGAAGGGGAGGGCAAAGTATACATTGATGACTATGCACACCACCCCAAAGAGATCGATGCATTCATGACATCACTGCGTGCACTCTACCCAAACAAGAAAATAAAGGTCCTATTTCAGCCGCACCTTTTTACCCGTACCCGCGACTTTTCCACGGCTTTTGCCGAGAGCCTGAGCCAGGCAGATGAACTGGTATTGCTGGATATCTATCCGGCCCGTGAAAAACCCTTGGAAGGGGTTACGTCAGAGCTTATTTTAAGCCAGGCAACATGCCCTGTAAAAGAACTGCTGCCTAAAGAAAAAATAGTGGAAAATCTATTTAAAAACGGCAATTTTGACGTTCTGGCCACTATTGGTGCCGGCGATATTGACACGCTTGTAAAGCCTTTAAGAAATTTTTTAGAAAATAACGGGCATGGGCTTGAATAGTAAAATAAAATCTTTAATTTTTGCAGGTTGTAGCATCATTACGATCGGCGCTTTAGCAGGCTTCGCTTCTTCCAGACAAAAGGAAAAGATCTGTGAAAAAGTGTCAATAAATATTGATAATGAGTACAACAATTACTTTATTGGGGATACGGATGTCCGGGACCTGATGACGCGGGATGGAGACCGAAATCTGGAAGGACTTCCGAACCAGCAAATCGACCTGAAGAACCTTGAAAAGCGCATTGAAGCAAATAAATTTGTGCAAGATGCGGAAGTTTACCGGGGGCTCGACGGTAACATTCATGTAAGTATAAAACAGACAAGACCTATTGCCCGAATTATACGGTCAGACCAGGATGTATACTCAGACCAGGATGTATACATAGATGCAGCAGGAAATATTCTCCCGCTTTCCGACAGGTATACGGCACGTGTAATTCCCATTACCAGGTCGGCAGTCCGGCAAGCTTCTGACAAAGGCTTCTTTCAGGATTCCGTTGGCCAGTCTTATCTTTCTCTGCTGCAGTTCATCGAGAACGATCAGTTTTGGAAAGCACAGCTAGCTCAAATGCACATTGATGGCACGGGCAAAGTTTCTTTCTTACCCGAAGTAGGGGAGCATACCATTGAATTTGGTAAGCCGACCGACATCGAGAAAAAGTTTAAGAAACTAATGATCTTTTATAAACAGGTGCTACCCGTGATGGGATGGGACAAATATAAAAGAGTGAATGTAGAGTTTGATGATCAGATTATTTGCGAATAACACAAACAACATATGCAGAACGACAAAATAGTAGTAGGCTTGGACATTGGCACAACCAAAGTTTGCGCGCTTGTTGGTCGGAAGAATGAATTCGGGAAGCTGGAGATATTGGGTATGGGTAAAGCCGTATCTGAAGGTGTGGTGCGCGGAATCGTGAGCAACATTGATAAGACAGTAGACGCTATCAAGAAAGCTATCCGCCAGGCAGAGGAACAATCGGGGATCAATATTGGCGTAGTGAACGTGGGCATTGCCGGGCAGCACATTAAGAGCCTGCAGCACAACGGCAGCATTACGCGGCAGGTAACTGACCACGAGATCACGGTGGACGATGTGAACCGCCTGACCAACGACATGTACCGACTTGTAACACCTCCGGGCAGCGAGATCATCCACGTCATGCCACAGGAGTATAAGGTAGACTATGAGGAAGGGATTATAGATCCGGTAGGCATGTCGGGCGTGCGGCTGGAGGGCAACTTCCACATCATCACAGCCCAGTCAAATGCCATCAACAACATCAACAAGTGCGTAACCCGCGCTGGTCTTGAGATTGACAACCTGATTTTGGAGCCGCTAGCCTCGTGCATGTCGGTGCTGAGCGATGAGGAGAAAGAAGCAGGTGTGGCGCTGGTAGACATTGGCGGCGGCACCACCGACTTAGCCATCTTTAAGGACAATATAATTCGCCATACGGCAGTTCTTCCTTTTGGGGGCAGTATCATCACCTCTGATATCAAGCAGGGCTGTATGGTGATGCAGAACCAGGCAGAGCAGCTGAAGGTGAAGTTTGGCAAAGCGATCGCGGATGAGGCTTCAGAGAACGAGATCGTTTCGATCCCGGGCCTGCGCGACCGTACGCCAAAAGAAATATCGCTGAAGAACTTGGCTTACATCATCGAGGCGCGGATGGAAGAAATCGTCGAGCTAGTCTATGCCGAAATCGTTCGTTCGGGGTTTGCAAACAGCCTGGCAGCCGGTATTGTGATTACGGGTGGCGGTGCGCAGATGCAGAACCTGGTGCAGTTAGTGGAGTACATCACCGGCATGGATACGCGTATTGGCTATCCAAATGAGCACTTGGGCAAGTCGAAGATCGAGGCGGTGAAAAGCCCGATGTATGCGACTAGCGTAGGCCTGGTACTTGCCGGCTATCAGCCAATCGACCAGCGGGTAGAGCACTTTGCTGATGCCTCTTCGGAAGAGTATAACAAGCCTGCCGCGCCGCAGCAGCAAAAGAGCAATAGTACGAACAGCAACAGCGGCAGCACCAGTGCAGGTGGGGTAGGCCTGTTGCAGAAGCTTAAGGGCTTCTTATCAGACGACATAGACAACAACAAACAAAGTTATTAACCCATTAAGAGCAGGAGAAATTAGTATGACTTCAATGTACACTTTTGACTTACCGTCCAGCAGTAAGTCCATCATCAAGGTGATTGGCGTCGGGGGCGGAGGAAGCAACGCGGTAAATCACATGTATAGCCAAGGCATCAAAGATGTTGAGTTTATCATTTGTAATACTGATGCCCAGGCCCTTAAGAGCAGCAGCGTTCCAAACAAGCTTGCTATCGGCCAGAACCTGACAGAAGGATTAGGTGCGGGTGCTAACCCTGAAAAAGGAAAGCATGCCGCCCTCGAGAGCAAAGAGGAAATCCGCGAGATGCTGAGCGCCGACACCAAAATGGTGTTTATCACGGCTGGTATGGGTGGTGGCACCGGTACAGGTGCTGCGCCGGTCATTGCTAAAGTTGCCAAAGAACTTGGTATCCTAACCGTGGGAATCGTAACGGCTCCATTCGCTTTCGAAGGAAAGAAGAAAAAGGTAGCGGCCGAGAACGGCGTGAAAGAACTGAGCGAGAACTGCGACACGATCCTGGTAATTTTGAACGACAAGCTGCGCGAGATGTTTGGCAACCTGACCATCCGGGAGGCTTTTGCTAAAGCGGATAACGTGCTGACTACTGCGGCCAAGTCTATTGCAGAGATCATTACGGTCACGGCTGAAGTGAACGTGGACTTTGAAGACGTGAAGACAGTGATGAAGGATTCTGGCGCTGCAGTAATGGGTTCTGCAACGACAGAGGGAGAAGGCCGCGCCCTGCGCGCCGCCGAAGAAGCGCTATCTTCACCATTGCTCAATAATACAGATATTCACGGTGCCCAGAAAATCCTGCTTTCCATTATGTCTGGCGAGCAGGCAGAACTGGAAATGGACGAACTGACTGAGATCACAGAGTATATCCAGGACAAAGCTGGCCAGGAGGCAGAAGTTATCTTCGGCCATGGCATTGATTCCTCATTAGGGCAGAGCATCCGTGTAACGGTGATCGCGACGGGGTTTGCGAATAGCACCGATGATATCATGGAGCCGAAGAAAACGGTTTTTGATCTGAACAGCCAAAAAAAAATTGAGATAGCTGAGCCGGTAAAACCAGAAGTAGCGGAGCCAGCAGCTTTCGTATCGCGCCCTACAGTAGCGCCTGTGGCTACGCCGCAGCCGCCAGTTAATCAGCCAACAGCACCTGCTCCGCAGCATAACCCGGAGCCTGTTCGCCGCCCTGTAGAGCAGCCGCAGCGTGTTGTGTTTGAACTGGATGGCAATGTGCACAATAATAATGAAGGGTATGCTGCCCGCGAAGAAGACAAAGCTACCCGTGAGGCTGCCCGTTTGGCCGAAGAGCGTGAGCTGATGCAGCGTCGTGCTGAGGAGCGCCGTGAGCGTTTGCGCATGTTGAGCTCTGAGATCACCACAGAAGCCATCAAAGAGAAACTGGATGTACCGGCTTACCTGCGCCGCAATGTGGCCCTGGACAGAGTAGCACATTCTTCAGAGCGAAACATTTCCCGCTTTAACCTGAATGATGACAACGAGATTTTAGGCGACAATCGTTTCCTGCACGATAATGTAGACTAAGCTCAGTTGCAAGTATAAAACAGAAAAGCCTGCTTTAATTGAGCAGGCTTTTCTGTTTTATACTTGCCAAAGGCTGATTGAAGTATGGCAAGTTGCTGCCATACTATATTATTGTTGAAGTATAGCTAAGTTAAAGCGGTAGGCTTTGATGCCACTTGTGCGCTGATATTGCAGTTTATTTGTGCCTTTGATCAGATAGTGCATTACAATAAGAATGGCGTGCAGCAGCTATATTATAGCCCGTCATGACTTCAGACAACCCTGAAATCAGAAATCGATAAGTTGCGTTATCTGCTGTTCGATCAACTCCTGGTACAGCTGGTTTGTAACAGCTTTACCGTCAAAGTTTTTCTTAATGTGCGCCAGCTTAATTTTCATTGGCATCACGTGCATGCCCAGGTAGTTGAGAATGTCTGTCAGATGGCTTAAGGCCAGGCCACTGCCCTGCATTCCGGACGATAAGCCAACCAGAGCCGCTTTCTTGTCTTTAAAAGTATAAGGATAGTCGAGGCCATCAATAAAAGCTTTTAAAACCCCCGGAAAAGAGCTGTTATACTCCGGCACTATAAATATAAACTTATCGGAAGTGGCGACCATGTTGCTGAGTTGGTTAAATGCCTCGTTCTTGCCGGTATTTTCGTAGAGGGCAGAAGTGGTAAAGTCAGCAGGTAAATCTGCCAGGTCCAGAATCTGCGCTTGCTGGCCTTTTGCGGCAATCTCCTGAACGTAGAGGTCTGCCACTGCCCTGGAGTTGGAGGAAGGTCTGTTGGTGCCTGATATAATGGTGATCATGTGTTTCAGCTAAGTTTATCGTATCAACACGAGATGCCGGCTGTTGTTTAGCACCCTCTGTTGTTTATACTTTGAAAGTACGTATAGCCTGGGGATAAAACAAAAAGGCGGAGCAGTGATCGACTGCTCCGCCTTTAAGATAGCTGCTGATGTGCTATACGAGGTTCTCAGAAGTTGCCTTGGCAGAGATGAATTCTCTACGCAGCATAGCAATGTTCTCCAGCGAAATACCTACCGGGCATTCTGCCGCGCAGGAACCAATGTTTGTGCAGGAGCCAAAGCCTTCTATATCCATTTGCGCAACCATGTTCTCTACGCGTGTTTTACGCTCTGTTTTACCTTGCGGCAGGAGCGCTAACTGCGATACTTTGGCTGATACAAACAGCATAGCAGATGCATTCTTGCAAGCGGCCACGCAGGCACCACACTGAATACAGGTAGCAGCATCAAACGCCTTGTCTGCAACTGATTTCGGGATCGGGATCTCGTTGGCATCCGGCACACCACCTGTATTGATGGAGATGTATCCACCGGCTTGCTGAATACGGTCAAAAGCGGAGCGGTCTACTACCAGGTCTTTGTGAACTGGGAAAGCAGCGGCACGCCATGGCTCCACTGTGATTGTATCGCCATCGTTAAAGTGGCGCATGTGCAACTGGCAGGTGGTGGTGCCTCGCTCCGGGCCATGTGCGCGGCCGTTGATGAACAGGCTGCACATGCCGCAGATACCTTCGCGGCAGTCGTGGTCAAAAGCGATCGGCTCTTCGCCTTTCAGCAGCAGGTCTTCGTTCAGGACATCCAGCATTTCCAGGAAAGACATATCCGGAGAGATGCCTTTCAGAGGATAAGTGACCATCTGGCCTGCTGTATTTCTATCTTTTTGGCGCCAAACCTTTAGTGTCAGATCCATTGGTTTAGCATTTGGATTACTTCCAGCCATCTTATTTACAATTATGAATTACAACTTATGCATTATGAAGTAGCAGGAGCAGGGGAGATTGCTTGTCCCGGTGCTGGTTACTGCTTCATAACCTTAACCTTTGCGTGCTTATTTGTAGCTACGCTGTGTCAGCTTCACATTTTCGAAGTCGAGCTGTTCTTTGTGTAGAATAGGTTCGTTGCCTACGCCTGCAAATTCCCAGGCAGCTACATACGCAAAGTTCTCGTCGTCACGCAGCGCTTCATTTTCCGGTGTCTGGTATTCCTCGCGGAAGTGACCACCACAGGATTCGTTACGCTGCAGCGCATCTTCAATCATCAGCTCGCCCAGTTCCAGGAAGTCGGCTACGCGATTGGCTTTTTCCAGTGTCTGGTTTAGCTCTTCGTTCACGCCTGTTACCTTCACATCGCGCCAGAATGCTTCGCGCAGCTTACGGATTTCCTCACGGGCAATCTGAAGACCTTCGGCGTTACGGGCCATACCACAGTAGTTCCACATAATGTGGCCCAGCTCCTTATGGAAGAAGTCAACGGTACGGGTACCTTTGATAGAAAGCAGTTGCTGGTTTTTAGCGATCACGGCCTGCTCTGCCTCTTTGAAAGCCGGATGATCTGTCGGAACCTTGGTATACGGCATGCGCGCCAGGTAATCACCGATCGTATACGGCAGTACAAAGTAGCCGTCTGCCAAACCCTGCATCAGGGCAGATGCGCCCAGGCGGTTAGCACCGTGGTCAGAGAAGTTACACTCGCCGGCAGCATACAAGCCCGGTACATTGGTCATCAGGTTGTAATCCACCCACAGGCCGCCCATGGTATAGTGTACGGCAGGATAAATGCGCATTGGGCGTTCGTAGGGGTTCTCATCGGTGATCTTCTCATACATCTCGAAGAGGTTACCATACTTGGCGCTGATGGTTGCCAGGCCGTCGCGGTTAATGGCATCGGCAAAGTCCAGGTATACGGCCAGGCCGGAGGCTCCCACGCCACGACCTTCGTCGCATACTTGCTTAGCATTTCGGGAGGCTACGTCGCGCGGCACCAGGTTACCAAAGGCAGGATATTTGCGCTCCAGGTAGTAGTCGCGGTCGGCTTCGGCAATGTCGGCTACTTTTATTTCGCCCCGGCGCAGCTTTTCGGCTGTTTCCACCGTTTTCGGCACCCACACACGGCCATCGTTACGCAGCGACTCTGACATTAGCGTCAGTTTCGACTGGTACTCGCCGGATACCGGGATGCAGGTCGGGTGAATTTGTGTATAGCAAGGGTTTGCAAAGTATGCACCTTTCTTGTGTGCCCGCCAAGCGGCTGTGGCGTTAGAGCCCATCGCATTGGTAGAAAGATAGAACACGTTGCCATAGCCACCGGTAGCCAGCACCACAGCATGAGCACTGTGCGACTCGATGGCACCTGTGATCAGGTTACGCACCACAATGCCGCGTGCCTGCCCGTCTACAATCACCAGGTCCAGCATTTCAGTTCGAGGGAACATCTTTACTTTCCCGTAGGCGATCTGGCGGTTCAGGGCGGAGTAAGCACCTAAAAGCAGCTGCTGTCCGGTTTGGCCGCGGGCGTAGAACGTACGCGATACCTGGGCGCCACCGAAAGAGCGGTTGGCCAGCAAGCCACCGTACTCACGTGCGAACGGCACACCCTGCGCCACGCACTGGTCGATGATGTTGACGGATACCTGTGCCAGGCGGTAGGTGTTGGCTTCACGGGAGCGGTAATCACCACCTTTGATGGTGTCGTAGAACAGACGGAAAACAGAGTCGCCGTCGTTCTGGTAGTTTTTGGCAGCATTTATACCGCCCTGTGCCGCAATGGAGTGCGCCCGGCGCGGAGAATCCTGAAAGCAGAAAGACTTTACATTGTAGCCAAGCTCTGCAAAAGTAGCCGCAGCAGAAGCGCCAGCCAGGCCGGTGCCTACTACAATAA
Source organism: Pontibacter chitinilyticus (assembly GCF_039748935.1). NCBI lineage: Bacteria > Pseudomonadati > Bacteroidota > Cytophagia > Cytophagales > Hymenobacteraceae > Pontibacter > Pontibacter chitinilyticus. Next base: position 140,811 of record NZ_JBDIZJ010000001.1, read on the forward strand.
TATCGAATTTACGTTTGTTTGCCGGGTTTACCAGCTTTATATTGAATTTATGCTTGTCCCATTTTTCCGCTAAAGGGCCTTCCGGGATTTTCGAATCTAACATCATAGCAACTATCAAAAGTTATTATTTACATAAGGAAGAAGAAATACAACGGTATGGCTGCAAAGGCCAGGCACACAATAACAGAAAAGCCGTAGCCGAACATCTGTATAAAGGGTGTGTATTTCTTATGATTCAGGCCTAGAGTCTGGAAGGCACTCTGAAAGCCGTGGATAAGGTGGTAAGCCAAGGCGATCATAGAGATCACGTAAATAAGCACATACCACCATACCTGGAATGATTGTAACACTTTAAGGTACAGGTTCTCATAAGAAACATTCTCGATCACCACGCCTTCCAGGCCCCCAAACTTGGTAGGGATAAAGAAGTTCCAGAGATGGATAATAAGGAAAACTAAAATAACAGTACCCAGCAGGCCCATGTTGCGGGAAGACCAGGAACTGTTCTCCTCCGGATGGTTATTGGCATAATCAATCGGGCGGGCTGCCTGGTTGCGGCGTGTTAATACCACGGCATCGTAGATATGGAAAATGAAGCCTAAAGCCAATACAATTTCCATTACGCGGATGATGCCGTTGTGCGCCATAAAATCAGAATAAAGGTTGAATGCCTCCCCGCCATCATCCTTAAAGAGCTGCAGGTTACCGAGCAGGTGCACAACCAGGAATGAGCATAGGAAAAGGCCCGTGACAGACATCACGATCTTTCTCCCAACCGTACTGGAAAACGTTTTAGTAAACCAATTCATCTGTATTTGTTAAAGGTTAAATAATGGTGCTTTTTAAACTCTCAAAGGTACATGCCGACCTGCGATAAAACAATTTTACAGTCATATTTTGAATCAATCTAAATTGGTATGCGTAGGACAGAAAACTTTATCATACAACCCGCTTTCTGCCCATTTGTTGATAATAATTTCACAAGAAATTAGTTAAGTTTATACTTACATTTGTATACTTACATTTATTGCCTAAACCTAGTTGTATGCCAAACAGTTTACGCATGAGGTATCTGCTGCATGGCAGCCTGTTGTGGGTGTTGATCTTGTTGTTGGGTTGTTTCACAAAAGCACAGGCAACGCACATCCGGGCAGGAGATATCACAGCCCAACGCGATACTACTCCCAACCCGAACCCGCGCCGGTTCTTTTTTACCATGATCATTTACATGAACACCGAGGCCGCCGCCGACCACCCGAAGGTGAACGTGGCCATGGGGGATGGAACCGTAGTAGAAGTGAACAGACTCACAGGAGCCGATGGCATTCCGATCGGTAACAATACAGATAAAAACGTTTATAAGTGGGAGTATACGTATGGCGCCGATGGCACCTATACGGTATCGTGGAACGGCGTAAACCGGAACAATAACATCCTCAACATTGCGCCGCCCTCTGACCAGGTATCCTTTCTTATTTCCACCACCATCAACATTAATGCCCTGCGCGGGTTTAACAGTACTCCGGTTCTGACGGTGGCTCCTATTGATATAGCTGCCGTAGGGCGTGTATTTGTGCACAACCCCGGCGCCTACGACCGCGATGGCGACAGCCTTGCCTTTAAGCTGCGCGTACCACAGCAACAGGACGGTGCTACCGGCAAAATATTGGCGGTACCCGGCTATACGCTGCCCAGCCGTACCTTCGACTGCCTGACAGAAGATGGTTCTGCTCCCGCTTACCTGACGCTGGACCTGAACACAGGGCAGCTTGTATGGAATGCCCCTTGCGTAAAGGGTGAGTATAATGTGGCGTTTGTAGTGGAAGAATGGCGGGTATCCAAAAACGGAGCGGTGAAGCTCGGGGAAGTGGTGCGCGACATGCAGATCATTGTAAAGGAAACGGAGAACCGCCCGCCTAAACTCATGCCAAAAGATACCTGTATTGTGGCAGGCACTACCCTGAATGGTACCGTACGGGCCACAGACCCGGATGGCGACCTGATTGACCTGACCGTAGCGGGTAGCGGCATTGTACCGCCGGCTACTTTTGATGTAACAAGGCGGGTGAAAGGCGAATCGGTTGGTAAGCTGACCTGGGCTACAACCTGCGAGGATGTACGGGAACGCCCTTATCAGGTGGTGTTCAGAGCCCAGGACGTTCGGCAGAATACTGACACGCATCTGGCCGACCTGCAAGCCTGGAACATACGGGTGGTGGGGCCGCCACCGCAGAACTTAATGGCTACCGGGGCCGACCGAACGGTAACGCTAACCTGGGACCCTTATACTTGTCAGAATGCCTCTGTTATTCGTATTTATCGGCGTGAGGGTCCATCAGGCTTTGTACCTGACGTGTGCCAGACCGGTATACCCGCCAGCACTGGCTATGTCCTGATAGCGGAGGTAACACCGGATAAAACAACCTATGTGGATGATAACAAAGGAGCTGGGCTGACGGCAGGCGTAGATTACTGCTACATGATCTATGCGCAGTTCCCATTGCCTGAAGGCGGGGCGAGCCTTGCCTCGAATGAGGCATGTATGGAAGTAGAGCGTGATATCCCTTACCTGACTAATGTGACCGTTCTCAGAACAGACGCTACCGCCGGGCAGATCCGGGTAAGATGGACACAGCCGGAAAATGTAGAGAAGCTTACACTTCCGCTGGAATACCGCCTGTACCGCAAAGTAGGGCTGGAACCGGGCACAGGCTACCAGCAGGTGTTCACGAGCCGCAACATGAAGGACACTACGTTTGTGGATGTCAACCTGAATACCGAAGCCAATGCATACCGCTACCGCCTGGAGTTCTATCAGACACCAACTGCCGGCGGCCAACCGACTGCCCTGCGCGATAGTACAGAAGCATCGAGCGTGCGCCTGAACGTGGCGACAGCTCCAAACAACGAACAGGCGATTGTGCTGAATTGGACCTATGATGTGCCCTGGAAGAATGAAGTGTTCAAGCACCGCATCTACCGGCAGGTGGATGGCGCGTTTGTTCTGATAGACAGTGTTGCTGCTACCGCTGCCAGTGGCACCTATACCGATCGGGGTACCTTCGGCAATACTCCTCTCAAGCGGGGAGAGAACTACTGTTACTATGTGCAGACAGTAGGCACTTACCAGATTACGGGACTACCGGAGCCGCTGCTGAACAACAGCCAGCAAGTATGTACGGCGCTGCCAAAGATTGTATGTGCGCCGGAACTGACGATAGACCAGCTTGATTGCGATGCCTTCGCCCGTAACCCGACCTCGCCGCCTTACCAGAACGTACTGACATGGGTGCCGCAGATTACCGGCGATTGCACTGATCAGATCGATTTTTATACGGTATACTTTAAAGGGCCGGATGATACCGATTACACCAAGCTGGCTACAACGAAGGAAACCACGTACACCCATACCAATCTGCAGTCTTATGCGGGCTGCTATGTGGTAACGGCCACAGACACTGCGGGTACAGAGAGCCCGCGCAGCAACGAGGAGTGCAAAGACAACTGCTTCTTCTTCCTGCTGCCCAACATCATCACGCCAAACGGAGATGGCCTTAATGATGTATTCCGTCCTGATAAGCGTTCTGGCTTCATCAAGAGCATGAACTTTAAAGTGTTCAACCGCTGGGGCGTGCAGGTATACAGTAGCGGCACTGTAACGGATGGAGAAGGCCTGTACATCAATTGGCCGGGCATCGATGAAGACGGCAACCGCCTTAGTGACGGAACCTATTATTATGAAGCGAACGTAAAATTCTTTACCCTCGACCCCACAAAAGCACACAACACGTATAAGGGGTGGGTACAGATCGTACGTTAATGAAGATAGAAAATTCAATATCAGAAAAGTTGCCAGACAGGGCCATCGTGTTTTACGATGGCACCTGTGGCTTTTGCCAGGCCAGCATCCAGGTAGTGCTCAAGTATAACAAGCGCCAGAATTTACATTTTGCCGCGCTCCAATCAGGTGTGCTCGAAGAGCTGGTGCCCGCCGCACAGCGTCCTGATCCGCTTCCGGATTCCATGCTTTTTTATGAGGACGGGAAGCTATATACCGAGTCGGAGGCAGCCTTACGCATTGCACGGCACCTTAACTTTCCATTGTCGGTCCTTTACTATTTCCGCATTATTCCTTTATCTTTCCGCAACTTTGTGTACCGCTTTATAGCGAAACACCGCTATTTAATAGCCGGGCGCACAGAAGCTTGTATGCTGCCAAGCCCTGAAGAGCGGGCTAGATTTGTAGCGTAAGCAGACAAAAGCTTCTTTAAATCAAGCACCAGGTATAGTATAATTATAGCTTTAGAGCGGGCTATATTATGCTTGCTAGTCAGGTATTTAAATTGGCTGATTTGCTACTAAAGAGAAGATAACCGAATTATACTAAACCAATAACGACGAATGAAGAAGGCATACGTTTTTCCGGGACAGGGTTCTCAGTTTGTAGGCATGGGGAAAGACCTGTACGAGCAGCACGAAGAAGCAAAGCAGCTGTTCGATAAGGCAAACGAAATCCTGGGATTCAACATTACCGAGATTATGTTCAGCGGCACCGACGAGGAGCTGAAGCAAACGAAAGTAACTCAACCGGCTATTTTCCTGCACTCGGTAGCACAGGCTGCTGTTGCCAAGGATTTTGCTCCCGATATGGTGGCCGGTCACTCGCTGGGCGAGTTCTCAGCGCTGGTAGCCAGTAAGGTGCTAAGCTTTGAAGACGGACTGCGGCTTGTGTCGAAACGTGCGTTGGCGATGCAGACTGCCTGTGAGGCAAACCCCTCTACGATGGCTGCCATACTTGGCCTGGACGATGCGAAAGTAGAAGAAGTATGTGCCTCCATTGAGGACGAGGTGGTGGTAGCCGCTAACTATAACTGCCCCGGCCAGCTGGTGATCTCCGGCTCTAACAAAGGCATTGAGATCGCCTGCGAAAAGATGAAGGAAGCCGGTGCCAAGCGGGCCTTGCCCTTGCCGGTAGGGGGTGCTTTCCACTCGCCGCTGATGAAGCCTGCCGAAGAAGAACTGGCGAAAGCCATTGAAGAAACAACCTTCAGCCAAGGCATTTGCCCGATCTACCAGAACGTAGATGCACAGCCACATACCGATCCGACGGAAATAAAGCAGAACCTGATCAAGCAGTTGACCGCACCGGTACGCTGGACACAATCCGTGCAGCAGATGCTAGCCGATGGCGCTACGCTTTTTGTGGAGTGTGGCCCGGGTAAAGTGCTCCAGGGATTGGTGAAAAAGATAGACCGGAATGCCGAAGTAAGCTCTGTTGAATAAGCAGCAGACAAATTCAAGTATAAAATCCTTTCCGGCATAAAGCTGGAAAGGATTTTTAATTTTTAGCAGGCTTGCCGCAAGTATAAGCTGTTGCTACAAACAGTAGTTTGCTATATTTGCCATACATTCCTTCCGCTACAACTATGAAAAGTAAAGCCTCACTTCTGCTATGGGGCAGCGGGTTCGTGGTGCTGAACCTGTACGCCAACCTCATTCCGAAACTGTTTCAGCTTGATGTACTGCCTTGGCTGGCGTATGCCTTCGGCTTCTTCATGGTCGCTTTTCTGCTGGGGCGGTACGTGCTGCGGCTGCAGGGTCTGGCGTCATTTGGGTTGCAGCGGCATATCGGCTGGGGTAGCAACCTGGCGATCGGGTTTATACTTGGCTTCAGTATCTGGGCACTTAAGAATGTGGCATATTATGCTATGGGCAAATTTGAGGTAACAGGTATGATGGACACCTCTTATATCGGTGTCCTGCTGGGGCAGGCGCTAATGGGCATGTTTCTGGCCTCCGCCATCAACGACCTGATGATCCGCGGCTATTGGTTTGCTTTTTGTAAGCGGGAAAATTTTATGAAGTGGTATCTGCTCATCGCCACTGTTCTCTACGCTCTCGATGATTCCTGGAACGAGGGCTTTGATTTGATGAACCTGGTCTTCTCGGCTATACTTGGCCTTTCGCTCGCGTATACGGTGCTCAAAACCGGTTCTATCTGGATGACCATTGGCATTCATTGGGGAGGCAACGTGCTGTACCGGATGATGTCCGGCTTCAACGGCCAAGGGATCTGGAAAGTAGAAAGCGTAGCGGAAGGGGTGCAGTATGAGTACGTGAGCCTGCTAGTTACTGCGCTTCTATTTCCTGTGGTATACTTTATGTTGCGTGATAGTAAACAGGCCTCGGAGGAAGCGGGATGGCAGGAAGAAAGCACTCCACAACCTGAGTAATTCACTTCATGCTGTAGCAGCTGGAGGCCGGGCTGAGGGGATGATTTGGTAAAGCGCTTATGATACAAATGTTTAAGTGCTAGCTTAAAGTACTGTACTTCCGCTTGTATAAGCTTGTGGTGGGCTACGCTCGTTTAGCTACTTTTTCTTACTTTTACCAATGCCTCTTACGTTTGCACACCCCGCCTTAGTTGTACCTGTCTACTATCTTCGGAAGAGCTATTTTTTCTGTCACCGGCCTGGTTATCGGAAGCATTGTGCCTGATTTCGAATATTTTATTCGAATGAAGAAAGAGCCAAGTATGTTCAGCCATACCTTTCTGGCTTTATTCTGGTTTAATCTGTCGCTTGCACTTTGCCTGGCTTTCCTTTTTCATGGCATTGTAAAAAAGCCGTTCATCCAAAACCTGCCACAATGGCTGTTCAGGCGGTTCTCAAAGTATGCCGGCTGGCAATGGTATTCATATTTTTAAACGAAACTACTTCAAAGTAGTGCTATCGGTGCTTATAGGGGCAGCCTCGCATCAGTTATGGAATTGGTTTACGCACTATAGCGTACATTTCACGAATGGCAACCGCAGGTTAAGTTATCTATTTTTTGGCTGGGAAATAAAGACTTATACTATACTTCACATGCTGAACTCGATAATTGGCTTGCTTATCCTGCTGGTACTTGTTTTGAAATTACCTGCTGATCGTCATGCCAGGAGAGTTCATCACAATAAATGGTACTGGGTTGAAGTCATCTTTGTAAGCAGTGCCATCATTTTTATAAGAGCGGCTTAAACCCCTTTTTCAGCAATAGATGATCTGGTAACTGTTATGATCTCTGCGGCTAAAGTAGGAATTGTAACGGCCTCTACTATTTACCTGCTCCGTAACAAGGCAGCTTTTAAGTAACAAAAGGTTTTTATGTGGTTAGCTAGAGAGCTCTATACTGCATTGTTGCACAGGCAGTAGATCAGGATGTTACTTGTGGCGCAATATTTAAAAACGATGTTATGCTAGTATTTATTAAAACTGAATTAAAATTTACCCCTTAAATTTCTGCACCTCCAACGTATCCGCACAATCCTCTAGCAATTGCTTTATACTTCGCTTTAGCACCGGGTGATCCAGATTAGGGGCAATCTCTGCTAAAGGCATCAAGGTGAAGCGGCGCAGGTGCAGCTGCGGGTGTGGGATGGTGAGGCGCTGGGTCTGTAGCACCAAGTCGTCATAAAACAATATATCAATATCGATGACGCGGGCGCCCCAATGCTCTTGCCGTATACGGCCCAGTTCCTGCTCGATAACATTTATACGTTGCAGCACCTGTTCCGGGCTTAGCCCTGTTTCCACCTCCAGCACCTGGTTCAGGAAAGCAGGCTGGTCGGTTTTGCCCCAGGCAGCTGTTTCGTACAGCTTTGAAGTTTGTGTGATGGGGCCCACCCGGTCAGTTATACTTGTACGGGCCTGCTGTAAGTATAAAGTACGGTCGCCGAGGTTGCCGCCCAGCAGCAAGTATAGCTTAGGCATGTTTTCGAAAGAAACTTATACTTAAGTCGGCAGCAGTACGGGCAGCTTCCGGTAGTTCTTGTCCATCGTAAGGATGCTTGCCACCAAAGGAGTGATTCGCTTTGGGTAGCAGGTGCAGTTCGGCGTCTGGTTTGCGGCGCTTCAGGTCGTAGGCCATTTGGGTGGGCAGCGTTTCATCCTGTTCGCCATGCAACAGAAGCAGCGGCTGCCGCATATGTTGAATAACTTGTGGAATATCTAGCCGGTCACGATTTCGCTGGAAATCCTCCACCATCTGATAATACAGCGGCATCTTTTGCCCGGTACGGCCGTTGAGCACCCACTGTACACCATTCTGCTGCCACTGTGTCATTGCCTCCTGCGACCAGCGCTGATCGTAATCACTTACGGCAGCCCAGGTAGCCACGGCTGTTATACGCAGGTCTTCGGCGGCTTTCAGGATCACGGCACCGCCACCCCGGCTGTGGCCGATCAGGTAAATGCGGTTAAGGTCGAGTTCTTTTTGCTGTATTGGCGCCTGTGTGTCGTGCAGCAGATCGATCAGTGCACCCAGATCATCCAGTTCCAGGCTGAAGTTATTCTGCCCAAAAGCTTCCAAGTCATGTACATCCGAGGAGTCTTCTACTGTCGTGCCGTTATAAGAAAAGTTGAATTTCAGGAATACAAAGCCCTGCTCGGCAAAGTAGCGTGCCAGCAGGTTGAAATGCCCCCAGTCTTTAAATCCCTTAAAACCATGCGTGAAGATCACCACTGGTTTCGGCTGCCCGTCCTGGGCAAAGGTAATGTCGGCGGTAAAAGGGTGGCCGTGCTCCGGGTATACAACAAAGTCTACTTTCATCTGTTTGCTTGTTGAATGGCTGAATTGTTAAATGGTTAAACTGTTTGATTGGTGCTTGTTAAATGCTTAATTATTGACGGATAAATGGCTAATCTTCTTTACGAAAGTAGGTTTTAGAACCTGTGCCTTTTATAAGGTGGGGCTTTTGCGTTTACATGGGCTAAACCCTTAAACTTACTGGGGTAAATGCTATCCCTATAATTGAGCGGTAAATCGACCTCCGGTAATTTAATCATTCAGCAATTTACCAATCAACCTCCAACCACCAACAATTATACTTCGTTTTGCCCCAACACGTTTGGAATCCACTTTTGCAGGCAGTAATATTGTACACCAACACATGAGCATTAGCCTAAAGGAAATACAAGCGCCCATTGCGCAGGAAATGGAGCTGTTTGAGAAGAAGTTCAGGGCCTCGATGAAGTCGAAGGTGCTGCTGCTGGACCGGATCATGAGCTACATTGTAAAACGCAAAGGCAAGCAAATGCGGCCTATGTTCGTGTTCTTTATGGCCAAGCTTTTCCGTGGCGACGGCATTGGCGACGCCACGTACCGTGGCGCAGCCCTCATTGAACTGCTGCACACGGCCACGCTCGTGCACGACGACGTGGTAGATGATGCCAATTACCGCAGGGGTTTCTTTTCTGTAAATGCGCTCTGGAAAAACAAGATTGCCGTACTCGTAGGCGATTATTTATTATCCAAAGGCCTGCTGCTATCATTGCACAATGATGATTTTGAGCTGCTTAAGATTGTGTCGAATGCGGTGCGCGAGATGAGTGAGGGCGAGCTGTTGCAAATGGAAAAAGCCCGCCGCCTTGATATTACAGAAGAAGTATACTTCGACATCATCCGCCAGAAAACGGCTTCACTTATTGCTTCCTGCTGTGCGGTTGGAGCTGCCTCAGCCGGTGCTGCCAAAGATGAGGTAGAAAAGGCCCGCTTGTTTGGCGAAAAAGTAGGCATCGCTTTTCAGATCAAAGACGACCTTTTTGACTATGGTACCGCCGAAATTGGCAAACCTGTAGGCATCGATATCAAGGAAAAGAAGATGACGCTACCGCTGATTAATGCCTTGAGTTCCGCCGACTGGCTGACCAAGCGCCGCATGATTTACAACGTCAAAAACAACAATGGCGATAACAAGCGGGTGCAGCAGGTGATCGACTTTGTGAAACAATCAGGCGGCATCCAGTATACTATCCAGGTTATGAACCACTACCACGCAGAAGCACTGGCTATTCTCAACACATTTCCGCCCTCTCCGTCACGCACATCGCTGGAGCAGCTCATTTCCTATACTATAGAGCGGGAAAAGTAACATTTCGTTTTTCGTTGCGCGTTTACCGTTTTAGGAGATAAGCTGTGCAGGAGTATAAAAGCGGTTGAGACCTGCACGGCTCCTGCTAGATTTGTCTTACAAACAACAAAGGCCGCTACTCTTAAAGTAGCGGCCTTTGCCTTTGTGCCGATCAACGGAAAATGAAGCTACGCTTTCTCTGCCAGCAGCTCGTCCATCGTTTTGTTGAATTCCTTCACCCATTCGTCGTAGTACTTGCCAGTGCCCGGGCCGGAAAAGCCGGTGTGGATCTTACGTACCTTGCCGTCGCGGCCAATGAAGATGGTGGTTGGGAAGGACATCACATGGTTAAGAGCAGGCAGCGCTTTGCCAGCAGCAGCATTATCTGCGATTCCGGCTACCAGTAGATCATAGTTAATGTCGAAACGGTTTTTGAGTTTGCTCAGGCGGGCAGCAGCTTTGTCAAATTCCGGGCTGCGCTCAAATCCCAGGCCAATCACCTCCATACCCCGGCTTTTGTTCTTGTCATAGTATGGTGCCAGGAACTGTGTTTCGTCCATGCAGTTAGGGCACCAGCTGCCCATCAGCTGCACCAGCACCACCTTGCCCTTATACTTGGGGTCAGACAAAGATACTTTTTCGCCCTGCAGGTTCGGGAAGGTGAATGATAGCGCCTCATAGCCCGGCTTCAGGAAAGTGAGCGAATCAGCATCAGCCAGTTTGGCGTTCGGGTCGCGCTTGGCGGTCCAGGTTTCATGGCCCGTCATACCGGAATAGAACTGGCCCTGCAGCGTGCTGTCGTTGGTGGGAGTAGCGGTGAACAGGAACGCATGGCTGCCATCAAAAGTAGACAGTTTTAGCTGATTGCCTTCTACCTGGCCGTCCAAGTAACGGTAATCGCCGGTTTCAGTCAGGAAAGTGCCGGTTACCTCGTTGCCACTCTGCTTAAACACGCCCACGGCATCGTAGGTGTTGCCATCGCCTTCGTCGAACTCAACCTGCCAGTTGCCATCGAAGTTATACTTGGCTTCAGCAGGATTTTCAGCAAAGCGGTTGGTCTTGCCATGCTCGGCTGTAAACGGAACGGAATATGGTGTTTTAGAATCGTTTTTCACAAAACGGCCCGCCATTTTGTCGCCATCTACTTTTGCGATCAGGTCTGCATCAAAAATGTGAAGGCCGATCTTAAGCGAGTCGCCTTGCTGCTGGATCTTGTTGAGCAGAATGCGCTCTTTGCCATTTACCAGGTATAGCACTGGTTTGCTGTCTTTCTCTGCTGCCTCCAGCAGGAAAGGAATCTCCTGGCCTTGCGTATGCAGCACTACACGCCACATGCCCGGTTGTATAGTATTATCTGCTGATGTGCCCGAGGTACAGGACGTTGCCACTTGCGTTATCAGCACTAATAAAAACAAAAACAGCCGGAGAGGGGTATTTAAAATGAGTTGTTTCATATCGGAATCAGTATAAATAGTAAAAGGCAAAAATAGGGGATATAGTTCTAAAATCCGCAAATTGCAGTACATGCCTTCCAGGGGCTTTCGCCCGTATATATTCATAGGCGCAAATATTGTGCTAAAAGTATGAGATTTCGTACATTTGTAAACTTCACAACGAAGCATTTAAAAACTAACAATAGCAAAACTATGGCATTTGATTTAGAAATGATCAAGGCAGTTTATGCCGGCATGGGAGAGCGCATTACAACTGCCCGCCAAGCAGTAGGCCGTCCGCTTACCCTGACAGAAAAAATCTTGTATTCACACTTGTATGAGGGGAACGCAACAGGGGCGCATGAGCGTGGCAAGTCTTATGTAGACTTTGCGCCGGACCGGGTGGCGATGCAGGATGCGACAGCGCAGATGGCTTTGCTTCAGTTTATGCAGGCTGGTAAGCCTACGGTGGCGGTGCCTTCTACCGTGCATTGCGATCACCTGATCCAGGCAAGGGTAGGGGCTGACTCAGACTTAAAAGACGCCTACGACGAAAACAAAGAAGTATACGATTTCCTGGCCTCCGTATCGAACAAGTATGGCATCGGTTTCTGGAAACCAGGAGCGGGTATCATCCACCAGGTAGTGCTGGAGAACTATGCATTTCCGGGCGGTATGATGATCGGTACGGACTCACACACCCCGAACGCTGGTGGTTTGGGTATGGTAGCGATTGGCGTTGGCGGTGCCGATGCTGTGGACGTGATGGCCGGTATGCCCTGGGAGTTGAAATTCCCGAAAGTGATTGGTATTAAGCTGACAGGTAAACTCAGTGGCTGGACTGCCCCGAAAGACGTCATCCTGAAAGTGGCCGGTATCCTGACGGTAAAAGGTGGTACTGGTGCTATTGTGGAATACTTCGGTGAAGGTGCTGAGAACCTGTCCTGTACCGGTAAATCTACTATCTGTAACATGGGTGCCGAGATTGGCGCCACAACTTCAGTGTTTGCTTACGACGAGAAGATGCGCGCTTACCTGAACGGTACTAACCGCGAAGAGATCGTGCAGCTAGCCGATGAAGTAGCCGAGCACCTGCGCCCGGATGATGAAGTATACGCCAACCCGGCTGCTTACTATGACCAGCTGATTGAGATCAACCTTTCTGAGCTGGAGCCGCACGTAAACGGCCCGTTCACGCCGGATGCTGCCTGGCCAATTTCGCAGTTTGCGGCTGTGGTGAAAGAGCACAACTGGCCTGCTAAACTGGAGGTGGGTCTGATCGGCTCGTGTACCAACTCTTCTTATGAAGACATCACGCGTGCTGCTTCGGTGGCTGCGCAGGCAGTAGAGAAAAACCTGACTGCTCAGGCGGAGTTCACCATCACGCCAGGTTCTGAAATGGTGCGCTATACTACAGCACGCGACGGTTTGCTGGACACCTTTGCCGGAATGGGCGGTGTCGTGTTGGCAAATGCCTGTGGCCCTTGTATCGGCCAGTGGGCACGCCACACCGACGACCCGACACGCAAAAACTCCATCATCACCTCCTTTAACCGTAACTTCGCCAAGCGGAACGACGGTAACCCGAACACGCACGCGTTCGTGGCCTCACCAGAGATCGTGACCGCCTTTGCCATTGCCGGTGACCTGACATTTAACCCGCTAACGGACACCCTGACCAATGACGACGGAGTGGCTGTGAAGCTGGACGAGCCAAGAGGTATTGAGTTGCCAACGCAGGGCTTTGCCGTGGAAGACGCGGGTTATGTTGCCCCTGCCGAAGATGGTAGCCAGGTAGAAGTAGTGGTCGATCCGGCTTCGGATCGTCTGCAACTGCTGGAAGGCTTTAAGCCGTGGGAAGGTACCGACCTGAAAGGCCTGAAGCTGCTCATTAAAGCGCAGGGCAAGTGTACGACCGACCACATTTCGATGGCTGGTCCGTGGCTGAAGTACCGTGGTCACCTGGATAACATCTCGAACAACATGCTGATCGGCGCTATCAACTGCTTTAACAGCGAAGCCAACAAAGTATGGAATGAAATGACGCGTGGTTACGACACGGTGCCGGCTACTGCCCGTACGTATAAGGCTGCTGGTATTGGTACCGTTGTGGTGGGTGATGAGAACTATGGCGAAGGCTCATCCCGTGAGCACGCTGCCATGGAGCCCCGTCACCTGGGTGTTCGTGCCGTACTTGTGAAGTCGTTCGCACGTATTCACGAAACCAACTTGAAGAAGCAGGGTATGCTGGGACTGACCTTTGCCAACAAAGCCGATTATGATCTGATAGAGGAGAACGATACCTTCGATATCATCGGTCTGGAAAGCTTTGCTCCGGGCAAGCCGCTGAAAGTGGTACTGCACCACAGCGACGGCACCCAGGACAGCTTCCAGGTAAACCATACCTACAACCAAGGACAGATCGAGTGGTTTAAGGCTGGTTCAGCACTAAACCTGATCCGCCTGAAGCAAAAGCAAGCTGCAAACGCATAATTGCTGCTGACTAAGTATAAAACAAAGAAGCCTTACCAACCGGTAAGGCTTCTTTGTTTTATTATACCAGCTGTACAAGTATGGGGCAGCCTACTTTAAAGTATAAAGTAGCTCTAACCTATTAATCAGACGGCCATCCTGCCAGAATCTCTGTAACTATCCCAGGCAAGAAGCTGATGCCATGCCCCTTGCCCATGAGATTTGTGCAGGAAGATAAAAAGCAAAGGCATGGTTTAGGCACTCCCGCTATAAAGCTTCTCCTACACTATTTTATATTACAAATATGGGTATAGAAATCATTTGAAGTAATTGTCATCCTGTAAGAATCTTGTGGGCAAGCCGCAAGAGCTTAACCTCCCTTCAACCAAGTTACTTTCAGTATGACAGTGCTTTCTTATACTTCAATCTAATTTTGTCCGCATACTTTCTATCTACGGTTTCAGTACCACCAGCCGCTTGGTGATGGTGGCGTGCTCATACGTGATCTGGAGGAGGTAGACACCTTCACTGAGCCTGGCTAGGTCCAGTTGCGTTTCGTCGGGCGTTTGGCGTGTTGCAGGCGTTATGCAGTGGCCTAGCATGTCTACTAGCTTCACCTGCGGGTTGCCATGGCCTTTGGTTAGCGCTTCGGTTCGGATGCGCACATAGCCGCGGGCGGGATTTGGGTAAACCTGCACCTGTTGTGCGATTGCCTCAGGTATTCCGGTTGGAACGACTCTCATAATTTCTAAGGTCCGGGAGATGGAATCCTGTGTGCAGCCAAAGCGGTCTGTAACCAGTAGCTTTATTTCGTAAGTGCCATCCTCTGGGAAAGTATAAACAAGGTCTTTTGTAGTGATAGGAGCCGTGTTGTTGACGCTCCAGCGCCAGCTGCCACCATTTATACTTGTATTGATAAAGGTAACGGGCGTGCCGGAAAAAACATCTGGCTGGCTCACCTCAAAGGCGGCAATAGGGGCAGGCGGCAAAGAGAACACAGCAGGCACTACTTCGCTCTCGTACAAAGAGTCGGCATTAGCAGCATAAAGTACCATAGGCTGCGTAAGTGCCGGCAGCGTTATGGTTGCGCCGGAGCCTAGCGGCTTTGATTTGTTAGCATCCGCATAAAAGTTATAATTGTTGCCCTTTCCTGGCCGCCAGGTGCGGGGGCTGCCAGCGCAGGCCGTATCTGCGAGCGCCACTGGAGCAGGGCCAGTTTTGATGCTTCGATACTTTTGCTGTGCGGCAGCGGCCTGTTGTTGCAACTCCTGCAGGTTGTCTCCGGCTAACACCGCAAAAGCGATGATACCGGTTTCGCCAGGAGCAAGGTTGCTGACAAGGCCGCTCACCACCTGCGACACATTGTTGCCCGGTCCTCCGCCATTCGCTGTTCTTCTGGCCACGCCTCCCGAAACAGACCTGAACTTTTCTGATGAGGTAAACCCATCTTCAACTGCAAAGGTGCTGTCGCCACCGCCAATGTTATCAATCGCATAATAGCCGTGCGGCTGTTTAGTTAATAAGGTAATGCCGGTGTAGGGTAAGCCGGCAGCCGTGCTGTGCACGTACCCGAGGGCGTTTGCCTGGTCCCATTCTGCTATATTGGTCGTGTGGTCGCCAATATCCCAGTCCGCAAACAGGCCGGTATACAATTTTTTAATAGTAGAATCAGTCCGGTTGGTGATCTGGTACTCCAGGATAATGAAGTTTTGATCTGCTTCATCGCTCCAGGCATAGGCCACGTGCTTTACTTTGACGCCCACCGTGTGGTCAGACGGGTAATTATCCTGCATCACAGCGCGTACTTCCTGATCGGCTTGTGGCGTGTTATACAACAGGCGGGCAGTGCTTGTAGGTATAAAATCGCCATCGCTCTGGTATATATCATTGCGGATGTTATCCGAGACATGGCTGGGATCTGTAGCCAGCAGCAGGCCACCTTCAAACAGGAGCGAACTGCTGTTTTTATACGTTACGCCTTCACCTTGCTTTCTATTTAAACCATTATAGCCCAGGTTGCCCTTGCTGTTAACGGTTACAGCCAGTTGGTTAGCGTTAAGCGTTACAAAGTCAGGGTTGATGAAAATGGTAACGTACTGGAAGTCTGAGTAAGCCCCATCGGAAAAGTCAAGGCGCAGCACTACAGAAATATTGTTAGGCGCTCCTTCAGCTACTTTGATCTTGAAGGGCTGCAGTGTGTTGCGGACTGTCGCCAGAGTACCCAGGCTGCCAAGTGCCAAGCTGCCTTCGGTCACTGTCAGGTAGGGCGAAAGAGATGTTAGCGTTACCTGCAGGTTCCCGACAGGTGCCAGGAAATTTGTAAAGTCAGCGATCATTGCTGCGGTTGCTCCGGCATACAGTTGCTGCCTGTCTGCAGCTGCGAAGCTGTTGCATCGCACAGCTTTGACGTTGGCTGCCGATAAGGCTTTCTTAATATTCAAGCGGCCTTTGCCCAGCATGCCAAGGTAGGGCTGGTTACCTGCCAGTTGGTAGATGTCGTCGGTGGTAACCCGCAGGCGCTCCATAACCTGCAAAGCATTCAGTTCCGGGAAACGTGCCCTTACCAGCGCTGCCGCACCCGACACGATCGGCGTAGCAAACGAAGTGCCGTTCCAACCGCCACTCAGCTGGGTGTCAGAATAGGACGACAGCGATAAAATATTCTGGCTCGGTGCCGTCAGATCTATTTTGTAGCTGTAAGTATAAGCAGCAACTTTTACGTCGGAAGCATTGGTGCCTCCCACCGACAGCACGTTCTCATAAGCTGCAGGATAAATATCAAGTGGTTTGCCGCGGTCGGTGTTGCCGCCAGCTGCCACTATAACCACATTCTTGTTTAGTACGGCGTAGTTAATAATGTCCTGCTCGTATTGGGAGCGCCCCTCGCCACCCCAGGATAAGTTGATCACTTTACAGCCTTTGTCTGCTGCATATACAATTGCCTCATACCCGTTAAAGTTGCCGTTTTCTTTCGACGAGAAGACTTTTAGGGGTAGAATGGTGGACTTGTAGCCAACACCGGCTATCCCAAAGGCATTGTTGGTAGCGGCAGCAGCTACCCCGGCTACCGCCGTGCCATGGCCTCTGAAACTCGAGTCATCACTGGGGTCGTTATCATTATCGGCAAAATCCCAGCCCTGGTAGTTGTCAATGTAGCCGTCGTTATCGTTATCAATCCCGTCTATCGGGTCGCTGGTGTTATACTTTACCTTGTCTTTCAGTTCCTGGTGCGTCAGACGGGTGCCGGTATCCAGAATGCCTATCATGATGTCGGCGCTGCCCTGCTCTGCTTCCCAACCGCCATAGGCTTTTACTAGCTTCAGGTAGTACTGAGCAGTTTTGGCGGAGTCGGCAGAGGGATCGTTCGGCTGTAAAAACGGCTCGCGTAAGTATACCGGCTCTACGTACTCAACAGCACCTGTACCCAGCAAGGTGCGCCTCACCTGCTCCAGGCTCTGATCGGGGTTATACGTCAGTTGATAAAGCAGCGACAGATCTACAGCTTGGCTTGTAGCCATGCGGCTGTTAGCTGGTGGCGCTACTTTCGGAAATTTCTGATGCACGTTACGCCCTCCTACTTGGGCAAGAGCCGCTCGAAGGCGGGCAGTGGCAGGAGCAGCCAACCGTGCGTTAGTGGTAGGTTTGAGCTTGTATACGACCGTATAAGGCTGCGTATGGGCCGCTTGCAGCTGTTGTGCTGTTGCAATGCATACCGGAGTCAGAAACAGTAAAGCACACAAGGCAAAGTGCTTCACTAATGTTAGAAGTGTAGACATGCAGCCAAATAGGTTTGATTTTATAGGTACACCTGGTTTAAACAGAAAGGACAAACAGCTAATGTTTTCAAAGCTGCCGCAGCCCGTAAATGCCCTTCGAGGTAATTAGGTCATTGTACGATACAAATATTATAATGGATAAAAGTATCGTATAAATTTTACTATATATTGTTGATTAATTATTGACAGGAAGAATTTGGAAGTAGCAGGTCTGTAGGAGTTAATAGGATTGCAGAGCGGCCGCTCGAAAAACTGAAACTAAGATCGGAAAAGCGAAGGAGAGAAGCGGTGAGTTACTGCTACTTGAAAGCAGACAAAGTGTGTTAAGTTATACTTAGTGGATAGGTTATAGTAGCAACGGAAAGGCAATAGCCCCTGCCAGCAAGCTGACAGGGGAGGAGTTTAGCTGAACATGTTATCAAGATCTTTTTTGAGGCCGTTAATACCATCTTGCAGGTCCTGCCATTTGGAATGGGTATCTTCCGTGGTGTCCATTTTACTGGCAATCAGCGCCCGTTTTTTTTCCAATCCGGCAATGTGCTCGTGGTAAGTGTTGTTTGAGTCAGCGGTAGTTGCATTAGCGCGCCCTTTTAGAGTTTTTATTTTATGATCCAGTTCATTCAAACTTTGTTGTATTTCTTCACGCGTCAGGTTTTGGGGAGCGCGCATGTTTTCAGGTTTTAAGGGATAATTTTCCATAACAAATTTTTCGTTTACGCTGTTAAGTTTGCCAAAGTAGCGGCTGTTTCACTCCTAAATACTCTTTTATGTGCCAAAAGGATGTATTGAAATGCACGGCCGTTTCACAATTTTTGCGCAATTCCAGTAGCAGGACCAAGCTAACGGTTGTGTGCGGCACCCAGTTATACCCGAAGTATAAACTATGAAACAAGTAGAACCGAATACTTATACATGGGTTTCTTCAGCAGCCGCATCGCACATACTAGCCTTTACTGCGTAGGTGATAATTATAGTAATCTTTTTTGATGCAACAGCTAAAATTCAGCCCTTGCTGCTTTTGAAAATAGCTTTCAATAAACGATATTTGCTTGTTCTAATCAGTCTATCCGCACTTGCGTTTAAGACTACCTAGAGCATTAGGCCCGCCAAAATAGGAGACGCAAACCGGATGAACGAAACGAATACACAACTGGACCTGGTACTTTTAATTGACGATGATGATACCACCAATTACCTGAATGAGCGTCTGCTGACTGAAATGCAGGTGGCGAAACAAATCATGGTCCTGAAAAACGGGAAAGAGGCTATCGAGTATTTAGGCAGAGCAGAAGAGGCGTTAGAGAAGCGCCCGGACTTGATCTTCCTGGATATCAAAATGCCTGTAATGGATGGTTTCTCTTTTCTGGATGAGTACCATAACAGAGGGTTTGACGCAGGGAATTACGTGATCATTATGATGCTGACCTCATCGGCAAGCTTCTACGACCTAGAGCGCCTGAAGAAGTATAGCAAAGTAAAACGCCATTTCTCCAAAGCTCTCACCAAACATGACGTGCGGGAAATTATGAACGAATACTTCAAGCAGAAAGGAATAAAGCGCTAACAGCAGTTCATTTCTCATAAACAAGAAAGCCATGGTTCCTGTACCATGGCTTTCTTGTTTATGAAGGTTCCTCCTTTACCAGCTCCTCGGAAGGCCAGGTGAAGATAAATTCACTGCCGTCTCCTGTTGAATTTAAACGGATGCTGCCGCCTTTTACCTCTACAATCCTTTTAACGATCGACAGGCCAAGGCCGCTGCTATCGGCACGCGGAAAGCTACCGCCTTTTTCATACATCTCAAAAATGTTTGCTTGGGTTTCCTGTGCGATGCCGGGACCATTATCTTTCACCGAAAAAGCGACAAACCTGCCAGCTAAAGCATAAGAAACCGCTATCTCCGCATCGTCCGGGTTGTGGTGGTATTTGATAGCATTACCGATTATGTTGCTGAACACCTGGAACAGGTAAATCTCCTGCGTATAAAGCACCGGCATCTTGGGAGCGATCACAATGCGGAAAGTGGCAGGCACCGTTAACGAGGAGACAACGTGGTAGAGTAAGATCTGGAGATCAATCACCTGCTTGGGAATGTTGCTATGGCCGGCCAGTGAGTACGCCAGAATACTGGTAATCAGGCGATCCATTTTATACGTTTGCTGGCGTAGCATCGGGAACACGTGCTGTGCCTCGGTTAGTTGCTCTGCCTTCAGGCAAGCTTCCAAGGCTGTGGCTAGGCCATTGATATTCTGCAGCGGAGCCCGCAAATCATGCGATACGGTATGGGCAAAGGCATCCAGGTCAGCGTTGATGCGCTGTAGCAGGTCATTCTTTTTCTCCCGCTCTTCCAGTAAATGGCTGATCTCCTGGTTAGAATGATTCAGCTGTAAGTTCAGCTTTCTGATCTCCTGCAGTTGTTGCTCTGTTTCCAGGTTGCGCAGGTGTAGCTGGTCCAATAGCTCTAGCAGCTGCATGTTCTGCCGCTTTATTTCGGCATAAGGCGATATGTCTTTTTCCTGCTCAAACGTTTTTATCCATACATCCAGCATCGCTTTGGTAACAGCGGGAGTAGTGGCCGGAATGCGTTTGCGCAGCACTACGCGGGTGCCTTTGGCAGCATGGCTCTCCATGTGCATATAATCTACCAGCTTTTTGGAATTCACAATTCCTGAACCTCTGCCTGCCTGAAAGCCGCTATTAGAAGTATAATATTCCAGGTCCGCAATGCCGCGGCCGTGGTCCGCAATCAGGGCTTCCAAAAAGTTAAGTCCATTTTCCTCCACCAGGCTGAACTGTATAGAGCCACTGCCGGCATACTCCACCACATTGCGGCATATTTCTGATACCGCAGTGGCAAACTTAGTTTGGTTAGCCACTGGTATTTTCAGGCGCTCCGATAGCTGCATGGCCCGCTTATAAGCCAGCACAACATCGAGTTCGTTTGTAATAGTAAGTTTGAAGATACGGCGGTGCATGCGCTACGATATGTTCTGTTTACAAACCAATACAAGGGTGTCATCTGTCTGCCGGCAATATTCTTTATACAGCACGGCAGCAATAATAGCAGCATGGTGCTGCTGAATGCCCGGGTACTTGCTCAGTTCCCAACGCGACTTCAGTCCGTCTGAGTGTAACACCAGCAGTTTGTTTCGGTTCCATTCCAGCTGCTGCACATTCAGTGTGTTAGGAATATTGTGCCCTAGAATACCGTTGTAAGACAACATATTTTTGTAGCTACCCACACCAAAGGGACCGTCCAGTGAGAACAACTTGCCAGCAATGTTGCCGACGCCGCAGTATTTTACAGAAGAGGGGCTGATGTGTGCACAAAGACCTACCGCGCCGCGTGTGCGCCGGATAGAGTTATGTATAATGCGTAGCAAACCTGGCTGGTCTGATGCGAAGTTCTTTTCGAACGTATCTGCTGCCAACTCGGAAGCTTCCTGGGCCTGCAGCCCATGGCCAAGGCCATCTGCTGCCAGCAAGTATAACTCGCCCCCTTCTATCAGAATAGAGAAGGCATCACCGCAGGCTAGTTCCGCAGGTTTGGGTACCATGACCGCTCCTACTTCATACGGCGCCATCGGATCGGTGGCAGGCGCTCTGTCCTGTTTATAGATACGGGAGAGAATGACAGTGCCTACCCCTTGGTGCGAATACATATCAAAAAAATCAGACTGTCGCCTGATTGCACCAAGTCCTTCGCCGGATGAGCCATAGGTAGAAACACCGTCCTCCATCATGCGGGCAGGATCGCCCATGCCCGGACCGTTATCAAGGCAGATAATTTCGATGCCGTCCGTATCCAGTGGCTTTACCAGCAGATCGCCGCCGTAGGTGCTGTGCTTGGTGAGGTTGGAGACCATCTCGGCCACCACAATGTTAATCTTGCCTACGCCTGCCGGCGAAAAGCCATAGCTTTCTGCCAGGCGGGCAATATCGCGCTTGGTAAGGCTGGCAAAAGATTTATCGGGTACAGAAAACCGTTGGTGAAATTTAACGCCCATTCTTCCAGTGTATGATGGTAACAACGGTGCCCTTGCCGGGCGCACTGGTAATAGCAAATTCACTGACAAGGCGTTTGGCGCCCGGCAAGCCCAGGCCCAGGCTTTTACCAGTAGAGTATCCGTCGCGCATCGCTAACGGAATATCAGCAATGCCAGGGCCGGTATCCGTAAAGGTTAACCTGACACCCACCTGTGCATTTTTGCTGATGATCTCTAACATGGCTTCACCGCCAGCAGCATACTTGAGCATGTTACGTACCAGCTCACTGGCTGCCGTAATGAGCTTGGTTTGGTTCACCAGGCTCATCCCTATTTTGGTGCTGTATTCCCGCACTCGGTTTCTGTATGGAATTACATCTTGTTCGCGTACGATTTGCATCGTATCTTTAGTCAAGACTATCATCCGGCTCCTCCTCTTCGTTCTCTTCCGGAGTCTTTTCCAGTTCGATCTTCTTGTGAAGAAGCTCCATTCCTTTCTCTACGTTCAGGGCCGTATAAACGCCCTGCAAAGTAAGGCCAAGTTCCACCAAGGTGATCGCAACGGCTGGCTGCATGCCCACGACCACTGTTTCGGCGCCCATAATGCGCGACATGGAGGCAATGTTGCCCAGAATGCGGCCCATGAAGGAGTCCACGATACTTACTGCCGATATATCGATCAGTACGCCTCTGGCCCCGGTTTGGCTCACCATGTTTATTAAATCGCTTTCTAAAGTAAGGGCTAACCTGTCGTATAAATCTACCTGTATGGTTACAAGCAGGAATGGTCCCATCTTCAGGATAGGTATTCTTTCCATCTACGTTAATTACTCAGTCTAATACCACTATTCCTGTTCGATTTTTTTACCACTTCTACGTTCGTCATGGCAAAGGCAAGCTGCAGTGCACTGGCCAGCGATGCTTTGGTTTTAATGTTGGACAGGTCGATGCCCAGGTGTACGATCGTTTGTGCAATTTCGGCACGAATACCGCTGATAATACACTCGGCTCCCATTAAGCGCGTGGCACTTACGGTTTTGATGAGGTGCTGCGCCACTAGCGAATCTACGGCTGGCACACCCGAAATATCCAGTATGGCAATGTTGCTGCCTGTGTTTACTATTTCCTGCAGCAGGTTCTCCATTACGACCTGGGTGCGGGCGCTGTCGAGCGTGCCGATAATGGGCAGCGCCAGAATGCCATCCCAAACACGGATAACGGGAGTAGAGATTTCATTGATCTCATCTGTCTGGCGAAGTATAACTTCTTCGCGGCCTTTAATAAAGGTTTCAAAGGTGATGATGCTCAGGTTGTCAAGCAGCTTGTTTACTTTCAGCACTTCCTGGTACAGCTTAGCCGGGTCGGAGCGGAAGTCCTCCTCCAGCGCATTGCTTAGCGCCTGCTTCAGGCTAAGCACATACAAGCCGGTGTCGCGCGGGCTAAAGCCCTGGCGGGCACGGGTAACCGACACATCGTTCAGTATCTCCAGCACCTGCTCATACTCTGGTGTATAGATATTTTGAAAGTTGCCCTCGGCAAATGCCCTGACTAACCCATTCAGCAGCTCTTCTGACTGCTTGCGTAACTCATCATTCGAGATCAGATCGTCGCGTAAAGAGGCGTCAGCCAGCTGCAATTTCATCCAATCTTCCAGAATGCTTTTTCGGTGCTTCTGTAACGTTTCTGCCGTATTATCCATGTATGTGTACACTTAAGTATTCTCAAAACTTCAGGGAGATATCGCCAGAAAGGAGCGATAGCTCTGCAAGCCTAAAGATAGACAGAAAGATGTTGATGTGTACACTTTTCTGCCAAAAATAAGCAGTTTAATGCCCGAGGAGCAAAGTAGTATTTCCGCTGGCGTCTACCTGCCGGAGCTACGGCCGTAAAACAAGTAGCTATTATTTTTATACAATTATGATAAGTACACGAACCTTTGCAAGTTGTTTAGTTTTGCTGCTGTTGCTGGCAGGTTGCTCCCCTAAGATTGCTGTTACCGCAGAGCCAGCCACAAATTTTAACTTGTCGGATTATCATACGTTTGCATTTTATGACGTACAGGCCTCTGGTAGCGGGCTTGAGCCAAATTACCGGTCTAAAGTAGTGCTGCTGCAGGAGGAAATTGCCCGGCAGCTGCAGGCAAAAGGATTGCAACAGGCTACCAATAACCCGGACCTGCTGGTAAATATCGGCGTGGTGGTGAACCAGCAGGTGCAGACCCGCGAAACCGATTTCAGAACGGATGCTCCTTTATACATTGGCCAGCGCCACTATACCTGGAAAAGTGAAGAGGTGCCCGTTGGCCGCTATAAAACAGGAACCGTATCGATAGATCTGGTCGATAGCAATCAAAATGAGCTGGTGTGGCGGGGTACAGCCGAGGGTATTCTGCCCCACAAAGAAAGCAAGCTACGTGAGCGCATTCAGGAAGGCATGCAGCAACTGATCGGTCAGCTACCGCAGTAACGGGCAACATCTATATGCATTCAGTAGCTTGCCCACACCTGCGTTTCCCTTGCGAGATTTGAGGTTTGTACTGCCAGCAGGCTTTGGGTGTTAGCGGCTTTCCTGTGCCTGTTTTGAAGTATAGAAGAGATTTAGATTATGGAGAGAAAAGGTAGTGCATTGCTCCTGGCAAGTATAGCCTGGGCAAAGCCGCAGGAGAACATCAATCCAGAAAATCAATTTGCAGCTGCACGGTTTCTTCCGCTATGGGAGTTATGAGCGTTACAGTTACCAGATCACTTTCGTTGTAATACTTCGCAATCCCTTTGATGATACCGACAGCGACTCCGGCCATTCTGCGTTTTGAATAATAATCGACGATCAGCTGCTTATTGCCTTGCTGGGTAACCTGCAGTTTAGGTGGTGTTGTTCTGGCATCTTCCCGCCTGACAGCGCCATGCATCGCAATTTCTGTATTCAGGAGCATATCATACGTTCGCCAGTCAGGATGAATATACTTTTTATAGATCAGCAACAGATCGGGGACCAAAAATTCGCCAAAACGCTCCAGCAGTTCATGAACCGGTAAACCCGTTAGGGCAGATGCGGTGTGCACAAGGGCAAACAGCTCCCTAACCGGGTACATTTCATGCATCTGATAGCTGACAGGCCGTTCGATGCCTGCCTCTTCCAGTAAGTTTATCCATGTGCTGTAATCGTAAGCATTTTCAACAAAGCGCTTCAACAGCACAAAAATAGACCCGTGCATGCTGTCTTCAGCAGCGGTAGTAGTTTCCATGATTAATGTCTTTCACTTCCTGTCTGGCAGGTATCAAGCTGCAAAGTACGGGAAAGAAACCAGAAAGTCACTTTTAGCTTTCCGTAAACCCCGGCAACCTGTACGGCTGCGGCACTAGCGGTTGCGCACACCGGGCTGCAGCAAATGGCAGTTTCTGCTGTAACAGGGCAGTTTGTAGTATTATACTTTAATAATTTACCTGGGCTACCACTTCGATGTCGCGCGGTTGGCTGAGCTGCATCTCCGGGTTTACTTTAAAGGTGTTAGCTGTTGTCGCTTCCTCTGAGAGGCGAATGTCATCAAGCAGGAAGCGGCGGTGCTCATGGCTTTTGCCTGCAACAGCGCCCCATACTACCGGCCTTTCCTGTGGATCTTTGCCATAAATGTAAGGTGCTAAACTAACCTGTTTTTCATCACCGTCATTATCCGTATACGCCAACTGCAGCATATTCTGGTTTTCAATAGCCCGGATTACGGCGCCTGCTTTCTGGTTGCCTTCTAAAAAGTACATGCCTTTCTCCGTCAGCCTGCCCAAAATAGGAGGAATGGTGTTGATGTCTTTCAGTTCCTGAAAAGCAGAGGGCTCCTGGATTTCAATGAAGCCGTCGAGGTGCAGGTTATGAATATAGTTTTCGGTGATCAGGGACGGGTTCTCCTTTATTAAAGGTGTCAGGTTGTGAAAAGAGTTGTCACCATAAAAACCGTGCAGGTAAGATAAGACTCTGTTGACCATAGGTTTGTTCTTTAGAAGTGAGACGTATTTATACGTGACAAAGTTGTTGTTAGCGCTGCCGGGTTTCTTCTCGGCGGCGGCACTTTCTTCTTTTACCGGGCGCCGGTTTTGCTGCCTGTACCCTGTAAAGAATAAGTATACTTTATACTACAGAACTGATGTCCGTGTTTTTGGCTTCTAAACTAGAATAGAAGTATAAAAAAGCCTTCTACATGATCTCCTGTAAAAGGCTTGAAAAGGCCGGGGAGTTGGAAGCTTGATCAGGGGAAAAGCCGCTCCCGTTTATGATTACCGTTTATCTTTTCTATGTCAGTCAGGTTTTACTCTCAACTGACGCGAAACTTAGTAACGCTGAAACGGATACTGTTTACAAATACGAGCATCAACCTGAGTGTTTCACTATTTTCCGCCTTGCCCGCGAAGAGATTGTACCTCAGATTGCAATGTAGAAACTTGCGAACAAAGCTTTTTCACCTCCTGGGTTAACTCCTTCAGCATAGTATACATCTCCCCGATATTGGTATAGGAGGGACGTAATTCATCCAGTATTTTCTCGTTCTGCTTATAAATATCAAAGTTTTCTTTCAGGACTTTAGTGAAATTATCCCGCATTACTCTTAATATTTCTTCGTTTGTAACCTCTGCCATAGCTCTTGTTTTTAGTATGCTACCTACGTAGCAGTTCTAAGCTCCTATCCTTGTCAACCAGCAACAATCATTAAGCTGACGAAATCTTTCAGTTTACAAAAAGAAAGGCCTTTTACACTAAGTAAAAGGCCTTTCTAAGTCGGAGTGGCGGGATTCGAACCCACGACCTCCAGCACCCCATGCTGGCGCGATACCAGGCTACGCTACACCCCGAACTGCTGCTCTAAATGCTGCAGAAACTGCCTAAGCGCGCATTATTCTTAAGAGCACCGCAAGATATATGTTTCAAATCATTTTGTCAATGCCTGCCGAATTCTGTCGTTGCAAACATAATTGAAAAAGTCCTGCTATGCTTTGGGAATGCAGCCTTTGCTTCAGTTTTAATGATTTCCTGAGCAATGCCATACTTGATTGTCTGCTATTTACGCTTGTTGAAAAGAATTCCTAACAAGAGCAAGCTATTGCAATCTGCTGTCGATGGTGCAGGTAGTGTTGATGCCACCGCGCACGTTATACACCGTGTGCACGACCAGGTACCCGGCATCCCCTAAAGCTTTGCGCAAGTCTTCGTAAATGTATGCGGTAATATCTTCCTGCGCCGATCCGATATTTCGCCAGGAAAGGATATAGTATTTCAGGCTTTTGAGCTCGAGAATACAAGAGCCAGGTACATATTCCACGCGCAGCGTACCAAAGTCGGGCAGGCCGGAGAAAGGGCAAAGCGCAGAAAATTCGCCTATTTCCGTTTCATACACCACTACCTGCTTGGCCTGGTGCTTGTAAGGCATTTTGTGGATTTCCTTCTGGCGCGTGTCCGGCGAAAAGAACAGCCCAAACTTACCGTCAGGCTTAATGCCATACTCCGCCATGTAGTCCAGGGCACTGCTGGTATGCTCCAGCGCCTGTCTATAAGAATCTTTTAATTGTTCTTTGATATCGATTTCTTCTGTACTGTTCATCGCTGTTGATAGAGCTAAAGTTAATCTGCCAACAAAGGTATTACATAATTCGTGCTATTTAAACAGCTAGCGCAGCTTAGGAGGGAAAAGATGTGCCAGAAAAGCTAAATAATAGCTAACTTTCGGGATTCACGGAAACGTTACTTTCAGTAAAAACCTTATGCAGGTAGCGTTGAAAAGCGCGTGGCAAGTATAGGTATCCTTGGTGCGGTGCAAGTGCTGCTGCGGCAACTGTCCGCTGCAGCCATGCACCAGTTGGCCTGCTCATACCTGGAGGACGCATGACCTGGCGCTTGTTTGTATAAATTAAAACGAAATGAAAGATAGTAACGCAGCAGCCCTTGTTCTTTTTTCAGGAGGGCAGGATTCTACTACCTGCCTGTTCTGGGCGAAAGAGCTGTTTGGGCGCGTAGAAGCGCTTGGGTTTAAGTATGGGCAGAAACATGCAGTGGAATTGCAGCAGGCGCAACTGATTGCTGATAAGGCGCAAGTGCCGTTTCGGGTAATCGATATCAGCGGCATGTTGCAGGCCTCAGCGCTCACCGAGCACGAGAAAGATGTAGCCGCACAACATGAGTTAAATGAGAACCTTCCGGCAGCGTTCGTGCCCGGCCGAAACGCGGTGTTCCTTTCAATTGCGATCAGCTACGCCTACACGCAGCAGATTACCGATGTTGTTGGCGGCATGTGCCAGGCAGATTATTCGGGATATCCTGACTGCCGGCGCGTATTTATCGACTCGCTGCAGACCAGCATGTCGCTGGCGCTCGACACCGATATCCGGATCCATACGCCGCTGATGTATAAAAGCAAAGCCGAAGCCTGGAAGCTGGCAAAGGACCTGCAGGTGCTGGATATTGTGCGCGATCTGTCGCATACGGATTACAATGGCGACCGCACCACCTACAACGAATGGGGATACGGCAAGCTGGATAACCCAGCCTCGATCTTACGGGCCAAGGGCTACGAAGAGGCAAAAGCAAATGGTTGGTTAGATTAAAGAAGAAGCGATACGATTGTGGTGGAAAGTATAAAATTGAAAGAAACGACTTATAAAGTAAAGGCAGTCTGGAAAACACTGCAGGGCGAAGGGTTGTTTGCCGGCCGGCCGGCTGTATTTGTGCGCCTGGTAGGCTGTAACCTGTGGACAGGCTATGAAGATTCGCGCTCGAGGGATGCGGCCCGCACGGGCGCAAGCTGCCCCCTCTGGTGTGATACTGATTTTACAAAAGAAGGAAGCAAAACGTATACGGCCGACGCTCTTGCTGAAGAAGTGGCTGGTATTGGCGGTGATATCAGGTTTTGTGTGGTAACAGGAGGGGAGCCTTTGCTGCAACTGGATGCGGAACTGATGGAAGCATTGCACCGGCAGGGCTTTTTTGTGGCCATCGAAACAAACGGCACCGTGCGCCTGCAGGGTGCCTGTCAAAATGCAAAAGGGGAGCTGATTGCACCAGACTGGATTGTGTGCAGCCCGAAATTGCCCGAAGACCTCTTAACGTTGGAATACTTTGATGAGCTAAAGCTGGTGCTGCCCAGTTATGCCCCCAACAAGTACGCCTCATTTGCCCGGCGGCAACGGCAGCATACCGTGCAAAATAGTACACTGCCACTGCTGTGGTTACAGCCGGAAGACGGCACCCGGCTACAGGAGGCAACCCAAATGGCTATAAACCTTGCCTTGGAAAACCCCGCCTGGCGCGTGTCAGTGCAAACGCATAAGATCCTAAACGTAGAGTAATACCAACATACGGCCAATTAACTTAAACGCGGCAGATTTAAAAACCTGCCGCGTTTGCTTTTTACTATTTATTCCCTTTCCCGCGCACTAATCGTCATCTTCGTCCTTCTTCTGCTCTAGTTTCAGAAAGGCGCTTCTGCGCGGGGCCGGCATCACCGAATGTTCACCTTTTACCGACTTCCAGATCACCTCATTCAGGTCCAGGTCCGGGGCTGCATCTTCTTTGGCGAGGTTAAAATGCTCCGAGCGTTCGGCACTTTTGTTTAGCGCCATGTTGCGGGCGTCCAGGTCCACGCGCGCGGCTTTTACCTGGTAGGGTGTCAGGTTAGGAGTAGCCGTAAAACAGTCGTAGAGGGGCTTTGCGCCGGCATCATACTGGCTCATTGGCGGCAGGCCCAGCAGCAGCTCCATGGTACGCAGCACTCCGGAAGTAGAGTACATGGTATGGTTTACCGCATGGCGCTTGGTATACGGGCTGATGACAAACACCGGCGAGCGGTGCGCATCCACGTGGTCGGGACCGTTCTGTGCATCATCCTCCAATACGAAAATGGCCGTTTCAGCCCAAATGGGGCTGTGCGATAAGTAATCGACCAGCTGCCCAAGTGCCAGGTCATTGTCTGCTACAGCGGCGATAGGTGTAGGTTTACCGCGGCGTTGCCCGCTGGTGTGGTCGTTGCTGAGCCGGATCGTACTGAACTGCGGCACAGCATTGCGGGCAAGCAGCGAGTCGAAGTCATGTTGCCAGATACGCACCCGCTCCACATCTTTAATATCCATGTTAAAGCTGGGCGACTGCTTGCAGATGTGTCCTTCCAAAGCTTTGATGTTCGCTTTTCCGTTACCCGAAAACTCGCCGTAGCTACGGTAGCTAAGGCCGGCGCGCTGGCAATAATCCCAGATATAGCCATCCCGCGGGTAGGCAATTTTGCGGGAGCCTTCGTAATCGTAAGAGCCTCCGCGGCCGCCATAACTGATGGGCCATGTTTTTTCGGTATAGTCGGTGGCATAGGCTGCCGTGCTCCAGTTGTGTCCGTCGGCACTCACTTCGGCATCTACATAGAAGTTGTCCAGCAGCACAAACTCACGGGCAAGGGCATGATGATTAGGGCTGACTTTCTCCGGGAAAATACATAAGGATGAATCGCCATTGCCTTCCGTCATGTCGCCTAAAACCTGGTCGTAGGTGCGGTTCTCTTTGATGACATAGAACACATACTTTATCGGGGATGGCTGTCCGGTTTTGCCCGGGAAAGGAGAGCTGGCCTCAACTCCGTTCTCCTGCGTTGTAGGCTGCTTAAAAGGACTGTTCGCGTAAACCTGCTGGGAGTACTGTTCCAGTTTGTCGTCGTTAGGTTTGTCGATAAGCGATAAGGTGCCTTTGAACAGGCTGCCGATATACTGTACTTCCTGGCTTTTGGTAGAGCCTTTCTGGTAGCCACTGTCGTCTGTTTCTTTGACCGGCTGCGGGCCATTGGGGTTGGCCATTGAGGAGAATCCTTTGCCGTTCGCTACCAGGATCTTGTTCTTCAGCGTTTTGAGGTTAGTTGGATACCAGCCGGTTGGAATAAACCCTTTGGCCTGGCTCTTGCCAGGTGTGGCGACATCAAAAACAGCCAGGCAGTTGTTATCTGCGTTCGCAATGTATAACGTACGCCCGTCCGGCGACAAAGCCAGGGCGTTGGTGGTAGAGCCGGTCAGGGTAGTAGGGTAGAGTGAGGCTGAGATGGTCTCCAGCACCTTGCGTGCCCTGGTATCGATCACCGAAACGGAGTTGTCGTTTGCATTGGCGACGAACAGGTACCGGCCATTCTTGCTTTGTACCATCTCGTTCGGGTGATTTCCCGTTGCGATCTCATCCGTGATTTTCTCGGCAGCAGTGTCATATACCACCACTTTGTCGCCGCCCCAAAGCGAGATGTATAGCGCGCGCTTATCCGGCGACAACAGGCAAGTATACGCTTCATTTTGCAAGGGTACTTTCGAACGCGTGGCGCCACTCTTCAGATCAACCAGGTATAACGTGTTGTCTTCTTTCGTAACAGTATAGAGCAGGTGCTGCGCATCATCTACTTCGATACCCGTAGGGCTGATCTTATCTTTTGGCCAGCGCCTGCCCAGAGCCAGCGTGTCAGGAGCCCCCAGCTTCCGGTTTTGGATCGGGTATACCAGGATGATGTTATCGTTGCCACCCGACACGTATAGCTTTTTGCTGTCGCTGCTAAACTTTAAACCATACCAGGCTGTTTTAACAGGTTTTTCATCCAGGAGCTTCTCGTTTTTAGGGTCGATCAGTTGGATGCTTTGTTTCCCCTGCCCGTTGTTAGTAACTGCGAGTAGTCGTTTGGAAGGAGCTAACTGCACGTTTAGCGGCAGATCGCCTAAAGGCAGCGAGCGCCCCGCCGGGCTAAGCGACCAGCCATTGGGCAGTAGTACTTTAGGAGCCTGGGCATTGTTGGTGGGCAACTGGGCGAAGGTGCTGCCTGCATAAATGGTAGCCGCAACGTAAAGGGCCAGCTTTGTGATCCTGTGCATGAGATTGGTGTTTAACTCTATTGTATAAAAGCGTATGCTATCACAATTCAAGTGAAAACTGTATTAAGCTTAGGGCTTCAATTCCCGTTGGTTACAGCCCAGGGAGTTCCAACGATTCGGTAATAGTACCTAAAGTTACGAATTACGCAGCGCATTTATGCGGGCTGCTCCTGTAAATATAACATCGGAGCGCCCTGTTACCTGCACGTCCTCTGCTATACTTCTCCTAAATGCTTCCATACATGTATAATCAGGCGCTTTGGCGCCTCTACATGCTATGCTGTAAAATTAAGTCATGCATGCCGGTAAAGTCCACGAAAGGGTGTTATGAAATCATTAAGCTATACTTGTGTGAGGCTGGGCACACTTTCCTGGCAGCGGGTTTACCCTGCCTGCACTATGTACTTAAAGCCGTTCTGCAAGCCGCCCTGATTAGCACAGAGCAGGTGTGCGTACACCGCTGCTGAGCCGGCAAGCGGTGCTACTTGCTACTTCCCGGCTGCCGGGCTGCCATACTTCAGGCCGGTTTGCACCCGACGACCGAAGTATAAACAGCTTTTATTTAGAACCATAAACTTTTTTAATCCTAGTGCGTTAGTTTTATTACTAAAGAGTTAGGAATTTTACTAATTAATTAGTAGTATTGAGTAAATGATTCGATCATGCAGAAATTAGCAAAAAGAGAAGAGCAGATTATGCAGGTTATCTGGCACCTCGAAAAGGCTTTCATCAAAGACATTATTGATGAGCTGCCGGAGCCAAAACCGCACTACAACACCGTGGCTACCATGGTTAAGATCCTGGTAGAAAAAGGGTTCCTGCAGGCAGAAAAACTCGGCAATACCTACCAGTATACACCGCTGGTACCGCTGGCAGAATACAGAAAGCAGGACATGGCAACCATCAAGCGCAAATACTTCGGCAATTCTTTCTCTAAGATGCTGACCTATTTTGCCAAGGAAGAAGACCTGTCTGATGATGAACTTGATGAATTGGTACGCCTGATCAAATCTCAAAAACAATCTAAATGATGGAAACGCTAATCGTCTATTTCCTGAAAGTATCGCTTGTGAGTGGTGTGGCTTACCTGTTTTATAAAAGTGTGCTGCAGCATGAAAGCTTCTTCGCCGCAAACAGGCTATACCTGCTTGCCTGTCTGGTGCTGGCTTTTGCGCTGCCGTTTGTAGCTATACCGCAGTTGGTTAGCCACCAGGGCTACATTACCAGCATCCTGCAGCCAGCGCATACGTCTGCAGCGGAGCCGGTAACAACTGTTGCGGAACAGGTGCCGCCGCCTGCGGCCGTGGTTTCGCCCCAAGCCCCACCTGTTGTCCGGCAGCAGGAGGTAGGCCATGTGGGAGCGCCGCAGGAAGTAAAACCTCAGCAGGCGCAGGACGAAGGCTTTAGCTGGCTGTTCTGGCTGTCGGCGTTGTACCTCTTTGGCGTGGCAGTATTTGCCCTCACGCTGCTCCTGCAGGTAGGCGCGGTGCTTTACAAAGTAGCCACCAGTACAGACCGCATCCGCGACGGCGACTGTGTGATTGTAAACACGGCTACCCCGCAGGCGCCCTGCTCTTTTTTCCGGTACACCTTTATATACCCGGATGATTATGACTTTGAAACATACGAGCAGATCATTGCCCACGAGAAAATACATGCCCGGCTGGGGCACAGTTTCGATCTGCTGCTGGCTGAAATCGCTGTGATCATACTATGGTTCAACCCGCTTATCTGGCTGTGGCGCAAGGAGGTGGAAAAGAACAACGAATACCAGACCGATGCTGTGTTACTGGAAAAAGAGGTCATCAGCCGCGACCGCTACCAACTGAGCCTGGTGCAGATCGCCGCTCCCAACAAACCGCTAAGCATCACTACCAACTATAACCAGTCATTGTTAAAACAACGCATTATGATGATGAACGCAAAAAAATCGACCTGGCACAACTACTGGAAGTATACTTTCCTGGGACCGTTGTTCTTCGGAACGCTCCTGCTAATGAATGCGCCTGCCCAAAGTATGAGTATGGCTGAAATTGATAGTAAAGATATGACTATGCACGAGCGCGTGGCAACTTTGCAGGAGCGCCTCACTTCCCCTGTGCAGGAAAACAGCAAGATAAAGCAAACTATAAAACAGCAGGAAAAGCAGCAGGTAAAAGAGAAGAATAAACCTGCCAAAGAGGAACTGAAATCCCGCCAGAGGAGCAGGTACCCGTTCAATAATATGGGCTCGCAAACCGATATGTCGAAAGGCTACTGGTACAGCAGCAGCGAAGGCGGGGAATATTGCCTCCAGTTCAAAGGCAACAAAAGCGCCTCAAGCTGGAACATGTCCCGCTGCTTTGACAAAGGGCTTTTTCAGAAAAGAGGCGACCAGGAGTATGTGATAACCAAAGAAATGGGTACGCTGCTGCTAAAGGGCAACCTGGATGCTGAAGCAGGGCAGGGCACCTATACCTTTACGGAAGATGCCTCCTTTAAAAAGTACCTGGCAGACAACCATATCACCAGCAACGAAAACAACCTGATGTTCCACCTGTTTTTTGGCGATGTGAACAAGCAGTATGTTGCTTTCCTGAAGCAAACCTACCAGAATGTAGAGGGAGAACGCCTGTTGGAGCTGGCGATACATGGCATCTCGTTGCAGGACTACCAGAACTATATGGCCTTATTTCAGAAGTATAGCAACAAAAAGCCTTCGATTGAGGATGTGGTAGCTGCCCGAATCCACGGCATCGATCAGGCTTATGTGCAGGAGCTGCAGGCCATGGGCTTTAAATCACTTAGCATGGAGAAGATGATGGAAGCCAAGATACATGACATAGACCGCAGCTATGTGGAAGGCCTGCGAAAAGCTGGTTTCGATAACCTGCCAATCGATAAAATAGTTGCTGCGAAGATTCATGGCATCAACCCGGAATCGATTAAGGAACTGCAGGGGCTTGGCTTCGGGAACCTGTCGCTCGACAAAATGATGGAGATGCGTATTCAGGGTGTGGATGCTGCTTCTGTGGCGGATCTGCGCGCTGCAGGGTTTGACAAGCTGACAACCGACCAAGTTGTACAGGCCAAAATATTCGGGCTGAATGCAGCTACAGTGAAAGAGATCAGGGCCTTGGGCTTTAAGAACCTCGACTTTGAAGACATGATTACTGCCCGGATTCACGGCGTAGATGCGGCGTATGTGCAGGATCTCAAAAAAGCCGGGTTTGCTGATATCACAATGGACAAAGCAGTGGAAGCAAAAATACACGGCATCACCGGCGACTTTATTAAAAAAGCAAGACAGGATGGCTACAACCTGAACAGCCTTGATAAATACATCGAGCTGAAAATACATGGCATGGCCCTGGAGTCGCTGAAGGAAAAAGATTAAGCAGGAGTTTTTCTGCCCATAGGCTGGCGCGTTGCAACAGGCAATGCGCCGGTCTGCCTCCCAGGATATAACGTGCATGGGATTGTTGCTTCTCCTGAGATAAAGGCAGCTAAAAGACACCTGTTCCCCATCCTCATAGAGCCGAAGCGTTTTCTAAGCAAATTTCACTGCACGGCTGCCGGATATGCAACCTGCGCGTAATTGTCGTGTCTTTAGGGCAGCTCAGTCGGATCCATCTTTTATACTATAAATTTCTAACCCTACCACTATGAAAAAAAGGCTACTTTTTTTCCTGGGACAACTATGCCTTTGCCTATACTTCAATGGTGTGAGCGTGGCCCAGGAAAAGGCTCAGGCACCCGCTGCGCCGCAACCTACCGGAAGCGAAGGGAAGCTCTCCGGAATCCTAACCGATTCGCTGACTGGCAAACCAATTGCCTACGCTACAGTCGCGCTGTTGCAGCAGGGGAGCACGCAGGCGCTGAATGGCACGTTGACGGGGCAGGATGGCCGTTTTACATTTAGCCAGGTGCCCGCCGGCAAGTATAACCTGGCGATTAGCTTTATCGGCTACAAAACCAAAACTCTGCAGGTGCTCGTTACAGGCGGCAATGCGGATCTGCAGCTAGGTACCATCCGGCTTAGCCCGGCAGCTACCCAGCTGCAGGAGGTAAATGTGCAGACGCTGCGGCCCACCATTACGCAGGAGGCAGACCGCGTGGTGATGCAAGTAGAAGGGTCGGCGCTAGCAGCCGGGAATACCGCCTATGATGTGCTGGCCAAAGCCCCGGGTGTTTACGTAGACCAGGAAGGCAACATTCAGCTCAACGGCAGATCGGGCATTACTGTAATGCTGGATGGCAAGCTGACCTACCTCTCGGCCCGTGACCTGCGCACCATGCTGGAAGGGATGCCCGCCGAGAACATCAAAAACATTGAGGTCATCACGCACCCGTCTGCCAAGTATGATGCGGAAGGATCATCGGGCATTCTGAACATCAACCTGGTGAAAAATGAGCAGCGAGGCATGAACGGCAGCGTGTATGCCGGCACTACGTACAACGGGCATCTGTTCGGCTACTCAACAGGAGGTCGCCTGAACTACAAGGCAGGCCCCTGGAATACCTTTGTGACCCTGGACATGGCCCGCCGCGTTGGTGGCCGTGAGGCTACTTTCACACGTGTCTTTCAGGGAGAAGCGCAAACCATCTACTTTGACCAGGTAGCCACGGGCAGCTACCATGTGCAGGGGCCTCCTGCTGTGCGGTTAGGGGCAGACTACAGCCTGAATGAGCGCCAGAGTATTGGGTTTATGGCTTATTACGGCACCAACTTCCTGCACAATGATTTCCTGACCGATACGTATATCGGCACCTCCCCAAGTCAGCCGGAGCTATACATCGACGCCAGCAACTACGTGACCAATCGCTTTACGAACCGCACGGCCAACCTGCACTACCTGGCCAAGTATGACACGCTGGGTACCATGCTTTCGGCAGACCTGGACTATGCCCGCATTACGAATGCCGGAGAGGCAAACTTTTACAACTACTATGACTCTCTGGCCTCCGATCAACCTATTATTAAAGATTTCCTGTATACACATACGCCCAACGGGTATGATATTTATTCGGCCAAAGTAGATTATAGCCGGCCATTGGCAAAAGACGGGAAACTGGAGCTGGGCGCCAAAGCCAGCCGGGTGATTTCCGACAACGATTCCCGCTTTTACTTTAACAACAGCGAGGCGCCCGTGCTGGACCCCAACCGCACCAACCACTTTGTATACACCGAAAATATCTTTGCCGCTTACCTGAACTGGAGTGGCAAAGTAGGGGAGCATTTTAAAGTGCAGGCAGGCCTCCGCGCCGAGCAGACACAGTCGCGGGGAGAACTCCGGACTACCGGCCAGGTAACGGAGCGAACGTACCTGAACCTGTTCCCGAGCGTATTCGTGCAGCAAAAGGTGAGCGATGATTACGAGCTGAATTATAGTTACAGCCGCCGCATCGAGCGGCCCAACTACGGCAACCTGAACCCTTTCATCTTTTACCGCGATCCGTATACCTGGGTGCAGGGCAACCCGTACCTGCGGCCACAGTTATCTCATGCGTTTGGACTCCGGCAGGTATTCAAGCAGGATTACAGCTTGGAGCTGAACTACCAGCTTAACCACGACGTAATTGCGGAGGTGCCGGTAATTGATGCAGAGAAGGCCACGACGCTCTACTACAACGGCAACGTAGACGATGCGCAAAACCTGAGCCTGACAGCTGTAGTGCCAATAAAAATTCTCAAGAACTGGGAGACCCGCAACACCCTGGTTGTTTCTTACGACGAGTATAGCACCATTGTGAATGCTGCGCCCATCATCAACAGCCAATGGTCTTACATGCTGCAATCAAACCACACCATCTTATTGCCATTTGAACTGCGCATGGAGCTGAACGGTGCCTATGTGGCCGAGGAAGTATACGCCCTCTATATTGTGAAACCCCGCTGGTGGGTGCACGCCGGAATCAAGAAAAGCTTTCTGGATGAAAAGCTGGACCTCAGCTTTAATGTAAACGACGTTTTCAAAAGCCAGCGCATCGCTGTTGCGTCCAAATTGGGCGGAGGAAACGTAAACGACTTCGATCAATACCTGTTTAACCGCTACTATGGCGTAACCTTGCGCTACAACTTCAGCAAAGGCCAGAAAGTGGAGGAGCGGCAGCGCAATAGCCTGGAAGAATTGAGACGTACCGGCAACTAGCAGCCCTGGGTGTCAGCATAAAGTATAAGCACGTATGGCGCAGAGATAAATACATTCTGCGCCATACGTGCTTATACCTTTAACTCGCCTGTATCATTTACCTGGAGAACCCGCGCTGTTTCCTCATATACTTCAATGATGCTGATGGAAGCTGGGCTGATTTCGAGGCGTTGGAACATGTCCAGGTGGATTCCGGCATAATAGGCAACGGCAGCTTTGATCATGTCGGAATGGCTGACGATGATGATCGTGCCCTGTGGGTGCTGCGTGCACAATTTCGCCATACCTGTGATCATCCTCGTCTGGGCCTCAAGCATGAGTTCTCCGCCAGGTATGCGCGTGCTGCTGCGAAACGAATTGAAGCGTTGAAACTGCGGGTCCTTGGCTATGTCCTGAAACGTACGGTCGGTCCAGTGGCCAAAGTCGAGCTCCTGGAAGTCTTCGCAGGTATGCGTTTCCAGGTTCAGCGCACGGGCTATGGAAGCAGCGGTTTCCTGGGCACGCTCCATCGGGCTGCTGTACAGCGCTGTAATGGATGCTCCGGCCAGCCGTTCCGCTAGTTTACGGGCCTGCGCCTGTCCTTCTTCATTTAAACCAACGCCAGCTGTCCGTCCTGTAAGGCGGTTGCCGACGGCAGCTGTGGTGGCATGGCGTATGAGTAGAAATTTTGTCATAAGTATCGTGTAAGTGCAAAGCCGCATCAAAACAGAGCAGCCTTCCACTCCGCTAAAAGTATACTGCCGGTACTTTTCTCAGGCAGCAACATGCTAATTTTAAACCGTGTACTTTAACGGAGCGACGCCTAAAGCGTTTTGTGTGGCAGCAGCGGTGCCGCTTTAAAATCACTGCTGAGGTAGCCCTATCTGGGCGTAACTGCACTTTCTGGTCACTTCCTGTTGGCTTGGTTTGCCAGGAAACCTGCATAACCTAAAAGGCACTTATCCCGTTTGGCTTGAAAGCAGCTACTGCCTTTCGACGGCTACTTCCGGCATCTCGGAGTCATGTTAGCGGCGTTGATGCACAGGCACGGCATCCAAGTAAACTCACGGGAAAAACTAAACTAAATTAAAATGACTGTTTTGAAGATAGGTGTCTTAACTTTTCACCGGTGCATCAATTATGGCAGTTACTGGCAGGCGCGGTGCATGGCGGAAGGGATAATGGCACGCGGCCACGAGGCCACTATTCTTGACCACGATTCGCAGCAGGTGAACTTGGCTGAATGGCGCTGTGCCTTGCAGCCGGTGCTGCCAACAGCTGTGCCTAAAACCGATTACCCGCTTTACCGTGAAAAGGTGCTCCGCTTTTTTAACACGTTTAAGTCGCTGCCGCTTTCACCCCGTTTTCAGCTGGATGATCCGGCCGGGATGGAGGAGTATGATGTCGTGGTGGTGGGCAGCGACGAAGTATGGAACCTGTCGCATCCGTGGTTCGGCCAGTGCCCGTTATTCTATGGCGATGGCCTTGAGGCCAAGCGGCTGGTGTCGTATGCCGCCAGCTTCGGAAACTATGATGCTTCCTGGGGACTGGAGCCTGCCTGGGCAGAAAAACTACGGAATTTTACTTCCATCTCGGTGCGGGATGAGAACTCCCAAACGATCATCAGAAATGCATTGGGGTTTGAGCCGGAAATGGTACTGGACCCTTGTCTGCAGTTCCCCATCCGGCCGGATGACCGGAACATGGACCATGTGCCTAAAGCATACATTGCCGTTTACGGACACAACTTTTCGGAATATTATGCCCGTGAAGTCCGCGAGCTGGCGACTCGTAAAAACCTGCCCCTGATCAGCATTGGCTATCGCAACGACTGGGCAGACGAACAGTGGCTGACAGCTGATCCGCATGAGTTTGCGCATTTTATAGCAGGTGCTGCCGGCGTGGTTACAAACTTCTTTCACGGCTGTGTTTTTGCCTTGCATAACACCAAACCGTTTATCTGCGAAACATCAACATACCGCAGGCATAAACTGCAAGGGCTGATGGCTAAAATAGGAGGGGAGAGTCACCTGATCACCGAAGATACGCCTGCTGAGGTATACGATGCCCGTTTAAGCGAGCCGTTAAGCCCTGAGATAACGAAACGAATAAATGACCTGCGCAATACTTCAAATGCCTACCTCGACCGGGCGCTGAGTCTCAAACAACTTCAATTTGCATGAACGATCTGATTAGCCCACGGGATATTGTCCGCTCCGGTTTGTGTATAGGCTGCGGTAGTTGCGTGGCGCAAGCCAACACCCCTGCTGCGCAAATGGAGTTTGATGCGTTTGGCCAGCTAAAGCCAGGTAGTGGCTCCGAATGGTATCGCCAGAGCTCGGAGGAGTTTACGCGGACCTGCCCGTTTTCTCCTGCAGCCAAAAACGAAGATCACCTGGCAGCAGAGCTGTTCCCGGTAGCTCCGCACCGCGATGCTGCGATCGGCAGTTTCCAGTCAGCGTACGTTGGCCATGTGGCCGAAGAAGATTTCCGTACGCAAGGCAGTTCGGGCGGCATGGTGACCTGGGTCGCCACAGAGCTGTTTCGCAAAGGGATGATCGACGGTGTGGCACATGTGGTAGCGACTGAAGATCCGCAGCAGGATGGTCGATTTTTTAAATACCGCATCGCCCGTTCCGAAACAGAGATACGGGCCGGTGCCAAATCGCGCTATTATCCTATCGAGCTGTCTGAGATACTCAAAATGATACGGGAAGTGCCGGGCCGGTATGCGGTGGTCGGAATCCCCTGCTTTATCAAAGCTGTTCAGTTGCTCCGGAGCCAGGACCCGATTTTTCGGGAGCGCATCCGGTTCACACTCGGGTTGTTTTGCGGGCACATGAAAAGCGCGCGTTTTGTCGAAAGCTTTGCCTGGCAAATGAATGTTCCTATAAACCAGGTAGAGCGGGTGGAATACCGCCACAAAGACCCCAGCCGGCCGGCAAACTGGTACAATGCCCGGCTCACGCTCCACGACGGCCAAACGGTAAACAGGGACTGGTGGCACCTGGCGGATGGCGATTGGGGCGGCGGCTTCTTCATGAACTCGGCCTGCAACTTTTGTGACGACGTGGTAGCAGAAACTGCTGATATCTCGTTTGGAGATGCCTGGGTGGAGCCGTATTCATCCGACGGAAAAGGAACGAATGTAGTGGTGGTGCGCTCGCCGGTTATCGAGAATCTGGTAGCTGCTGCCATAGAGGAAGGCCGGCTTAACCTGGATGCAGTGGATCGTAACTTTGTAGAGCAGACACAAGCGGCAGGTTTCCGGCAGCGTCGTGAAGGACTCGCGTATAGG
This sequence comes from Pontibacter chitinilyticus, assembly GCF_039748935.1. Taxonomy (NCBI): domain Bacteria; kingdom Pseudomonadati; phylum Bacteroidota; class Cytophagia; order Cytophagales; family Hymenobacteraceae; genus Pontibacter; species Pontibacter chitinilyticus. The sequence goes on from NZ_JBDIZJ010000001.1 coordinate 181,635, forward strand.
CTCTCCTGGAGCCGGACAGGCGTGCAGCCGCGCAAGCGTGTTGCCCCAGATGCGACCACACCTGCCAGGCAACGCAAAGTGATTTACCGCTTGCGGTATCTGATTTCTGCCTGGAGCAATCGTATGTTCCGCTTGGCCCGCCAACTTCGCAGCCCCAAGGTATACCTGTACTGGGCACGTGTGGCAGCGGCTGTCTACCACGGCCATGCTTACCACAAAGGCAAAATCAGCGAAATACGCACACGTTTCAAGCAGCTAAATGGGTAGCCCTTAGCCCTCGTTATACTTAGCTATACTTGTTTCTGGTGATGGGGAATTATTGTTGGTTTAACTGCGAAGCTATACTTGTCGGGCTATGGGTGCTTTGGTTTGAGCGCAAAGTTTCTCGAGTTCAGCCGCTACCCGGCTGATCACGGTTTGCCAGTCTCCCGACTGCGTTTGCCGGAACAGCCGCATAGTTGGATACCAAGGGCTGTCGTCTCTGTTGCGCATCCAGCGCCAGTCTGCCTCTGAATGCAGCAAGGTCCAGACGGGGATGCCGAGTGCCCCGGCCAGGTGCGCCGGCATAGAATCAACGGTAATCACCAGGTCGAGGCTACGGATAAGGCTGGCATACGTGTATAGGTCAAATTCACCGGGGTGCACGCCGAAACCTTCCTGCCAGCCAACCGAGGCAGCCCCTGCCTGAAGTATAAACAACCGGATGCCCGGCACCGCAGCCAGTGGCGACAGAAATGAATACGGTATAGACCGAAGGCTGTCCCAGTTACCTGCCTGCCAGATGAGCCCTATAGCCAGTTGCTCCTTCGGGTAACAAAGCAGCATAGGCGCAACGCTAATGTATGGCACTGCCGAAGGAATAGTAGCCAAGGTGGTGCGGAAGATGTGCTGCAACTCCATTACTTCCACATCCACATCATACTCAACTTCCGGCGAACCGTCGTGCAAAGGTATCAGGTGGTCGATCCCTTCAACAGAGCTTAAAAGCTGCAGCAGTGGCGGTTGCGCCCAAACAGTGACCTCAGCGGCAATGGCTTTTAGAAGCGGAGCATATCGAATGAACTGCAGCGTATCACCAAGCCCATGGTAACAGCGCACTAGCACGCGCTTGCCATCCAGGGGCGTTCCGTTCCAGACGTATTGATAATGCCGCGGCAGGTGCCAGCAAGGTGTGCCGGCATGGGAGCGCAGTACGTCATCGCTTACCTCCAGCGCCTTTTCAAAGTTACCGTTCAGCATGTAGTGCATCCACAGCTGCGAGGTGTCATTCGGGAGCTTCTGGCCCATAGGAATAACGCTATACCTTTAAATTACTTTCTTATAGTTTGTAGCCTGCGCTAACTGCTTCCAGTGCCTGTCTCATCCTGCGGCAATGGTTAAGAAACAGGATACACTAAGGGCTGTTGCAACCCACCGCCTACTACGTATTATACTTTTAAAAACGGCAGGGTTAAGCATCGTAGGCTTGTACTGCGCTAGTTAAAACGGATACAGAAAAACGAAAGAAACTTTTCGCTCCTTTCGTTTTTCTGTATTCTATACATGCATCATACTTCTTGTGCTGCAATTAGCGGGCGTACCGCCGCGTCATCGTAGCGCAAAAATCTGCAAACTCGTCAACGTTTTGCGGCGGGCTGGTGTGGTGCGGCGCTATACCATGCGACTCGGGCGTGAAGCAAAAGGTGATGGTCAGATCAAATTCGTCGAGCGCGCTCATCATCTTATCAAACCATCTTTCTGAATCCGGCCGTAAATAATCTGCCCAGCTCAGGCCTGTTCTTAAGTACTTTACACCCAGCTTTCGCAGCCATTCCACTGCCAGCTCCAGGCGGTGATCTTCGAAGTGGAACCACTGGCAGATGCCGAATTCCGGTGTATAGTCGGCGAACTGCTTGGCAGCAAGCTTGGGGGTACCGTCCTCGTGCAGCAGGCCCATGTAAAAATGGCGGTAGTAAGACGAGCCTTCGGCTTCGCGGTGGCGGGTAGTCGCTTCCCAGGCCTGCGGCAGGTCGAAAAGGCTATACCAATGCACCCGATTCACACGGCCACGTAGTAATTCAGCTGTCCGGCGAAGGCCAAAGTCCTGCACTTCCTCTGCTCCAAAAGTCGAGATGCCTACTTCGGTTACCCACACGGGCAGCTCTGTTACAGCTTCGATCGAGGCGATCTGATTTCTCCAGTCATCCAGTTGCCAAAGGTTCCAGTCAAGCGGAAAGCCGTGTACGGCTACGGCATTCAGGTCGTCGAGTGCGCCTAATTTCTTCAGGCGCTCAATAAAGAATGGGTCAATGGGCGAGATGCCACCCAGCACGCGCAGAATATCAGGGTTTTCAGCTTTAACAGCCTGAGCTGCCTTTTTTACCATTTCGGCATAGATGTGCCACTCCGGGTCAAGCGTAGGGTCCCAGTGGGACTTATTATTTGGCTCGTTCCAGAATTTAACTGCTTCAATCATGTGTTCAAGCTTAGCTTAAGTTGTTAGTTAACGGGTTCAGATTAATTGCCGTGAAAATGGGGCAGCAATTATAATCTTTATTGACAGCTGGGTGCTGTATACTGATTTAAGACCTGTACGAAATACCTTTCTCCGGGGCATGAATAGCTCAGTGCCTGCCTGTTTGAGGAGGTTTGAGCAGACCCTTGTTCTGGAAGTTACCTGTTCGGGATTCCCCGGCTTTTCCAGAGAGCAGCTTGCAAGGCGCAGGGTCAAACCTGAATGCCTGAGCTGCAGAGCTGTCGTACAGTATGAATTGAAAAATGGAAAGGTCTGTCACAATAGGTTATGAAACTTTACATGAGGTACTTGCCTGCATTCTGCTGCATGCGGCGATATACTCCGCTGCAACTGCTTGCCTACATCCATCTTCCGGCCTTCGGGAATCATATTACGCCGCTGGCTTTTTGAAGGTATAGATGCTTACTGATTTTTATTTACGAAAGTTTAAGAAGATGCTAATAAAACATCCGGAGCATTGGATGGTATACTTGCATTGGCAGAACGGAAAGGGAATTACGCTGGTGTATGGCCTTCCTACACAGGCTGGAATGCCAGCAGAGTTGCCCGGTTTCAGTGGACATAAATGAATGAGATACTTACACCACCTGAGGGCGCAACAGGCAAGTTAGCAGCCGAAGCAGGCAGAAAGTGGAATATCTGCTTCACTGAGATTAAGCTGTGATTTGCAATAAAGTGCAACAGGAAGCAAGTGGTCTGGAAAGGTAAGTGCAAGCCTTCACTCCACTAAACGGGGTAGCTCGCTCCTGACATCTTTTAAGTAAACCGTAGCGGCTACACCTCCAGGATCTTTGGTTCCGTTCCATGGAAGTATAGCCGCTACAGTTCAATAAAACAGTAAATTATATGCGCTGTAGTCGTTCGCGCAGCTTAAGTTTAAAGGCCGCCTTCATCAGCGCTGGGTCCATAGCTGCCCGGAATAGGAATGTTTAACAGCCGCAGGTATACGCCCAGCTGTGCGCGGTGGTGAATCAGCTGCGCCAGTGCCATGCGGATCACCTCATACTTGCTGGTCGTGCTATAGATCTGGTCACCGTTGCGTAAGGTCCAGTTATCCGCTAGCTGCGCTTCGTTGGCGGCAACTAACTGCGCTTGGCCATCAGCTAAACACGTCTCGAAAAAGCTGAGCAAAGAGGCCCTGTCGGTTGTGGCCTGCGGTTGATAGGGGTTGCTGGCAAAGTCAAGTTCATCAGTGGTCAGGGCCATGCTGATCCAGGAGGGAAGCTCGGCAACGTGCGCTGCCAGGCGCTGCAGGTGCATGCTTTTTTCGTGTGGCTGCCAGTCAAACTTGTCATCTGGTACACGTTCCAGCATTTTGCGTGTAGTAACGGCTTCCTGGTCCAGTTCTTTCAGCAGTGATGGGATGATGTTCATAGGTTTATTTTTTTGTTGAGGTAACAAAGAAAAAGCGTCGCACTGACAACCCTATGGCAGTGTACCTGCAACAATAAAATTTATTTCAGGAGAGCAGCAGCAATTAATAATTTACTGGCAGCAGCTTCATATACTCGTTCAGCGGAATGTGGTCCGTTTTGCTGAAAGGCTGTTCCGTATTCTTCAGGTTAAGAATGCGGGAAACCCTGAAATCGCGGTAGTCCTGGCGCAGGTGGCACCAGGCGATCAGGTGCCAGTTGAAGGCATAAAAAATTAGACCGATAGGTTCTACCTGCCTTTGGCTTTCGGTGTCGCTGTTGTTTTTGTAGTGCAGCTCCAGCATTGTTTTGGCAGAAATGGCATACTGGAGTATGGACAGATACGCAAATTTATTATCGAAGCAGGAGGGCAGTTGCAGTTTAATGTTGTGGAGAAGGTTTTCTACGGCTTCTTTCTGCGGTGCGCGCAGCACAGCTTTTACTTTGATCAACGCCGAGGAGTAGTGCGTCTGGATGGACCTGTCGGCAAAACCATTAACCATCATTTCCATCAGCAGCAGGGCATTGGCCTCGTCTGAGCTAAAGGAAACAGGCGGAAGAAAATAGCCTTGCACTACAAAGTAGCCTTTGTGCTGTTCAAAGCTTACCGGAACTCCCTGCTCGCCCAGCGCCTTGATATCTCTGTAAACGGTGCGCACGCTGATGTTGAACTTCTCCGCGATTTTTTCTGCCGTCACATACCGCTTCGATTGCAATAAAGTGAGAATGCCAAACAGGCGGTCAATTCTGTTCATACTGGTGCTGCTTTGCCGGGTAAATGTCCGGTAGTTTTATACTTCTAAGATAAGGAAATTTGGTGCTTTCTGGAGTACTCCCGAAAATAAAGGATAAGATGCGACCTGAAGGCCCAAAACCGGCTGCAGGAGCTAAGGCCAGTTGTTTGAGATAAGTATAGTCCGCTACGACAGTTATACTATGGCGAGCTTTCGGCACTAAACTACATCAATCTGATCGCTCAGTACCAGCAAAAAAGCACCTAAGCTATCTTAAATCAGCTGATTTGATACAGGTTACGTGGTGGCAGAGCTGGGTTTAGTGTAAATTATACTTATATTGCTGTTGTAACAAGTAGCTATTCGGGCGTAAAGTTTAGGCGCCGAAGTTCTGAAAAGAGGAATCCGTTTTCACCTAATCACAGAAAAATGAAAAGAAGTTATTTACCGCTTTTGCTTATGCTGTCCCCGGTTGCCTGCCTTCAGTCCGGGTGCTCTCCAACGAGCAAAGAAACGGTCGTAAATGCTGAAGCTGTACAGCCTCCGGACGCTACACAGCAGGACGGCTGGACAACGCTTTTTAACGGCCACGACCTGACCGGCTGGAAGCAGGTAAACGGCAAGGCGAACTATAGGGTAGCGGATGGCGCTATTGTGGGAACAACGGTAACAGACTCACCTAACAGCTTTCTGGCAGCCGATAAAGAGTATGGCGATTTTATACTCGAGTTTGAAGTAAAGCTGAACAACGACATTAACAGCGGCGTGCAGTTTCGCAGCATTTCAGATCCGGCAGTGATGGACGGACGTGTGCACGGCTACCAGTTTGAGCTGGACCCTTCGGACCGGAAATGGACCGGCGGGGTTTACGACGAAGCACGGCGGGGTTGGCTTTACCCGCTTACACTCAACCCTGCTGCCCAGTCCGCATTTAAAAAGGGCGAGTGGAACAAGGCCCGGATTGAAGCCATCGGAAACAAGATCAAAACCTGGGTAAACGGCGTGCCGGTGGCCTCGGTTGTTGATGACATGACTCCCAGCGGAATCATTGCGTTGCAGGTGCATGCCGTGGAAAAGCCTGAAGACGCCGGAAAAGAAATCATGTGGCGGAATATCCGCATCAAAACCGATAACCTGACGCCCCGCGAAGGGCATGATGCCTTTGTCGTGAACCTGGTGCCCAACACCCTTACAGAGCAGGAAAAAGCGCAGGGATGGAGCCTGTTGTGGGATGGTAAAACAACCAACGGCTGGCGAGGCGCTTACAAAGACAAGTTTCCGGAAGGTGGCTGGAAGATCGAGAACGGAGAGCTGCAGGTGCTGGAATCCGGTGGCGGCGAATCTGTAAATGGCGGCGACATTGTAACCGACAAGGAGTATGGCGCTTTTGAATTACAACTCCAGTTTAAGCTTTCTCCCGGTGCCAACAGCGGCATCAAATACTTTGTCACCGAAAAAGAGGACGTGGGCAAAGCCTCTGCCATCGGCCTCGAATACCAGTTGCTCGATGATGAACGGCACCTGGATGCCAAGTTGGGGCGTGATGGAAACCGTACATTGGCCTCTCTCTACGACCTGAAAACTTCAGAGAAAAACAAGCGTTTCCTGAAACCCATAGGAGAGTGGAACGAGGCCCGGCTGGTAGTAAAACCTGATAGCACGGTAGAGCACTGGCTGAATGGCATTAAAGTGCTGGAGTATAAACGCGGTTCCAAAGAGTTCCGCGACCTGGTGGCCATCAGCAAGTATAAAGACTGGAAGAACTTCGGCGAAGCTCCTAAAGGCCACATTCTTCTGCAGGACCATGGCAACAACGTTTCCTTCCGAAGTATAAAAATCAAAGAACTATAGCGCTACGCTGCCTGCCAACCTGACCTGCCGATGTACCGGCAGGCCAGCAGTTTTGGCTTTTGCAGCAATCCCGCTCAGGCAGGCATAGACCAAAGTATAGGTTGTCAAAGCAGCTGTGACTTCAAACTCTTGGTAAGCCTGGTCTTTTGCCCGAAGCAGCTGAGGAAAGCCTTTGCGGTACCTAAAGTAATTCAAACCTAGCACCAGAATATGCCCCTATTACAAAGCTGGCGATGGTACGGTCCCAACGATCCGGTTTCCTTACAGGACATCAGGCAAGCCGGCGCAACCGATATTGTGACCGCGCTGCATCACATCCCAAATGGCGAAGTATGGCCCGTAGCGGAGATCAAAAAACGGCTGGCCGAAGTGGCGCAAGCAGGGCTGGTATGGAGCGTGGTGGAAAGCGTGCCGGTGCACGAGGCTATCAAAACACAGACTGGCACTTTCAGGCAGTATATCAACAACTACAAGCAATCGATCCGGAACCTGGCGGCCTGTGGCATCCGCATTGTTACCTATAACTTTATGCCGGTGCTGGACTGGACCCGCACCGACTTGAGCTATACCGTAGCAGACGGTTCCAAGGCCCTCCGCTTTGAGAGAGCTGCTTTTATAGCCTTTGATGTATTTATGCTGCAGCGGAAAGGTGCGGCAGAAGATTACACGGCAGAGGAGCTGGAAAGGGCAAGGCAGCGGTTTGAAGCCATGCCGGAAGAGGAGAAACTGCTGCTGCAACGCAACATCATCGCGGGACTGCCCGGCAGCGAAGAGAGCTTTACGCTGGCGCAGTTTCAGGAGGCGCTGGATGCCTATACTGGTATCGATGCAGACAAACTGCGGCAGCACCTGGTATACTTCTTACAGGAAGTGGTGCCGGTGGCTGAGGAAACTGGGGTGAAAATGGTCATTCATCCGGATGATCCGCCCTATTCTATTCTGGGGCTGCCCCGGGTGGTGAGCACTGCCGCCGATGTGGCGGCGCTGGTTGAGGCGGTGCCGTCGCCGAGTAACGGCCTATGCTTCTGCACAGGCTCCTTTGGCGTGCATCCAGACAATGACTTGCCGGCCATGGTGCGCCAGTTTGGCGAGCGCATCCACTTTGTGCACCTGCGCAGTACACAGCGCGATGCAGAGGGAAATTTCTATGAAGCCAACCACCTGGAGGGCGACGTGGACATGTATGGTGTGATGCGTGAGCTGGTCCTCCTCAACAACCAACGGCAGCAGCCTATTCCGTTCCGCCCCGACCACGGCCACCAGATGCTCGACGACCTGCACAAAATGACCAACCCCGGCTATTCCGCTATCGGACGGCTACGTGGGCTGGCAGAGCTGCGGGGACTGGAAATGGGAATTCAAAAGTCCATGGATAGCAGCCGGAGCGGTTAGGAGTGAAGGCATCCGAAGGATCTAGTTTTAAAGAGGGATTGAGCACTAATCGGATGCAAACAGAGTGAAGCCGTTTCCTAATGTAGATTTATACTATAAGGAGTGCCAGAAATGAAAGCGTTGCCTGCTATGCAGCAAGTATAAACAGGGCAGGTACAAATTAAACATATATGATGGACAAGAAAGTTGTACGGGCCGGAATCGTTGGCTCCGGTTTCGCCGCGAGGTTTCACTTCGATGCTTTACAGCGCGTTTTCAGCGCAAAAGTAGTGGTGGTTGGCGCTTACTCGCCCTCACCGGAAAATCTGCAGGCATTTACGCAGGAGCGGAACCTCACAGCATTCGACAACCTGGAAAGCTTACTGGACAAAGCCGATGTCATTCATGTATGCACCCCACCCGTAACGCATGAGCCGATCGTGGTAGCGGCTTTAAAGCGGAACAAGCACGTGATTGTGGAGAAGCCTTTTACCGGTTACTTTGGCGACGGAAGCGCAGATTTCAACGGCGATACTTTCCCGCGCGAAAAAGGGCTGAAAGAAACGCTGAAAAGCATCAGCCGGATGCTGGAAGCGGAGCAGGCAAGCGAAGGGATGATCATGTATGCTGAGAATTGGGTGTATGCCCCCGCCGTACAGAAAGAGCGGGAAGTGCTGGAGAAAACAGGTGCCCAGATCATCTGGATGCACGGGGAAGAGTCCCATTCCGGCTCTCACTCGTTGGCCTATGGACAGTGGCACCTTTCCGGCGGCGGCTCCATGATCGGGAAAGGCTGCCATCCTTTGTCTGCTGCCATTTACCTCAAGCATGTGGAAGGCCGTGCCCGCAACGGACAGCCGATCCGGCCAAAAACTATTACGGCGCGAACGCATGCTATTACGCGTATGCCGAACTTTAAAGATGAAGGCCATCTCAGAACAACCTACAAGGACATAGAAGATTTTGCGATGCTGCATGTGGTATTCGAAGACGGCACCATCGCCGATGTGTTTGCCAGCGAACTGGTGCTGGGCGGCGTGCACAACTGGATCGAAGTGAACACCACGAACCACCGGACGATCTGCAACATCCATCCGAATAACGCCATACAGGCCTACACACCTTCGGAAGCTTATTTCAAAGACGTGTATGTGGTGGAGAAAACAGAGACGAAACAGGGTTGGTCTTCTATGTCGCCGGACGAAGGTTGGTTTGCCGGTTACCAGCACGAGATGGATGCTTTCTACCGGTCTGCTGCCTATGGCGATCCGGTAGAAAGCAACAGCCGCCTGGCCGCTGACGTGATCGCCACTATCTATGCCGGGTATGTTTCTTCAGAAAGAAAGGGAGCCGAAGTGCAAATCACGATTTTATAGTTATGTGTAGGGGATATGACCAGTAACCGGCGCCAGTCTTTGCCATCTGTAACGCTTACTTTAACAGAGATCATGTATTGTACTTCATCATCAGAAATAAGCTAGAGCATACCATGGAAAAAACTAAGCGAAGTGCAGAAGGCACGATCAAACAGGAAAAAGTGGGGAATTACCGCTGGGTAGTGTGCGCGCTGCTTTTCTTTGCCACCACCATCAACTACATCGACAGGCAGGTGATCGGTTTGCTGAAGCCTACCCTGGAAAATGAGTTCAACTGGTCGGAGCTGGACTACAGCTATATCATCATGTTCTTTTCGGCTTCCTATGCGCTGGGCTACATTATTTTTGGCAGCATCATCGATAAAGTAGGGTCTAAGCTGGGCTATGCTATTTCTGTTACCTTTTGGAGCATTGCGGCCATGCTGCATGCCGCTGTGCAAACTACGCTTGGCTTTGGTTTGGTGAGGGGATTATTGGGGCTGGCAGAATCGGGTAACTTTCCGGCAGCCGTGAAAGCAGTGGCAGAGTGGTTTCCGAAAAAAGAACGTGCTCTGGCAACCGGTATCTTTAACTCCGGCACCAGCATCGGCGCGGTGGCTGCTCCCTTGCTGGTGCCCTGGATATTGGGGAACTACGGCTGGCAGGAAGCTTTCCTGATTACCGGGGCCTTAGGTTTTATATGGTTGATCTGCTGGTGGTTTTTCTACGAGGTACCTTCACGGCAGAAACGACTGACCACCGAAGAATACGCCTTCATTCACAGCGATAACGAGCCTGACCCGGCGGAAACCACAAGTTCCATCAAGTGGAGCCGTTTGCTACAGGTCCGGCAAACGTGGGTGTTCATCATCGGCAAAGTGCTGACCGATCCGATCTGGTGGTTTTTCCTGTTCTGGCTGCCTTCCTACTTCGCCACTACCTTCAACCTGGACCTGACCAAGCCAAGTCTGCCTTTGGCTGTTGTTTATACCGCCACCACCTTTGGCAGTATCGGCGGGGGCTACCTGTCGTCTTATCTCATCAGGCGGGGCTGGCCGGTACTTAAAGCAAGAAAAACCACTTTGCTGATCGTCGCGTTTGTGGTGTTACCTATTGTGCTGGCAAGGTATGCCCCGGATATTTGGGTAGCTGTGGGTATTATTAGTCTGGCGGCGGCGGCGCACCAGGCCTGGAGTACCAATATTTTTACTATTGTTTCAGATATCGTGCCCAAAAGGGCGGTAAGCTCGGTGGTGGGAATCGGCGGCATGTCCGGCTCCATTGCCTCTACTTTGTTCCCTTTGCTGGTCGGTACGCTGCTGCAGCACTACCAGGATGCCGGTAACATCAGTGCCGGCTACAACATCCTGTTTCTGATCTGTGGCTTTGCCTACCTGCTGGCCTGGCTGCTGATACAGTTGCTTACCAAGAATATGAGGCCGGTTGAATTATAGCTCCACAAAGTAACTGTCGCTTATAGCATCGAATAATTAACTATAATATGAAAAAGTACTCCTACATACTTCTGCTGCTCGTTTTGATGTGCATCCTGGTCTACTGCCAGTCCAGCAAACCTGAAGCGGCACAACAAGCTACGGCTGCGACTGCACCGACACAGGAAGAAGTAAGCCCGCCGGCACCGCTACCGCCAACATTCACGCTGGAGTCTTCGCCGGTTGTTTCACCCGCGCAGTCGCTGGAGCTGATGCAGCTGGAAGATGGGTTTGACGTGAAATTAGTGGCAGCAGAGCCACTGGTCAGCACACCGGTTGCTTTATCTTTTGATTATGACGGGCGCATGTGGGTGGTGGAGATGGAAGGCTACATGCCGGACACCGCAGGCACTGGAGAAGACATCCCACAAGGAAAGGTGGTGATCTTGGATGATACCAACAACGATGGCGTAGCCGATCAGAGGATGGTGTTCCTGGATTCGCTGGTGCTGCCACGGGCCATTTGCCTGATCGATAGCGGAATACTGGTGGCCGAACCGCCGCGTCTGTGGTATTATGAGATAAACAATGACAAGCCGGGAAAACGGACCTTGGTTGATGCTGAGTATGCGACCGGCGGCAATGTGGAGCATCAGCCAAACGGCCTGCTTAGGGCCATGGACAACTGGATCTATAACGCCAAATCAGACAAGCGCTACCGCAAGATCGGAAACAAGTGGGTAAAAGAGCAGACGCATTTCCGTGGCCAGTGGGGCATCAGCCAGGACAATTACGGGCGCCTATACTATAACACGAACTCCGAGAACGTGCTCGGAGACTATTTTTCGCCGGGCTTTGGGGCAACAAACAAAGACCAGCGCGGGGTAGCCGGGTTTGTGGAAAAGATAGTGGAAGACAACCGCGTGTACCCGATCAGGCCCACACCCGGCGTGAACAGAGGGTACATGGAAGGCGTGCTGGACGATAGCCTGCGCCTGGTGAACTTTACAGCTGCCAATAGTCCTTTGGTATACCGGGGTGGCCTTTTTGGGGAGGAGTATGCCGGGAATGTGTTTGTGGCAGAGCCGTCGGCCAATCTTATCAAGCGCAACATCCTGCACGAGAACGGCTATGTGACTGATGGCAAGCAAGCCTATCAAGGCAAAGAGTTTCTGGCAAGCCGAGATGAGCGCTTCCGTCCGGTCAGCCTCTACAACGGCCCTGACGGTGCTTTATACATCGTAGACATGTACCGCGGTATTATTCAGCATAAAACCTACCTAACGACCTACCTCAAAAATCAGATCGGAAAACGGGAGCTCACGCAGCCTTTGGGGTATGGCCGCATCTATAAAGTAGTGCCGGAAAATAAGGCGGCTGCCATGGTAAAGCTGCCCGAAGACCCGGCACAACTGGTGGCTTTACTGGGCCACCCGAACGGCTGGGTGCGCGACAATGCCCAGCAGATGCTGATAGACCGCCATTTTATACAGGCGATTCCGGCGCTGCGGCAAGCTGCTGCCCAAACAGACAAACCGCTGCAGGCCATACACGCGCTCTGGACACTGGAAGGGCTCGGCGCCCTGCAAACAGATGAGGTGGTGGCGCTTTTAAAACAACCTGTATGGCCCGTGCGGATGCAGGCCTTAACGGTACTGCCTTCGGTGCTTGACAAGACCAACTACAAGCAAGTAGTACCGGTGCTGGAGCAATTAGTCACCAGCAACGATGCCTTGGCAGCTCCTTATGTAGCTTTTCTAGCCAACTCTATCCGGCCGCTTGATAAAGTAGCTGCGGATAAACTGTTGCAGAAGGTCGTGAAAAAATACCCGGATGATAAGTATGTGGCTGATGCTGTAATCAGCAACCTGCAGGGCCGTGAAGGTGCGTTCCGGAAAAGTATAGCAGGCATTGCGTCGGACTCGGCACTTGCTTTCAACAAAAGCATACGCAAAGTGATTGCAAACACCAACAGCGCCAAAAAGAACCGGAGTGCTAAAACACTGCTCAAGGAATTTCCAAAAGGAGCAGCGATGTTTGCCTCCACCTGCCAGACCTGCCACGGTCCGGATGGAAATGGCGTGAAGTCTTTGGCGCCGCCGCTGAACCAGTCGGAGTGGGTGCAGGGTGATAAAAGCAGGCTGATTTCCATTGTGCTGTTCGGCCTGACAGGTCCTGTAAAAGTGAACGGCCATTTGTATAAAGCACCGGAGATCAACGGCGACATGCCGGGTATAGGCTATGACAAGTCTCTCTCTAACGAAGATATCGCACAAGTGCTAAGTTTTATTCGCCAGTCGTGGCGGAACGATGCCGAAAGAGTTACTGCTGCAGAAGTAAAAGGCGTGCGGGAAAAACTGAAAGGGCGCCAAAAAGCTTTCACCATAAAGGAATTGACAAACCAACGTTAAGCATACTTTTTAGGTCTGCTATGGTGCTGTTACTTTATACTTGCAGGTGTACCAGATAGCGGATGCCGAATAAACAATACCTGCCATCGCCTTTATGCCAGGCGCAATGGGTGTTTTGGCATGCAGCACACGGGCTTCTTTCCGCTATTTGTTAGTATCGTATCACAATAGGGTATGCTGCTATAATTCCTTTTGCAACAGAGGCGCTATCTTACAGCAGCATTAAGAGCAGGAACAGGAGCCGCAAAGTAAACAACACCTTCATTCCGCTCTTTAAGCTGCTTGCCTGTCTTTGCTTTAATTAGGTCAGCGAGCTTTTAGAAAGTGGAGGCTTTAGAGGTAGCAAACCCTGTATCTATTAGTTTCAAACAGATGTATATGTATAGCGGGGGCAGCGGCTCAAAGCTGCAGTGGGGAAGGAGCTTATTTTATTGCTGGGGAACGAGGAGAGCAGTATCAACTACAAAGATAACTGGTATTCGGCAGGATAGTACTTTTTTATACTTCTTCGGGCTTGTAAGGCCGAACCTGGCCGCTGTGCTGGATTGTGAAGCAAATACCGAAATAATATTTGCCCCTGACCCTTCACCGGACGAAGTCGTCTGTGTGATAAATGGGATTTCGGAGGGATCAGAATTGAAGAAGATTACCTGATCATGCCGGAAGGAAAGCGCTTGCTGGGGAAACAGTTGCTCCGGACAGCAGCCGGGCTGGAGGAACTGAGGTCATCGTAGCTGTTAGCAATCTTCCTTTATACGTTTTTATTCATTAAGCATTTTCCTGCATGAAAAAACAACTGTTCGCCGGCATTGTAGCCTTCGCCCTGGTTTTCTGCTCCATACCTTCCCTGCAGGCGCAAACGCCCGTGTTCACGCACCAGGATACCCTGCGCGGCAGTATCACCAAAGAGCGGGCATGGTGGGATCTGACGTATTATCACTTGCAAGTGAAGGTTAACCCTGCTGATAGTACGATCCGCGGAGCCAACACCATTCAATATAAAGTGCTCGAGCCGAACCAGCTGATGCAGATCGATCTGCAGCCTCCTATGGCGATTGAAAAGGTAGAGCAGCAGGGCAAAGCACTTGCCTTTACACGGGATGGCAACGCCTACCTGATTCAGCTCGCAGAAAAGCAGGTTCCTGGTTCAATCAATGCCATTGAGGTGACATTTGGCGGCAAGCCGCAGGTAAGTAAGAATCCACCCTGGAGCGGCGGTATCACCTGGAAAAAAGATGCCCAGGGGCAGCCATTCATCGCAAATTCAAATCAGGGAGATGGCGCCAGCCTGTGGTGGCCCTGCAAAGACCACATGTATGACGAGGTGGACAGCATGCTGATCAGCGTAACAGTGCCGAAGCAGCTGATGGATGTCTCGAATGGTAAGCTCCGGAACGTGGAGCAGCATACTGATGGCACTACAACCTACCACTGGTTTGTCGCGAACCCCATCAACAACTATGGCGTGAACCTGAGTGTGGGCGATTATGCCCATTTTTCAGAGAAGTTTCAGGGCGAGAAGGGACTGCTGGACTGCAATTATTACGTGCTGAAAGAAAACCTGGAGAAAGCGAAAGTACAGTTTAAAGATGCGGCCAGAATGCTCACCGCGTTTGAATATTGGTTTGGACCTTATCCGTTTTATGAAGATGGCTACAAACTCATAGAAGTGCCCTACACAGGGATGGAGCACCAGAGTGCCGTTACGTATGGCAATGGCTATAAGAATGGCTACAGGGGCAGAGATGAAAGCGGCACCGGCTGGGGCTTTAAGTTCGACTTTATTATCATTCATGAATCCGGCCACGAGTGGTTTGCCAACAACATCACCTATAGAGACATTGCCGACATGTGGATTCATGAGAGCTTCACCAACTATGCCGAAAGCCTGTTTGTGGAATACTACTATGGCAAGGAAGCCGGAAAGGCTTACGTACGCGGCACCCGCCGCGGTATAAAGAACCAAAAGCCCATCATCGGAATCTACAATGTCAATTACGAAGGGTCGGGTGATATGTATCCGAAGGGCGGGAACATGCTGCACACCTTGCGCCAGGTTGTAAATGATAACGACAAATGGCGGCAGATCCTTCGGGGGCTGAACCGCGACTTTTACCATCAGACCGTGAGCACGCAACAAATAGAAAACTACCTTAGCGAGCACACAGGCTATAACCTGTCCGGCTTTTTTGACCAGTACCTGCGCGATGTACGCATTCCGAGGCTGGAATATAAGGTAGTAGATCGCAAGTTAAAGTATAGGTGGGCCAACTGTGTGCAGGACTTCAGCATTCCGGTGAAAGTATACCTGAATAGCAAGGAAAAGTGGCTGAAACCAACTACAACCTGGCAGGAACTGAAGGGCGTAAACAAAGGCACGCTCCTGCAGGTAGATCCTGATTTCTATGTAGAAGCGGCAGAAGTAGCGGTGCTGTAAATGCAGGGCAGCTACATACCAGTGTATTTACTCCAAGTATAGCTGGCAAAGGCCCACCTCAGTGGCTGCCTTGTTGCGCCAAAGCCTGAAAGCATATATCAGTTAGGGAATACTCTTAAATAAGCAGTTCGAGGTTAAAAAATCTCTTTATGTGTTAATATAGTATTACGATTGGCTAATTTTCAGGAACTCCTTTGCTACTATGTTTAATACCTTAGCATAAGTAAATCAAGAATAAGCTAAACCCTAAAACAAACAAGGTATTTCTAAGCTGCCCAAGTATAGCACACGAGGCAGGAAGGATACATATGTCTGATCGACAAATAGAACAGCCAGACGCTTTAATCTCAGTTGATCTTTGAAGCTTGGCCAGAAGTATAACATGCGGTAAACGCTGCTTCGGCGCCTGCCCGAGCAGGGAGGTATAGCTGTAGCTGCTTGTATGAGAATTGCTTTATAAATCCTATAAAATTTTACTTATGGCTAAACCTCCGGACTATGTAAGTACGCTGAAGCAGGCTTATAACATAAGGCGTATGCATACGATGTATAGCAATCCTTGAGCTGGTATAACAGTTTTTCAAAGTACATGTAACTTCTTATTGAATAGAATTATGAAATGGAAATTGGTTAAGCAAATTTTCACAGTGACTACCTATGCCCTTGTGGGTGCCGGAATTACCTGCTGTTGGGCGGCACCGGCGCAAGCTGCTCCCAATGGTGCAAGCGTCTTTCGGTTTGCAGATGCGCAGATATCGGGAGTTGTAACTTCTTCGGAGGATAACAGTCCGCTACCGGGCGTAACTATTGTTGTAAAGGGCAGCAGCATAGGCGCTACTACCGATGCCCAGGGGCGCTACCAGATCACAGTGCCCGAAAATGCAACGCTGCTGTTCAGTTATATTGGGTTTACGACCAAAGAAGTACCGGTAAACAACCAGACACAGTTAAACGTGTCTCTGGCACCCGATCAAAAGCAGTTGAGTGAAGTTGTGGTGATTGGTTATGGTACCCAGCGGAAAGGCGATGTAACCAGTTCGGTGGCCAGCGTAAAGCAGGAGGATTTTACAAAAGGAGCCGTGCGCGATGCAGCACAGCTCATTCAGGGGAAAGTAGCCGGTTTGCAGGTGTCTACCCCTAGTGGCGACCCTACCGCAGGCACCCAGATTTCACTCCGGGGTATTACCTCACTGCTCGGCAATACCAGCCCGCTGGTGCTGATAGACGGCATTCCGGGTGACCTGAACACCGTAGCGCCCGAGGACATTGAGTCGGTGGATATCCTGAAAGATGGCTCTGCCGCCGCTATTTATGGTACACGCGGCACCAACGGCGTGATCCTTATCACCACTAAAAAGAACAACGGCGTGCAGCGCTCCACCATCCAGTACAGCGGCTATGCCAGTGTGCAGACAATTGCCCGCCGGCCGGAGTTCTTAACAGCAGACGACTACCGCAGGCTGATCGGAGAAGGGGTAGGCTTTGAAGACTTAGGTGCTTCCACAGACTGGTTTAAGGAGATCACCCGCACGCCTTTCAGCCACACGCATAACCTGAGCATACTAGGAGGCTCCGCTAACACGAACTATACAGCCTCCTTAAACTACAGAAACTGGGAAGGTATTTTCGATAAGTCTGATTTCCAGCGTGTCATAGGCCGTGTGGATATCAACCATGCCATGTTCAACGATAAGCTGATCATCAACATGAACATGATCACTCGAAACCAGAAGTACTGGACCGGGGGAGATGGTGCCAGCTTTAACGATTATGTATACCGCCAGTCTGTTATCCGCAACCCGACAGATAGCGTGCGGAACAGCAATGGCGGCTGGGTGGAACGGAGCATTTACTTTTACGACAACCCGGTGGCTTATATCGCAGAAACAGATGGGGAGAACCGGCAGCGTGAAATGCGCCTGAATGGTAGCATCAGCTGGATGCCTGTTTCTGATCTGCGGCTTAAGCTGATGGCATCCAGTAACAACCAGACCGAGGAAAGAGGCTATGCCGAAACGAAACAGCATGTCTCTACGGTGAAGAACGGAAGAAACGGTTATGCCTCCCGGGGCACAGATGATTTCAGGGATAATTTGCTGGAGTTTACAACTGATTATTCCAAAACCATTGGCAACCATCGCTTTACTGCCCTGGGCGGATACAGTCACCAGGAGGTAACGGATGAAGGTTTCTGGATGCAGAACTGGGATTTTCCGACAGATCAGTACACCTATAACAGGATGGAAAGTGGCAGCGCCTTATCGCGGGGACAGGCACCCATGAGCAGCTACAAGAACTCTTATAAACTGATCGGCTTCTTCGGGCGCCTGAATTATACCTGGAACGACAAGTATATGCTGATGGCAAGTATACGCCACGAGGGATCGTCCAAGTTCGGGGCTAACCACAAGTGGGGCAATTTCCCGGCCATTTCTGCAGGTTGGAGGATTAGCGCTGAACCCTTTATGAAAGGAATCACCGCCATCAACGACCTGAAGCTGCGGGCTGGCTACGGCGTAACAGGCTTGGCGCCAAACCAGTCCTACCTGTCGCTGACAAGCCTGAACTATGGAAGCCGTTTTTTATATAACGGCGAATGGATACAACAGCTGACACCGGTACGCAACCCGAACCCCGACCTGCGCTGGGAGAAAAAGCAGGAGTATAACGCCGGCATCGACTTCTCGCTGTTCAGCAACCGCGTGTATGGCAGTGTGGATGTATACCGCCGCAACACCAAAGACATGTTGTGGGACTACCAGGTGCCGGTGCCGCCATACCTTTACAATAGTATAACTGCCAACGTAGGGGAGATGCGCAACGAAGGACTGGAAGTATTGTTGAACCTGGATCCGGTGCGCACACAGGACTTGCAGTGGACCACCAGCCTGAACTACTCGACCAACCGCAATACGCTGGTTTCGCTCTCCAACGAGCTCTTCCAGACAACCAACGACTTCTTTGACACCGGCTATACCGGCGAGCCCATCCAGGAATCGACCCATCGGGTGAAAGTCGGTGGCCCGATCGGAGACTTTTATGGCTACAAATCAGTAGACATCGATGAGAACGGCAGGTGGATAATTGAAAGCGAAACCGGCGAACACATTCCGCTGGACGATGCATCGCCGGATGACAAGAAGGTGATAGGCAACGGACTTCCCAAGTTCTATGCCGGCTGGAACAACACGGTTCGCTACAAGAACATCGACCTGACCGTGAACATGCGGGGCGCGTTTGGCTTTCAGGTATTAAACTTCCAGCGCATGTTTTACGAGAACCCCAAGGTAACGCAGTATAACATGCTCAAGTCTGCCTTCGATAATGTATATGGCAAAGCAAGATTAAACAGCGACCTGGCCTATGTAAGCTATTATGTTGAAGACGGAGACTACTGGAAAATTGACAATGCAACGCTGGGTTATACCCTACAAATGCCGGAGAATAAAATCGTGAGAAACGCTCGGATCTATGTTTCCGCCCTGAACCTGCTGACGATCACCGGCTACAAAGGCATAGACCCGGAAGTGACCCGTACCGGCGACGATGGACTCTCTCCGGGGAACGACTACCGGGACAAATACCCCACAACGCGTACGTTTACCGCTGGTATTAATCTGACTTTCTAAAATCTTCAAGAAAACTACGATGAGAAAAAGAATCATACCTTATATCCTCACGATAGCAGTGGGAGTATCCGTTTCGGTGAGTTCCTGTACAGACCTGGATGAGGAAGTATACGACCAGTTGCTGGCGGATAAGTTTAACCCAACCGAGAACGACATCGGCGCTGTCATTGCCCCGGTTTATACCATTCTGCGGCCCATGATGATGGGCTGGCAGCCATACTTTGATGTGCAGGAAGAAAGTGCTGACATTATTGTAACTCCCGTGCGGCCAAACGGCTGGTACGATGGGGGCACTTACCAGCGGATGCACCGCCATACCTGGTCCTCGCTGGAGTGGCAACCAACCAACCTCTGGAACAACTGCTACAACGGCATCAATTCGGCGAACCGCGTTATTTACCAGATCGAGTCAGGAGAGATTCCGATTACACAGGGGCAGGAAAACCTGATTGCTGAGCTGAAGACGGCACGTGCTTTTTACTATTCCATCCTGTGCGACAACCACGGCAACGTGCCCATCGTGACCGACTATACCGCTACCGAACTGCCTCAGCAGAGCAGCCGCCAGGAGGTGTATGATTTTGTGGTGAAGGAGCTCAACGAAAATATCCCTCTGTTAAGCGAAGAAGCAGGCAAATCGACTTACGGCCGCTTTAATAAATGGGCTGCAAAAGCGGTTTTGGCTAAGATGTACCTCAATGCCGAAGTATACACCGGCACGCCTGCATGGGATAAATGTATACAGGAATGCAACGACATCATCAACTCAGGTGCTTACATGCTGGAGCCAAATTACCGGGACAACTTTAAGACAGACAATGAAGGCTCCCGCGAAAACATCTTCGTAGTGCCTTATGATGAAAACCTGGCCACTGGCTTTATCATGCACATGAAGACGCTGGACCCGCTGTCGCAGCAGGTATACAAAATGGAAGCCCAGCCTTGGGGGGGAAACTGCGCTATCCCGCAATTCATCAATACCTATGATCCGGAAGATGGCCGCCTGAAAGCTACCTGGATACAGGGCAAGCAGTATACCCCAGAGGGCAAAGAGATCATCGACTATACCAAGCAGGTAGATGGCATCGAGATGGCTGCCTCCAACCAGGGATACCGCATGGGCAAGTATGAGATCAAGCTGGGGGCAAGAGGTAATCTCAGCAACGACTTCCCAGTGTTCCGGTATGCAGAAGTGCTGATGATGAAAGCCGAGTCGCTCCTGCGCCAGGGACAGGCCGATGAGGCAGCTGCTATTGTTACCGAAGTGCGACAACGCGCCTTCAAGGATACTGATCCGGAGAAAGCGGTAGTAACAGGCCAGGAGTTAATAAAGGGAAGTACCTACAACTATGGTTACTGGGAAAACGGACAGGTAAAGAATGCCGAAGGAGGCGCTGATATCCAGTTCGGAAGATTTCTGGATGAACTGGGATGGGAATTTGCCGCCGAAGCGCACCGCCGCCAGGACCTGATCCGCTTCGGGGTGTTTACGACCAAAACCTGGTTTAACCACCAGCCCAACGGAGCAGACAAGATCCTGTTCCCAATTCCAGATGCGGAAATCAATAAAAATCCGAATCTGAAGCAAAATCCTGGATATTGATTAAGAAAATTGGTTAATTGGTTAGTTAGAGAAAACTGTTCACCCGCCTCTGTTCCTGTAACGGAGGCGGTGGGCGGTTTCCTTCCGTACCGGCTTTTTACTTCTGAATAGACCAGTTCCGCATGCATAATCTTCCTCTTTATAGAAAGCGAACGATCTTCAAAAGCACCTCCTTTTACAGCCAGGCCACGGCGCTACTATTGCTTGCCTTCCTCCTGGGCCATACTAGAGCGGTGCAGGCACAAGGCACCAAAGCCGACTACCAGCGGGCGGAGGCACTGAAAGAGGCCTTAAAAGAGCAAGTATTTTATGCGCCGACCAGCTTTCACTGGCTCGAAAAAGGCAACAGCTTTTGGTATAGCAGCATCACACCCAAAGGGCGGAAATTTGTGCTGGTGGATGCGCATAAGCAAACCCGGAAACCAGCCTTTAACCAAGAAAAGCTGGCAACGAGTTTGGCGGCTGCGTCAGGTAAAGAAGTAAAGCCTTACGACCTGCCTTTCACTACCATTTCTTATACCGCTGACGGAAAAGCAATTGAATTTACGGCGCTGGAAAACAAGTGGCGCTGTGCCTTAAATACCTATAAATGCCAGCAGATCGGCAAAGCCGTGGCAGAGCAGAAAGACAACCGCTACTGGGGCGATGGCTGGGACGAACAGAGCCAAAAGCCCGTTCCATCGCCGGACGGAAAGTGGGAGGCTTACATCAAAAATTACAACGTATACATTCGGCCGGCAACTGGCAGGGGGCAAGAGCAGCAACTCAGCTATGACGGGTCAGAAGGGGAGTTCTATTCGTCTTTTATCGCCTGGGCGCCGGATTCTAAAAAGTTAGCGACCAACAAGGTGCGGCCGAATATAAAGCATCTGGTTTATTTGATTGAGTCTTCGCCGGAAGATCAGCTACAGCCTAAACTGCACTCCCGCAATTACCTGAAGCCCGGCGATGCACTGCCGCAAAAAACGCCGCAGCTTTTTATGATAGATACCAGGGAGCAGCGAAGTATGGATCCTTCCCTTATCAGCAACCAGTATGCCCTGTCAGCTCCCGATTGGCGAAAAGACAGCCGCGCTTTTACCGTAGGGTATAACCAGCGCGGGCACCAGGTATACAAGGTGCTGGAGATGGATGCCGCCTCCGGGCATGTGAAGGAGCTGATTGATGAAGAGAGCAAAACGTTCATCGATTACAGCGGGAAACTATACCGGTATGATGTGGCCGATGGCAAAGAGATCATCTGGGCATCGGAACGCGACGGATGGAATCATTTATACTTGTATGATGGCCAGACAGGGAAAGTAAAAAACCAGATCACCAAAGGAAACTGGGTGGTGCGAAACGTCGTGCAGGTTGATGAGCCTACGCGCACCATTATCTTCGAGGGCAGCGGGCGGGAACAAGGCCAGGACCCTTACCTGATCCAATATTATAAAGTAAACTTTGACGGCTCCGAACTCACGCCCCTGACCACGGAGAATGCAAACCACAAGGCTACCTTCTCACCGGATTATACTTATTTTGTCGATAGCTACTCGCGGGTAGAGATGCCGCCGGTAACGGTGCTGCGCCGCACATCGGATGGCAAAGTGCTGATGGAACTGGAAAAAGCAGACATCGCCAGACTGCTGCAAACCGGCTGGAAAATACCCGAAACTTTTACTGCCAAGGGCAGAGACAATGAAACGGATATCTGGGGGATCATCATCCGGCCCTCCAACTTTGATCCGGCGAAATCATACCCTGTGATCGAGTATATTTATGCGGGTCCGCAGGATTCTTTTGTGCCGAAAACCTTTAACTCGGATTTCCGCTACCAATTCCTGCACGCGTTGGCAGAACTGGGATTTATTGTGGTGCAGATGGATGGTATGGGTACCTCTAACCGCTCAAAAGCTTTTCATGATGTATGCTGGAAAAACCTGAAAGATGCCGGTTTTCCAGACCGCATTGCCTGGATAGAGGCAGCTGCCGCAAAGTACCCGTACATGGACATTAACCGCGTCGGCATTTTCGGGAATTCTGCAGGGGGGCAAAGTTCGGCGGGAGCGCTGCTGTTCCATCCGGAGTTTTACAAAGTAGCCGTTTCTTCATCGGGCTGCCACGACAACCGCATGGATAAAATGTGGTGGAATGAGCAGTGGATGGGATACCCGATCGGGCCGCAGTATGCCGCTTCATCAAACGTTACGAATGCCGCCAAGCTACAGGGCAAACTGCTGTTGATTTTGGGAGAGATGGATGATAACGTGGACCCCTCTTCTACAATGCAGTTTGTAAATGCTCTGATCAAGGCAAATAAGAACTTCGACTTTCTGCTGGTGCCGGGTATGGGGCACTCGTTGGGCGGAGACTATGGCGAACACAAGCGGCGCGACTTTTTTGTGAAACACCTGCTGGGTGTAGAGCCGCCTGAATGGGAAGGACAGCAAGGTATAGCGCCTGCGCCCTGATAGCGCCAACCACGGGTTCGATTGCCTCAGACAAGATGGGGCGTAAATTTATCGCGGTGCATTTTTACATACTCAGAAGGAGTATAGTTCGTGATTTCCTTAAACTGCCGGTTAAAGTAAGAGATGTTGTCATAGCCGCAGGCAAAGGCTGTTTCCCGGATGTTCCACTTGTCTTCAATAAGCAGGCGGCAGGCATGCCCAATGCGGATCTCGTTGAGGAACCTGGAAAAGGTTTTGCGGGTATGTTGCTTAAAATAACGGCAAAAGGCATTTATACTCATGTTGGCTATATCGGCAGCTTCCTGGAGCTTGATTTCTTCCGAAAAGTTGTTCATGATATAGGTGAAAACGTCGTTTATCTTTTTGCTATCTGTGTCTTTCTGGGGGCCATCGAAGCCAACAGACGAGAGCAACTCCAGTTCTTTGGAAGTGGCCAGCACATTGAGAATGGCAAAGACCTGTAAAAGCTTTTCGAAGCCTTGCTGCGAAAGCAGTTCGTGCACCATGGCCGCTACTTTTCGTTTGGTATCGCCTTTTACCCGGATGCCCCGCTTGCTGTTGAGCAGCAGTTTCTGGATAGCGTATACTTCCGGCAGGGCAAAGAATTTTTCGCCAAAGGACTCGGCATCGAAGAAAACAGACGTGTTCCGGGCTTTTAACCCGGCGTCCGGTTCATAGTGCTTTTTATCGTTCCGGAACACATGCGGCAGGTTGGAGCCCAGCAAAAAAATATCTCCGGATTTAAAATTGCCGATGCTGTCGCCGATAAACCGGGTGCCGGAGCTCTCGTGTATATTCATCAGCTGTATTTCCGGATGGAAATGGAGGTTGTCGTAGAAAAAGTCCTGTTCTTCATATTGTACCCGGATGGATTCACCGGACGTTTTGGGGATCTTAAAGTATACAGGTTTCATAGTAGTAATTTATGAATGTCTACGAATATGATCGATAAATTAGAAAATAATAGTGAAAGATGGTAATAGAGTATCAGGAATAGGTAAAATACTGAACCTGCCTTTTGTGCCGAAGCCTTAGTTTTGTTTTATACAATCCAAAGTATAATATAATCAGTTAATTAAATTGTAAACGCTATGACCGTAAAATGGGAGGGGGTGTTCCCCGCTGTAACGACAAAGTTTACCGATGCAGACAAGCTTGATATTCCGGCCTTTTTAAAGAACATCCAGGCCCAGCTTGCGGCCGGCGTAAACGGCATTATTCTGGGAGGTACCCTGGGAGAGGCCAGTACCTTAACCGACGAAGAAAAAAATGTGCTGGTGCAGGAAACAGTTGCCTATGTGGACGGAAAGGTGCCGGTGATTCTGAACATTGCCGAACAAACAACTTCCAAAGCCATGGAGGTAGCGGCCATGGCCCGCAAAAACGGGGTAAGCGGCCTGATGCTGTTGCCGCCCATGCGGTATAAAGCCGATCATCGAGAAACGGTGAGCTACTTTACCGCGATCGCCCAGTCCACCGACCTGCCCATCATGATCTATAACAACCCGATCGATTACCGCATCCTCGTCACATTGGATATGTTTGAAGAGTTGACGAAATTAGAGAACATCCAGGCTGTGAAGGAGTCTACGCGGGAGGTATCGAACGTGACAAAGATGATCAACCGGTTTGGCAAGCGTTTTAAGATCCTGTCTGGGGTGGATACGCTGGCATTGGAAAGCCTGCTGCTGGGTGCCGATGGCTGGGTAGCCGGCCTGGTTTGTGCTTTCCCGGCAGAGACGGTGGCCATCTATAAACTCATGAAGGCCGGGCGCTGCGAAGAAGCCGTGCAGCTGAACCGGTGGTTTTTTCCTTTACTGGAGCTGGATGTGCATCCCAAACTGGTGCAGAACATCAAGTTGGCCGAAGTACTAACAGGCTTGGGCACGGAAGCGGTGCGGCTGCCCCGTATGCCGTTAGAGGGGGAGGAAAGGGAGCAGGTGCTCAGCATTATTCAGGAGGCACTGGAAAACCGTCCGGTATTGCCGGTGTTAGAAGCAGCGCCTGCTGCTCCGGTTTATTCAGAAAACGGAGCCTAGCGCATCTCTACCAGTGCTTTCCTATTTTATCACAATGACTTAACGTAACAGAACATGTCTTTTGATGCCGTATTCGATAAAGCAGTAGAAGCATTTAAAGTATACAAGAAGATTGCTCCCGCAGAAAAGGGCCAGTTTCTGAGAACCATAGCCGAAGAGATCGAGCAGTTGGGAGATGCCTTGTTGCAGACGGCCCATCAGGAGTCTAACCTGCCGCTGGCCCGGCTAAGCGGCGAACGGGGCAGAACTACAAGCCAGCTGCGCCTTTTTGCCAGTCTGGTAGAGGAGGGCTCCTGGGTAGAAGCAACGATAGATACGGCCTTGCCTGAGCGCAGCCCTGCCCCGAGAGCAGACCTGCGCCGGATGCTGGTACCGCTGGGGCCGGTGGTCGTTTTTGGCGCGAGCAACTTTCCTTTTGCTTTCTCTACAGCCGGAGGAGATACTGCTTCTGCGCTGGCCGCCGGCTGCCCAGTGGTTTATAAAGAGCACCCGGGGCACGCGCAAACATCACAGCTGGTATACGGCGCCATTCAAAAAGCACTCCACCGCTGCGGCTTGCCGGAGGGCGTCTTTCAGCACGTACAGGGCGGAGCAGATGTGGGCCAGGCACTAGTAAAGCATCCTAAAGCAAAAGCTGTCGCTTTTACAGGCTCTTTTAAAGGGGGCAAAGCTATTTTCGACCAGGCATGCCGGCGCGAACAACCGATTCCGGTTTATGCCGAGATGGGCAGCATCAATCCTGTTTTTGTATTGCCGCAAAAAGCAGCGGCAGATCAGCAGCAACTGGCCCGGCAGGCGGCACAGTCCGTGTTGCTGGGTGTTGGGCAATTCTGCACGTGCCCGGGGCTCATCTTTTACCCCGAAGGAGCCGCATCCGAAGAATTTCTGCAAGCGCTTACCGGTGAACTGGAAGCAGCGCCGGCAGCTAACATGCTGCATCAAACGATTTGCAACAGTTACTACAAAGGCGTAAACCAACTGCTGGCAGAGAGCGGTGTTGAAAAAGTAGTTGCCCCGGATAAAGACGTGTTGGTGGGCAATGCTGCGCTGGCCCGCACAACCTTGTCGCAGTGGTTGCAAAACCCGGCGTTGCAGGAGGAGGTGTTCGGGCCTTTTACGCTTGTGGTCACTTATAATAACCCGGAGGAGCTGGAATTGGCTGCGGAGAAGCTGCAGGGGCAGCTGACCTGCACGCTTTGGGGCACAGCGGCAGAACTGGAGCAGGCAGGCAAGCTGGTAGATGCGCTACGTGAAAAGTGCGGTCGCCTGCTGTTCGAAGGGGTGCCTACAGGGGTAGAAGTAAGCCCTGCCATGACCCATGGTGGTCCTTTCCCGGCTACAACCGACAGCCGCAGTACATCCGTGGGCACCTATGCTATCAAGCGCTTTGCCCGGCCTGTTACCTTTCAGTCAGCTCCGCCGGAGCTATTGCCGGAGGAGCTGAAAGACCGGAATGAAGGCTCGATCTGGCGCACCATCAATAATAACCTGACACAAGACAGCCTGTAACTACACCCTTTATGGCGCGAAAAACATTTTTCTGCATTGATGCGCACACCTGCGGCAACCCGGTCCGGCTTGTGGCCGGAGGAGGACCCATTTTGCAGGGGGCAAACATGAGCGAAAAGCGGCAGCATTTTTTGCAGGACTATGACTGGATCAGGAGAGGCCTCATGTTTGAGCCCCGGGGCCACGATATGATGTCGGGCAGCATCCTTTACCCACCGCATGATCCTGAAAACGATATTGCAGTGCTGTACATCGAGACTAGCGGATGCCTGCCCATGTGTGGCCACGGTACCATTGGTACGGTGACCATTGCCCTGGAAGAAGGCCTGATCACCCCCAAAACACCGGGGCAGTTGCGCCTGGAAACGCCGGCCGGGCTTGTAAAAGTGAGCTATACAGAGGAAGGCCGGAAAGTAAAGACCGTGAAGCTAACCAATGTGGCCTCGTACCTGGCAGCAGAAGAGCTGACGGTGGAGTGTCCGGAATTGGGGCAACTGACGCTAGATGTCGCGTATGGCGGTAATTTTTACGGCATCATCGATCCGCAGGAGAACTTCCCTGGGCTGCAGAACTTTACAGCAGATAAGCTGATTGCCTGGAGCCGCGTGATCCGAGAGCGCATGAATGAAAAGTATACGTTTGAGCATCCGGAGAATCCAACCATCAGGGGGCTTTCGCACATCCTTTGGACGGGAGACACCCTGCTGCCAACCTCTACCGCCCGTAATGCAGTTTTCTACGGAGACAAAGCCATTGACCGCTCTCCCTGCGGCACCGGCACCTCGGCACGTATGGCGCAGTGGTATGCCAAGGGCCTGTTGAAACCGGGGCAGGAGTTTATTCACGAGAGCTACATCGGCTCCATTTTTAAAGGCACCATTGAAGGCGAAACAACAGTGGCGGGCAAACCGGCCATCCTGCCCGGAATAGAAGGATGGGCTATCGTAACAGGGCTCAATTCTATTTTTCTGGATGATGAAGACCCTTATGTACACGGATTTCAAGTGATCTAAGTATGAGCAGAGTTGTTATAATCGGCGGCGGTATCATTGGGTTGTTTACCGCTTATTATTTGTCGGAGGAGGGCTTTGAGGTTACGATCCTGGACAAAGGGGATCTGGCGGATAACTGCTCCATCGGCAATGCAGGTATGATCGTGCCAAGCCATATTGTGCCGCTGGCTTCGCCGGGTATTATCGGGAAAGGGCTGAAGTGGATGCTGTCCGCTACGAGTCCTTTTTACATTCATCCCAGGCTTAACTGGAGGCTAATGGAGTGGTGCCTGCATTTTTATAAAGCAGCTACCAAAAAGCACGTGGCCTACAGCATTCCGTACCTGAAAAACCTTAGCCTGTTAAGCAAGAGCTTATACCTCAGCATCGCCGAGCAACACCCCTCCGTGGACCTGGGCCTGGAGCAGAAAGGGCTGCTAATGCTGTACAAAACGGAAGAAGCAGCACACGAGGAAACGGCGTTTGCTCAGCTGGCGCGACAGAGCGGGCTGGAAGCCGATGTGCTTTCAAGAGAGGAGGTGCAGCAACTGGAGCCGCACCTGGAAATGGATGTGCTGGGCGGCGTTTACTTTCCGGGCGACGCACACCTGCACCCGGCTAAGCTCAACAACTTTCTGTTGCATCATCTGGAGGAGAAGGGGGTGAAAATTATGCGGCACACTGAGGTGCTCGATTTCTCTTTTTCCGGCAGGGCCGTGAAGGCAGTGTTAACAGATAAAGGCGACCAGCCCGCAGACTATGTCATCGTATGTGCCGGCTCACACTCGGGCGAGGTGGCCCGGAAATTACAACTGAACCTGCCGATGCTCGGCGGCAAAGGCTATAGTTTCGTGGCACCTAATGTTCCCCCGATTCAGCTGCCCGCCATTTTGGTAGAGGGAAAAGTTGCCGTTACGCCTTACGGTGATAAGGTGCGTTTTGGGGGTACCATGGAAATAACGGAGGCCAACCACCGGATCAATATGAACCGGGTAAAAGGCATTCAGGATGCGGTGGGCAGGTACTACGGCAGTTTTCAGTGCTCTATGCCGGCGCAGCAGGAGGTCTGGAGCGGTCTGCGGCCATGCTCCCCGGACGGGCTGCCCTACATTGGCTTTACCGAACGCTGGGATAATGTACTGTTTGGCACCGGCCATAGTATGATGGGCATTAGCCTGGCGCCGGCTACAGGCAAAGTGCTCGCAGCGCAGCTCCTGAACAGAAAAGAGCCTCTCCTCATCGATGCCTTTTCTCCTGACAGGTATAGCAAAGCAATACGCTCCAGAGCAATTACCCGGATTGATACTATAAAAGCCGTTAGCTGACAAACGGCGGCAAAGCAACCGATACTTGCCTCCTCTAACCTATACAGACCTACAATATGAAATTATCTACTGCTTACTTCGTTTCGTTTCTCCTGTTGCTGGGGCTTGCTGTACCTGTTGCTCAGGCGCAGGATACGGCTGCACCTTACCGGCAAACTGACGATATAAGCGAACTGATGGTGCGGTTAAACGCTGACGAAGGCAGCCTGAGCCGTTTCTACCTGATGAAGAATGCACCGGAAACGGTAGCCCGGTTTCAGGAGCTTTACAACCAGTACCTGCCGGAGCTCAGCCGCATGAATTACGACGCGATGAATACAGGCAGCCGCGTAGATTACCTGCTGACAAAACGGGACTTGGAAAATAAGCTGCGTCTGCTCGATATCGCTTCCAAAGAGTATGCCCAGATCAGCAAGTGGATTCCGTTTGCGGAGAAAGTATACGCGCTGGAAAAGCCCCGCAGAAGAGGCCTCACACCTGACGGAAAGAAAATAGCTACAGAACTGAATGCCATCGAAAAAGAGATCACTACGGCAAAGGCAGCCCTGGAAAAAGAACCTTTCCTGAACAGGAACCTTGCCTATAAACTGCAGAACACCATCAATGACCTGCAGGCGGGGCTGAAAAGTGTGTACACGTTCTACTACGACTATAATCCGGGCTTTACGTGGTGGGTGCCGGAACCTTATAAACGGGTAGATGCGCTACTGACAAGCTATGCCGCGCTGGCCGAGAAAAAGGGAAACGTGCCCGCCAAAGGCCAGAAGACGGATGCCAGCGGTATTGCTGGTCTTCCCATCGGCAGGGAAGAGCTTATCAAGCAGCTGCAGTACGAAATGATCCCTTACACCCCGGAAGAGCTGATCACGATTGCCAACAAAGAGTTTGCCTGGTGCGATAAGGAAATGCTGAAAGCTTCGCATGAGATGGGCTTCGGCGACGACTGGCACCGTGCCCTGGAGCAGGTGAAGAATTTTTACGTGCCGGAAGGAGAGCAGCCGGAAGCGATGCTGAAGCTCTACAACGAGTCAGTTGATTTTATCAAGCAAAAGGACCTGATCACTATTCCGCCATTGGCAGAAGAAACCTGGCGCATGGAGATGATGACGCCGGAGCGCCAGCTCGTTAATCCCTTCTTTCTGGGAGGAGAAACGCTGATCATCTCTTACCCGACCAGCACGATGGCGCAGGCGGACAAGCTGATGAGTATGCGGGGCAACAACCCTCATTTCTCGCGGGCCACCGTGCACCATGAGCTGATCGCGGGCCATCACCTGGAAGGTTTTATGAACAACCGCTACAAAACGTACCGCGATTTCTACACGCCTTTCTGGATAGAGGGCTGGTCGCTGTATTGGGAGATGCTGCTCTGGGACCAAGGCTTCCCGCAATCGCCAGAGGACAAGGTGGGGATGCTTTTCTGGCGCATGCACCGCTGTGCCCGTATCATCTTCTCGCTCAATTACCACCTGGGCAAATGGACGCCGCAGCAATGTATAGACTTCCTGGTAGACCGGGTGGGGCATGAGCGGGCTAATGCCGAAGGCGAAGTGCGCCGTTCCTTCGAAGGCCACTACGGCCCTTTATACCAGGTAGCCTACATGATGGGCGGGCAGCAGTTTTATGCCTTGAAAAAAGAATTGGTAGACAGCGGCAAAATGACTTACAAGCAATACCACGATGCCGTGATGCACGAAAATAGCCTTCCGGTAGAAATGGTACGGGCGATACTGCTTAAGCAGCAACTCCCCAAAGACTATAAAACAAGCTGGCGGTTTTATGACATGGATGCAGCCTCTGCAACTACAGCGAACGGCCGGGCAGCTGTTAAATAAACGGGACTTATGAGAATACCTCCAAACTACCTGAAACTGCTCCGGCTCCTGTTAATCTGGCTGCCGTTGGTGCTCTTTTCCCTGCCAGGAGTTGCGCAGGAGGGAAAAGGTATTTACTGGATGAAAGCAGGCGATGCGTATGCCCGGCAGGAAGCGGAAGGCATTGTGACTTATACGCTGCCGGCCCAAAGCAAGCAGCTTATACTTGCCCGCGAAAAGCTGGTGCCTTCCGGTGCAACGGAGCCGCTCCAGGTGCAGGATTTCTCTTTTTCGGAGGATAAGCAGAAGCTGCTGCTTTTTACGAACACCGTTAAAGTATGGCGCCTTCATACCAAAGGCGACTACTGGGTGTATGACCTGGCCGGGCAACGCCTGCGCAAGCTGGGACAGAACTTACCTGCCTCTTCCCTGATGTTTGCCAAGTTTTCGCCGGATGGCAAGCAGGTGGGCTACGTAAGTGGCCATAACATTTATGTTGAGAATCTGGCGGATGGCACAGTGAAGCAGCTGACAACAGATGGCAGCCGGAAACTGATAAACGGCACCTTCGACTGGGCGTACGAAGAGGAATTTAGCTGCCGCGATGGGTTTCGCTGGAGCCCGGACAGCAGGAAGATTGCCTACTGGCAACTGGATGCCACAGGTGTAAAAGATTACCTGCTCTTTAACGACACTGATTCCATTTATCCCACAGTGCATCCGGTAGAATACCCGGTGGCCGGAGAGGCTCCCTCGCCTTACAAGATCGGGGTGGTAGAGGTAGCTACAAAAAATACCCGCTGGATGAACCTGCCCGGCGATCCACAGCAGCATTATGTGCCCCGTATGGCCTGGGCAGCCAACGCAGACGAACTGATCCTGCAACAACTCAACCGCAAACAGAATGAAAGCAAACTTTTTCTTTGTAATGCCACGACCGGCCAGGTAAAGCCGGTATACACAGAGAATGATAAAGCCTGGATAGACATTCTGCCTTCCTGGGACAGCAAGTATAACGACAGTGGCTGGGACTGGCTGCAGGAGGGCCGGGAGTTTTTGTGGGCCAGTGAGAAAGACGGATGGCGCCACCTGTACCGCATCAGCCGCGACGGCAAAAAAGAAACGCTTCTGACAAAAGGCAACTACGACGTAATGGAGATTGTAGCGGTGCAGGAGACAGAAGGGTACATATACTTCATGGCCTCGCCAAACAATGCTACGCAGGCTTACCTGTACCGCACGCGCCTGAACGGGAAAGGTAAGGCAGAACGCCTGACACCTATAACTGAGGCCGGCACCCACCACTATACTTTGTCGCCGAGCGGCAAGTATGGCTATCACAGCTTCTCGAACCATTATACAAAGCCAGTTTCAGAGTGGGTGTCGCTGCCGCGGCATAAGGCACTGAACGGAACCAGTGCTGTGGACCAGGCTCTGGCACAGGCTGCTACATCGGCGCCTTCGCTCCGGTTCTTTAAAGTAAAAACCGCCGATGGAGTGGAGATGGATGCCTGGATGGCAAAGCCTGAGCCGTTCGACTCCACCAAGAAGTATCCGATTGTGTTCTACGTGTACACAGAACCTGCGGGGCAAACGGTGCTGGATACCTATGGTGCGGGGATGAACGGCCTGTACAGAGGCAGTATGGCCGAAGATGGCTATATCTATGTATCGGTAGATGGCAGGGGAACGCCTGCCTCAAAGGGGCGCGAGTGGCGGAAAAGTATTTACCGCAAAATCGGAGTGCTGAACATACAGGACCAGGCCGCAGCCGCCAGAGAGATCCTGAAACTGCCTTACGTGGATACCACTCGGGTGGCAGTATGGGGATGGAGCGGCGGCGGCTCCACCACCTTAAACCTGCTTTTCCAGTACCCGGACATCTATAAAACAGGCATCGCGGTGGCGGCCGTGGGCAATCAGCTGACTTACGACAACATTTACCAGGAGCGCTACATGGGGCTGCCGCAGGAAAACCTGGAGGACTTTGTACGGGGCTCACCGATTACGCACGCAAAAAACCTGCGGGGGCACCTGTTGTACATCCACGGCACCGGCGACGATAATGTACACTACAACAATGCTGACATGCTGCTGAACGAACTGATCAAGTATAACAAGCAGTTTCAGGTGATGCCATACCCTAACCGCACACATAGTATATCAGAAGGCGAAGGCACGCAGGAACACTTGTCTACACTTTATACCAATTACCTGCGGCAATACTGCCCTCCGGGAGGACGCTAGCTGGCTTGTGGGAGCCTTGATGCGATGGACTAAACAGCTCTACCGGGAGCAGAACGGGTACTTATACCCAGGCTCATACCCATGAAAAAAAGTATTTGAAGTGATTACTAAAACAGCTTGATATGAAAAGATGTACGTTTTTCCCTATGTTGATTGGCTCTTTCTGCCTGGCAGGCGCAGCTGGGGCGCAGTCTTACGTGCCGGAGTGGCAGGAGGCGGAGATGAAGGTAAAACCGGCGGTGGAAATAAAGGCGTATCCCTTTGATCTGGAATATGTAAAGCTGCTGGACGGCCCTTTTAAGGAAGCCATGGAAGTGGATGCCAAGTATTTGCTGAGCATCGAGCCTGACCGGCTGCTGGCAGATTTCCGCACGCATGCCGGCTTACAGCCGAAGGGCGAGAAGTATGGCGGCTGGGAATCGTCGGGTTTGGCGGGGCACTCGCTCGGGCATTACTTATCGGCTTGTGCCATGCAGTATGCCTCCACGGGCAATAAAGCCTTCCTCGACCGCGTCAACTACATTGTGGATGAGCTGGCGGAGTGCCAGAAAGCCCGCAAAACCGGTTATTTAGGAGCTATCCCGGAAGAAGACAAAATTTGGGCAGAAGTAGCGAGCGGGAATATCCGTTCCAGAGGCTTCGACCTGAACGGTGCCTGGTCGCCCTGGTATACGGTGCATAAAATAATGGCCGGTTTGCTGGATGCTTACCTATATACTGACAACAAAAAGGCGCTGGAAGTAGAGAAAGGCCTAGCCGACTGGACGGGGAAGGAAATAAGCGGCCTGAACGAACCGCAGATGCAGGAAATGCTTATCTGTGAGTATGGCGGCATGCCCGAGACACTGGTAAACACCTATGCGCTGACAGGAGACAAAAAGTACCTCGATCTCTCTTATCGCTTTTACGACAAACGCATCCTCGACTCGCTTGCCGTAAAAAAAGACGTACTGCCGGGCAAGCACTCCAACACCCAGATTCCCAAAGTTATTGCCAGCGCCCGCCGCTATGAGCTGACAGGCGACCAGAAGGATGCCACCATCGCCCGGTTTTTCTGGAACACTGTTACAAAGGATCATTCGTATGCAACAGGCGGCAACAGCAACTATGAGTACCTGGGAGACCCGGATAAGCTAAACGACAAGCTCACCAACAACACCACCGAAACCTGCAACACCTATAACATGCTGAAGCTGACGCGGCACCTGTTTGCCCTGGAGCCTTCGGCCGACCTGATGGACTATTACGAGAAGGCGCTGTATAACCATATCCTGGCCTCGCAGAACCATGCGAGTGGCATGATGTGCTATTTTGTGCCCTTACGCATGGGCGGGCAAAAGCAGTATAGTACTCCCTACGATGATTTTACCTGCTGTGTGGGTTCCGGCATGGAGAACCACGTCAAGTATGGCGAGAGCATTTACTACCGAGGAGAAGATGGCAGCCTGTATGTGAACCTGTTCATCCCCTCAGAATTGAACTGGAAAGAGAAAGGCATTACCGTGAAGCAGGAAACAAAGCTGCCGGCAAACGACAAGGTGCTGTTCACCATCACGACGCCTAAGACAGTGGCTTTTCCCCTGCGTATCCGCAAACCGCACTGGTCCAACCAGGTACAGCTAAAAGTAAATGGCAAAGAGCAGCAGGCATCAGCCGATGCACAGGGCTACCTGGTGCTGAACAGGAAATGGAAGAACAACGACCAGGTAGAGCTCACCGCACCGGCCAGTATCTATACCGAAGCCATGCCTGATAACAAAAACAGGAAAGCTATTTTCTACGGCCCGGTGCTGCTGGCAGGGGTGCTGGGCGATACAGAGCCGGAGCCGGTGAATGGAATACCCGTGCTGGTAACCACCGAAACCAACACCAACAACTGGGTGAAAAGGATCAACAACGACAAACTCCTTTTCCAGACAGCGAATGTGGGCGTGCCTGGCGATGTAAAGCTTATTCCTTTCAATCAAACAGAAAATGAATTTTATACCGTGTACTGGGATGTGTTCAGCCCGTCAGGATGGGCGGCGCAGAAGAAGGTTTACGAGGAAGAGAAAAGGAAACAGAAGGAGCTCGAAGCCCGCACAGTGGATATGCTGCGCGTGGGTGAAATGCAACCGGAGCGGGACCATGAGCTGACCGGAGAAAAGACCACAACCGGCGAAGATCATAACCGAAAGTGGCGGTCAACAGAAGAAGGCGGTTCGCTTTCTTTTAAGATGAAAGTTGCCCCGGATGCCCGAAATGTGCTGATGGCTACCTACTGGGGCATGGATAACCGCGGACGGAATTTCGACATACTTGTGGATGGGGTGAAGATCGCCACCGAAGACCTGAACAAGTATAAAGAGAGCAAGTTCTACGACATCTCTTATCCGGTGCCGCAGGAGCTGACAAAGGGTAAAAAGTCTGTTACGGTAAAACTGCAGGCCAAAGAGCACAACAGTGCCGGCCCGGTGTATGGCTGCCGCATGGTGCAGGAGGAGCAGGACCCGACCAGTTCTTCTCAGAAATAACTTCTGCCCCAACGGACAGACGCTCCAATAAAGCCGCAGCGTGTTCGCAGACCCGGACCGCTGCTGCTTTCGGTTTTTCTCCTGCTACCTGTTAGCAAGTATAGGCAACGTAATTATAAACAAAGGATGAAAAGTAAAGCTGTTTCATGTGTTATCGTGTCCCTACTGAGTTCTGCTGCCCTGGCGCAGACCACGAGCGGGGAGCTACAACCAGTTAATTTCTCGAAAGTTACCATTACAGATGCCTTCTGGAAACCGCGCATCGACCAGGTGGCCACTGTCACCATACCCGTTTGTATTGAGCAGACGGAAGTGAAAACACCGCGTATCCGCAACTTTGAAATTGCGGCGGGCCTGAAAGAAGGTAAATTCGAAGGGATCTTCTACGACGACTCGGATGTGTACAAGGCACTGGAGGCAATCGCTTATTCTTTAAAGGATAAGCCAAACCCTGCGCTGGAGCAGAAGGCGGACCAGTGGATCGATATCATAGCCAAAGCTCAGCAACCGGACGGCTATATCAACACTTATTATACCCTGCAGTTTCCGGAGAAGCGCTGGACCGATATGAGCATGCACGAGGACTACAATGGTGGCCATTTGATTGAAGCTGCCGTTGCCTACTACGATGCCACCGGGAAGAAAAAGCTGCTGAATGTCGCCACTAAATTTGCTGACCATTTTGCCTCCCTCTTCGGCCCGGGCAAGCGCGACTGGGTAACCGGCCACCAGGAACTGGAACTGGCGCTGGTAAAGCTCTACAAAACCACCAATAACAAAAAGTATCTGAACATGGCCGACTGGCTGCTGGCGGAGCGGGGCCATCAACTGGCTAAAGGCTATACCTGGACGGAGTGGAAAGATACGGCCTATGCCCAGGATGTGGTGCCCGTGAAACAGCAGAAGCAGATCACCGGGCATGCCGTACGTGCCATGTATATGTATACCGGCGCTGCCGACGTAGCCGCCCTGACCGGCGATAAAGACTACCTGCACGCCATGAAGGATGTATGGGAGGATGTCGTCTACCGCAACATGTACATCACCGGCGGTATCGGCTCTTCCGGCAGCAACGAAGGCTTTTCTAAGGATTATGACCTGCCCAATGAGCGGGCCTACGCCGAAACCTGTGCCTCGGTGGGCAT
Source organism: Pontibacter chitinilyticus (assembly GCF_039748935.1). NCBI lineage: Bacteria > Pseudomonadati > Bacteroidota > Cytophagia > Cytophagales > Hymenobacteraceae > Pontibacter > Pontibacter chitinilyticus. The sequence goes on from NZ_JBDIZJ010000001.1 coordinate 218,423, forward strand.
GGTTTTCTGGAATCAGCGCATGAACAACCTGACCGGTGACAGCAAGTATATCGACGTGCTGGAACGGAGCCTGTACAACGGTGCGCTGGATGGCCTTTCGCTCAGCGGCGACCGCTTCTTCTATGGCAACCCGCTGGCTTCGCTGGGGCAGAGGCAGCGCAGCGAGTGGTTTGGCACCGCCTGCTGCCCCGCCAATATATCCCGGTTAATTGCCTCGCTCGGAAATTACGTCTATGCACAGTCCGACAAAGGGATGTGGGTGAACCTGTATGTAGGAAGCCAAACCACATTTGATGTCGGCAAAAAGCAGATACCGGTGGCGATGAAGACGAACTACCCCTGGGACGGGAAGATCAGCTTAACACTCAACCCGGCTACTGCTACCCAATCGGCGCTTCATCTGCGGATTCCCGGATGGGTGCAGGGGCAGCCGGTTCCCGGCGACCTCTATCATTTCTCTGACGCGGCACCAGCCAACTATACCATTATGCTGAACGGCAAAAAAGTACCTTACAAAATGGAGAAGGGATATGCGGTGATCGACAGGAAATGGAAGAAAGGCGACCAGGTGGAGCTGAATTTCCCGATGGAAGTAAAAAAGATCATCTCTAAAGACAGCCTGGAGTATAACAACAACAGGATTGCTCTGCAAAGAGGACCGTTGGTGTATTGTGTGGAAGGCGTCGACAATAACAGCCATGCCTGGAACATGGTAGTGCCCGAGAGTACCACTTTCCAGGCAAACTACGATAAAGACATGCTGCACGGCATCGTAACGCTGAAAGCGGAAGTACCGGTGGTGATGGTTTCGGATGATAACCTGTCGGTTTCTACCGGGAAGCAAACCATTACGGCCATCCCTTACTATACCTGGGCGAACCGGGGCAAGAGCCCGATGCAGGTATGGCTGCCCACCAAAATTAATGATGTGAAGCTGAATTATTAACCTGAGCTACAAAGCAGGCGGTTAAACACATGAAAGCCGGCCCTTGGGTCGGCTTTCATGTGTTTAACCGGTGTCCATTGTTCAACTCTGCTGTGCTTACTACAAAGTATGAGGGCGATCTGGTAAGCCTCGGAAGCTTTGAGATGTGTTGTGATGCAGGACTGTTGCTACCCGTACTATTTAGGGCTACAGGTGAGGCAGTTTGGAAGGATTGTAGTAGATTAAAGGTACTGGTTCATTTGTCACCTTTATACTTTATGATGATTTCCTACGCGCGCTATACTTGCTTTCTTACGTTTCTGCTTGTTCTTTTCGCTACAAGTGCCACGACCGGGCAGGGCACGCAGGTCAGGTTTCTTAGCGGCACTGATAAAGACCATACTATAAACTGGCAATTTAAGGTGTCGGGTGGGCGCAACAGCGGCAAGTGGGCTACCATACCTGTGCCATCAAACTGGGAAATGCAGGGCTTTGGCACCTACCATTATTGGAGCGACTGGGCTGGCGGTTTGGCTCCGGACAGCATCGGAGAGTATAAATACCAGTTTGCCGTTCCGGCTGACTGGAAAGGCAAAGCCGTGAACATCGTTTTCGGTGGCTCCATGACAGACACTGAAGTAAAAGTAAATGGCAAGCTTGCCGGGCCACTGCACCAAGGTGGCTTTTACGAGTTCCGCTACGACATCACGGATCTGGTACATGTTGGAGACGTAAACCTGCTGGAGGTAAATGTAAAACGCTTCTCTGCCAATAAGTCCATCAACCTGGCCGAGCGTAGAGCTGATTTCTGGCAGTTCAGTGGCATTTACCGGCCCGTTTGGCTGGAGGCATTTCCGGAGCAGCACATTGTTCGCACGGCCATCAACGCCCGGCATACAGGTGATTTTGCCATTGACGTATTTCTCGACGGCATCAGCACGGCAGCTAAAGTGGTGGTGCAACTGCAGCAACTCAACGGTAAAAAGATCGGGAAGGCGGTCTCCGCTCCAGTTAAACCGGGCCAGCAGGTGGCACATCTGCAGACAACAGCCCAGAACATCAAGCCGTGGTCAGCCGAATGGCCGAACCGTTACCAGGTAAAGGTCATGCTGCAAAACAAACGCAAGGTACTGCATGAAGAGACTGAGAAATTCGGCTTTCGGACTGTAGAAGTGCGCAAACATGACGGCCTTTACGTTAATGGCGCTAAAGTTATGCTGAAGGGAGCGAACCGCCACACGTTCTGGCCCACGTCCGGCCGCACGACCAGTAAGGCGTTGAGTATACAAGATGTGAACCTGATGAAGGACATGAACATGAACGCCGTGTGCATGTCGCACTACCCGCCTGACAGGCATTTTTTGGAAGTAACAGACTCGCTGGGGCTCTACGTGCTCGACGAGCTCACCGGCTGGCAGGACGCCTATGATACGGAAGTAGGCGAGAAGCTGGTGCGGGAACTGGTGATCCGGGATGTCAATCATCCGAGCATCCTCCTGTGGGACAACGGCAACGAAGGCGGCTGGAACACGGACCTGGACGATGACTTTGCCCGCTGGGACCCGCAGGCACGCACGGTCATTCATCCCTGGGCTAATTTCAACGGTATCAACACTGGCCATTACGAAGTATACGACTGCTGCACCGGCACTTTCTTCCATGGCAACGATCTGATCATGCCAACCGAATTTCTGCACGGCCTCTACGACGGCGGCGCCGGCGCGGGCCTGGAAGACTGGTGGAACCTAGTGCTGCACAACCCCTTAACTGCCGGAGGGTTCCTGTGGGCCTATGCCGACGAAGGCATTGTGCGCGACGATAAAGACGGCATGGTGGATGCCGCAGGCAACAGCGGCCCCGATGGCATTGTAGGTCCATACCGGCAAAAGGAGGGTAGCTTTTTCACCATCAAAGAAGTATGGGCGCCGGTATACCTGCCCCTCAGCGAGCAGGATAACCTGCCGGCCATGTTCAACAGCATCCTGCAAGTAGAAAACAGATATGACAACACCAACCTAAAGCAGGTGCACTTCTCCTGGCAGCTGGTTGATTTTCCTGCGCCAGGCTCCACAAGTACGGAGCATGCCATCGCTGCGGAAGGGATGTTGCCTTCACCGGAAGTGCTCCCGCACCAGATCGGCTTACTGCAGGTTAAGCTTCCCCCGGACTGGCAAACACATGACGCTTTTTACCTGACAGCCACTGACCCATACGGGCGCAACATTTATACCTGGACCTGGATGATTCCGGAGCCGCAGGAGGTAGCGCAACAGCTGGTGCAGGGCGGAACTGGTCGTGTGCGAGCGACAGAGAAAGATGGGCTGCTCCGCCTTGCCGCTAACGGAACGGAGGTGCAGCTCAGCACAAAGACAGGACTGCTGCAAAGCGCTTCGCACAACGGGAAAGCAGTGGTCTTGAGCAATGGCCCCCGCCTGGTCTCGGGAGAAGCATCGCTGAAAACGCTGGAGCACCACCCGGATGGAAACGACTATGTGGTGGAGGCAACCTTTGAGGGCACGCTGAAAAAGATCACCTGGCGCATGTTGCCCGATGGATGGCTGCAGTTAAACTATGCCTATCAGTTCAAGGGGGGCAAGGGGCTTGATTACCTGGGTGTAACGTTTGATTTTCCGGAGGACCAAGTGAAAGGTATGCGCTGGCTGGGCAGAGGTCCTTACCGTGTCTGGAAGAACAGGATGAAAGGGCAGGAGTTCGGGGTATGGCAGAAGGCTTACAACGATGCCATGACCGGCGTTAGCTGGGAGTATCCCGAGTTCAAGGGCTTCCATGCTGATGTGTACTGGGCCACGCTGCAAACCAAACAGGTGCCGGTTACGATGGTGTTTGCTTCGGATGCAATGTTCCTGCGCCTGTTTACACCGCGGGAACCGGAAGGCGAATCTTTTGACCCGAAAACTACGCATGTAAATTCTCCTGCCGGCGACATTTCGTTTCTGCAGGGCATTGCGCCAATCGGTACTAAATTCCATACAGCAGCAGAGCATGGCCCGGCCGGGCAGCCCAACCTGGTACCACGGCTTGGGATGTGGTATGAAGAAGCGGTATACTTTTACTTTGGAGACGACCTGCCTCTACCCAAAGAAGAAGCTTCAAAGAAATAAATATAAAGCTATGTAGTTTACTATAGAAGCTCTTAGCCGTACAGGAGTGTGTTTTGGGACTTCCTACTGTTCTACTGATTGTGATTCGGCAAGTATGAAATAGGTGAGGGGAAGAATCCGGCAGGTAAATATTTTAGGTGGCCCTGGTATTTTTTTACGGCTTCTGTTTCGTATTATCAGTATACTTCCTATTTTTGCACGCACTAACGCACCCGTAGTTCAACTGGATAGAATATCGGATTTCGGCTCCGAGGGTTAGGGGTTCGAATCCTCTCGGGTGCACCAGCAGTATGAAAGCCTTGTAAGTCATTCGCTTACAAGGCTTTTTTTATGCTTATTGGGCTACGGTGAAAGCATATAACGCGGGTTTACTTCTGAACTATACTTACCGACACGTGCAGGTACTTCTGCTGTGGCTGTGGCAGTAAAGGCATCTGCAGCCGGCTTTTCTGAAGTATAGCGGGCAGGTTTAGATTTGGCAGGAAGGCGTTATTAGTAAACAATGTGCAACCGCTACCTGTTAAGAGGGCTAAGTATAAATCTTAACCTGTAAAGTATGGAAAAACTGTATACGGCAGTAGTAACTGCCACCGGCGGCCGTAAAGGCCATGTAAAATCATCAGATGATGTAATTGATATGCAACTGGCCATGCCGACAAACATGGGCGGTGAAGGCAACAAGACCAACCCCGAGCAGCTGTTTGCAGCTGGCTATGCTGCCTGTTTTCAGAGCGCCTTGCTGGTAGTAGCAGCACGTCACAAAGAGCGCCTGGCACCTGATTCGACCGTAACCGCGCACGTGGACCTGAATAAAATGGATGATGGCGGCTTTGGCCTGGGCGTAAAGTTAGCGATAGACCTGAAAGGGCTGGACCACCAAAAGGTAAAGCAAATGGTAGATGAGGCGCACCAGATATGCCCATACTCTGTGGGCACACGCGGTAACATTGAGGTAGAACTGGAGGTACTCTAACAGCGCAATAATTTCTTATATGCGAGCTATAAAACAGGAAAGGCAGCCGATAGCGGCTGCCTTTCCTGTTTTATAGCTACTGAAGGATTAAACTTCAGCCAATACTTGCTTTACTTTTTCTGCTGCTTCTTTCAAAACAACGGCCGAGTATACTTTCAAACCAGACTCGTCGATAATGCGGGCGCCTTCTTCGGCGTTTGTCCCCTGCAGGCGCACAATGATCGGCACGCGTATATCGCCGATGTTTTTGTAGGCTTCTACTACACCGTTGGCTACGCGGTCGCAACGTACGATGCCACCAAAAATGTTGATCAGGATCGCCTTTACGTTCGGGTCTTTCAGGATGATGCGGAAACCTGCTTCTACAGTCTCAGCATTTGCACCACCCCCTACGTCCAGGAAGTTAGCAGGCTCACCACCCGAAAGCTTGATGATATCCATGGTTGCCATGGCCAGACCAGCACCGTTTACCATACAGCCTACATTGCCATCCAGCTTCACGTAGTTCAGGTTGTGCTCGCCAGCTTCTACTTCCAAAGGATCCTCTTCAGACACATCGCGCAGATCAGCCAGGTCTTTGTGGCGGAACAAGGCGTTATCGTCCAGGTTTACTTTAGCGTCTACGGCCAGTATCTTGTTGTCAGATGTTTTCAGCACCGGGTTGATCTCGAACATAGAAGAGTCTGTGTTCACATACGCCTTGTATAGGTTCGTTACAAACTTCACCATTTCTTTAAAGGCTTCACCCTCTAAACCAAATGCGAAAGCAATCTTACGTGCCTGCCATGACTGCAGTCCTGTAGCCGGATCAATCCACTCTTTGATGATCTTCTCCGGAGATTTCTCGGCCACTTCTTCGATGTCCATACCTCCTTCGGTAGAGGCCATGATCACGTTCTGACCTTTGGCGCGGTCCAGCAGGATGCTCAGGTAGAACTCTTTTGGCTCCGAATCGCCAGGATAGTACACGTCCTGGGCCACCAGTACTTTCTGTACCAGCTTGCCTTCCGGGCCTGTCTGGTGCGTAACCAGGGTCATTCCCAAAATCTGAGAAGCGATTTCTTTTACCTGCTCCAGGTTTTTAGCCAGCTTTACGCCACCCCCTTTGCCACGGCCGCCTGCATGGATCTGTGCTTTGATCACGTGCCAGCTGGTGCCTGTTTCTTCGGTCAGCCGTTTGGCAGCCGCTACCGCCTCTTCCGGCGTGTCAGCCACGATACCTTCCTGTATGCGTACGCCGTAACCTTTTAAAATGTCTTTAGCCTGATATTCGTGTATGTTCATGCTTTCATTTTTATTGGACGCACGAAAGTACGCCTTTATCCCCTCAAATTCAAGTACTGCATTTTTAAAATATTCTTTCTGAAAGCATGCAACAGCTGCTAAAAGCTGCCTTACAACCTCGTTTTGTAACGTGCCCGTGCATTTGAGAGTACATTTTAATAGCCAGTGCTTACTTGTTAATACTGATAACCTATGCTGAATGTTTATACCTTTGCCAAACGTGTAGCCGTAGCCGCGCTCGTAACATTGCTGATCCTGACAGCTTTTTACATGCTGGGCTGGCATACGTATTTTTTCCTGTTAGTTTTTGCCGGAGTCTTAGTAGCTGTGATGTTTTGTGGAATCACAGACTGGCTGCAAGACAAACTGCCGCTACCGCGCGGGGTGTGCCTGCTTTTGGCAGTAGTACTTTTCTTCGGCTCCATTACGGCGATCATCTGGTTCATCGCACCCACTATTGGGGCACAGGTGCAGGAGATGAAGCAAACAATACCGCAGGCATTTAGTGGCCTTGAGGCTCAGTTGAGCCAGTACGGGTGGGGGCAGAAAATTCTGGACAGGGTGCCGGACAATCTGAGTAGCGTGCTGCCGAAACAACAAAGCCTGTTTACGCGTGTGTCCGGCGTTTTTTCAACCACTCTAAGCGTGCTCGCCGACGTAATGATCGTGATTGTGACCGGGCTCTTTTTAGCTACTAGTCCAAAACTGTATACGATCGGGTTTACAAAGCTTTTCGCGGTGCGCCACCGCACGCGCATCCTGGGTGTGCTCGACAAGTGTTACGATAACCTGAAGAAGTGGCTTATTGCCATGCTGATCGATATGTCTGTTACCGGTATTGTTGCCGCCATTGGATTTAAACTGATCGGGCTGCCACTGGCTTTTGCAGTAGCGTTGATCGCTTTTTTTGGTGAATTTATTCAGAACATTGGCCCAGCTCTGGCCGGTGTCGTTGCCGTACTGATCGGACTAACGCAGGGGCCGCAACTGGCGTTTTATGCTTTGTTGCTGTACTGCGCCATCCAGCTCGTGCAAAGTTACCTGGTCACACCGCTCATTTACCAGCATACAGTAAACCTGCCGCCGGCATTGCTACTCTTCTTTCAGGTACTACTGGGTATTTTTCAGGGGATTATAGGCCTGATTTTAGCAGCCCCGCTGCTGGTGACGCTCATGGTACTGGTAAACGAATTATACGTCAACGACTTGTTAGAGAAAAAGCCCATCAATGCCTCCGAAGAAGGACCTCTAGCAGAGAAACTCAACAACACAAAGCCGGTCCGCCATAACGGGTAAATACATTTTACAAATAACCAGCAGCGCCTAAATGAGAGAAATGTGCGGTGTAGCGCCTGATAAAGGTAGTTCTATACTTTAGCCGATGATAAAAAGCTTTTGTCCGGGCTTATACTTGCTGTGTTGCTTTTCAGGTACCGGGCGCTCCTGGCTATAGTATAAATGTAGCGCTCTGCCGGAGAAGTGCCGTTCAGGTAAACAGGCAAGCAGCGCAATGAACCATAAAAAGTGGTACTAGGGTGATTATTGCTGAAGCGCTTAGAAGTAAATCAATTGTTTTGTAGCTTTGGAAGATTATTTTTTTACTTATCCGCTGATAAACAATTGCCCCGACTGTGCTGCAGGTTTCAAACATCCATAAAAAATACGGTTCGCTTCCGGTTCTTAAAGGTATAGATATGTCCATTACTGCCGGCGAGGTGGTATCTATCGTAGGCGCTTCCGGTGCCGGTAAAAGCACCCTGCTACACATCTTGGGTACGCTGGATACGGCTGATTCCGGTGAAGTAATGTTTGATGACAAGAACATTGCCCGCATGAACTCCACCGAGATGGCCCGCTTCCGTAACCGGCACATTGGGTTTATTTTTCAGTTCCATAACCTGCTGCCGGAGTTTACGGCGTTGGAAAATGCCTGTCTGCCAGGCTTTCTGGCCGGGCGACCGGAGGAGGAAGTAAAAGAGCGGGCAACGCACCTGCTGGAAATGCTAAACCTTTCTCACCGCATTCACCACAAGCCCTCCGAGCTATCAGGAGGGGAGCAGCAGCGCACGGCTGTGGCCCGCGCCCTCATCAATTCGCCCCGCATTATTTTTGCCGACGAGCCGAGCGGTAACCTCGACTCGAAAAACGCCCAGGAACTGCACGACATCTTTTTTAAGCTGAGGGAGGAATTCAACCAGACCTTCGTGATCGTGACACACAATGAGCAGCTAGCCGCCATGGCCGACCGCACGCTGGTGATGAAGGATGGCCTGATCGTGCAGGAATCAACGGTGCAATAGTGCTCCGTGCTCTCCATTAGAAGATAGCTGCATCATTCCTGTACGGTATCGTAACCGCATTGCCCCATAGCGGCGTTTGGCGTACCGTGTCCATCCGAAGCGGACTACCTGTTTCTTCTGCGCTTTCCGGGCCGTTTACAAGCCAATACTACTTTTGCTGCACATCTTGATCAAGTATAAACAGCGCAATCTGGGTGTGCTGCATCCGTTTATACTTGCCGGTACTTTCCTCTTCAACAGATAGAAGTATAGCTTGCTTGGTAGCTAAATTTAGTTGCTCCTGCATTTTATACTTTTATCCAGAATTTACGTACATATCTTTTACCCTTGTGCCATTTCTCAGCCCTTTATGCGCCACAGGTTTACGTGCTAAAATAATTGGAAAATAGTTTGTAACTACTTGATAATCATAGCTATAAAATAGCTATTTTTTTTACTTTTTTGCACCATTTTATAGGTGGCTATGTTTACCTAATGTACCATAACTAAGAAAGCTAAGGAGAAATGAATCAACCAAATAAGGAAACAAAAGAGCTGAAGAAATCTAAGATCGAAAGCTACGACATCGCCAAATCAGATGAGACGCTTCACCTGGCTATAGACTTGGCTAAGTTCATCAAAGAGAACCGTTTGTACCAGAATATACAGGGCAAAGAGTACGTGAACGTGGAAGGATGGCAGTATGCCGGTTCCCGTCTGGGTATTCTGCCTGTAGTGGAGCACGTGATTAACGTGAGCACTGACGATGAAATAAAGTACCAGGCAAAGGTGAACCTTCTGGACCTGCGCAGCGAACAGATTGTAGGCGCTGGCTTTGCCATCTGCTCGAATCGTGAGCAGGGCAAAAAGTATTACCAGGAGTTTGCGATTGCTTCGATGGCGCAGACACGTGCTATTGGTAAAGCATACCGTAACATCCTGGCGTGGATCATTCGTGCGGCTGGTTATGAGCCAACTCCTGCAGAGGAAATGGACTACAGCGGCAACGACCAGGCAGCTAAACCGGCAGTGCCTACCGAGAAAAAGCCGACTATGAAAGCCGCAGCGACAGCAAAAGCTACTGAGCCTGCGCCGGCAGCAGCAGCAGCAGAGCAGCCGGAGGAATCTGGTAGCGTGCGTTATGCGTCTGCCAAGCAGAAGGAGGAGATCATTCGCCTGCTGAACAATCCGGTGATCACACGCCAGGAGAAAACGAAGATGTTGCTCAACATCAACCGCTTCGACGAAGAGCGTGCCGGTCAGGCTATCGAAAAGCTGAAGAAAGTAATTGAAGAGCGCGAAGACGGACAGTCTGCCGCCGCGTAATTATACTTGATTTATCAGCAGTTAAGACCTGCTCCTGCAAAGGGGCAGGTTTTTCTTTTTGCAGGCAAGTATACCTGTTAATGTCTGCAGTAACTTGTATTTTTGTAGCCAACCTAACGCTCATTTTGTCCGACATCCACCACATACTTAAAATCTACTGGGGCTACGACCGCTTCCGGCCGCTGCAGGAGGAGATCATCCGCTCGGTGCTGGCGGGGCAGGACACGTTGGCGTTGCTGCCTACGGGTGGCGGCAAGTCTATCTGCTTCCAGGTGCCGGCGCTGGCGCAGGAGGGGCTATGCCTGGTCATCACTCCGCTCATCGCTTTGATGAAGGATCAGGTGGAGCAGCTAAAGAGCCGGGGCATCTCAGCGGTGGCGATTTATTCGGGCATGAGCCGCCGCGAGATCGACATTGCTTTTGATAACTGCGTGTATGGGGCTGTGAAATTCCTGTACCTCTCGCCGGAGCGTTTGCTCACCGAGCTGTTTCAGGAGCGGGTGAAGCGCATGAAGGTGAGCCTGCTGGCCGTGGACGAGGCGCATTGTATCTCGCAGTGGGGGTATGATTTCCGGCCACCCTACCTGCAACTAACTGCTTTGCGGGAATCGCTGCCCCAGGTGCCGGTCATCGCCCTCACCGCCACTGCTACCGAGCAGGTGCAGCAGGACATCCAGGAGAAGCTCAGCTTTCCAAAGCCCAATGTGTTTCAGAAAAGCTTCGCCCGCGCTAACCTGTCGTACTCCTGCCTTTATACCGAAGACAAAGCCAGCCGCCTGCTCGAGATGCTGCAGCGCATGCCGGGCCAGAGCATTGTGTATGTGCGCAGCCGCCGCCAAACCGTAGAACTGGCCAAATTCCTGCAAAGCCGCCGTGTCTCCGCCGCTGCTTACCATGCCGGCTTGAAGTTTGAAGACCGCAATGCCGCCCAAAAAGCATGGATTGAGAATAAGGTGCGGGTGATGGTGGCGACAAACGCCTTCGGGATGGGCATCGATAAACCGGATGTGCGGCTGGTCGTGCACCTGGATTTGCCCGAAAGCCTGGAAGCTTACTACCAGGAGGCAGGCCGCGCCGGGCGTGATGAGCAATATGCCTACGCTGTTATACTTTACAGTCCGAATGATGTGGCAGAGCTGCAGCGCAAAGTGGAGGAGGCGCATCCGGCGGTGGAGTACATCCGAAGGGTATACCAGTGCCTGGCCAATTATTACCAGCTGGCGGTAGGCAGCGGCCTGATGAGCAGCTTCGATTTTGACCTGGGGCCTTTTGCTAAGAACTATAAACTACAGGCCCTGGAGGTGCACCATGCCGTAAAGCGCCTGGAGCAGGAGGGTTTCCTACAGCTAAATGAAGGCTACTATTCACCTTCGCGGCTGCTACTGGCCCTGGAAAACACTGCTTTGTATGACTTCCAGCTCAAGAATCCCGAGCAAGACAAGCTTATCCGCGTGCTGCTGCGCATCTATGGTGGCGAAGCCTTTGTTAATTTTGTAAAGGTATCGGAGCGCAAGCTGGCTGAGCAACTCCGAATACCGGAGTCCAACCTGCGGCGCAAGCTCGAATACCTGCACAAGCTGCAGGTCATCCAATACGAGCCCCAGCACGATTCCCCGCAGTTGATCTTTACCAAACCCCGGCAGGATGCCGCCAGCCTGCAGCTGGACGTAAAACGGCTGAATGCGCTGCGAGAGCGGGCGCTGCTGCAGGCTAAGGAGATGGGCCGCTACGTAGAAACCTCCAACCGCTGCCGCACACAGCTGCTGCTGGAGTACTTTGGCGAAGTACCTGATACTCGCTGCCGCATCTGCGACTTTTGCCTGGCAGAGCGTAAGAAAGCGCGGGCAGGGCAGGAGCAGGAAATCCTGCGTGCCAAACTACTGGAGCTGGTACAGGTAAAGCCTTACCTGCCCAAAGAGCTGGTGCAGGCCTTTGAGCCAAAACATGCCGATATTGTTACATCCCTTATTCGCGAACTGGTAGATTTGGGCCGCCTCAAGTATAAAGAAAGCGGCAAGCTGGAGGTAGGGTAGCAGCCAAGCTTTATGTTCTCTAGCCCAGTTATTTGTACTGGCTACAGGAAACTACAACAGGTGCAATAAATTAGAAGAGCCGGGCTAAAGTGGCATAAAAAAGCCGGACATTTGCCCGGCTTTCTGTGTTAGGAGGCTGATTTGACCTTTTTTACTTTTCCAGTGTTTACGTCTTTGATAAACTTGATCACGCCGTTCATGTAGACCTGTTGGTCGTCCCACATGGCCAGGTGGCTGCCGTTGGGGCAGTAGAGGTACTGGCCATTTTGTACCAGCTGGCTCATTTCCTTCATCTCCTCCGGGTTCATGGTATCATACTTGGCACCCACCGTTAAGGTAGGCACCGTGATCTGCTTCAGGTCATTCCAGCGGTCCCATTTTTGCAGGATGCCGCCGGGCACAAATTCGCTCGGCCCCTGCATGTACTCGTATACTTTTTGGTTCACATGGCCCAGGCTGCGCATCACCGCTTCCGGCCACACCGGCAGGCGGCACAGGTGCTTGCGGTAATAATTGTCGAATACCAGCTGCTGGTAAACCGGGTTCATAAAGTCATTTTTCTGCTCGTATACTTCCAGCGAGTCGATGAGCGAAGGCCGCATCTCGGCCCGTAGCTTGGCATTATATACCGCATACTTCGGGAAGCTGGCCGTCATGTTGCAGATGATGAGGCCTTTGAGCTGGTCCTGGTGCTTTAGCGCGTACTCCATGGCCAGCATACCGCCCCAGGAGTTGCCCAGCAGGTAAAAGTTGTCCTTGTTCATGCCCAGCTGCTGGCGCACCTGCTCTACCTCTTCTACAAAGCGGTCGATGTTGTAGAGGCTCATGTCGTCGGGCTGGTCGGAGTAGGCAGAGCCAAGCTGGTCGTACTCGTAAAACTCGATGTTGGCCTGCGGGAAAAAGCTTTCGAAAGCTTCCATGTACTCGTGCGTCATGGCGGGGCCGCCGTGCAGCAGCAGCACTTTCATGGTGGGGCTGTTGCCAAAGCGCTTGGTCCATACTTTGTAACCTTCTTTTAGTTGCACCATCTGCACGCCTCCTGCCTGCACGTCGCCAGGTGTTTTAAAGTTGAGGTAGTCCGCTGTAGGTGCTTCTGCTGTGGCAGTATCATCCATCCGCTGGCAGCCAGAGGTTGAAAGCGCCAGTGCACCGAGTAAAGCGGCCAGCAAAGAAAAATGCTTTTTCATGTATACAATGTAAAGTGCAATTGATTTGAAAGGTACCGCTACCGCTCAAGGCCAACGGAAGATAAAAGATACTACTATTTTGCTTCACTTAGCAGTAGTGCAGGTAAATTTTACTTTGGAAATGGAGTAGCGATCAAATTCTGAAAGGATGGAGCCGGGGTTGCACGTATCTGCCAACATAAGGCTGCGTAGGAGCCCGCTTGTGCTTCGCTTCTGAGTGACTGCAGCGGCGACAGGATTTAGCGCTGTTACTTTTTCAGCCAGCTCAGCAACTGCTTCAGCTCGGCCGAAGTATACAGTTTTCCTCCAAACACCACCGCCTCGATAGCCTCCGTATTTTTGATGTCGGCCAACGGATTTTTGTTCAGCAGCACCAGGTCCGCTACTTTTCCAACAGCTACGGTGCCATACTTGTCGGCCCGGCCCATGGTGGTGGCGCCATTAATGGTAGCTGTGCGTAAGGCCTGCGCAGGTGTCAGGCCGGCCTGCTGCAGCATCTCCAGTTCCTTGTGCAGCGATTGCCCCGGGTATACGTAGGAGTTGTAGGCGCCTGCATCCGAGCCGGCAAGTATGGTAACACCTGCTGCCTGCATTGCCGGGATCATCTGCTGAAATTTCATTTCCAGGTTGTGTATGAATGTAACTGCTTCCGGCGATTGTCGTTTGGCGCTGTTGATTCTGCCGGCATAGGTTTTAATGATGCCGTCGTTGATGTAAGCTAGATACGCATCGTGGGTATGGTCCTGCTGTTGCAGGTTGCTGAGCACGCTGCCGATGTATAACGTAGGGGTAACAGCCGTATGATGCGCAGCCATTTTACGGTAAAAGCGTGCAGCAGTGGCCGTGTCGAAGGAGGCGTCGAGCCAATGTAGTGCCGTATAGAAGCCGACGGGCTTGTCTGTTCCCTCGCTGGCACGGATCACATTCGTAATGCTGTCTTCTTTGGTTGAGCCAGCTTTAAACGTATAGTACAGGTGTTCGGTAATGTCGAGGCCGTTGTCAATCGCATCGCCGAGCTTTACGCTGAAGGGCATGTGCCCCGCTGTTAGCATGTCCCGGGCTTCTGCCTGTTTGATAATCGCCAGAAAAACGTCACCGGAAATAGTGCTGTCATAGATCTTCACAAAATCAACACCGATCTTTTGCAGTGAGTCAAGTGCTGCGGGTACGTTGGCAACGGTGGCTACTTCAATAGAGCCTGCCCAAGTTGGCGTCGGACCGTCCAGTTTCGGGCCGGCTGAAATAATGTGTGGCCCCACGAGCCGATCGGCAGCGATATCTTTTTGCCATTCCTGTACAGCAGGATATAGGTCGCCGCCGGCGTCGCGCACGGTTGTGATGCCATTCACGATGTAGAGCGGAAGCAGGTTTTTAGTAGCTTCTTCCAGCTCGGGGCCACCGCGCAGGTGTATATGGTTGTCCCACAAGCCCGGAATCACATACTTGCCTCGCGCGTCTACCGTGTTACCAGCTTTATACTTCTTGCCTTCGCTGCTTTTGCCGATCTCTTTGATCAATCCATTGTTGATCACAATCGTCTTGTTGCGGAGCAGCTTGCCTTGTTCTACGTCTACTACATTGGCATGCGTTAACACCAGGTCAGGGGTATGTGCCTGCTGTAGCGTCGTACAGCTGTAGAAAGCGGTGCTCAGCAAAAGGAGCAAAGTATAGCGTAACTTTAAAAGCGTCATCTGGAGGCGTTGTTCGGGTACAGTATACGCAAGATAACAAAAACGAAAGAGGAGAAAATTCAGGTAGAATAAAACTGTTGTAGCAGTGGGCTGCTACTTTTTACGCGCAGGAGGCAGCTCCAGCACCATGTGTTGCGTGGAGATGGTGAAGCCCTGCGCCTCCCAGAACCGGATGCCCGATGTGTTCCTGATAGATACTTGCAGTTCCAGGTGATCAGCACCACAGTCGGTCAGCCATTTTTTGGCCGCCTCAAACAGCTCCTTGCCAACGCCGGTGCCCCTGTATTTCTCCCGCACCACTGTTTCAGCAATGTATCCTTTGTGGGCGAGTTTAAACCCGGGTGCTGCCTTGCGTATACTTGCCACCAGCAAACCCTGCCATTCGTCCTCCTGCACAAAAGCAAAAACGCGGGTATCCCTGTCTTTGAGCCTGTACAGCAGTTCAGCCTTCAACGCCTGCGTTTGGTCCGGCTTGTAGGCAAATACCCGGTGCAGTGGCTGGTGGTAGTCCAGCAGCTCGCGCCATAGGTCAAAAACATCTTCCAGGTCATCTGGCTCCGCTACGCGTATCATGGCAAATTGGTCTATTCTACAGCTGTGCTAACGCGGACAGTTGCAGAAAGATACTCTGGATAACAGCAACGCAGGGTAGGCGTGAGGAGGAAAGCTTCTACTTGTTCTAACCGGGATAGCCCTCCACCAGCAGCATGTTTGTAGTAGCCGCCTGCTGCCGCATGGCTTTGGCCGGGGCATACTCCGGTGAGTTCCACCAGGCCTTTGCCAGTTCTACGGTCGGGAACTCCAGCACTACCAGGCGGCTGGGTTGCCAATCGCCTTCCAGCGGTTCGGTTTGGCCGCCACGCACAATAAATCTGCCCTGGTAGGCCACCAGCGAGGGGGGCGTTAACTTTTTATAGTCTTCGTACGTGGCAGGGTCTGTCACATGGATATCCACAAGTATGTAAGCCGGCATAAGCGAACTTTGATAAAGATTTATATTTGTTTATTTGTATATATATAATGCAGCTGAATTATCTTAGCTGGACAAAGTACGAATATCGAAAAACTCCGCAGCAATCAAAAGTGCCTGCAAAAAGGCAGCTGCTGCTGAAGCGACTTTTTATGATGCTGTTGCTTTTGTATTGATTCATTTTTATTTAAATTTTAACTTTATAAGGCACACAGTGGTGTATGTGGTTTTATTTTCAAGAAAGTACTTTCAGAAGGCAAGATCCGGTATTTGATTACAACTATGAAAAAACATTATCGTTCTGAGAACAACTGCCTGAACTGTGGCGCTTCCATTTCCGGGAATTACTGTTCGAACTGTGGCCAGGAGAACCTTGAACTGCACGATAGCTTCTGGCACCTGGCTGCTCATGGCATAGGCCACTACTTCCACTTCGACTCCAAATTTTTTAACAGCATTATTCCACTACTCACAAAGCCTGGTTACCTGACGAAAGAGTATTTTGCCGGTAAGCGGGCCTCGCACCTGCACCCGGTAAGCATGTATCTTTTTATCAGCGTTACGTTCTTTTTCCTTTTTTTAAGCGATATCAATAGCGGTGATAAGAACGAAGAGGCCGATACAGAACAGGTACAGGAACTAAGCAAGGCGGACCTGCAGAAAGAAAAGGAGCAGCTAGCCCGGGCAAGAGAAAGTATGGCGCAGGCGAAGCAGAAAATGCCCGCAGCTGTTGCTAACTCGGGCGTCGCCAATCTAACGACTAACATCATTGACAAATCATTAGACTCGAGCCGCTTTGCTGGTCTGGATGGAAATGAGGCTGATGCTGTGGTGCTAAAGAAAGAGGCCGACAAGCAAGTTGGTGAATTCTTCGGCTTTGAACTTACGTCTGTAGAAAAATACGAGGCAAGGCAGCAGGCTTTACCCGCGAAGTCGCGCGACAACATGTTAGTGCACTATATTAATAGAAAGCTGCTGAAGATTTTTAACGACAAAGAAGCTGCAGCGGCCTTTAAGGAAACACTGGTGCACAACGTCCCGAAAGTGATGTTTATCCTGCTGCCGCTTTTTGCGCTGATCATGATGGTGGCCTTTCCGCGATCGAAGAAATATTACATTGAGCACCTGGTTTACTCTATTCATATCCATGCGTTCATCTTCCTGTTCGGCTCTATCCTGATCGTGTTTGCGATGATCTTTCCGTCGTTGGAGGATTACCTGCAGACGTTCGGCTTCTTTGTTATCCTGTGGTACATTTATCGCTCTATTCGGGTGGTATATCAGAACTCGCGGCGCAGAACCATCTTTAAATTCATTGCCCTTTCGCTGGCTTATTCCTTTGTGCTGTGTGTCAGTGTTCTCGTGTTGGTGTTCGCTACCTTTATGTTAGTTTAATTGTCTAATATACAGTAAGTTACAAAATTATATATCCACAATACTAGCTTAGGGATTGTAGTCTGCGCCCGTACAATGACCGGCGTAATCAAGTATAGCTATATCTGATTTGGCGCGAGCGGGGATGTCGCTCCAGTGACTACTATCCTGTGGCTGGCAGAAGTCTTTTTCCAGGTTTTTAGCTAAATAGATAAGCGTATACTATACTAGCGGCGGACGGTTTTCAGGTACAGTTCTTCCACTTTCTGGCGTGCCCAAGGCGTTTTGCGCAAAAACGAGAGGCTCGATTTTATACTTGGATCATTATTAAAACAGTTGATATTTATTTTGTAGCCCAGGTGTTCCCAGCCATAAAAATCGACGAGGTACTCCAGTATCATCTGGAGCGTTTTACCATGCAGGGGGTTGTTCTTCTGATCTTCCATGAGCTGCAAAACTAGCAAATCCTGCTGATAATACGCACGCCACCCAGGCGCAGGTTCTGCTGGAGGCTGTTACATGACTAGGGCTAAAACCTTTTGCGCTGGCTGAAGTTGAATAAAATATACAGAAGACCAACATCCAACCAAGATAAAATGAAAGCAATTGTTCTGACTGAGCCGGGCGCACCGGACAACCTGCAGCTGAAAGAAATAGAGAAGCCATCGCCACAGAAAAAGGAGGTGCTGGTACGGGTAAGAGCCGTTAGTGTAAACCCGGTAGACACGAAAGTGCGTGAGGGAAAAGCCCTTTATACTTCGTTGAAAGATGAGGACCCAATCATACTTGGCTGGGATATTTCGGGCGTGGTAGAGGCGGTAGGCGATGAGGTGGAATATTTTAAAGTGGGAGATGAGGTGTTCGGGATGGTTAATTTTCCGGGGCATGGCAAGGCGTATGCCCAGTATGTAGCAGCCCCGGAAGCGCACCTGGCGCACAAACCTGCCAACATAACGCACCACGAAGCTGCAGCGGCTACTTTGGCTGCGCTGACCGCCTGGCAGGTACTGGTGCATCAAGCGGGTATAAAAGCTGGGCAGCGTGTGCTCATACATGCGGCGGCAGGCGGGGTAGGCCATTTTGCTGTCCAGATCGCCCGGTATTTTAATGCCATTGTAATCGGTACTGCCTCTGAAGAAAACCATGAGTTCCTGAAAACCCTGGGTGCCGATGAGCAGATCGATTACCACAAGTATAACGTGGAAGACGTGCTGCAGAACGTAGACATTGTGCTGGACTCGCTGGGAGAGGAAAACACGCGGCAGTCGCTTCAGACGCTGCGACCGGGCGGTAAAGTGATATCCATACTTGGTGGCGCCAAAGAGCAGGTGCAGGCAGCGGCAAAAGCAAAGGGAGTGGAGGCCAGCAATTACCTGGTACATTCCAGCGGTGAAGACCAGAGCCAACTAGCTGATCTGATGCGGCAGGGGCACCTCCGGTCTCACGTGTCGCATGTATTTGATTTTAAGGATATGGCCAGCGCCCACGAACAGGTAGAAACGCACAAGACCCAGGGCAAAGTAGTGGTTACGGTGGATTAAAACACAAAGCTGCCGCCGTCAACACTTACGGCGGCAGCTTTGTTATCTGATCACGCTGCAGCGAATGCTGCGTTGCCTTAGTGCTTAAAAGCTGATGCTGGCCAACAGCTGGCTCGAGATTAGGGTACCGCAGGCGTTTACACCGGTATACAGCGTGGTGTGATTGTAACGCCCTTCCAGCTTCAGCTCGCTTTTGTTTGCAAATGGCGAGAGCGCCATGCCCAGGCCACCGCTCCAGCCTGCAGCCAGTTTGTTCACATCAGGCGAGTAGCCAAATTCGATGTTGCTATACTTCCGGTTGCCGCTCTGTGAAATTCGCCGGTCAGCATGCGGACCGGCATTTGCAAAGAACTTGATCTTTCCGGTGGTGGTATACTTGAACAGGAGCGGCACCCGGACATACTTCATGGCGATATGAATTTCATCCGGATAAAATGCATCCGGCGAAAGAAGCTCTCCCTTGTAGCTGTGGTACTGGAACCCGAGAATGGAAGATAGGTGCAGGCCCACGTGAAGCTCTCCGAACACACCAGCATTAGGGTTGATGTACGTGCCGTAGTTGTCAGGTTTGGCCACCACGTTGTTTAGCTCCACGGTGCTGCTTGCCATACCTGCTTCTATCCCTTTGGTAAAGTAAAACTGCGTTTTGTTGCGGTGCTCCACAACAGGGGCATCAGGGGTGGCGCAGGTGTTGTAAGCAATAAAAAACTGCGATAGCCCCCTGGCACCGTAGCTGTACTGCCGCATAAAGTTAGAATCGTCGAATTTAATGGAAGGGCAATCGGGGAGACTGACTTTGAGGCGGCCACTATACGTTTGCTGCTGCAGGGGCTGCAGTTCGCCTTCCGCTTTCTGAAACAGGAAGTGTGCTTTACCATCTTTATCCGTCATTTTATAGAGACTCACGTTGCTCTCAATCAGCTGCTTCAGAAACACCTTTTCTCCCGAAGCTGCATTTGGCAGGGAAGCAGCGACAAAGCGTTCGTTGCCGTAAACTACCACGTTTACATCCTCAGGCCTTAGCTCTTGCTGCACTTGCCCCTGCTGGGCATTATTGTAGTAAAAGCGGTGGGTGTTCTTTTTGTCACTTCCTCGCAAAATAACTGCTTGCACCGTGTCACCTTGCAATGTTACGTAGTAAGAAGGCTCTCTGGTCTGTGCCTGGGTATGGCGGGTTGCGAAAAGCAACAGGCTGCTCACAGCAAGGACAATCGTAAAGTTCATTTTCATGTATGGCATTTAATAGAGGTTAAGCAACAGGATGTAGGGCTTCCGGTATACTACTAACACCGAGGGTGCCTTTTTGTGGGTAAATATAAGGATATTGTTATAAAGTAATATAAGTGAATAATCTATTCGGATATGGAGACTAAACCAGCGCTAGAAGTATGGCTGCGTGGGCCGCTGCCGGACATGCCGCCTTTGCTACAGCCGATGGCACACGCCCTGCTGCAGGCCAGGGAAGAGGTAAGAAGTTTGATGGCTGCTTTTCCGGAAGACAAGCTGTGGCAACGGCCGGCTGGGGTGGCCTCAGCAGGTTTTCATCTGCAACACCTAACCGGCGTGCTGGAACGGCTCTTTACCTATGCGCGGGGCGAACAACTAACGCCCGCGCAATTGAGCGCACTAGCCGCTGAAGGAAAACCGCCGGAAACAGGAGGAAGTGTACCGGTATTAGTGGAGGCTTTTGCGCGCCAGGTAGACCAGGCGCTGGAGCAACTGCGCCAAACCGATCCGCAGATCCTGACAGACCCGCGCGGGGTAGGACGCGCGCAAACCCCATCAACGGTGGTTGGCTTGCTGGTGCATGCCGCCGAACACACCATGCGCCACGTGGGCCAATTGCACGTAACGGTGCGGGTGCTGCAGGCAAGCTAGTCCGACGCGGCTAAGTATAACGGGAGTATAAAAAAGGCAGCTTCCGATCAGAAAGCTGCCTTTTTTATAAGATTGAAGGAGACTCAGAAGCCCAGTGGCTTGCCTGGCTCAAAATCCAGCGCGATGGAATTCATGCAGAAACGCTTGCCGGTTGGTTTCGGGCCATCATCAAAAATATGGCCGAGGTGTCCGCCACAACGGCCGCACAGTACCTCCGTGCGCTCCATGCCGTACGATCTGTCTTCTTTATACACAACGCTGTTTTTACGGATGGGCTCATAGAAACTAGGCCAGCCGCACTCACTCGCAAACTTGGCATCGGACTTGAACAGGGCATTGCCGCAGGCCGCACAGTAGTAGGTGCCAATGCCGGTGGAGTTCCAGTACTTGCCGGTAAAGGCGCGCTCCGTCTCGGCATGCCGGGTCACCTCATACACCTCTTCCGGCAGCACCTTTTTCCAGACAGCATCCGACAGGTGCAGCTTGGTGGTATCCGTGCGGGAGTAGTAAGGGTTATTCGGGTGATCAGCTTGCGTCGTGGTCTGGCTGCTTGGCTTTTTAGCAGTAGGTTGTCCCTGGCTCTGGCAGCTCAGTAGTGAGAAGCTGGACAGGGTAAGTATGAATAGCAGGTATCGTGTCATAGTGTTTTGGAAAAGCTTTCTGTGTAACAAACGATGTAGCAGCAGAGCTGGATTGCCTGCCTTGAGGTTAGATTGCAAAAACTGTGCGGGAATGTAAGGCAGCAGTTTGATGCTCCCCATTAGAATCTTCAAACTCTGGGTAAATCATGAAAAGCATTCCTTTGAGATGCTCTTGATGTCCGTGCCAAAAGCCCTATCTGATTCCTTAAATGGGAGCTGATACCTTCTACCTGCTTCTTGAGAATAAATGCTGTATGTGATCCAAAGTCCGGCTTTCTTTTTGATACTTCTTCGTAGATTCTATACTTTTTAGGGCTGCCAACTACCTAAAATACTAAACTTACGACGCTTAGCGCTACGTGCGAAGAAAATTTTGCTTCTTCAGAGGCGCTTGCCGGAGTATGAATGGTATCGCTTCAAGCATCAATATAGCATTCCATACCAAAACCAGGAGAAAGCAACAACTGCAAGTATAAATAACGCTATCTTAAAACAAAAACGCCCCTGCTTTCGAGGGAGAGCAGGGGCGTTTTTGTTTTAAGATAGCGTCTTAGTAATCGTCGCGTTCGATGGCGGCTACACCGGGCAGTGTTTTGCCTTCCATATACTCCAGCAGTGCGCCGCCGCCCGTGGAGACGTAGGACACACGGTCGGCATAACCCAACTGGTTTACAGCCGCCGCAGAATCACCGCCGCCAATGAGCGAGTAAGCACCGCGGCGGGTTGCGTCTACTACGGCATCGGCAACAGCTTCTGTGCCTACAGAGAAATTAGACATTTCAAACACGCCCATTGGGCCGTTCCAGAGGATAGTTTTAGAGTTGCGGATCACATCGGCGTATAGTTCGCGAGCATCGGGACCGATGTCCAGGCCCATCCACAGCGGGGGAATGTGGTGGCTCAACTTTACGTCTACATTGGCGTCGTTACTGAACTCATCGGCTACCACCGAGTCGACGGGGATCATCAGGTTTACCCCTTTTTCGCGGGCCATGGCAATCAGGCGTGCTGCCAGGTCTACTTTGTCTTCTTCGAGCAGCGAGGACCCCACATTACCGCCATCCGCCTTCACAAAGGTATAAGACATACCCCCGCCAATTAGCAGGTTATCTACCTTATCCATTAGTTTTTCGATGATCAGGATCTTGTCAGATATCTTTGCGCCCCCCATGATCGCCGTGTAGGGGCGCTCAGCGTGCTCGATCACGCGCCGGGCGTTTTCCAGTTCTGCCTGCATCACGTACCCCACTACTTTGTCTTTCGGGAAATAACGCGCAATTACTGCCGTAGAGGCATGTTCGCGGTGGGCAGTGCCGAACGCATCGTTCACGTACACATCGCCCAGGTTGGCTAACTGTCGGGCAAATTCTGCATCGCCTTTTTCCTCTTCCTTGTGGAAGCGTAGGTTTTCCAGCAGCAAGATCTCACCGGGTTTCAGATCGCGGGCCAGCATGGCGGCTTCCGGACCGGTGCAGTCGCTGGCAAAGCCTACAGTGGTGCCAAACTCCCGCGACAGATGATCAACCAGGTGCACGAGCGAATACTTCTCTTCCGGTCCGTTTTTAGGGCGGCCCAGGTGCGACATCAGAATGACAGCGCCGCCATCTTCTAAAATTTTACGGATAGTAGGTACGGCAGCCCTGATCCGGGTATCATCCGTAATATGGTGGTGCTCGTCGAGGGGAACGTTGAAGTCCACGCGCACCAAAGCTCTTTTGCCGGCAAAGTTATACTCGTCTATGGTTCTCATCTGATATGGTTATAGTTTCAGGTATAGATATTCGTTTTTCGTGATTCGTGAGATTTTGTTGCTGTTTCGCAAGTATAAGCAAATATAGTGAAACAGGTATAACCCCGAAAACAAGCTGCACGTTGGGCACCCTTGTGTTTTTGCTTAGGCATGGGGAAAGTCGCTGTTGGTTTAAAAAGGAGTATAAGCGTTGTTGTGCCGGGTCCAACCACCCCTGCTCCTCAGAGCTACGCTCGCAAGCTTCGAACTCGCGTTCTCGCTTATCCAAGGAGGGGAGTTCTGTAGCTGCTTTGGCTGGAGCAAGTGCGTTGTAGTTCTAGCTAATCAGGAACACCTTCCTTGTAATAGTTTATACTTCAGCACAAGTATAAGCTTAAGCTATGAGAATGGATTCCAGTCCTTGGGTTGAGCGCCTCGAGAGTTTCCGGTGCCGAGCTTTTTAGCGAGGCAGCCCGAGGCACGAGGGCAGGAAACGAAAGCAGCGCGATGCCCTTGTCGGGGGCCCCTGCACCCCCAGGACGTGCCCTCGCGGGCTTAGAGCGCACCAAAGCCAAAGATGCAACAGGACAGTATAAAACTGCGCATCAAACAGCTACTAGTACGTATAGCCTGCCTGATAAAGTATAAACTACGGCTAACAAGTATAGCTTGCCAGATAAAGTATAAACCTCATCTACCAAGTATGAACTGAAGTATGAGCAAAGACTTGGAAGTGGCAGCAACCGGTAAACACAGCAAGTGAGGAACTGCCATGACTGCAGCTAAAGGCAACAGCAGAAATCATCCTGAACTCAAGACAAGCAAAACAGCGAAACATCCTACAAACCCTGCTGCTTGCAAACTAAACTTTTAACGCTTCACTTTATCCCGCTGTTTATTACCTTTGCATAGATGAAAGTAGGAATAATTTTCGGTGGACCATCCCGGGAGCGTGAGATCTCTTTTGCAGGTGGCCGTACGGTTTACGATAACTTAGACAAGGCACTGTTCGAGGCTGTTCCCGTGTTTGTGGACAGCCTGGGCAACTTCATACTTCTGGACTGGCAGTATATTTACAAAGGCACGATCCGGGACTTTTACCCGCCAGTGGCAGCCTTGCCGGAAACGGAACATGGCCTGCAGATCTACATGGAATCGCTGGGCGCGCTGAGTATAGCCGAGCAGGACGAGATCATTGCAAAGGCGGGTAAGCGCCTGCAGCCAAACGAGTTTCAGAAGCACTTCGACTTTGCGTTTCTGGCGCTACATGGGCCTTACGGCGAGGATGGCAGCATTCAGGGCCTGCTGGAGTGGTACCACATCCCATACTCCGGCTCGGGCATACTGCCGTCGGCCATCGGCATCGATAAAGCGGCACAAAAGGAGATGCTCCGGCAGAATGGCTTCCCAACCCCTGATTACCGGCTGATACAGTATAACGATTGGTCGGATAGGGAGCAGCGCGAAGCAATATTCCGGCAACTTGTAGCTGACCTGGGGCTGCCGCTGGTGTTAAAGGCGCCGCACCAGGGTTCTTCCATTGGCGTGTCTATCATCAAAGAGGATAACTTTGCCGCTTTTGAGACAGGGGTAGAACGTAGCTTTTTCACCAAAACTATTTACAAGAGCCAATGGCTGGCACTTAGTGAGGAAAAGCAGGTGACCAGCATGAAGCAACTCGTGGACATCCGCGAAGGCATTGGCATGCCGGTCCTGCTACCCGACGGCACCATCGTATATCACCCCGAAGAGCTGCTGCGTCACATCAACCAGACATTCAACCAATCCGCAACAGACAGCATCACCCTGACCAATATAGAGCACGAGCAGCAGGTAGTGGTCGAGGCGTTTATACAAGGCAAGGAGTTCTCGTGCATTGTGGTGCAGGAGGAAAACGGCAATGCCCTGGCGCTGCCGCCGACTGAGATTGTGAAAGGCAGTGAGGTGTTCGATTACCGTTCCAAGTACCTGCCAGGCCTGAGCCGCAAGATCACGCCGATTAACCTGCCCACTGAGCAGATACAGGAGATCCGTCAAGCGACAAGCAAGCTGTTCAAGGCTTTTGGGTTTAACGTATATGCGCGCCTCGATGGCTTTATTACGGAGAGCGGAGACATATTTTTAAACGACCCGAACACGACTTCCGGCATGCTGCCTTCGTCGTTTTTCTTCCACCAGGCCGCAGAGATTGGACTTAACCCTTCACAGTTCCTGACCTACATCATCCGCACGTCGGTGGCGGAGCGCCTGAAGTCGGGTAAGGACACGGTGAAGCTCACGCGCCTGCTGCAGCAACTGGATAAAGCCATCAAAGACGAGCAGACGCACCGCCACGATAAGATCCGGGTGGGGGTGATCATGGGCGGCTATTCCTCTGAGCGCCACATTTCGGTGGAGAGTGGCCGTAACATCTATGAGAAGCTGTCGTCGTCGGTGAAGTATGAGCCGCTACCCATTTTCCTGACGGGCAGCAACGAGGCGCATCGCCTGTACACCATTCCGGTGAACATCATGCTGAAGGACAACGCCGACGATATCAAAGAAAAGATACAGCATTTTGAGCAGGGCGGGAAACCGCACCCGGTGCTGGCACAGATCATGCAGGAGGCCGAAAGCATCACCCGCAAGTATACGGGCCACCCGCTGCAGGAACCGCAACGCATCACCTACGCCCAACTGAAGAACCTGGTGGATGCCGTGTTCATTGCGCTGCATGGCCGCCCGGGCGAAGATGGCGCGATGCAGGCCGAGCTGGAGAAACTGCATATTCCGTACAACGGCTCCGGTATCCGCTCCTCGCAGATCACCATTAACAAGTATGAAACCAACGAAATATTAGCCACACACGGGGTGCCGGTGGCCAAGCATGCCATGGCCCTGAAGGAAGACTGGCTGCAGGACAAAGAAGGTTTCTACCAGAAAGTAGAGGCTGATTTTCCGTATCCCTTTATCGCCAAGCCAGCCGATGATGGCTGCAGTTCGGCGGTGAAGAAGATCAAGAACCGGGCGGAACTGGAGGCATTTAGTACGCTGATGTTCCGTGAAATAGAGGAGCTGGACACCGCCTGTGCCCGCACGCTATCGCTGGGCTTTAAAGAGGAGTTCCCGAACAAAGCAGGTTTTCTGGTGGAAACGCTGATCTCGCGGGACGGCGCGAAACACTTCCTGGAGATCACCGGCGGCTTGCTGACCAAGTATGGACCGGATGGCAATGTAGATTACGAAGTGTTTGAAGCGTCTGAGGCGTTGGCGGAAGGAGAGGTACTGTCGCTGGAAGAGAAGTTTCTGGCAGGCGAGGGGCAGAACATCACACCGGCCCGCTATGCTGTAGATCCGGAGCGCCGGCAGAAGATATCAGATAAGGTAAAGGAAGACCTGAAGCGGGTAGCGCAGATCCTCAACATCGAGGGCTACGCGCGCATCGATGCTTTTGTGCGGGTGTTTGAAAACAATGAGGTGGAGACGATCATTATCGAAGTGAACTCGCTGCCTGGCATGACACCGGCCACCTGCATATTTCACCAGACGGCCATCAACGGGTACAAGCCGTACCAGTTCATCGACCGTATTCTGCAGTACGGTATTGAGCGTACCCGCATGAAAAATATGGAGTAGTTTATTGTTAAATGGTTTGATGGTTACATTGTTAAATCAATATTAGAGAATTAGAGGTGTCTTAGCGCATACCTGAAGTATAAATTAAGGGAGATGAAGCAAAAGCTCTTATTCTAGCGCTTCGCAACCATTTATCATTTTAACAATTCAATCATCCAACAAGTAAGCATCAAGGAATCAACAAGTAAATAATGTTCAGAGCAAGATCATTTTTAGATGTTATCAAACACCTGCTGATCATGGCAGTGCTGGTAACAGCCCTCATCTTCGGGTTCTTTTACCTGTACCTGCCTGCTACCACCAATCATGGCGAGAGCATTTCGGTGCCTAAAATTTCAGGCATGCAGCTGCAGGATGCCGAAGCGCTGCTGGACGAGCAGAACCTTCGCTACTATATCAACGACTCCAGCTACGAGGTGAGCAGAAAGCCGTTTGAGATCCTGACGCAGGACCCGGCACCCGGTGCCAAGGTGAAAGAGGACAGGAAGATCTACATCAGCGTGAACATGAAAAACCCGCCGATGATCAAAATGCCGAAGCTGATTGATGGTTCGGTGCGCAACGCGGAACTGATCCTGAAAAGCTATGACCTGAAGAAGGGAAAGATCACTTACGTGCCAGACCTGCAGCAGAATGCAGTGCTGAAGCAGTTTGTAAATGGCAAGGAAATAAAACCGGGCGACATGATCCCGAAGGGCTCGGTTGTAGATTTAAACGTAGGCGATGGCCTGGGAAATACAGAGTTTGAAGTACCGAAAGTAGTGGGAATGCCTGTGGATGAAGCCTCCGTGCTGCTGGTAGGGCAGGGGCTGCAGATTGGCACCATTATTTATGTGCCGGGCAGCCAGGAGCCGGAAGGCACCGTAATCAAGCAGCGGCCCTTTGCTGATGTGGGCGCTAAAATACGCGTAGGCGAACTGGTAGACTTGTGGGTAGCAGGCGAAGAGCCGGTGCAAGGGATAGAGTAATGCTCCGCAAATTAGAGAAAGCGCCTGCCAGTGATGGCGGGCGCTTTCGTTCCGCGTATTGGAGCTCAGCCGATAACAAACTCAGGACGTGTTGTTTGCAGGGAAGCGGCAGGCAATAACATAGAGCTGTTTGTACGTTGTTGCTGTAAGCAGCAGGCAAGTTTAATGATCATCTGGAACAGCAGGAGCCGATTCTGCCATAAATAAATGTATGAAAAAGCTGGCGCTTATACTTGTAATGCTTCTCGGTGGCGTGGCGGCCAGGGGGCAAGTGGTGCTGCATCCGTTGCAGCAGGAGGTGCGCCAACTGCCGCAACATACTACCCAACTGAGGAAACAGACTTTAGCGGCCCTATCGCTGCCTTTTTTTGATGATTTTGCTAATGCTGGTGTACTCCCGGATCTAACCCATTGGCAGCAGAACGGAGGCGTGTACATCAACAGCCGCTATGCGTTTGAGCCACTCACAAAAAATGTTGCTTCCTTCGACGGGCTGGATGCCAAGGGACAGCCGTATGCGCCTGGCTCAGTAGCGGCAGGTCCGTCCGATACCCTCACCTCCCAACCCATTCAACTGGGCAATCTGTCTCCTTCCGATTCGGTTTACCTGAGCTTTTACTGGCAGTCGGGTGGCTTGGGCGATGTACCCGATAAAACAGCCAGCAACCTGGTATACCTGCAGCTGGAGTTCAAAGATGCTTCAGGCAACTGGCAGCAAGTATGGCGGCAACCCGGAATCGGGCAAAGGTCAGACTTCCGGCAGGTGTTTATCGGATTAAAAGAGGCCCGCTATTTTCATGAAAATTTTCAGTTCAGATTCCGAAGTGTGGGCGTTCGCAATGGCCTGGCTGATGTATGGAACATAGATTATGTGGAGTTGGACCGCAACCGGCGCAAGGGACAGAATACTACCCGCGACATTGCCATCAGCGAAGGTATAAGCCGCCTGTTGCAGCACTACACGGCAATGCCATACAAACAGTTTTTACAGAACCCTGAAAGCGAGTTAGCCCCTGAAGTAACAGCAACGGTGAATAACCTGGGCGGTCTGCCGGGAGCCATCAGCTGGCGGGGCTATGTGCAGCGGCTGGGTAGCGCCACGGCCGATACGTTTCTGCGTGGGCAGGCCCTGGTGCCGGGTGACGCCCGCCAATATGCTATAACAGGTACGCCCCGCGTGCAGAACCTCAACTTGCCGGCAGCCCCCTTCACCCTCGTGCACGGCATCAACCTGATCACAAAAGAGACCAATGCCCTGCAGCGGGCCAACGACAGCACACAACGGAAAACGGTATTTGCCGATTACTTCGCCTATGATGATGGCTCGGCCGAAGCGGGCTTTAGCTTTGTAGGTACCGGCAACACGCAGGTGGCCCAGCGCTATACCCTGCAACTGCCGGACCAGGTGCAGGCTTTCCGCATCTACTTTCCGCACGTTAACCAGGACCTCTCTAACGCCGGTATCACGTTTAAAATATGGAAAGATGCCAAAGGGGTACCCGGAGAACTGCTCTACCAGCAAAACTTTAAGATACAGTACAGCGACACCCTGAATGAGTTTTACGAAGTGGAGTTGAACAAGCAAGTGGCAGTGTATGATACCTTTTACATCGGGTGGTCGCAGCCGGGTAACCTGTTTGTCAATGTCGGATTCGACCGGAACGAGAATGCCACCGGCCAGCGCCTGCTTTTTACCGGGGCTAAAGACTGGCAGCCGGATACGGTTACCGTAGGGGCTCTGATGCTGCGCCCAGTTATGACAGGCAACGTGCTGGGTATAAAAGAAGACCAGGAAGCCGCAAAAATAAAAGTTTACCCAAACCCCGCTGTTAATAACGTATACATCACCGGAGAATACCAGTACTTGGTTCTGTATGATGTAACCGGTAAGCAGGTATATCAGCACACGTTTAGAGATACAGCAACACCTTTGCAACTCGGCGGTCTGCCACCAGGACTATACACCTTGCGTATTACAACCAGGAAATCAATTGTTACTAAGAAACTAATATTGCTAAACCCATGATTGCAGCATCAGATATTACGGTAGAGGAATTAAAGGAGCGCATGAGCAAAGGCGAAGCGCCGGTTATTATAGATGTGCGGGAAGACTGGGAATACCAGGAATCCAGGATTGAAGGCTCCCGTAACATACCCTTGGGTACCTTGCCGCAGCGGCTCGACGATTTGGATGATCTGAAAGACCAGGAAGTAGTGGTACAGTGCCGCTCCGGCAGCCGTTCGGCTAATGCCAAAGCATACTTGCAGCAGCAGGGCTTTACGAATGTACGTAACCTGTTGGGCGGTATACTAGCCTATAATGGCTGATCCGGACTGCAGAAACAGCGCCGCCGCGGAGCATCTGCAGTAGCTTAGTTGCCTGCAGCGGGCATGTTCTATTCTGTTGCGAAGTGGCAGAAAACGACAGTTCGTTGCTGGTGTCGGAAATAGTAAAAAGAAGCATACGATGATACTGGGAGGGTATGTAGCTTTAGGGAAAGATCATTTATACTTCGGCGTCTCAGGGCCGGTTAAGCAAGAATTTACTGCATGTTTATTGCGATGAGTACCTTTGAGATAGCCAACGACATGGCATCTGATGTAAGAGAAGCTTTTATCAACAGGCCGCATTTTGTTGACAATGCGCCTGGGTTTGTGAAGATGGAAGTGCTGACGGCACATGATAACCCACAGGTAATCTGCTTGCTGACGTACTGGGAGAACGAAGAACTGTTTAAAACCTGGTACAAGCACCATATGAACGAGTCGCATAAGGATATACCCAAAGGCTTGAAATTAGTGCCGAAGAGCACCAGGGTGAGCTACTTCAATTATATCTGCAATTAAGGCCTGTCGGCTCGCCATACTGCATGTGCAGGCCCAAATGCCTGCACATGCAGTATGGCTGATATCCTCATCAGCAGCAAAGCGTTTGCATCCGCTGCTGTATAGCTAGAGGTAGCAGTGCCGCGCATAGCCAGGTGCCTTTTACAGAATAAACGCAACAAATTGTGTTGCGCAGCGGTTTATACATATATCGCTTGCTAATATGCTGCATGCATACTATTTTTGAACAAGCTGGTAGAGGGCGTTTAATCATCCTCGTAGTCAAGGCCCATCAGTTTGTTGTACGCCTGCTGCAGTTCTGAGAAAGCGTGGAGGTTGCCTTCCTGGCGGCTGATCTGCATTCCTTTCTTATAGGTGCGCTCCGCTACTTCAGCCTTGCCAAGTACTTCGTATAGTTTGGCAGCGTGGTAGTACGTGCCGACATAGGTCTCATGGTCTGCCAGTAATTTCTCATAATATTCCATTGCCTTTTCCGGGTCAGCGGAGCGGTATTCAGTGGCAATGGCGTATAACGTGAAAGGGTCGTTAGGGTCCTCTGCCAAAAAGTGGAGGAGTTGCTCTAATCTGGTTCCGTTCATTTCAAATTGGCTATATTTTAATTAAATTCGCACAAATCTAAATTTAAAAGCTAACATTTCTAACCATGAAAATATTAGTTTGCATCAGTAACGTTCCGGATACAACGTCCAAGATTAATTTTACAGCTGACAACACGGCATTTGATAAAAATGGCGTACAGTACGTAATCAATCCCTGGGATGAGTATGCGTTAACAAGAGCTATTGAGCTGAAAGAGGCTAAAGGAGGCTCCGTAACCGTATTAAACGTAGGTGAGGCCGATACGGAGCCAAATATTCGTAAAGCACTGGCAATTGGTGCCGATGACGCCATCCGGGTGAACGCACAGCCGAAAGACGCTTTCTTTGTAGCACAGCAAATTGCTGCCGTCGCTCGCGAAAACAACTATGACATTATCCTGATGGGCAAGGAGTCAATAGACTACAACGGCTTTCAGGTGCACAACATGGTAGGCGAGTTGCTGGGCATTCCGGCGGTAACGCCAGCCTTTAAGCTGGACATGGTAGATGATACCACTGCCCGCCTGGAGCGTGAGATTGAGGGTGGCAAAGAGATTGTGGAGGTGGCATTGCCTTTTGTAGCCAGCGCACAGCAGCCCATGGCAGAGCCCCGCATTCCCAACATGCGCGGCATCATGACAGCCCGTACCAAGCCCCTGAAAGTAGTGGAGCCAACCGGCGCTGAGGCAAAATCGGATTACGTGAACTATGCCAAGCCCGAAAAGAAGGGCGGCGTAAAGATGATCGACCCGGAAAATGCCGGAGAATTAATAACATTATTACGAAACGAAGCTAAAGTACTTTAACGATATGTCTGTATTAGTATTTGTAGAAGGACTGAACGGCGAGATCAAGAAATCATCGCTGGAGGCGGCATCTTACGGCAGCCAGGTAGCCAATACCCTGGGCACAAGCGCCACGGCTGTGGCTATTGGCGACGTGAACGAGGCGGCCCTGACCAAACTGGGCGAGCAGGGCATCAGCAAGGTGTTGTTTGATTCTGATGCTCGCCTGAAGCAGTTTGTGGCCGATGCATATGTAAAAGTGATTGCGGCGGCGGCGCAAAAAGAAAGCGCGAAGGTGCTGGTGTTCTCTAACACCAACATTGGTGCGGCTGTAGGCTCTAAGCTGGCCGTGCGCCTGAACGGCTCGCTGGCTACCAACGTAACGGCACTGCCTAAAACAGAGGGAGGTGCTTTTACGGTTACCCGCAGCGTTTTCTCGGGTAAGGCCTTTGCCGACGTAGCGCTCACGGCAGACGTGAAGATCATCGCCGTAAAGAAAAACGCCATTGACTTCAGCAGCAATGCCGGCGCTACGGCTTCAGTAGAGAACTTCTCTGCCGATCTGAGCGATGCAGACTTCGCCGCAGCACCCAAAGAAACGGTGATGCAGGATACAGAAGGCGGCGTACTGCTGCCCGAAGCGGAGGTGGTAGTATCAGGAGGAAGAGGCCTGAAGGGACCGGAAAACTGGCACCTGGTAGAGGATCTGGCCAAAGCGCTGGGAGCAGCTACTGCCTGTTCCAAACCTGTGTCGGACCTGGACTGGCGGCCCCATCATGAGCACGTAGGCCAGACCGGTATTACAATCAGCCCGAATCTATACATTGCTATTGGCATCTCCGGGGCCATTCAGCACCTGGCAGGGGTTAACTCTTCTAAAGTGATTGTCGTTATTAATAAGGATCCGGAAGCGCCGTTCTTCAAAGCCGCAGATTATGGCATTGTGGGCGACGCTTTTGAAGTAGTTCCTAAATTAATAGAAGCTGCCAAAGCTTTAGACAAATAGACGTAGAAGAAAACTGTGAAGAAAATTCAGCTAGAGATTCTCGGACTCTCCTCCAGCCAGTCCCAAACGGGATCGTTTGCACTTGTATTGGGTGAGAGAGATGGAAACAGAAGGTTACCGATCATCATCGGTATGTTTGAGGCGCAATCCATTGCTATTCAGATAGAAAAAATAAATCCCAACCGGCCACTTACCCATGACCTGTTCAAAACATTTGCAGAGCAGATGGATGTAAGTATAACCGAGATTGTGATCTCTGATCTAAAAGAGGGCGTATTTTACTCCAAGATCATGTGCACCAATGGTACCAAAGATTTTGAGTTGGATGCGCGCCCTTCTGATGCCATCGCCATTGGCTTGCGCTTTGGGGTGCCTATTTACACGGTAGAGAGCGTGCTCTCAGAGGCCGGCATCATTCTGAGCGACCTGGAAGATGAAGAGGAGAACGAAGAAGTGTCGCTGAAGAGCAGCAGTTCCAGCAGTTCTGCCTTATCTTCAGGTAGCTCCGGAACCAAAGAATCTCTGAGCCAGACACCGATCGATGAACTGAATAAAATGCTCAACGAAGCACTGGAAAAAGAGGATTATGAACGTGCCGCCAAAATTCGGGACGAGATAAATAAGCGTAATTAAATCTAACACCACGTAAACAACCAAAGTCCTGCACCCAAACGTGCAGGACTTTTTGTTTTATGAGATAATCCGTTTACTTTTGGCAAATTTTGCCGCTAACATGTTCGACATTCTCAGAGGGCTCGGAGGCTTGATAGCCTTACTTGCTATTGCCTTTCTCTTCTCAAAAAACAAAAAAGCTATCGACTGGAAGCTTGTAGGATTTGGGGTCTTCCTGCAGGTTTTTTTCGGAGTACTGGTGACCCAGGTGCCTTTGGTAGCTGATGGCTTTGCCGCCGTGAGCCGGGGCTTTGTTACCTTCCTTGATTTTTCGCAGGCAGGGGCCGAGTTCCTGTTCGGCAACCTGACTAAACCTGACAATAACGCTGGCCTGGGTTATATTTTCGCCTTTTCGGTGCTGCCCACCATTATCTTCTTCTCTACTGTTTCCTCCGGTTTATACTACCTGGGTATTTTGCAGAAGATCGTGTTTGGCATCGCCTGGGTTATGTCGAAGGGTATGCGCCTGTCGGGGGCCGAGAGCTTGTCTGCTGCAGGCAACATCTTCCTGGGCCAGACCGAAGCGCCGCTGCTGGTGCGCCCTTTTATACCTCGTATGACACAGTCAGAACTCATGTGTTTGATGACGGGTGGTATGGCGACGCTGGCAGGAGGGGTGTTGGCCGCTTACGTTTCTTTCCTGGGCGGCAACGATCCGGCATTGAAGGCGGTCTTTGCCGCGCACCTGCTCACCGCCTCCATCATGAATGCACCAGCTGGTATTGTGCTGGCTAAAATGCTGGTACCTGAAACCGAGCCGGAGAAGATCAACACGGAACTGGAAGTAAACAACGAGCAGCTAGGCGTAAACCTGATCGATGCTTTATCGCGTGGTGCCGGCGATGGCTTGCGGCTTGCAGCAAACGTAGGAGGCATGCTGTTGGCCTTTATTGCGGTAATTGCCCTTGTAAACTACATGCTGACAGACATGCTGGGCGCCTGGACAGGCTTAAACGGCTGGGTTGTATCTTCTACCAGTGGTCAGTTCGACGGATTTTCGCTGCAGTACATCCTGGGACAAATATTCCGGGTATTTGCCTTTATCATGGGCGTTCCGTGGCAGGATACGTTGCAGGTAGGTAGCTTGCTTGGCCAGAAGACGGCCATCAACGAGTTTGTAGCTTACCTGGACCTGGCACAGATGAAGAATGCAGGCACGTTGTCCCCCAAATCTATTGTGATGGCCACTTACGCGTTGTGCGGCTTCTCTAACTTCAGCTCTATTGCTATCCAGATCGGCGGCATTGGCGGCATGGCACCTAACCAGCAGGGCAACCTCTCTAAGTTGGGCTTTATTGCCTTGCTTGGCGCTTCGCTGGCTTGTATGATGACGGCTACTGTAGCCGGGATGCTCTATACTCTATAGTCTATAACATTTGTAAGTATACTTAAACAGCACGGCCTGCCGCTAAGATTAGTGGCAGGCCGTGCTGTTTAGAAGGTTATCAGACAAGTATGAATTTGTCTCCCGAATAAGTATGAGAGAAGTATAAGAAGTATGATCAGGAGAGTTTCTGCTGTTCTTCCTGCTCCTCCTGTTCTTCTACCTTCTTGGCATCGCGCATCAGGCGGTTGGCAAAAATAAAGTCTTTCAGCTCCCGCACGTCGTTATCCATGATATCATGGCTGGTTCCTTCCCAGAGCTTTTGGCCCTCATAAAGGAACATGATCTTGTCACCGATCTCGATAACCGAGTTCATGTCATGCGTTACCACAATGGTAGTAATGCCATACTCCTCGGTGATCTCGTGAATCAGTTCGTCGATTTTTATGGAAGTCTGCGGGTCAAGTCCTGAGTTGGGCTCATCGCAGAAAAGGTACGTACAGTGCGGGGCAATGGCGCGTGCAATACCAACCCGTTTCTTCATGCCACCACTCAGCTCGGCCGGCATTTTGGTGTTGGAGTTCTCCAGTCCCACGCGCTGCAAACAGAAGTTCACCCGGTCCAGGCGTTCTTCGCGACTCATGTCGGTGAGCATCTGCAGCGGAAACTCCACATTTTGCTCTACGGTCATAGAATCAAAAAGGGCCGATCCCTGGAAGAGCATGCCAATTTTGCGGCGGATCTCCTGCCGGATGTCGAGCTTGTTGTTGGTGAAGTACGTACCGTCGAAGGTGACGCTGCCCAGATCAGGCTTTACCAAGCCCACAATGCACTTAAGCAGCACACTTTTACCAGTGCCGCTGGAGCCGAGCAGCAGGTTGGTTTTACCTGTCTCAAACACGCCACTGACACCATCCAGCACCTTTTTACCGCCAAACGATTTATGTATATTGTGAATTTCTATCATAGTATAAAATTAACTTTACAGCAGTAATTGCGCGCATACAAAGTCTGCAATCAGCACGGCTATCACGCTGTTGGTTACAGCGGCCGTACTGGCTGCGCCCACTTCTAAAGCTCCGCCCGAGGTAAAATATCCCCGGAAAGAAGAAATAGTGGAAATCAAGTATGCAAAAACCACTGATTTGATCAGCGCAAACAGGATGTTGTATCCTATAAAATCTTCGCGAATACCAGTGATATACTCCTGTGCGGTCAGCTCGCCGGATAAAGTACCCGCTACATAGCCACCGGCAATAGACAGGAACATGGCCAGAATTACCAGCATAGGAAAAACCAGCAGCGATGCCAGAATTTTAGGCAGCACCAGGTAAGAGGACGAGTTGATCCCCATCACCTCCAGCGCGTCTACCTGTTCCGTGATTTGCATGGTACCCAATCCGCCGGCTATACTGGAGCCTACTTTACCGGCCAGTACAATGGACGTGATAGTAGGAGCCAGTTCCAGGATCGTCATCTCGCGCACCATAAAGCCGATCGTAGACCGCGGGATAAAGGCATTGTTCAGGTTGTAGGCTACCTGCACACACGTTACCGCCCCAATGAAAGTAGCCACAATAGCCACGATCATAATAGAGTTGATGCCGATCAGGATGGCTTCATCTATGGTTCTGTTAAACAGAATGCGGGGCGACTCCCCTCGTGAAAACAGGCTGGTTATAAAGAGTAAATACTTTCCGAAAGGTTGCAGCATAAAGGGTTTAAAGGAAGTTAAATCAAGGGTTAATAACGTGATTCCAAACAAAAATACTGTTTAATACCTATATTACGTTTAAAATTGTAAAACATACAAACACGTAGATTTTTATGCAACGATACATCCTGGTAACCGGCGGTACCAAAGGGATCGGCAAAGCAGTGATTGAACAGTTTGCCCGCGAAGGCTTCCACATCATCACCTGTTCCCGAAACGAAAAGGACCTGCAAAAGTTAAAGTTAGAGATGGAGCAGAGCTATACTTTCTCCAAGCTGTTTTACCGGGAGGCCGATTTAAGTGACAAGCAGTCGCTGCAGGAGTTTGTGCGCTACGTGGAAGGACTTAACGTGCAGGTGGACGTGCTGGTGAACAACAGCGGCCTGTTTATACCAGGTAAGATCACGGAAGAAAACGAAGAGGCGCTTCCTTTTATGATTCATACCAACCTGTACAGCGCCTATTACCTAACCCGCGCGTTTGTGCCTGCGATGATCGCGCGCCGGGCGGGGCATATATTCAACCTTTGCTCCACAGCCAGCATTACGCCTTACATCAATGGCGGCTCCTACTGCATCTCCAAGTATGCGCTCTATGGCATGACCAAAGTGCTGCGTGAGGAACTGAAAGAACATAACGTCCGGGTAACTGCTATACTTCCGGGGGCCACCCTTACCGCCAGTTGGGACGGCATAGACCTGCCGCCGGAGCGCTTTATAAAACCTGAGGATGTGGCGATGGCTATCTACAACGCCTACAGCCTATCAACCCATAGCGTGGTAGAAGAATTATTGATAAGGCCGCAATTGGGAGATTTGTAAGGTAAGTATGGCAAAGCGGTGTAATAGCTATGGCACGAAGCCTGGCAAGGAAGTATAGTTTGCCTTTGCTGTCTTACGCCAGAGTATAACATTTAAGATGTTTTACCGGCTCTAGAACAGTTCTAAAGTATACAGTAGTATAAAATGCCGAAGGATAAGCTGTGTTACATATGAGGCCGAAAGTGAAGATCTGCTGCATCAGCAGTATAGAAGAAGCCCAGATAGCTATACAAGGCGGTGCTGCTGCCTTAGGCCTGGTAGGCGACATGCCCAGCGGGCCTGGTATGATCAGCGATGAACTTATACTTGAGATCACCCAAACCATACCGCCGCCTATCGCTTCGTTTCTGCTTACGCGGCACACGGAGGAGGCTTCCATTGTAGCACATCATCATCAGGTGCATACCAGTACCATACAGTTGGTGGATGCAGTAGCGCCGGCAACATACCGCCAGTTGCGGCAGGCACTGCCCGGCGTAAAACTGGTGCAGGTGGTGCATGTGCTGGGCGAGGCGAGTGTGGAGGAGGCGCAGCAGATGGCCGAAGTAGCAGACGCCCTGCTGCTGGACTCTGGCAACCCGCACCTGCCGGTGAAGGAGTTAGGTGGTACCGGCCGCATCCACGACTGGATCGTGAGCCGCAGGATTCGGGAAAGTATAAACAAGCCTGTTTTTCTGGCGGGCGGCTTGCATGCCGGCAATGTGCGGGAGGCAATAGAGGTAGTGCAGCCTTTTGGTGTAGACCTGTGTAGCGGCGTGCGCACCAACGGCCACCTGGACCCTTACAAACTGGAGAAGTTTTTTGAGGCCGTGGAGAAAGTATAAGCATGCTCTCAATACCTGAAAACCATAAAAATTTGTGCTGATAAGTAAGCAGTAATTTCTGAGGAAGTTCTAAACAAAAAGGAGGAACTCTAGCAGGAACAAGTATAGAATGGCTTAGCTTTTGTAGCTTTACGCCAGAAGAAACAATCCTGCAGGTTTTCAGAACCTACCAGTTTAGTTAATACCTAACGCAGCAATAACTTGTCTATAGAAGTAAAGCATCTTACGAAAGTGTTTGGCACGCAGCATGCTGTGGAGGATATCTCCTTTACGGTGGAGCAGGGGCAAATCCTGGGTTTTCTGGGGCCGAATGGCGCCGGCAAATCCACGACTATGAAAATTGCGACCTGCTATCTGCCGCCCAGCACCGGCACTATACTAGTAGACGGCTACGATGTAGTGCAGGACCCGATAACAGTGCGCCGCCACGTGGGCTACCTGCCGGAGCATAACCCCCTTTACCTGGACATGTATGTGCACGAGTACCTGTATTTTACTGCCTCAGTGTATGGCCTGAAAGGGAAAGCTGCCAAAGCGCGGGTACAGGAGATGGTGGAGCTGTGCGGCCTCACGCTGGAGCAGGGCAAGAAGATCGGAGCGCTCTCCAAAGGATACCGGCAGCGGGTGGGGCTGGCGCAGGCGCTGGTGCACGATCCGCCAGTGCTTATACTAGATGAACCTACCACTGGCCTCGACCCGAATCAGATCGTGGAGATACGCTCACTTATTAAGCGCGTGGGGCAAAACAAAACGGTGATCTTCTCTACCCACATCATGCAGGAGGTTGCCGCCATCTGCGACCGCGTGGTTATCATCAACAGGGGCAAACTTGTTGCGGATAGTGATGTGGCAAGTCTGCAGGCCGGTAACCGCCACCAAAAAGTAACGCTGGTGGAGTTTGAACAGCCGGTAGAGGCCAGCGCTCTGCAAAATATACCGGGTGTGTTGCAGGTGGAAGCTGCGCCGGGCCATACCTGGCGCGTTACTTCAGATACCGATGCCGATATTCGCTCCAGCGTGTTCCGTATTGCTGCCGAGCATAACTGGCCCCTGGTTGGGCTGCGCCAGGAAGAAAACTCACTGGAAAAGATCTTCCAGGAGCTCACGAAAGGAAATGTCTGAATCAGGATTTAAAGGATATGCAGTTGTTTAAAGCAGAACCTTACATTAAGCAGCGGTACTGATTTCAATTCGGCTTAATCAGTCCTGAACATTTTTATATCCTGCAGCTCCTGACTCAGACAAACAATTATACACTATCAATGGAAAAAAAGAACGACCTATACCTGAAAGCAGTGCTAACCGTTGGTGCCGTAGCACTTGCCGGCATTTTTGTGCAAAATCAATTTCTGTTAAGCAAACTCAAAAAGAAGCGGAAGTATTACAAAGAAAAGTACTTTCGTGCCTAACTATTTGCCTCAGGCAAAAGAGGAGGAGCTTTGTGTTTTTCCACAGCTTTCCTGATTTCGAATTCCTAATTCAACTGAAAGTGTTATCCATTTTAAAAAAAGAAATCAACGGCTTCCTGAACTCGCTGATCGCCTACATCGTCATTGCGGTGTTTCTGGTGGCGACTGGTATGTTTATGTGGGTGTTTCCGGAGAGCAGTGTGCTGGAGTATGGCTTTGCCGACATGCAGACGCTCTTTAACATGGCGCCCTGGCTCTTCCTGTTCCTGATTCCGGCCATCACGATGCGTACCTTTGCTGAGGAGAAACGGGAGGGAACCATTGAACTGCTGCTCACCAAACCCATTACCGACCTGCAGCTGATACTAGGCAAGTATTTCGCGGCGCTGTTGCTGGTTCTGTTTGCCCTGATGCCTACCTTGCTATACTACTTTTCTGTTTACCAACTCGGTAGTCCTACAGGCAACATCGATTCGGCTGCGGTGGTGGGGTCATACATCGGGCTGATGTTTCTGGCAGGTGTTTTTGTGGCTATCGGGGTGTTTGCCTCATCCGTCTCAGACAACCAGATCATTTCTTTTGTGATTGCGGTGTTTTTCTGCTTCATCATTTATACGGGCTTCGACTCCATTGCCTCAATACCTTTCTGGGGCAAGTATAGCTACCTGATTAGCCAGCTTGGCATCTCCT
The DNA here is from genome assembly GCF_039748935.1 of Pontibacter chitinilyticus. NCBI lineage: Bacteria > Pseudomonadati > Bacteroidota > Cytophagia > Cytophagales > Hymenobacteraceae > Pontibacter > Pontibacter chitinilyticus. The sequence goes on from NZ_JBDIZJ010000001.1 coordinate 258,629, forward strand.
ACCATTACACGGCTATCAGTAAAGGGCTGATAGACTCCAGAGATGTTTTATACTTTCTGAGTGTGATTGCGGTGATGGTGCTGGCCACAAAGCTTGTATTGAGGAGCAGAAAATGGTAGCAGCACACAACAAAAGCAGGCGCCGACACGATCTGCTGGTATTTCTGGGCTGGGTAGCCGGTATTGTCCTGCTGAACCTGGTAGCCGCTAATTTCTTCTTCCGGCTGGACCTGACCGAGGACAACCGCTATACTATTGCGCCTATAACCAAGCAGATGCTCGGTAGCCTGCCCGACGAGGTGGTAGTAGATGTTTACTTGGAGGGCGATTTTCCGGCCGGCTTTAAACGCTTGCAGCAATCGGTGCAGGAAACGCTGGACGAGTTCCGCATCTACTCCAATGGCAACCTGCGTTACAACTTCATCGACCCGAATGAAATTACTGATGAAAAGCAGCGGACTGCTTTTATCACCAACCTGGCAAAAAAAGGCATCATGCCCACCAACCTGCACGCCACAGAAGAGGGCAAACAGGTGGAACGGCTGGTGTTTCCCGGCGCTATTGTGAAGTATAAGGGCAAGGAAACAGCCGTGAACTTCCTGAAAGGTAACCTGGCCGCTACACCTGACGAACGCCTGAATCAGTCGGTAGAGGGCGTGGAGTATGAACTGGCAACGGGCATCCGTAAGTTGGCTTTCCAGGGAAACAAAACCATTGGCTACCTGACCGGGCAGGGAGAACTGCCGCTGCCGGAAGTGGAGGACCTGCTAGGCTCCCTGCAGCAGTATTACCGGGTTGCCCGCGGCGAGTTGTCGCAAATCCCGTCGCTTAAAGGGCTTGACCTGATCATCATCGCCAAACCGACAAAGCCGTTTACGGAGGCTGACAAGTATAAAATAGACCAGTTTATCATGAACGGGGGCAAGGCTGTGTTTTTTGTAGATGCCCTGAATGCCAACATGGAAAGTGTAGGGGCTGGCGGTATGTTCGCGCTGCCTTACAACCTGAACCTGGAGGATATGCTGTTCCGCTATGGCGTGCGCCTGAACCCCACGCTGATCATGGACATGAATGCAGGCTTTATCCCGATGGTGACGGGCTATATGGGCGATAAGCCGCAGACGGAGATGCTAGCCTGGCACTTCTTCCCGCTGCTTAACACCTTCAGCAAGCTCCCCATTACGCGCAACCTGGATGCCGTGTATGCCCGGTTTGCAGGTACAATTGATACAGTTCGGGCTGATGGCATCCGGAAAACGCCGCTGCTGTTTACATCTAAGTACTCGCGGGTGCTGCAGGCGCCGGTGCCGCTCACACTGGAGGAAGCACACATGGAAGTAAAGCCGGCGCAATTTCAGGCGGGGCCGCAGCCGGTAGGCTACCTGCTGCAAGGGAAGTTTACGTCGTTGTTCCGTCACCGCCGGGCACCGCAGGGTGTACCCGATACAAAGGTGCGCGAGCAGGGGGCAGCCTCTGGCATAGCCGTATTCTCTGACGGTGACCTGGTGCGCAATGAGATCGACCCGCGCAGCAACCGTCCCTTTGAACTGGGTTTCGACCGCTACAGCAACGTGAAATTCGCTAATAAGGAACTGGCAATGAACACCATTCACTACCTGCTCGACGCAAATGGATTAATTAACGTAAGGAGTAAGGAGATTGTGCTGCGGCCACTGGACAAGATTCGCCTGCGCGAAGAAAAGACCTACTGGCAACTGCTGAACCTGGTAGCACCCATCGTGCTGCTGGTGCTTTTTGGAGTTATTCGGTTCTACCTGCGCCGGCGCAAGTATGAGCGATTCTAAATTTATTGCGCTAAATGCCAGTAAAGAGCGAAAAACCAGAAGGCAATGAAGTAGCATAAATGCGAAATATTTATAACTTTGTCCAAATCACATTATAGGTAGAATAATGAAATTTATCGTCTCTTCATCTGCTCTCCTGAAGCAGCTCGCCAGCATAAACGGGGTAGTTACCAACAATCCGGTGGTACCAATCCTCGAAAACTTCCTGTTCGAAATAAACAACAGCACCCTCACCATTACCGCCAGTGACCTGGAGACATCCATGATCACGGAGCTGCCGGTAGAGGCGCGCGAGAACGGCCGCATTGCTGCGCCAGCCCGTATCCTGCTGGACACGCTGAAGAACCTGCCCGACCAGCCGGTGACCTTCACGATAGACGAAGAGACTTATACGATCGAGATCAGCTCCTCTAACGGCCGCTACAAGCTGTCGGGCGAGAACGCGACAGACTTCCCGCGTGTACCGGTGGTGCAGGGCGCGAATGCGATAGAGATCCCTTCTAACGTGCTGAGCCGCGCAATTAATAAGACCATTTTCGCGGTAAGCAACGACGAGTTGCGCCCCGCTATGACAGGTATTTACGTGCAACTGCGCAAAGATAACGTGACCTTTGTTGCCACAGATGGGCACCGCCTGCTGCGCTACCGCCGCACAGATATTTCTACCAGCCAGGAGGCTTCCCTGATCATTCCGCGCAAGGCGTTTACCCTGTTGAAGTCCACGCTGCCTTCTGAAGGAACAGCGGTGCGCGTGGAATTCAACCAGTCGAATGCATTTTTCAGCTTTGACAACATCCGGATGGTTTGCCGCCTGATCGATGAGCGTTACCCGGACTATGAAAACGTAATACCGGTGCAGAACCCTAACAAGCTGGTGATCGATCGCCAGGACCTGTTAAGCTCCGTGCGCCGTATCTCTATCTATTCTAATAAAACCACACATCAGATCCGCCTGAAGCTGAATGGCTCTGAGTTGCAGGTTTCGGCTGAAGACCTGGACTTCTCAAATGAAGCCAATGAGCGCCTGACTTGCCAGTATGAAGGCGAAGACATGGAGATCGGTTTTAACGCCAAGTTCCTAACCGAAATGCTGAACAACCTAGACTCGGATGAGATCACCTTTGAACTCTCGACACCGAACCGTGCCGGCTTGCTGATGCCGCTTGCCAACGAAGATAACGAGAACGTACTGATGCTGGTAATGCCGGTGATGCTGAACAACTACGTATAGTATAACACATAAAGATAATACAAGAAAGGCGGGCTGAAAGGTCCGCCTTTCTTGTATTATAGGGCCGCGGCTAGTTAATAGGATGTGCACTGATAACGAAGCAGTCAATATATATACTTAGCTGGGAAGTCTAGCAAATCTGTTATATTAGCTAAATCTTATATATGTATAACGGCAACGGAAAAGTAAAAGCCTGCTTGTAGGAGCAAAAGAAAACACCACCCTAAAGGCCAACTGGAATAACTCCCTATTAACAATAGTTAGCAGCAATATATAATGGAAAGGAACACGTCAAAAAAAAATGCAATAATACTAGCTCTTATAATATTGACTTTATTGTTTGGAAGTATGTTTTTAGCAATAATAGCTTTTCAAGATATTCCAAAATATAACAGACCATACTTGTTTGCTGCTGCTATAAGTGCAATCGGTATATTAATAGGGTACTTACTATGGAAAAAAATAAAACCCGTTATTTTGCGGTATAGCTTACAAAGTTATGATGAAGGAGCAATTGGTTTTGCTGTGATAATGACAGTTATTGGAACATTATTATTTGTTGTTAACGAATTAAACACTTCTTCGGCATATAAAACAAGTTGCAGTTCATTTTTTATTATAAACAAGTATCGGCAAGAAAGTGGGTTTAGAAGGCCTGAAGTTAATACTCTTGTGGTTAACGATGGGAATAAACATGAAACGATTGTATGTGACCAAAATTTATGGTTAAATAAAAAGCTCGGAGACAAAATTAGCCTATGCTTTTATGAATCATTTCTGGGATTTGATTATATCGAAATAAATGAAGGAAATTAAGCTGTTAGCAATGCGTAAACGTCAGCTTCGGCTTACAGCCTCACAGTCGTTTTCACCAGTACATTAATACAAAAAAGATGGAAAAATTTTATTTAAGTGATATAAAGCTAAAAGAAGAAAAGAAAAGGCTTTATTTAATGAGTTTCATAGATATCGGGGTTTTTCAAGCAATAATTTTCTATTGTTTATTCATTGGGAAAACTATGGCTTTCGATACCAGAGATGCTATTGTGCTTTTTTTCACCTTGATTGTTGTTGGGCTTATTGCCTCTGAACTTGTAATTAGAGGTAAAATAGAAGCAATGAAATCATTTTCCTTTGCATTTACAGAACATAATATATTGAAGCTGAAGGATGAACATACCATTGATGATACGTTAATGCTAAACCAGATCACAGGTTTTATTGAGTTAAATAGGGGCATTATGCTAAATTCATTAAGTAAACAAAAGTTCTTTATTCCAAAAGCAGTTGAGAACTATGAAGGCATAATACTGAAATTAGAAGCAATAACTAGTGCAAACAACACCCATAAATCTATTTTGACCGAAGTACAATAGCAAAACCTTAGCATTATTATTAATCAGGCTACTTCTTCATTCTACATGCAGCACCTACTCCAGATGTCATATAGTAGGATGTATGCTTTAAATGCGGCTATGGGTTAGAAAATCAATCCTTTGGCTAACCACACCCTTACGTTAGCTTCGCCACGGCATAGCCAAACCCATTAGGTTCAATAGAAAGTAAAAATGAAAAGGACAATTTACATTCTGTTTATGTGTTTGTTTGCTTGTAGCCAGAGTGAAAAGCTACCTAAAGATGATATTGTTGAAGAAGGAAAGGTACAGGCTTCTGAAGAAGTGTTATTGTCTGCTGGCGGTCCAGAATCTATAAAGTCAGAAGCGCCACAAGAAGCGCTACAATATGATACTTGGACTTTTAAAAAAGTGGATGGCAGTAACCTGATATTCAAAGAAGGACCTGTTTTTGATACAGAGCTTCACGAACTTGAGTACATCGGGCAAATTGACATTGACGGTAAAGCTCCGTTTCTAATCTTTTCAGGCAGGCATTGTGATGAATGTGACGCTAATACATCTATTTACTTCCACTCCCCAAGAAATAGGTTTCAAAATGTAAGCTATGGTGAAAACAGGTATTTGTATCCAGGCAAAGAAAGAGACTATGAAACTGACTCCTTGCTCTATGAAGCCCGAGCATTCTATGGGGAAGTCCTCGATGGTGTTAAAGGTGTGATTTGGTTTCAGAAGACGCTTTTAGAAGATAACAGCTTTCAAAATTCTGTATACTTAGCTAAGATTGATGGAGGTAAAGTAGTGGCTGAAGAAGTGAAAGACTTTTATGGCAGACTAAAAAAAACTTTGGCGTTGAATAAAGTAGGCAAGAACAAGGAAATCAAAGGGCGGGAGTACACGAGTGAGCCATAAAACTACAAAACCCAACGGTACTCGTGCATAACATAGGTGAGGCATAGCCAAAACCAAAGCTTATATTATGCACGAGCACCATTAGGTTCATTGTAAAATGTTCGCAAGTAACTAAAAGCTACTAATTGAAATCAGGTATGAGAAGAATAGTTGCGGCGATTAATATGACTCTTGATGGGTTTTGCGACCATACAGTATTAATGCCAGATGAGGAAATACATCAACATTATACTGAACTGTTAAGGGAAGCAGATGCCATTCTGTACGGCAGAATAACATTTCAACTTATGCAGTTTTGGCAACCGCTACTAGAAGATCCTTCAGGTGATAAATCAATGGACGATTTTGCCAGAGCTATAGACGATATCCCAAAAATTGTTTTTTCGCGTACACTGAAAAATGCAGAATGGGAAAGTGCTAAAGTGTCAGACCGGCCGATTAAAGAAGAAGTTTTAGAACTTAAACAACATTCCGATAAAGACATTCTCGTGGGCAGTCGGAGTTTGATCATACAACTGATGAAGCTTAATATGATTGATGAATACCAGCTTTGTGTACACCCAATTGTTGCAGGAGGCGGATTGCCATTATTTGAAAATACAAACATCAGGACTGTTCTTAAACTTACAAAGACTAAAGTATTTCGTGGTGGAGCTGTAATACTTTATTATGAACCGACAAACGAAGAAACAACGAGCCGCTAGCATTGCTTAAATACCTTTCTTTGGCCGGATTGGCCTTGCACGTTGATCTTATGAAGCCATTCACATTCGTTTTAAAGTTCAGGGAATATGGCAGGGGAAAATTATCCAGGCGTTTTTGACAGAGCCAAGGCCATAGTTGTTGATGGGGTAGTCATTGTCATTTTCATGTTTGTAATTTCTTACATCTTCTCGCTCTTTAGCAGCGTGCCAGACAATGCTCGGATTATAGCATTCATATTCATTTTCTTTCTCTATGACCCAATTTTCATTAGCCTTTTTGGAGGAACTATCGGACACCTGCTCATTGGAATCCGCGTTAAGAGAGAGTCAAATGAACAGAAGAATCTGCTATTCCCTGTAGCCATTTTAAGATACATTGTGAAAGTCTTTTTAGGCTGGATTTCGCTGCTTACAATCACAGGCAACAAGAAAGGGAAAGCTATCCATGACTACTTGGTTGATTCTGTTGTGGTTTATGCAAATTCAAAAGCATAATAAAACAAATGCAAACAGTTGTGATGCCCACCACCCTTGCAGGAGGGGAATATCCCGCAGAATGTTTGTAGTAAGTGACAGTGGCAAATTCCTCAAAACGGCTACCAAGCATAGCTGCCTAACATTAATCTTGAAAAATTTTAGAACGTTGCCTTGGAGTCAGGGTTTTAGCGTTCCTTCACTTTCCGCAGCTGGATGTATACCGGGAAATGGTCGGAGTAGCCGCCGAAGTAGGTCGTGCCGGAAAAGGTGCTAAGCGGACTATTTTTATACTTGCCATACAAAAACTTGATGCGCTCCGGGTCGAATATTTGCGCTGAGCCACGGATATACTCCAACCCTTCGCCGTCGATCAGCGATTTAGAGACCATGATCTGGTCCAGCATCTTAAAATCCCCGTGGCTAAAGTAGGTGCCCAAGCCATTGACGTAGGGAAGGTAAAATGCATTGAAAAGCTCCTGATCGTAGTAAGGATTAGGCCGTCCGGAGGCCTTCAGAACTTTCTCCAGCACATCCGTACGTGGCTCGGTATCAAAATCACCCATTACCACAATCCGCACCTTCTTATCAGCAGCCTGCAGGGCATCTATTTTTTTGCGCAGGGTAGCTGCTGCCGCACGTAAATGGCTGTCGTCCTGCATACCCCGGCGGGTGCGGGTGCGGGGTGGCCAATGGTTAACAAAAAGCGTGATCGGCTGTCCCTGCAACAGGCCACTTACCTGTAGTATGTCGCGTGTTTGCAGGTTGGAGCCGTTCGCGCTGATCGGGATACGTTGCTGCGCTGTCGGTTTAAAGGCTTTTGGCTTATACAGCAGGGCAATGTCAAGGCCCTGCTCATCAGCCATGTCGTAATGGATGAAGCTATACTTACTTTTCCGCAGTTCCGGGCTGTTAACCAGATCTTGCAGCACCTGCTTGTTTTCCACTTCGGCCAGTGCTATAACTGCGGGGCCGTTTCCGTCACCAATGGTACTAAGCACGGAGGCGATGTTGTGCACCTTGCGGCTATACTTTTCCTGTGTCCATTCCATTTCGCCAGCAGGGGTAAACGCATCGTCGCTGGTAGCCGGATCGTCGGCTGTGTCGAAAAATTTTTCTGTATTGTAAAAAGCAATGGTCTGCGGCTTCCCCTTTTTAGGTGAGCTGACAGGCAATTTAGCACAGCCGGCCAGGAAGATGACAGTAAAAAGAAGAAAGAGGGTTTTAATTCCGTGGTGCATCGTGTAACTTTGTACCTATATATGTCCTAAAACATATTACGAGATATAGATACTACAAAGTTTAAAAATTACGAAAATGAAGAAATCAGAAATATACTTTAGCATTGCCCTCGACGATAACAGTGTACCGGAGGCGATTAGCTGGCGGGCAACAGATGCGGGCGAGAAGATCCATTTTGCCAAAGCGATCAACATCTCCCTCTGGGACCGCGACGAAGCAGGCACGATGAAAATAGACCTCTGGACGAAAGATATGCCGGTGGACGAGATGAAATATTTTTATATTGATACCATCGGTGCTATGGCCCAAAGTATAGCCACCGCTACCAGCGATGACGTGATGGCGCAGAAAATGCGGGCGTTATGTGCCGAACTTTCGAAGCATGTGGAGGAGGAGCAACAGAAAAATAAGTAATGCCTCCATCAAAAAGGCCGCTCTGCAGAGCGGCCTTTTTCATTGAAAGGGTAAAAACTTCCGGTAATTAGTTGATGCTAGCTGTAGCAGGAACTTCCAAGGTAGTATTGCTGGCCATAAAATCCTGCTCAGCCTGGTTATAGGCGTTGCGTGATCCAAAATAGTGGTTATACTGCACGGTACTAAGCACATGCTCCAGCAGGCGATCACGCGTGGCGGTAATCTCTTTTGTTTTCTGGTCGATCAGGTTCTGATTGCCAGCAAATTCGCGCTCTACGGCCATTTTCTTGTTAACCACGTCCAGGTTAATGGCACGCACTTTTCGGGACTGGTATTTATTAAGGCGTAGCTCCCGAATCATCATGTCCGAAAGGTTCTCCGCTCTTTTCTCAACAAGGGCTTCTTTACGGTTTTCCGTAAGCTTGCTTGTGTTAGTTTCAGTTGGACCTGTCATGCTGCTGGCCTGGGCTGCAAAAGCTCCTCCGAACAGCATACAGGTTATTATCAATAGCTTTTTCATAGTCTTTTCCTTTCCTTTTAGTTTGTTTCCTTGCTATCGTCTTTCCTAACATCTCAGTTAAGCAAAGAATTCAAGCAGTAGGTTAAGTTGCGCTTAATATAGTGCAGAAACTATGCCAAAAAGGCCTCAGAATAGCTATTCTGAGGCCTTTTTTAAGATTTTTATGACGCTACTACCACTCATTCTTCCACATCATCGACTCTACTGGCGTGATGGTGCGGCGGTTGTATTTTGCGTCGTTTTTGGTGTTATAGTAATTCTCAATGCCACCGCTAACTTCAAAGTAAATCAGTTGCCCGATAGGCATGCTGTAGTAAACGCGCACCGGGTGCGATACCGATATTTCCAGCGTCCAGGTGTTGCAGAAGCCTACGTCCCCTTTGCCTGCAGTGGCATGGATGTCGATGCCCAGACGGCCAACACTCGATTTTCCCTCCAGGAACGGCACATGCGCGTGGGTTTCAGTATACTCCAGCGTTACACCCAGATATAAAGTGCCGGGGCGCAGCACAAAGCCCTCTTCCGGTATTTCAAACACATCAATCTCGTTGTGTTTACGGGCATCCAGCACTTCGTCTTTGTACGTGGCCAGGTAGCGGCCCAGGTGCACATCGTAAGAGTTGGTGCCGAGGCAGGCGCGGTTAAAGGGTTCTACCAGGATCGTGCCCTTTTCAATCTCAGCTAAAATCTGTTTGTCTGTTAATATCATGGAATAGGAAGGAAAACTTCTGTAAAAGTAATGAATATGACCACAGATGTAAACTGAATTTTTTATTTAGCCGATTTTATACTTCACCTGCCCATTTATGTGTGGCAACAGCTTTCAGGATAGCAATGCTCTAATAAGGAGGGCCTGAGCTGAAATGAGCTTGCGGACTGACTTCGGAGAATCAAAGTATAAGTATAAACAATGCCTTGGAGCTAGCCTTGTTTATACTTATACTTCTTTAAAGAAATCTGCGGGATCTATACTTGCGAGCTCGTGATGATAGCAGGGGAGTTAGCTTTGCGCTGTAGCTAAAGCAGCTTGCAGAGATTCCATATTTGCCTGAACATACTGCGCTACCAAGTCATCCGTAACAGCAGTAGATACAAAAAGTGCCTCGTATTGCGAAGGCGCCAGGTAGATGCCCCGCTGCAGCATATGGTTGAAGTATAGGCCAAATAGCGCCGTATCAGACGTTTTAGCTGATTCGAAGTCTACGACGGGCTGCGAAGTAAAAAATAAGCTGAACATGGAGCCTACCCTGTTGATTGTATACCGTAGCCCCAGTTGCTGCAAGTTCTGCTGCATGCCGGCTTCGAGGCAGGAGGCCGTGTGGTCTAACTGGGTGTATACTTCTGGGTGCTCTTTCAGGTACGTGAGCATGGCCATTCCTGCTGCCATCGCAATCGGGTTACCCGACAGCGTGCCGGCCTGGTACACAGGGCCAGCCGGAGCAACATAGTCCATCAGTTCTTTTTTGCCACCATAAGCACCTACGGGCATGCCACCACCGATGATTTTGCCCAGCGTGGTCATGTCCGGTGTTACGCCATAGAGCTGCTGCGCCCCACCTGGCGACAGACGGAAGCCCGTCATCACTTCATCAAAGATCAGCACAATGCCTTCTTTGTCGCACAGGTCGCGGAGGCCCTGCAGAAAGCCCTCCTGCGGCGGCACCAGGCCCATATTGCCCGCTACAGGTTCCAGGATAATAGCGGCTACCTGGCCTTTGTTGGCTGCGACCAGTGCCTCTACGGTCGCAAGGTTGTTGTAAGGAGCCGTGAGGGTGTCATTCGCAGTGCCTTTGGTTACGCCGGGGCTGTCGGGCACTCCCAGGGTAATAGCGCCACTACCCGCAGAAATAAGGAAGGAGTCGCCATGCCCATGATAGCAGCCTTCAAATTTGATGATCTTATCGCGCCCGGTATAGCCCCGCGCCACCCGTATGGCCGACATGGTGGCTTCGGTCCCAGAATTAACCATGCGCACTTTCTCGATGCCCGGCACCATACTTACTATCAGCTCTGCCATTTCTACTTCTTTGCGCGTAGGAGCGCCAAAAGAGAGGGAGTGCGGTATTGCCTGCTGTACTGCTTCCTGCACCACCTCGGAGGCATGGCCCAGAATCATTGGCCCCCAGGAGTTGATCAGGTCCAGGTAGCGGTTGCCGTCTTCATCATACAGGTAAGGCCCTTTGGCCGATACCATGAAACGGGGATTGCCGCCCACTGCCCGGAAAGCTCTTACCGGAGAGTTAACGCCTCCGGGTATGCTGCTTTGCGCGCGCTGAAAAAGTTCATTGCTCAAGGGTGCTTGTATCATCGGGTTCATCGTTCAGAGATTAAAATTAATAAACAGGATTAACCACAGTAAGTTGCAGGTTATCCAGTTTAGTGATGGGTACATACTGGTTATCCGGGTACAGCTGCATCCGGTGTGTACGTTCCGCATAGCCTATGCCGGGGTAAAAGGCGCCGGGCAGTATACCCGAAGTAGCCAGTTGCTGGTTAAACTGCGGCCCGTAGTTCTGCAGCATCGTTCCGAAGTAGTAAAGCATTTCGAAGCCGGCATAAGCATACATGGAGGGCGGCAGGTTGTATTGGCTACTATATTTTTTGCGGAACCAGTCGTTTACAGGATTCTGCTTGTCCACAAATTTAGGGCTGATAAAGTATACTTCCAGGTCGTCAAGCTGCCGTAGCGTGATCTGGTTGATGTCGAGCCAGCTTTCATACGTCATCAGGGGCAGCTTGGAGGCACTGCCTTGCAGCAGACTTGTTGCGTTTACGGCAGCCGTCATTTTATCAGAGAAAACGGCCAGGTGCCCCACTTCTTGCAGGTTCAGGCTGTTAAAAGCAGCAGCTGTTTCCGTGGTCTGGCTGGAGCTGATCTTTTTGTATACCTTCACTTTACCTCCCAACCGAATAAACTGGCGGCGGTAATTACCGGCAAAGGTAGTATCGTCCTTAGTGTTCTCGTAAAGTATAACGGCCGTTTTAGGACTGAAATTCTGATAGGCATACGTTGCAGCCTGCCGTGCCTGTGTTTCTGCAGACGACTGAAACAGGAACACATGATTGTTGCCACGCGCCATGTCCACATCCTGCGACAGTGGGTTGATGACGTTGATATCATTCTGCGAAGCAAAACGCGCCGCGACTTTGGCCGTTGCTTTGTAGATAGGGCCGATCAGCAGGTCCATTTGCTTCAGTTCAGGCAATTCCAGCACGCGCACTACGCTCATCGTATCGGCGCTGGTGTCATAAGTATACAGGTTGATGTTGATGCCCTGTTGCTTTAAAGAGTCCTGCGCTAGCTTCATGCCGGCATACATATCAGTCACGAACTGATTCTTGCGGGCTGCCTGTGCAGGTGGTTGGTTAAGCTGGAAGGGCAGGAGCAGGGCTACGTTATAGCCTTTGCCAGCCAACGCATTTTTACTCAGGTAGCGGTTGCGGTCCAGGTTAAAGTGTTGCACAATACTTTCCAGCGCCTGGCGGTCTTCCGGCCGGTACCAGCCCCCGATCAGCTTATCAGCATACGCCTGGGCTACTATTTTGTCGGAGTCAAAGCGCTTTAGCAATTGCTCATATGCCGCCCGATTGTTTAGTTTATTCAGGTAAAAGCGCTTCAGGCCATCTGCATCATTTGCTAAGGGTGTACCTCGTAGTTCTTCCAGCTTGCTCAAAGCACGCTCATACTCCCCCTGTTCAAACAGCACGTTGGCCAGCAGGTAGTCTGCATCAGCCATTCCGGTCCAGTCCGGGTGCTGGTTCTGCAACTGCAGCAGCATCTGGTAGGCTTCCTTGGGTTTGTTGCTTTTCAGGGCAGCCAGGGCATAGAAGTAAGACGCTTCCGGCGCATAGGGTGATGCCGCATCAGTAAGAGGTAAAAACTCGGCCATGGCCTGGTCGTAGCGCTGTTGCTGCAGCAGCACTTTGCCATTGCTATACGTGGTAGCGGCATCCTGCATCTGTGCTTGGGCAGGCAGGGCAAGCAAACCCGCCAGCAGCAAGCCGGCCATACTTCTCCAGAAGCTTTTTATCATACAATTGGTTTGAAACTTTGCTGAAAGACAAAGCCTATAAGACCGGCAAGCGATCTTATAGGCACTTACCCGCTGCCGCCCCGGAGCTCAAAAGCGAAGCCTTCCGGAAGAGCGGCAAACAGGTACTTATACTTTATCTTTTACCCGTCTTACGTTCGTCAGAATAATTATTCCCACTCAATAGTAGCTGGCGGTTTGGAGCTGATGTCGTACACCACGCGGTTCACGCCTTTTACCTTGTTGATGATCTCGTTCGATACATCTGCCAGAAACTCATACGGTAAACGGCACCAGTCGGCGGTCATGCCGTCCAGGCTGGTTACAGCGCGAAGCGCCACCACGTTCTCATACGTACGTTCGTCGCCCATCACACCCACCGACTGCACCGGCGTAAGGATGGCACCGGCCTGCCATACTTCGTCATACAACCCGGACTTTTTCAGGTTGCTGATAAAGATATGATCCACCTGCTGCAGGACACGTACTTTCTCAGGGGTAATATCGCCGAGGATACGGATTGCCAGGCCGGGACCCGGGAAAGGATGGCGCCCCAGAATGGTGCTGTCGATGTGCAGTGTTTTGCCCACCAGCCGTACTTCGTCCTTAAACAAGGTCTTCAACGGCTCTACAATCTTCAACTTCATAAAATCAGGCAATCCACCCACGTTATGGTGCGACTTGATGGTAGCAGAAGGGCCTTTTACGCTCATTGATTCGATCACGTCAGGGTAAATGGTGCCTTGTGCCAGCCACTTTACATCCTCAATCTGGTGCGCCTCGTCATCAAACACTTCAATGAAAACACGGCCAATGGCTTTGCGCTTCTGCTCCGGATCGGTTAGGCCAGCCAGTGCCGCATAGAACTTCTCTTTTGCATCCACGCCCTTCACGTTCAGGCCCATGTGCTTGTAGGAGTCTAGCACGGTTTCAAACTCGTCTTTGCGCAGCAGGCCATTATCGACAAAAATGCAGTACAGGTTTTTGCCGATCGCATGGTGGATGAGCATGGCAGCTACGCTGGAGTCTACGCCCCCGGAGAGGCCCAGTACCACCTTGTCGTTGCCGAGTTGCACCTGTAGGTCAGCCACGGTGGCTTCCACGAATTGCTCCGAGGTCCAGTCTTGCTGACAGCCGCAGATGTGCACCACAAAGTTGCGCAGCAGCGTCTTTCCTTCATCCGAGTGCGTTACTTCGGGGTGAAACTGGATGCCGTACGTTTTCTGGCCGCGCAGTTTGTAAGCCGCCACACGCACGCTCTCGGTGCTGGCAATTACTTCTATGTTATCCGGTATTTCTTTAATGGTATCGCCATGCGACATCCACACCACAGCGCCCGGGGTAAGTTCTTTGAGCAGGCGGTCGGCGGTGTGCAGTTCATTAAGGCGGGCGCGGCCATACTCCCGAATGGTGGAAGGCGTTACTTCGCCGCCATATTCGTGTGCGATCAGTTGGGCACCGTAGCAAACGCCCAGCACGGGTTGTTTGCCCAAGAGCTGGTCCAGCGCAATGGTAGGGTGTTCCTGGTCGCGAACCGAGCAGGGGCTGCCCGAGAGGATCACGCCCTTCACATCTTCTGTAAGTTCTGGTATGTTATTGTACGGGTATATTTCGCAATATACATTCAGCTCACGCACCCGCCTGGCAATGAGCTGGGTATATTGCGAACCAAAATCGAGGATAAGAATTTTTTCTGGCATGCGCAAAGGTAAGGTGCTTTTATAGTTTTGCCAATTCTTTACAGATGATTTTCAGCCATACGGCTTACAGCAGGACGCTCTGTGCCGTAATACAGGCGTTTGATTCCAATGCAAGCGCCTGCGGCAGTTGCGGCAACACGGTGTGGGAGCAGGAGCCATCTGCTGTGGCAGCCATACCTTGCAGCAGGCCGTATGCTCCTGAATATGATCACTATACCTGGTGGGGTGAGCGGCACAGCCTTCTATTAGGAAAACCTGTCTTCCGCTGATTCTATACTTGTAGCAGAAATTTTTTGCGTTTTCGTTTGTGCTGAAATAAAATTCAGCTACTTTTGCAACGGCAAATCGGCACGGCCAGCTCCCGCCGAACTCCCCCAGGCACGGAAGTGAGCAAGGGTAGGCGGTTGAGCGGCGCGATGTTGGTTTGCCACTTTTTTTTGCCCTTTCCTCAAAGGCCGCTCCCGGCAATTTTATCCGCATTGCTTTCCGCTTTCTCATTTATTGCGTTAGATTTGTAGGCAAATCTATATCCCACTCTATGAAATTCTTTATTGACACTGCAAATCTGCAGGACATCCAGGAGGCACACGACTTAGGTGTGTTAGATGGTGTTACCACCAATCCGTCGCTGATGGCGAAAGAAGGTATTTTCGGCCATGACAACGTTATCGCGCACTATAAAAAGATCTGCGAGATTGTGGATGGGGACATCAGTGCGGAAGTAATTGCTACAGATTTCGAAAATATAGTGCGGGAGGGAGAGTTTCTGGCAGAGTTGCACCCCAATATTGTTGTAAAAGTACCGATGATCCGCGATGGTATAAAAGCAATTCGCTATTTCAGCGACCGGGGCATCAAAACAAACTGTACGCTGGTGTTTTCGGCCGGACAGGCGCTGCTGGCTGCGAAAGCAGGCGCTACATACGTATCACCGTTTGTGGGCCGCTTAGATGATGTGTCTACGGATGGTCTGCAGCTGATTGAGCAGATGGTGCAGATCTACGGCAACTATGGCTACCAGACGCAGGTGCTGGCTGCCTCCGTGCGCCACGTGATGCACCTGGTGCAGTGTGCCGAAATTGGCGCTGACGTAGTAACTTGCCCGCTTTCTGTAATCACCGGCCTGCTGAATCATCCGCTCACCGACATCGGCCTGCAGAAGTTTTTGGCCGATCACGCTAAAGGCAACAAATAAGCTAATTATGAATGAAGAAGTATGAAACGGTAATGCAGCAGCATGTAGAACATTCTGCGGCGTTTCTGTTTCATACTTCATACTTACTAATTCATAATTCAGAAAATGTACATCATTAAAGTAAAAGGCAAGGCCAAGATTCCGGATTATATCCAGCTGCGCGATGATAATTTTGTGCTGATTGCGTATTTTAGAGCAGATCGCCCACTCAAGAACCTGGACCGCTATGGCCTGGAGGGCAAAGAAGAGGCCCTAGCCCAGCTTATTGAGTCGCTTGCATTTGGCAAACTTCAGAAATTAGAGCTTTAATCTTTATGAGTTTTTCCGCTTCTCCCGTTGTGTCGCTGCGCGACGTAGCCATTTACCAGGACGTGAACACGATCCTGAGCAATGTAAACTTTGATATTGAGAAAGGAGAATTCGTATACCTTGTTGGCCGCACCGGAAGTGGTAAAAGCTCGCTGCTAAAAACACTTTATGCTGACCTGCCGCTGCTGGCCGGCAATGCGTCTATCGCAGATTTCCGGCTTACCAAACTGCCCCGTAAGCAGGTGCCTTACCTGCGCCGTAAGATCGGTATCATTTTCCAGGATTTCCAACTGCTGTTTGACCGGACTGTGGCCGAAAACCTGAGCTTTGTGCTGCGGGCCACCGGCTGGAAAGATAGCTCGAAAGTAAAACAGCGCATCTCCGAGGTGCTGATGCGTGTGGGCCTGGATGCCGCTGCAAACAAAATGCCCCATCAACTGTCGGGCGGTGAGCAGCAGCGCATCGTTATTGCCCGTGCCCTGCTGAATGAGCCTGTCATCCTTTTTGCCGACGAACCGACCGGTAACCTAGATCCGATAGTAGCCGATGGCATCATGAAACTTTTCCTGGAGATCAACAACAGCGGCACGGCTGTACTGATGGCCACGCACAATTACGAGATTATCAACCATTACCCGAAGCGGGTGCTTAAATGTGAGAATGGCAAAGTGCTGGACTCGCAGGTAGAGCAGTTTACACTTACAAACGGCTATTAAGATTCCTTAGCTATTTGGCTTTACGGGCTATCAACTGCTGGTACTGCTTGGCAGCTGCTTCCACAGCGTTTTTATCTGCGGCCGAAAGATTGTCGGCTACCTCAAGCCGGCGGTTATTTAGTGCATTCCACCATCCTTCTACCATTTCCCAGCTTCGGTTGTCCAACTGATCGGCTTTCTGTGCTAACGTTTGTACAAACTGCTGGTAAACCCCGGTAATATTTGCTGCCGTAATTTCGCTCAGGTCATCGGTGCTTACCTCCAGCCCCAGTAGCTCGTTGCGCAGCATATACCTGCGGCTCACGTCATCGTATTGTTGCTGGTGTTTTTCTTCCGCCTGGTTATACCGCTGCTCCAGGTCCAGGATCTCATTGCGTTCTCCCGGCTCGTAAGCTGCTGCGTTTGTCTGCACGTTATCTTTCAATTGTTGAAACTGCTGCTGTCGCATTTGCTTCTGTTCGGCCCAGGAAGTGCTGTCCTTATCTGCCTGCTGCATGGCACGGAGTTCCACTTCAGAAAGAGAGTCCTGCTCGAACTGGGTTACGAAGTTCCGGTATTCGGTAAGTGCCTGCTCCCGTTCGGCGGTTTGTTGGTCCTCTTTGTCAGCTTGTGAACAGGACAGCAGGAACACCGCTAAAAACAGGCTAAGGAAAACGGCGCGAAGAAATGCTTTCATAGTATATTTTGTAGGTTATACTATAATTGTACCCTCACCAGTGCCTTCAGGTTACAGGCCGGAGAGGCAGGCATCGCTCCTTTACTGCGATGCAGCCCGGCTTATTGCGGGCCGGAGTTTTCTTATCTTTGCTGACATATGACGGAAAGGAACGCATGGAAGACATCAAAATGACTGCCCAAAAGGCGCAGTATGCCTGGCTAAAGCCGGAACTGGACGCTGCTTTCAGTGCCGTGATGGGAAGTATGGATTTTACGGGTAGCAGCCAGGTGGCGCAACTGGCGCGACAGCTGGAAAATGTTTTGCAGGTAAATATCGCGGTACCCTGTGCCAGCGGAACAGCGGCCTTAGTGCTAGCCTTAAAAGCCCTGCAGCTGCCTGCTGGCGCAGAGGTCATACTGCCCGCTTTTGCAGACGCTTCTCTGGTAAAGCTGTTGCTGGGTATGGGGCTTATACCTGTATTGGCCGATGTGCAGCCCGGCACTTTCACACTGGATGCGGCTTCAGTGATAGCAGCTATTACGTCTGCTACAGCAGCCATACTTCCGGTGCATCTTTTTGGGCAATGTGCTGCCATGGCGGAGCTGCTGGAGGTAGCCACGAAGTATAAATTGTGGCTGTTGGAGGATGCAACACAGGCATTTGGAGCCGTTTATACCTGGCCCAACGGCCGCAGCCAATCAGCCGGATCGCTGGGGCACGCTGCCGCCACAGCCTTTTACCCGGCAAAGCCGTTGCTGGGGGAGGGAGAGGGAGCCGCATTGCTCCTGAACTATCCCGAACTGGCTTCCACGTTCGGCCTAGATATGCTACACTCACTACCCGCTTTGGACGGTGATGCTCCTGAACTGAATGCCTTGCAGGCGGTGATGCTGGAAGTAAAGGTAAAGTACATTGAAACTTTTAATGCGGCGCGGCAGCAAATTGCCGCATACTATAACAAAGCCTTTGCCCAGATGCCACAGGTGCAGGCGCCGCAGCGGGTACCTTATAGCACGCATACGTATCAGCAATATGCGATTACAGTCGCACCGGAACTTCGGGATGCCTTGCAGGCGCACCTGCGCACGCACTTTATTCCAAGCATTGTATACTATCCGCAGCCCCTGCACCTGCAAGCAGCCTTCACAGAATCAAAGAATAAGCAGGGAGATTTTCCGATGGCGGAACGGCTAAGCCAGTCCATTCTATCGCTGCCCATGCACTCGGAACTGAAAGAGGAACAGCTGCAGTATATCTGTGACAACATACAAGCATTCTTTGCTCAGGTATAGCCTCACAGGTAAGTATAGAAACAGCTGACCTAAAGCTTTATACCCGTAAAGCTATACACGATTTTTTTGAGCCAGGCATTCATTTCCGGGTATACCTGAAGCTGAAGCAGCAGGCCGCCATACACCAGGATGATCAAGCTGGAGCGTACCACAATGTCCAGGATGACATGCCGGAGATGGGGCAGGAGGTAAGATATTCCGAGTGCTGCCGCCGCAATAGCCGTTATCGAGACAGCGCTCCAGCTAAAAGGCTGCATTTTGTACATCCACTGCACAAAAAACAGCCGCGCCAGGTTAATGAGCACGTACGAGAGCATGGACGCGAAAGCGGCGCCATTGATGCCATACCGTGGAATAAAATAGTAGTTGGTAAATACGGTAAGACCGGCCAGCACTACGTTAAACAACAGATCCCACCGATACTTTTCCGAAGTTGCCAGTATGATGCCGTTGAGGCCCGTCGCCAGGTCTACAAGGCGGGCAACCGACAGGAACAGCACCACATACTTGCCAGCACGGTACGAGGCGGGCATAAAGGAAAACACGTTATCGATGTTAGCCCAAATGCCGATGAATAGCAGCAACCCTACAATCATGTTGATAACGGTAATCTGCTGGTAGAGCTTTTCCATTTTCGGCATGTTCTGCTCTTTCCAGTACTCAGCCACCTGCGGCAAAGCAATCTTGAGCACCGACCGCGACGGAATCATGATAGGGCTGGTGATGAAAAAAGCAGTGGTATAGATGCCGTTGTCACCCATGCTATAGGCGCTGATCATGATCTGGTCTACCGTAGTAATGATGGTGACGGAGATGTTGCCCATAAATGTGAAAAAGCCATACGTCAGCATTTCACGCAGGGGAATTAATCTAAGACCTGCCTTTGAGGGGAATAGGAATAGCTGTTTCAGCCAGAATGTATAGCCAATCAGCACCAGCGCAATAATGGAGTTGATGCCAATGTACAGCAGCACAAACGCATGGAAATCCATCCAGCCTAGCGCATACACCGAGATCAGCAACGTAGTGAGCAGGCGCAGCAGAAAATCCTGCACAAACGACGAGATAATCGTCTTGAAGAGTGATCGCAGGTATGCCGTAAAGAGGTTGAAGAGCAGCGTGAACAGCGACAGCGGAATAATATAATAGTAAAACTCCTGCAGCAGCGAGGAGCCGTTGCCGCTGTAATAGTCCATCACCACGGGCCTGAACAGCAGGAAAAGCACCGTAATAACTGCAAAACCCAGCAATGGAATAGCCAGCAGCAGGAACAGAAAGCCGTTATGCTGCTTTTCGCGGTTGCGGAAGTATGGGAAATAGCGCCCGCTCATGTTCACGAAGCCGAGGGCTCCGAATTGCGCAAACATGGTAGAAATGGTGATCAGCAGCCGCGTTAAACCCACCTGCTCCTCATCCAGAAAATTGGGGAATAGGAGAATGGTGTTCACATATCCGATCGCAATACCGGCGTAGGAAATGACGGTGTTCCAGATACCTTCGCGTTGAAGCTGCTTACTCATGGGTTGAAATCAGAACTGCAAAGGTAATCCTAAAAAGAACATCGGGCTGATAGAACATAAGTATAAAATGCGGCTCCGGTGCTGCACTTACTTAACCACCTCTAACCAGCCCTTGTAAGCTTTACCTGTTCGGCTACTGGTAAACAGGTAATAGTAAGTACCTGTTGTTACCCCAACTGCAGCCCAATCGTTAGCATAATGCGCACTTTTATAGATGGACTTGCCCCAACGGTTGAAAATCTCCAGTTGCAGGGTGCCGGGTTCAACGCCATTTACCACAAACGTATCGTTCTTGCCATCGCCGTTCGGAGTGATGATGTTCGGAATTTCCGGGCATTCGTCTGCCGTAACCGCGATGGAGAAGTTGTAGGTGCAACCACTCACAGTATAGAATACCTCATAAGCTCCGGGAGTGCTAACCTTAATTTTTGGCGTGGTTTGCCCGACATTCCACTGGTAGGTGGCGCCGGCTACTTCTGCACCGATGGTGATCTCCTGCCCATAGCAGGTATTCACTTCTTCCGGAAAAACATAGGCCGGCGTTGGAATCTTGGTTATGGTCACTTCGTCGCTGGCCTCGCAGCCGGCGTCGTTGGTAACCGTTAAGCGATAGGTTCCCGGCAGGGTTACAGCAATATTTGGAGTGGTAGCACCGGTGCTCCATAAAAAATGCTTTGTTCCCGGAATTCCTTTTGGAACTGTAAGCATAACCACCCCGCCGGGGCATACGGCTATATCTGGTCCTAAATCCACTTGAGGCGGTGCCACTTCCTGTACTTGCAAGGTGCTCTTGCTGGTGCAGCCATTAGAGGTTCTTACGACTTCATACGTCCCTCCCTGTGTAATTTCTATGCTGTTGCCGGTGGCCCCATTGCTCCAGCTTACCTGTCCCTCCGCTGCATCTATCGACAAAGTAGCTGTAGCGCCGGTGCAAAGGACAGCAGGACCGTTGATTTTAATTGAACCTTCCTGCAGGCTGGTTGCCGCATACTCGCCATAGTTAGCTGTAGTTTGATAGAGCAGGATAGGTACAGGAGTGATAGTCGTGTCAGCCACCTCGGTCCAGGTCGGATCAGCATTATCCTGCCGGTTGAACAGCTTTGGGGCGCAGGAGAGCGAATACTGCTTTAGCCTAAGTTTATACTTACTGCCAGTACTGCCTACTTTAAAAATGCCGTAGTACTCTTTTACTTGACCTGCATTCGTTATTCCGTTTACGGATGCCGGAGCAGCAGCAATCTGGTACAGATGAAAGCCTTTAATGGAAGATTCTGCCTGCCAGAGCGAGAAGTTAGCTATGCCAGTTACTAATTCCAGCGACGATTCCCACTTAGTAGGATATCTGTAAACACTTTTGTCCCCAACAGGCGCTCCTGACAAGGTCCACGCTGTAGCAGGATTCATGTTGCGGAAGGTGCCATTGATGCGCAGTGGACTCAAGTCCTCCGCTATATTTCCGGTGGCATCATCAAACCTATAGTACGCTACCAAACCGGTTTGCTCGTTAGAGGTAAGTTTATGGCACATGTGTTGGCGGATTTCCTCCTGTGTCAAGGCCCTGTTCCATACCCTTACTTCGTCTTCGGTGCCGCTGTAGTTTTCGTTATTGGAGACAAAGTCTTTACCTAAAGCAAACGGGGCCGTGTTGGAAAGCAAGGTACTGGTATAACCCGTTACGTCCTGACTCTGTAGTATGCCATCAACATAGATCTGCCAGGTGCCATTGTTGCAAACGCCAGCTAAATGGTGCCAGTTGTTATCATTTACATATTCCTGCGAGTATCCTGAATTTCGGTATACGCCGGAACCGTCTCTTCCTGCAAAAGCTGCTTTGCCATACTTGATGATCAGGTGATAACCTCTTTCAGAATCTCTGTCATACTTCCCTAGAATCCAATGGTATTTATTGGAACCCGTCTTTACCCAGGCTTCGGCCGTTACCGCGTTAGTGATGCCACGATTACTGCTCGTGCAATCTACATAATCCTCATAGCCATCAAAGTGCAATGCATAGCCCGGGCCTTGCGCAAAACAGGTGTTAATTGATATGAAAAAGAGAAGAGAAAAGGTAATGCGTAGAGAGGTTTTCAAAGCTATAGCAGGAGTTATTATTAATCCTTAAATATATAGCTTATTGCTAATGCGGTACAATAAAATTCTTGATTAATCTGGCCGCTAATTCACTGCTGTGGCCCTCATCAGGCGTGCCGATGGTGGCGTTGTAGTACTGTGCCCGCAGGTATACGTCCGGCTTTTGCTGCTGGTGTTGCTGAAGCAGGTGCGCCAGTGCCGCATAATCTGCAGCTGAATCCACCAGGCCATGTGTTATAAACCCATAGTAGTCGTGCAGCGCCTGCGTTGTGGAAAAGTTATAGTATACAGACCAGACGTTGAGGAGCACAGCTTCCAAGTGAATGCCGGAGGTGCCGCTGATCTGCATGTCCAACTTCCGAAGATAAGCAAAGGTTTGTTCCTGCGCTGCTAACGACAGGCTGATTTGAGGAGAGATAGCCTGCAGCGAAGTAAAATTCCGCGTGTCGCGGGGATGGGGGCGTAGTATAAAGCTGATACCCGGAAAGTCGCGGGTTAGCTGGCGAAGCGTCTGCGCTATCACTGCCATGTCGTCCAGCTGGTTGCAGCCTAAGCCAACGGTGCGGATCGTGTTATGCTGGTTTCGGAAATGTACAAAAGCATCTGCTTTGGGCATGCCGATGAGCTCCACATGCCCCTGTACCGGGCCGCACATTTTATACTTGTCTAAAGAATCCTGGCCTTCGAGCAGGCTTAATCCAAAGTGCAGCGGCGGGAAAATAGGGCTGACACTGGCATGCTGGATGTAGATGGTTTTGATACCTAGTGAATTTGCCGCTAGAAGCATGGCCCGCGCATCCGCATTATGATCGTTGGCAAACACGATAGCCGCCGGTTTATACTTGCGGAGCTTTCGCCGATATACTTCATAGAAGCCTACTGCATCGTATAAAATATCATAAAAGCGCAGCGTGGTATGTGGCTTTTGCTTCAGGAACCGGAAATACAGCGGCAGAAATTTATAATAGTAGAAGACCTTACGGCGCAGCGACAGTCGTTTTACCGTGCTGTTGTAGCGGCCGATCTCTTTGTTTTGTCCGGCTACAAAAACAGCGTCGGGTATACCTTCCTGCACCAATTGCAGGCTATCATAATTGTTCTGGCTCACCACGTATAGCCACACCGCGCCCTGCAGCTTTGTAGGTTGCTCTACCCGTTGCAACAGGTTTCCAAACAGCCGCACGACGGTATAGCCTGCCACCTTCAGGAAACGCTTCAGGGGATTAGTAGGCGAAATTGTATTCTTGGCACTCTCCGGCAGCTGGTAATAACCAGTTGAGAAGTGCAGGTGCAGGATGTTGCTGTAAAGCCTATACCACTCGTTCATGCGCTATACTAAGTCCCAGCGGAGTGGAGTCCCGGCTTTGATGTTCTGGGAAGCCGCTTTGCCGAGCAGCGCTTCATAATGCTTGGGCGCTAATCCGAGGCCCGGACGAATAACCCGGATGTTTTCTTTGGTGAAGACCTCGCCAGCAGTAATATCTTGTGCCGCATACACTGAGCGTTTAAACAAGCGGCTTTTCTCCTCCGCCCGCTGCACGCCATACTGCACGTGCCCCAGAGCCAGCTGCGCTCTTTCAGATTCTACTACCAGTGCACGCAACTCTTCGGGCTCTAAAGAGAAAGCGGAGTCCACCCCGCCATCGGCACGGCGTAACGTAAAATGCTTTTCAATTACGGTGGCGCCTAAGGCTACGGCCGCTACGGCTGCTCCAATGCCCATCGTGTGATCGGAGAGGCCTACCTGCACTCCAAAGAGTTCGCGCATATGCGGAATGGTGACCAGGTTGGTATTCTGAGGTGTGGCCGGGTAGGTGCTGGTACACTTGAGGAGGATAAACTGCTCACAACCAGCTTTGCGCAACACCCGCACCGCCTCATCCAGTTCTGAGATAGTGGCGGCACCCGTGCTGACGATCACTGGTTTGCCGGTGGCCGCTACCTTGCGCAACAGCGGGTGGTCGGTGTTCTCGAAAGAGGCGATCTTGTAAACAGGTGCTCCCAGTTCTTCCAGGAAATCTACAGCCGTTTCATCAAAAGGAGAAGAAAAAGCAATAAGACCATGTTCTTTTGCCCGCTCGAATAGAGGCTTATGCCACTCCCAGGGCGTATAAGCTTCCCGGTACAGATCATACAGCTCACGTCCCTGCCAGAGTGAATTCTCATCCTCGATAGTCAGCGCGCCGGGCAGCGTCATGGTATCAGCCGTATACGTTTGCAGCTTGATGGCGTCTGCCCCGGCGGCAGCGGCAGCGTCCACAATAGCCAGTGCCCGCTCCAGCGAGTGGTTATGGTTGCCCGACATCTCGGCAATGATGAACGGTTTTTGTGCCGGCCCTACGAGGCGACCTGCAATGGATATGTCGTGTTTCATAGTTTATACTTCTTTCGGGGGCGTCAGTTCGAGAACGTAACGATGTGCCCCAGGGTGCTGTGGTGCCGCCGTACCGTTTAAAAATCCGGCTTTTTCGAAGGCACGTATCGAAGCGGTATTTTCTGGCTGTACCAGTCCCTCCACTATCCGGAGGCCGGGACGTTGGTGGTTCAGCTTTCCTATTCCTTTCAGCAGCAATGTATGGCTTAGTCCTTTACCTCGATAGGCTTTGCTGATCAGGTAACTGATGGTAGCAGTCGTACTGTTCAGCTCAAAGCGAAGCTGGGCAGCAGGTTCTCCTTCTACTATTGCAAGGTAAATGATGCTGTTGGGATCGGCAAGTTTAGCCGTAAACCAATGGCTATGACTTTCCAGGGAAATGGGCTCAGGATTAAAAGAACGGCTACGCACCTCTGGATCGTTGTTCCACTGGTGGAGGAGCAACATGTCATTTTCGGTTGCTACACGGAGGCGCAGGCTGGTTTGCAAACGAAGGGCATCAAACACCTGTTTCAGCCGTATGTCGCTTTTACCATCGAAATGCTGCCGCTGTACCGCTACTTGTTCATCAAACACCTGCTTTTCAGGAAGCGTTGTTTGCTTTTCGAGGTGCTCATACGGGCGGGCTATGCCGGTGCTGGTTAAAAAATCATAAAGCGCCTGCTGGTTAGCAGCTGTTTGCAGGATGTAGAGCATGCCGCCAACCGCTGCGTACTCGTAGGCGATCCCACTGGCCGAGGTAACTGCCAGGGCACATACCTGCATCAACTGGCACATGGCGGTGGCGCTCAGGTTTTGGTGTAGTATACAGTTCGGTTGTTGGCCCAGCCACTGCTGTAGTTCCTGCCGGTGTTTATACGCACTTCCAACCACTACTTCTATCGTTGAGATACCAGGCCATTGGGATATGGATTGCGCCACTCGCAAAGTATGATTTTCAGGATCAGCACCTCCCATGTTGAGAAGCACGCGCAACGGAGCAGCAGGAAAGGTTCTAGTGGCCTTGGCTGCCTGCAGGAATGGATGCCGCAAAAGCGCATACGTAGGGCCCAGCAGCAGTTTGGTGTAAGTAGCCGTGGTATACGCGGCAGCTTCTACGCCTCCGGCCTGGTTCAGGACCACATCTGCTACAAAGGGATAGGCGTGAATATCGTCAATGCAAATCAGTAGACAGCCCTTGCTTTTTAGATTTTGCTGATAAGCCGTACCAAAGGTATAACCATCCAGCACCACCAGCACATCGGGGGCAATATAAGCCTCCAATTCATGTATAAAGCGATCTTCTTCGGGGGTACAGGCGGGCAGGATGATGAGGCCGTGGCATACCTGTTTTATCTGCTCCTGCAGCGCCTGGCCCGGCTGCTGTATGGCAAACACACATTCAAATTCCTCCCGCAGCATCTGTGCTAACGCCAGCGAGCGCACCACATGGCCCAGCCCGATCCGGCTGTTGCCATCTGCCCGGAAGATGATACGTGTCTTATTTGTCATGCGTGTTCGATTCTAACTTCTGCAGTACCCTGGTATAGCCTCCCTGCTTCAGAATACGTTTCGCTTCCGCAACTTCTTCCTGCTCACTGGCAAAAGCTTTTCGTTGCGTAATTTCTTCGTTTATGGCAGCCAGCCATGGATTTTCCTGCACTACTTGCTCAAGTTCTGCAAAATCAAAGTTATAATTCTTTTTATACAGCTTACTGTAGAGAAGGGATGCAAGTGCATAGTCTGCTGGATAGTCGATGGTGAGCCGAAGCTTACTAATTGCAGAGACAACGGGCAGCACCTGTGTTGTAAAGTTGCTGCCGCGTTTCATGAAAGGGGTTACATGCTCCCGGTCGGTTGTTTCGGTGGCTTCTTCCATAGCCTGCTTTAAGGCTTTAAAACTAACTACCTCTATGTTTGTGCCCAGGGGAAGGCCTTCTGTTATACTATAATCAACCTGCTTACGAAGGTGCTGCTGTACTGCTTCATTTATAGTTGCAGGCATAATGAACGGATTGTCACCTGTCAGCCGGACTACAACTTCTAACTTGTGTGCAGCAGCAGCCTGCACAAACCGTTCCAGCACATCATCTACAGAACCCCTGAAGCATGTGATCCCGTTTTTATGGCAGTAAGTTTCAACCGGATCATCCGAAGCCAAGATTGTGGTAGCCACAATCACCTGTTGCACCGCTGCCGCCGCTGCTGCTCTTCCGACTACGTGTTCTAACAGGCCAGGACCTCCGCTAAAGGGGAGAGGTAGAAGCGCTTTACCCGGCAAACGCTCTGAGCCTAAGCGAACCTGTATGACAGCTCCCACTTTTACCATGCCGTCCAGCCTCCGTCCAACACTAAGTTCTGACCTGTCATATAAGCTGAGGCATCTGATGCTAGGTAAACGAATGCTCCTTTCAGATCCTGGGGAGTGCCGATCCGTCTTAGAGGGTTCTTCTTCTCCAGACGCGCTATAAAGGCTTGGTCCTGCTGCACCTTTTCATTAGGGAAGGGGCCTGGAGTTACTGCATTGACGTTAATGTTATACTTGCCCAAATAGCAGGCGAAATAACGGGTTAACTGTAACACGCCCGCTTTTGCTGCGCCATAGTGCGGGGGATTAAGAGAAGCCGGGCTTTCCTCATAAATGCTGAAATCCGGCGAAACCAGGCCATACATGGAGGACACATTAATAATCTTTCCGCCCTGTTCCTTTAAAAAAGGTATTACCTCTCGAATGCAACGGTACACGCTATTCAGGTTACCGTCTATCCCGTAAGCCCATTCTTCATCCGATAGCTGTTCTGGCTGTTGCCCTTTCGAGTAGAAGGCATTGTTCACTAATATATCCAGTTTTCCTGCTTGCTGCGCAATGTTTCTGAAAGCCTGCTGCACGCTTTCTGTGCTGGAAATATCGCAATGCTCAAAAGAGATTTTACCTGCAGTGATATATTTAAAAGCTTCCTCAAATTTATCCTGACTTCTACCTAGCACGTATACTTGTGCCCCGGCTTCCACCAGACTTTCTGAAATGGCTGTGCCCAGATAACCATAGCCACCAGTAACTAAAGCAACTTTGTTTTGGAGGGAAAATAGCGCGTTGATGTTTCTGTTCATGTATTCGGCCAATGGTACGGCAAAAGGATAGCCTCGTTTTCTTCCTTAAACTGGTATAGCTGCTTTAGCAAGGTTTTATTAAGGTTCGTTGTGCTATAGTTGACATTTTGCTGCAGCGTCTCCAGACTTTCTACGCCAATCACCACATTTGTGATGTCTGGATTGGCTAATGCAAATCCTAGCAACAAAGCTGCTAAAGGTAGGTTACTGTCATGGGCGAGTTGTTGCAGTTGCGTAAGTTTTGCCTTGACGGGAGCAAAATACGCAGGCAGCTTATCGGGAGCTAGAAAGTATAAGCCCTGCAAGTATACGGACCTGACGTGTGCCTCCATACCCTGCTGTCGAAGACGAGGGAGCACCTCTTCAAACCGCCTGTCGAAAATGCTGTAAGGAAACTGTACAATATCTATTGGTGCTTGCTGCGCCAGAAGTTCTTCTGCCTCCTGCGGGTGGTAAAGTGATATGCCGATTTTATCAACTAACCCTAATGCTTTTACTGCTTGCAGTTCGTTTAGCACCTCTGGGTTTTGTTGGTAGGTGCTGTAGCTGTGTAGCAAATAACCATGAAGCCGCGCTATGCCAAGCCGCTCCAATGATTCTTCCAGTGCTTGTCTTATACTTGTTTGTGGACGATCTGGCGGAAACTTGGAGATGATACAGAATTCTGCTGAATCACTTTGCAATGCGTCACCTATGTTTTGCTCACTTTCGCCATAAGCAGCGGCCGTATCAAGCGTACGGATACTTGCCCTATATGCTTCGTGCAGGATCTGTTTAATTTCCTGCTGCTGTAATTGCCCATACTGGTTGCTGATACCATAGTTCAGGCCAAACTGTACGGTACCAAGTATGAGCTTTTGTGTCTTTCCTTTAGCTGCTAACGTCACTTTTGCACAAACTCCTTTACCTTTTCTATTACAAATTCCTGTTCCTCCTGCGTCAGACTGGGGTACATGGGTAGGCTGAGGCACTGGCTATAATAGCTCTCCGCTTCCGGAAAGTCTCCTTTAGAATATCCCAGGTTGCGGTAGTAGGGCATTGTGTGCGTTGGGATATAGTGGACCTGCGCAAAGATATCTTGCTCCCGCAGAAAGTCGTAAAGGCCTTTTCGATCTGCTACTTTGATGACGTAAAGGTGATACGCATGGCCGGTTTCACCGTTCGGCCCCAGCGCAGCAGGATTGGTTTGCAGCACGCTTATACCGGCTACATCGGCAAAGGCTTCGTCGTATACTTTCGCGATGCCTTTGCGGCGGGCCAGGTTTGCATCGGCGCGTCGCAGCTGTGAGAGGCCCAGGGCGCAGAGCATATCCGGAATCCGGTAATTGTAGCCCAGGTTCTGCATTTCCATGTACCAGCCGCCGTGGTTTTCCTCCAGCAGCTCCGGGTCGCGGGTGATGCCGTGGGTGCGCAGTTGCAGGAGCTTTTGGTATAGCTCCTCGTTGTTAGTGGTGATCATGCCGCCCTCACCCGTTGCAATGTGCTTTACGGGGTGAAATGAGAAGATGGCCAGGTCAGCAAATTGCCCGTTGCCGCACAGCTGTTTGGTACCCTTGCTGTTGTAAAAAAAGCCGCCTGGCGAATGGGCCGCATCCTCTACAATCCAGAGGCCGTATTCATCAGCCAGTTGCCGGAACGCCTCCAGGTTTACGGGGTTGCCCCCGAAATCCACGGGAATGAGGCCGCTGTAGTAGCCCTTAGGCTGGCGCTCTAATAGCTCCCGCACTTTTTGCACGTCGAGCAGCGCTGTGTCGGGGTCGATGTCGGCAAAAGCCACGGTGCCGCCGCAGTAGCGCACGCAGTTGGCCGAAGCGGCAAAGGTAATGGGCGTGGTGATGACGCGGGAAGTTTCGTTTACGCCCAGCGCCAGCGCTGCTAGGTGCAACGCGGCGGTGCCGTTACTAACGGCCACAGCATACGTAGCGTCCACATATCGGGCAAACGCCTGCTCAAACTCAACTACCTTCGGCCCCTGCGTCAGGTAATCCGACTGCAGTGTTTCCACGACGGCATCGATGTCGTCCTGCGTGATGTGCTGCCGGCCATAGGGGATAGGCTTGTGCTGCGACGGTTCTGAAGGTACTGGCGTGGGCATCTGAGTTAGAAAATTAGAGAGTTAAAGCGTTAGAAAATATGCGTTGAGCTCAGGTATCGTTCTAAGCCTTTGAAGGAACATTCCTTAAACTGCAAAGTTCGGATCTACATGCTGGCGGATCTGGTCGCGCAGCTGCTCTACGTTCAGCCACTCGCTGTTCGTGCCGGAGTTATACTTAAAGCCCAGCTCCACCAGCTTGCCCTTGTGCGTTTCCAGAAACTCTTCAGTTGTCCAGGTAGGCGTGGAGGGAAGAATCACATAATACTTGTCCAACTCTACAGTGTTTAGCGAGTCTGTTTCAGTGATCATTTCTTCGTGCAGCTTTTCGCCCGGACGGATACCAACGATCTCCTGCTTGCAGTCGGGACCAATCGCTTCGGCCAAGTCGGTGATCACATAAGAGGGAATTTTAGGCACAAAGATCTCGCCGCCCCAGTGGTGCTCCAGTGCATGAAATACCAGTTGCACACCTTCCTCCAGCGAAATATTGAAGCGCGTCATGTCAGGGTGCGTGATCGGCAACACGCCTTCAGCCCGCTTCTTCAGGAAAAAGGGAACCACCGAGCCGCGGGAGCCGATGACGTTGCCATAGCGCACCACCGAAAACCGGATGTCGCGCTTGCCTTTCATGTTATTCGCGGCTACAAAAAGCTTGTCGGAGCAAAGCTTGGTAGCGCCATACAGGTTGATAGGAGCAGCCGCTTTGTCAGTAGAAAGCGCCACCACGTCTTTCACGCCGCAGTCCAATGCGGCGTTGATGATGTTTTCAGCGCCCAGTACATTCGTTTTAATGCACTCCATGGGGTTGTATTCGGCGGCTGGTACCTGCTTCATGGCGGCAGCATGCACAATGATGTCGATGCCTTCGCAGGCTCGCTTAAAACGGGCGCCATCGCGCACATCACCAATAAAATAACGGATAGAGTTATACTTGCTGTGCGGAAAAACCTGCGACATTTCGAACTGTTTCAGTTCGTCGCGGGAGTAGATCACCAGGCGCTTCACATCCGGGAAACGCGCGTAAACCATCTCCACAAATTTTTTGCCAAACGAGCCCGTGCCGCCCGTCACTAATATAGACTTATGATTGAGGTCTAATGCCATGCTTTCTGTTATACTTGGGGACTATTGCTGCCCATTTGTGTTGCAAGATACTTAATTTAGATACAAGAGATGAATTGTTTGCCGGCGGAATGGTTAAATTGTTATACTTGCAGGTGTGCCGGAAGGGCGAGCCGAGGGATCTGTCTAGGCAGTCTCCTTCACACCAGGAATACTTATCTTTGTACCTTTCGGTTATACTTGCTCCCGTATGCTTAAAATGCTTCTCTTCCGGCTGCTACATGCTGCTGGTTATTATTTTCGCACAGTTTCCGTGTTCCATCATTCATCCAAAAAGATAATGGCTCCCGGTT
This sequence comes from Pontibacter chitinilyticus, assembly GCF_039748935.1. NCBI lineage: Bacteria > Pseudomonadati > Bacteroidota > Cytophagia > Cytophagales > Hymenobacteraceae > Pontibacter > Pontibacter chitinilyticus. The sequence goes on from NZ_JBDIZJ010000001.1 coordinate 289,771, forward strand.
ACCTGGTCAGGTTTAATAAGGAGGAGACCACTTTCCTGGAGCAGGCGGCGGCCAGTTTTAACTATAGCATTGATTATAGCCTGGGGTACCGGCAGCGTGAGCAGTACCTGGTGCCCCTGCAGGATGTAGCGTTTCTGGGTAATTCCGGGGCACTGGTGCAGCAGGGCCGCATTGTGCTGGAGTCGGTGTTTGATGGGAGCCGCCTGGCCAAATCTGCTGCTTTCAAAACACCTGCGCTGCTGCTGCCCAAGTATAAACAGGGCCTTTATACTTCTGTGTTGCACCTGCCCTGGTCGGGCAACAGCAATTACCACTGGTTTATAGATTGCCTGCCGCGGCTCTTCTATGTGCTGCAAACAACCCAAGCACCCCTTTATATTATTATGCGGCAGGACCTGCCGGCCTACCAACTGCAAACTCTGCAATTTATACTACAACCGTACCGTCATGCCTCTGCGGTATTTATCGGCAAGTATGAGAAGTGGCAGGTAGAAGAATTTATACTTCCCTCTTTTGTGGCCGGTGCGCAAAGCGGTTATTTGCCTGTGGCTATCAGCAACTGGCTGCGCGAGAACATCTGGCGGGGTTTTGCTGTGCAGGGCCATACTTCCGGGCGCCGGCTCTATATTAGCAGAGCAAATGCCTCTAAGCGACGTGTGCAGAATGAATCCGAGCTGCTGCCGGTGCTGGAACAGTATGGCTTTGAAGTGGTGCGGGCCGAGGAACTGAGCTATCAACAGCAGGTGCAGCTATTCTACAACGCGGAAGCAGTGGTGGCTCCGCACGGCGCTGGCCTAACCAACCTGCTTTTTGCTGCACAGTGTCAAGTATTGGAGCTTCATCCGGCCAGCCAGATCAAAACGCATTACTTCCTGCTCTGTAAAGGGCTGGGCTTTGGCTATTCGGCAGTAATCGGCTCGCCAGGAGATGCACAGGAGAACTTTACGGTGTGTGTATCAGAAGTGGCGCACTGGCTGCAGGAGCAAGTAAAAGGGTAGTATATAAAAAGCCCAGCGGATTGATACATAGTTCAGCGGATAATGTAATCGGCACTTCCTGCAGCTAAGTATAAATACTTGTTTGAAGCTCCATTTAGCAGGTTTTGGAGGAAAGTATTCAAGGCTACTTCCTATGTTTCACTACTGCTTACGGCTCCATCACTACTTGGCTTTATTCCACCAAACCATCTATTCACTGTAAGAGATCATCAGGCATCTTGAAAACCTGTGATTAATCTTTATATTAGTTAAAGAATATACTAAGGAGAGGATAATTTTGAGAAACAGGCGAAGGATAATCACAGAATGTCTGTTAACAGATTCCCATACGTTCGCACACAATGTCAATAACCGTATGTTCACGCTTTCCTAGTAGTTGGCAAAAATGTAATAGATGAATGAAACAGGTAATTACAGCGATTTTAGTCATGCTAACTCTGGTTGGATGTACAGACGAAGAATCGTTTGTAGAATCTGATAAGTACTATCAGGAAGAGTTAAGGGCATACAATGATGTGTTCAATGAAATTGCGGATACTACTTTCTACTATAGAAAGTTAAGGGAGCAAAATGCTGAGCAGGCTGTCTTCTTTCTTTATAGAAATCTGGAAGCTATAGATAACAGTGGAAAGGAGAAAGAGCCGTTAGAAGAGTTCGTCACAGTAGCGTTGGAAGAGCGACCTCATAATATTACAAGGTTCGTAGATTTCCCCAGGTATAGGTTTACCCCTGCGGCAGAAGAGAAGCTACAGCAGCCTATCCGCTTGGACCTGCAAGAAGGTGAGGAGTGTATGTATAGATGGTTCACGCTATCAAGAGTTCTCTTCGATTCAAATTTCAGGGAAGGGATACTTTACTACAGAAAGTGGTCTGGAGACATGGCTTCTGGTGGTGGAACGCTAAGAATAAAAAAAGTAAAGGGGAAGTGGGTGGTGATGGAAAAAACACTTGCTCCTGTCGCTTAAAAAACAATTGTGCCAACCATAGCTATAAAGTAGCTATGCCACTTCATAGCCAAATCCGTTAGCAGCAATAGAAACGATGAAATTGATTAAAAACATTTTACCCAAAAAATTTGAAGAAATCATCGATACAGGTGAATTCCAAGATGAAGGCGGAATTAAAATCATATCCCTTGACTATTATGCTGATGACCTTAAAGTAGAGTTTTCTCTTGATTTAGGGGATGAAGATAAACCTAATCAATTGTGGGAGCTACAGATAGATGGATTAAGAGACCAGAAGATTGTTGTGGATTGGGCAAATAATCTGGAATTCTATTCTGACCATTTCTTACTGTGGGAGTTCACCCAAAACCATACAAGTCTATACTTCAAAAAGAAAGCTGATAATCCAGATAAGCTTATAGCCGACATCTTTAAAACCCATAGAGCAATTTTTGAGAAGTGGTTTGATGTAGAAAAATATATTAGCTCATTCTTCTTCGGACTTTGTAACGAGAGTAACGGGCTTTTTGCAAATGGACCTATGGAAATACTTGATTACTATCATAGAGTCCTCAAAAAGAATAATACGGAGCCGTATTACTATGGTAGCTCTGAGCCGAAAAGATGGGATGGTGAACAGTGGGTAGTTGAAGATAAAGATTTGAAACTCCTAATTATGGGCGATAGCTACTTTGTCGGAAAAGGATTCACCTTTCAACAAGTATGAAAACTATAACTGCTAACACTGCACAGGTTCCATGTTCGGCTTTGCCTCACTCATAGCCTATACCAATCGTTATGAGCAATTTTTCGAAAACAGAGTGAAAGCTCAAGGTTTTCCTAAATAAGCAATTATAAAAAGCTGAGATATCCATAAACATGAATTTGCAGGACAATCGAACCGATAATACTATAGCGAACAGGTTGACGCTTGTGTTATTTGTTATTTACCTGCTTGCTTTATTTTGGATCTTAGTATTAAAGCTAGGTGTCCGTTTTTCTTATATGGAAAACAGGAGTGTAAACCTGATTCCGTTTCATGAGCCTTTAATCTTAAACGGTAAAGTTGATTTTAGCGAAATGATTCTGAATGTCCTGATTTTTATACCACTTGGTATATATGCAGGCATTTTGTTTAAGCGATGGCCTTTCTGGAAGCAGCTTTTCTTCTTTTTCTTGGTTAGTTTAACATTTGAAGGACTTCAATATATCCTGAAAGTTGGCGCTTTTGATGTTACCGATCTTATTACAAATACTGTAGGTGGTGTTGTTGGATTACTGATATTGAGAGCCATTGAAGCAATCTTTAAAAGTAGCGTGAAAGCACAAAAATTCGTAAACATTGTGGCAGCTACCGGCACCGTATTGATGATTGTATTGCTCTCTCTACTAAAAATGGACATGCTACCAATACGCTATCAATAAGGATGAAATCGTGTTTTAAGAACATGCTGAAAACAAGAATAACGATGCACAACTCTGTGTAAATGCCTGCTTCTTATACTATCCACGAGTACCTGTTTTCGTTTAAATAGAACTTACCATGACAGCAGAGTATCTGATCAGCGTTAGAAAGCAATTCGAGTATTATAAAATGCTCGGTGATAAAACATTTGAACAATTGACAGATGATCAGCTATTCTGGCAGTATAATGAAGAGAGTAATAGCATCGCTGTTATCGTGAAGCATTTATGGGGGAATATGCTGTCTCGGTGGACAGACTTTTTAGCTACAGACGGAGAAAAGGAGTGGCGTGATAGAGAGGCAGAATTTGAGAACAGCATTAAAAGCAGGGCAGAACTATTAGCCAAATGGAATGAGGGGTGGAGTTGCTTATTTAGTGCACTTGGGTCTGTCAATGAAGATAATTTTGGCACTACCATTTACATCCGGAATCAAGGACACACGGTGATGGAAGCTATAAACAGGCAGCTTGCCCATTACCCCTATCATATAGGGCAAATTGTGTTTATAGGGAAAATGGTGCGCAACGCGCAGTGGACATCGCTCTCTATTCCGCGTGGAAAGTCAAAAGCTTTCAACCAGGAAAAGTTTTCGCAGCCAAAACATAACGAACATTTTACGGACGAGTCTCTCCACAAAGAAGTATAATGGGTGCTAACTCTGTTCCAAAATCCATAACCCACAACATGAAAATAATAGCTTCTTTGATCGTGCTTAGTACCGTCCTCCTGTCCTGCGGCACAGAAGCGAAACAAAGTGCGATGAAGCCGTCACCTATGTCGATGGTAGGGACATGGCAGCTCCTGAACGCCACCTTAATAGAGAAAGGTGATACCACAGTGACGGATTACACAAAAAATCAATCTTTTATCAAGATCATCAATGAGACACATTTTGCTTTTTTACAGCATGATCTGGCTCAGGGGAAAGACACAGCTGTCTTTGTTGCCGGAGGAGGTGAATATGCGCTCAAGGATAGCTTGTATACGGAGCATTTGCAGTATTGCAGCGCCAGAGACTGGGAAGGAAATGATTTTACCTTTCAGGTTAGCATTCAGAATGATACCCTCGTGCAGCGCGGCATTGAAAAGGTGGCAGAGGCAGGTGTAGACAGAACAACAATTGAAAAGTATGTTAAGGTGCATCAATAGCTTTCAGTAAGGTGTACCTGAGCAGTTGATCAAAGAACCGGCTTTCCCTATAAAATAGCCGCAAAACTGTAAGCGAACGCATTTCAACAAATCGCCATCAAAGCCATACTTGCTACTCATATTTAACAGCTTACATTCCTTTCACCAACCGCTTGATCACCTCGGCCAGATCCCCGGCCAGCGCCCTTCGGGAGAACCGGGCATAGTTGATGTAGGGGAGGTCCAGGTTAGGGTTCACCTTCCAAGCTTTGCTCAGTTGTGTCATGTGGTCCAGCATCAGGTCATAGGCGGCGTAGTGGAAGAGGCGGCCGGCTCCACATTCGTCTATGATGTGATCCGTGTCGGAATGCACCGGGCCGATGGCCACAATGGGCTTGTTGGAGGCCAGGTACTCGAATAGCTTACCTGGTATCGGAACATTGGCGTATTCGTTTGCCACATCCGGAATACCCAACAGGAGGATACTACTTTCCATCAGGTACTTGATCGCTTCCCCGTGCGGCACATAAGGTACAAACTCCGTAATGCCCAGCACCCCGGCTTTTTCTATGCGGTTTCTGACCCCGTCTGGCACAGCGCCCACAAAGCGTAGTTTATAGTTGATCTCGCTGTGCACCGACGTTAAATGCGCCAGCACCTTCAGGAAAATATCGATGTTGTAGTTCTCCGTAATGGTGCCGGTATACGTAATCAGCAGCGTATCCTTCGGCGGGGCAGAAGGGTACTGGAAGTCGTCTTCATCGTAGCCATTCGGAATTACCAGAATCTTACTGGCATCTACCGCTACAGGCTTGTTCAGAAACAGGCGCTTGGTATCCTCACTGGTCACGATCACGGCATCGGCTTGTTCCAGTACCTGGTGCTCATACTTCTCATCTATGCGTTTGGCTAGCGCTGTGTGGTAAAGCTCCTCATAATAGTAAATGTTTGTCCAGGGGTCCCGCAGGTCAGCTATCCAGGGCAGCTTATACTTCTTTTTAAGTTCCAGGCCGATCAGCTGCGTAGAATGGGGCGGGCTGGTGGTTACAATAGCTTTATACTTGCCGTTGGGCAATAGCTCCGCCGCTTTCTGCAGGGCATGCTTTTTCCAGCCGATGCGGGCATCCGGAATAAACAGGTTGCCACGCACAAATTTAAAGGCTTTGTCCAGCAGCGTGTCTTTGGCTGTTTGGTTGGCAAAGCCGCCATAAGGGAGCTCCTTTTTGCCCGACAGCTTTTTATAATATTCGAATGGCTCCGAAGTAGCTGTGCGGAAAACTTCGAGGCCAGCAGGTACTTCCTCTTGCAACGACGGGTCCAGCAGGGGGTAGGAGGCCTGGTTTTCATCTACTGTAAGTATACTGGGTTGTATACCAAACTGGGGCAGGTATTTGGCAAACTTAAGCCCCCGCTGCACACCAGAGCCACCGGAAGGTGGCCAGTAATAAGAGATATAAAGGATGTTAGTCTGCTTGTCGTTCTTCAATGCGGTTTGTTTTGGTGCTTATATTTCAAATATAGAAAGAATCTTTCAGTTTAGGATTTTACGGTAAAAACCTGTAAACGTATAGCGGCATTAACAAGGGCAGTGTTTACAGGCTGCCTGTATTCTCCGGAGAAGCTACTTTCTACTGCATAAAGCCAAGTAGTTTATCCCAGAATGTTTTTGACTGTCGTTTCTCTGAAATGTTCTTGAAAGCAGTATATGAGATCTTATGCTTGCGCCATTTTTGTTGTAAACTATCCGGAACAGGCATGGTAACCATCGTATTGGCACCTACCACAATGTCTTCGTCACCATCCTGGTCTATATCGCCTGCATCCATTAAAAACCACTGAGTCGATGGCGTTTTTTCGAGGTAAGAGGCTTTAAACTGCAGGTCGCCCTCGTTCTCGAGGTAAACCAGTGTTTCCTGTGCTCTGGAGAATAGGTTCGGGAACATTGCCAGCACGACCAGATCCGGGTCGCCGTCTGCGTCAAAATCGCGGGCTACTACTTTAGCTGCCCCATTCACATGAAAAAAGTACTTTTCCTGAAATGCATTATGCCCGTTGTTTATGAAGATCCGGACGCCATGGTAGGGTTTGTAAATAGTGGAATAGTCGGAGTTGTCGCCATTGGTAAAGATGATGTCCAGGAAGGAGTCACCGTTGATATCTACCAGGTCGAAGCTGTTGGATCCGTAGACTGGCGGGAACTCCAGCAACTGTTTTTCCTCGAAATTTAAGTTTCCTTTGTTGAGAAACAGCAGGATTGACTCTTTGCCCTGGGCAAACAAAGCCATAAAATCGAGTCTGCCATCGTGATTAAAATCTCCTGCCACCGCTTTGGTAGCTCCGGGACTTTCTTTAATAATTTTCTCTTTATACTTGCCTCCCTGCTTGTAAAACAGCGAGAGCCTGCCGGAGTTAACCTTACCCATGGTGGAGCCGAAAGAGGAAATGAGGTATTCCTGATCACCATTACCGTTAAAATCCCGGGCAACGAACTGTACCGGCCGCTTCAGGCTGTCGGCAATCGTCTGCTGATTACCGTCAGCATTGATGGCAACTAGTTTTCCTTTCATCTCCTCAGAAGGGAAGAAATTGCCTAAACCCAGCACCAGCAGTTGATGGTTTGTGCGGTCTTCCTGTACGTCAACGGGCAGTTGGTCCGTATGCACGGTCCTGGTCAGCTCACCTTTTCTGATAATAAACAGGTTGCCAGTGGCATCGCCTATAAAAAACTGTTTGCCCGCTGCGTCATACTTCACCAGGGTGGCGGCCGACTCTTTAGGCAGCACTACTGTCAGGCTATCTGTTTTCCTGAAAATGGTAGCTTGCTGCGTTAAAGTTTCCGGGCCTGGCTCTGTTAGCTTTGCAGGGGCGGCCTGCCTGTAGGAATCCTGAATAGCCAGCCATTCGAAAAGTTTAATCTGGATGCCGCTTTTATCCATCTGCTTCTTCATTTCTGGCAGCACGTTGTTCCAGCTCTCTTTATTTAATAGCTCCGGCTGCGGGTATAAATGGCAGGCGCTACAATACGTTACCGCCAGCTGCTTCCCGGCCAGCACTTCCCCGGTAAGGTTTTTCTGCGAGGCAACAGAGGCAGCCTTTTTGTTCTCGCAGGCTGTCAGCAGTGCGAAACAGAAACAAATCAGCAGGCTTATGGCGGCAATTAACGTATTTCTTGGGCTCATACTGGGGCTACGGGTGCAAAGCGGCGCAGCGCTTAAAAACAAGCGCATCAAAGTTTAACGCTGCAAAGTAACTAATCTTAGACCGGTTTAGTACTGCAGCTGACATACAAGCTGTTCAGATTCTGTATAAGCTTTTGCAAAACCAGGCTTTTATCCGAAATGCTGCTGAGAACCGGACGGATTACTAGCTCTTACAGAAGTTTTTAGCCAAAATGAACTTACAACCGCTTTAAAACACTGAGAATAGAAGAGCAGCAATGGATTTTAGAAGCACTGTTATTAAGTGTAATCTAAAATACGTATTTTTGTAGTGTAAACTGAGAAAAGAGATGTTTGATAATTTAAGTAACAAGCTAGACCGCGCCTTTAAAACGCTGAAAGGCCAGGGAAGTATTACCGAGATCAACGTGGCTCAGACCATCAAAGAGGTACGACGTGCCTTGGTGGATGCCGACGTTAACTATAAAGTTGCCAAAACTGTTACCGATAAGATCAAAGACGAGGCCATGGGCCGCGACGTACTCATCGCTGTTTCTCCGGGGCAGTTGATGGTGAAGATCGTGTATGAGGAGCTGACCGAGCTGATGGGCGGCGAAAAGCAGGACATCAGCATCAAAGGCGATCCGGCTGTGATCCTGATCGCTGGTCTGCAGGGATCAGGTAAAACCACGTTTACGGGTAAGCTGGCGAACTACCTGAAAAAGCAGAACCGCAATGTGCTGGTAGCTGCCTGCGACGTGTACCGTCCGGCGGCGATCAACCAGCTGCAGGTGCTGGCTCAGCAGGTAGGCGTAGAGGCTTACACGGAGCTGGAGAACAAGAATCCGGTGCAGATCGCCCTTAATGCCATCGAGCATGCTAAAAAGACAAATAAGAAAGTAGTCATCATCGACACTGCCGGCCGTTTGGCCGTGGACGAGGCGATGATGAAAGAAATAGCCGAGATCAAAGCAGCTGTAAAACCAACTGAGACGCTGTTCGTGGTTGATTCCATGACGGGTCAGGACGCGGTGAACACGGCCAAGACCTTCAACGAGCGCATCAACTTCGACGGCGTGGTGCTAACCAAGCTCGACGGTGACTCGCGTGGTGGAGCGGCCCTGTCTATCCGTGCAGTGGTGGAGAAGCCAATCAAGTTCATCTCGACTGGTGAGAAAATGGACGCGCTCGACCTGTTCTACCCTGATCGTATGGCGCAGCGTATCCTCGGCATGGGCGACGTGATCTCGCTGGTAGAGCGCGCGCAGCAGGCCTTTGACGAAGACGAAGCCAAGCGTATCAACAAGAAGATCCGCAAGAACCAGTTTAACTTCGACGACTTCCTCACGCAGCTGGAGCAGATTAAGAAGATGGGCGATATCAAAGACCTGGTAGGTATGATCCCGGGTGTTGGCAAAGCCTTAAAAGACGTGGAGATCGATGAAAATGCTTTTAAACCGATAGAGGCGATTATCAAATCGATGACGCCGCACGAGCGGGAGAACCCGGACGTGATCAGCGGCAGCCGCCGTGCTCGTATTGCCAAAGGCAGTGGCACCGACATTACGCAGGTAAACAACCTGATGAAGCAGTTCAACGACATGCGCAAAATGATGCGCTCGATGAATAAGATGTCCGGCAAGCGCGGTGGCCTGAGCAACCTGGCCAATATGATGAAGCAACGCTAAATGCCCATACAGTATAAACGAAAAGCGCCTGTATCGCAAGTACAGGCGCTTTTCGTTTATACTTCGTTTATACTTCGGCTTAGCGGTTTTAAAACGAATGCATTAGCACCGGCATTCAGGCACTTCTCAATTTCAGTGGAAGCGCAGCAAAGGTGCATTTCAGAGGCTAGATTCTTCTTTTGCTGCGTCGGGATATGCAGATGCAGCTAAGTTATAGCTTTGAAAATGCCGGAGCGGGCGCTTAAAGCTAATAATCAGGTTTATCTTCTTTCTGCTTCCACGCTTTAAAGGCTTCCAGTGCTTCAGAGGGCAACAGCTGCTCCATCGGTATCGCTCTCTTGGATAGGTCTTTGTTTAACTGCTGATAGATAAAAGCGTCGTCAAAGCCAATGGCTGCAGCATCGTGTTTGGTATTGCCATAGTATACTTTCCGAAATTTAGCCCAGTAAATAGCGCCCAGGCACATCGGGCAGGGCTCGCAACTGGTATACAACTCACAATCCGATAGGTCCGGGGTATGGAGCGCCTGACTGGCTTTACGGATGGCATCCACTTCGGCATGCGCCGTGGGATCGTTGGAGCGGAGCACATTGTTATAGCCCCTGGCAACTATCTCGCCCTTGCGCACGACCACAGCCCCGAAAGGCCCTCCGTAACCTTCTTTCATCTTGGTAAGCGAAAGCTGTATAGCCTCCCGCATAAATACTTCTTGCTCCTCTTTCATAAACCTGTTTCTGATCTTCTGCCTGCTGTTCCAATTGCCTGCTACACCTTACGGGTTAAGCTGAAATCTGCCTACCACCGTATATTTTAAGTATAGAACCATAGCGAAACTAAGAAACTCTCAGACCAATTATGTTACTGCCAATTATACTACTGAGTTGCCGCCTGCTGGCAGGTGCTGGCGGCGGCAATATACCACCGGCTTACACAACGCACCATACCTTGCTGCCTGCGCTTGCCGATACGGCGGCTATGCTCCATGGCGATTGGGTGTTGCAGCAGCTACTAGTGCAGGAGCAAGACAGCCTAAAACCAGTGCCACCGGTGCAGAAAATGGAGCTATCGTTTGCACCGGATAAAACGTACAAGCTGCTGCGGCACAACATCCCGCCCGGCGCTACCGTTGCCGAAACCGTGATGGAGCAGGGCGACTGGTTCCTTAACCCGTCTTCTGGAGTGATTAATGTGAAAGTACGGCAGATAAACAAACGCCGCATACAGACGCTGCCGGCCAACCGCTGGCAAATTATGAAGTTACAGCCTGACCATCTGGTGCTGCAGTATGTGGGTCAAGCGCAGGTGTACCTGGTATTTGAAAGAAAATAGCAACCACTTCTACAAACTAGTTATTGTGTTTACCGGCAGCTAGCTTGAGGTATAGTCAGGGCCCGGTATTGCCCGGCTGGGATAATGCCTTTTATATCCTATAGGTGATGCCTCTCGTATCTTGGGTAAACGTGAAAAAACAATAGACGATATGAGAAAGCAAATGAATTTATGGATTACCCTGTTGCTGTTTCTGACAGTGCTCGGCGGATGTTCTACCACCAAAGAAGTAGAGAATGATGTGCAGAACGAGCTGGGCGATTTCGGGGATTGGGTAAATAACACCACCGCAAACGTAGCAGACAGAACAGCGGAAGACTGGCAGCAAGCCAAGGAAGATTTTAAGAAGCGCACCCAGGAACTGGACCAAAAGCAGAACAGCTTTTCGGATGATGTGAAACAGCAATATCAGGATTTGAAGCAGAAGTTTACCGAAGCAGACGAAATGTATCAGCGCAGCCACATGGAAGCAGAACGTGCCGAGTGGCAACGCCGGCTACTGGGCCGCTGGGCAGACCAGGCCTCCATTAATGAGAGCAATGTGCAGGAAGCTTATACTACGTTTATGGAAAATGTGCGGGCACTGCACGACAACTGGACTGACCAGGATTGGGAAATGGCCAAAATGGTGCTGAATACGCTCAATGAGCGACGTAAAACAATCACAGGCGATGTCCCGACAGATACAGAAGTGAAGATAAAGGCCCTGCAGATGGAGTTCAACACCCTGGAAACCGCTGCTGATATAACGGATTAAGCTTATACGATAATGCGCCCTTCAGTGGCATCCCCATACAAATGTGCCTCCCCCCGTAAATGGCGGTAGCCGCTGTACCAGGCCAGCAACCCATCGAACTGGTGCCAGTTACGGGGCTGCTCCAACAGCGGAAAAGGCAACAGGTGCTGCAGTGCTTCGGCAAACGCCGGAAGTGCTGCAGCATTCTTTTTATAGCCGTTGAGGTGCGGGAATAACAACTTTACCAGCTGAGTAGGGTACGTTTCAAGCAGGGCAACGCCCTGAGCCGCTAACAAGGTCCGCAACCGGATGGCTCGAGCCGTTAAGCCGCCGATAAACAGCGGCGACATTGCCTGCACCTCGCGGTCAGCGGCCCGGAAAAAGAAATCGGAAGCAGGCGTGGCCTGCACCTGGGCATAGACAGAAGGCAAGGTAAGTGGGGCATCAATAAAGATTAACTTTGTATTGAGTTGATTACTTATGTTAAGTATAAAAGTATCGGCATCTTCGTTCGGCTGGCTTTGCCATACTTGTAACTGGCCATCTACTGTAGCGGCAATGGCGGTGGTGCCAGCTAGTTTGGCGCCAAAATCTATTCCGAGGTGTTGCTGCGGGTTCTGCATAGGTGCTGTCATGAATTGCTATAAGCTACATACGGCAAAATTCCTATCACAGGGCGTTACCTGTATACTAACCGGCCGATTGTCATTTCTCTTGCCGGTCTTGTATGTACGTGCATAGCTTTCGCGTGGGAAACCCGTGGTAGCAAGGTATGGCGATTCAGGCAGCCTCCCGTATCTTTATACTTCAACCACATACTTGTTGTGCCATGACATCTACTACTCCTGCGTTATACCTGGTGAAGGCTTTTACAGAATCGGTAGCTGGCGGTAACGCTGCCGGCGTGGTGCTTAATGCTGATCGTATGACGGCACCACAAAAGCAGGAACTTGCTGCGCGCCTCGGTCTATCGGAAACAGCTTTTGTTTCTGCTTCGGCTGTTGGCGATGTGAAAGTGGAGTTCTTTACGCCTAACCGCCAAATTCCGCATTGCGGGCATGCAACGGTAGCTACCTTTGGGCTGCTGCTGCAAAAGGGACTGGTACAAGAGCCGGGTGCCATAAAGGAATCAATCGAAGGGCCGCGACAGATAGACCTGGTGAACGGAAAGGTATACCAGGCGCAGCTGCCGCCAACGTATACCAGCTATGCAGCAGCAGGCGTAACGCAGGCTCAGATCGCTACGTCCCTGCACTTGCCAGCAGACTACAATTTCCCTTCCGAACTCCTGATCGCGCATACAGGCCTTAGCTTTTTGCTGGTGCAGCTACCCGATGAGCAATCATTACAGGCCCTGCAGCCTGACCAGGCAGGTATAGCCGCTATTTCCGAAAAACTGGGCTTGGTAGGCTACTACGTTTTTACCAGGGCAACCACAGCAGCGCATGCCACCACCCGTATGTTTGCGCCTGGCTATGGCATACCCGAGGAAGCAGCTACCGGAATGGCCGCCGGACCACTGGCCTGCCACCTGCACGACCACCTGGGCTTAAGGCAGGAGCAATTCGTTATTCACCAGGGTTACCTGATGCAGCCACCTTCGCCAAGCCAACTGGAGGTGCAGCTCGAAACAGATGCTGCGGGGCAGATCACCGGCGTGAAAGCCGGTGGGCCGGCCGTTATCGTGCAGCAATTGCCTCTGGAGGCGTCTGGTTCTTCAATTTAAAACTATTCGTCATGCTGCGGTATAGGGTGGGAGCAGTCCAGTTGCCACTAGCAATCAGGCGGCGGATGGTAAATAGCGGCTCCGCTTCGTCCTGGTGCGTAGATAGCTGGAAAGCTGCTACCATGCCGCGTTTCTTCAGCTCCGGAATAGCCTGTGCATTCCACAGTCCGAAAGGATAAGCGAAATACGTAACAGGCTTGCCTGTGATCTCTTCCAATTGCCTGGTAGGCTTGTCTACCTGTATTTCCCAGTCTTTGCCTTCATACTTCTTTACATTGTGGTGGTCCCAGGTGTGGGAGCCGATCACATGGCCTTTGTCAGACAGCTCTTTTACCTGTGCCCGTGTCATGTAGTGTGGCCTTCCCAGCGATACGGTCATCACAAAAAATACGCCTTTATAACCATACTTTTCCAACACTGGCAAGGCGGTTGTATACTGGTCCAGGTCGGTGTCATCAAAGGTGAGCATGACAGGTTTTGCCGGCAGCGCTTTCCCATACAGGAGGTATTCCTGCAGCTGATCGGGCAGGATAGTATGATAGCCACTGTCGGCCAGCATTTGAATCTGCTCTTCGAAGCGGGCTACCGGTACAATATAATCTTTGGCCTGCTTCGAATCGGAACTGCGCCAATCCCGAACCTGGTGATAGCACAATATAGGAACCTGCGGACGGGCTAAGATCGTAGCCGCATCAGCAGGAGTTGCTGTCACAGGAGTACTAGCCTGTGGCGAAGCAGGAGATGTGCTCTCTGAAGCAGGAGTATTGCGGACCGTTGTAGCTTCCACAGGAGCAGTGTCTGACCTATCAGATTTTTGCGATAAGGATGGTTTATTCTGTTCACAGGAAAACAGGGCAACTGCTGCGCCAACGAGCAGCAGGGGTGTAATGCAAAATCGGGTAAGCATAAGGGTGGTATGGATTTGCCCTCAAAATACAAAAAAGAAGTATAACAGCAGGTAATAAAGCAGCTCCAGCAAATTTTTTTTCGGGAGGGGCAGGATGCCTCTGTAAGTATGAGGCGAGCCATACTTGTTCGCGGGTACAAGCGAAACATACCTTGTTCTCCGGTAGAAAATGCAAGTAGCTAAAGTACAATTAATTAAGTTGAGTTGCGGAGGGAGCTTTCAGGCAGCAAGCGCTACAGCAGGCCATCAAATGCTTTGGCGACCATAAACGCAGCAACTGCGGCGGCTACCCCAATGAAAGTAACTTTGAGGGCGCCGGCCACGGGTGGCTGGCCTGTAACTTTGCTTTTGAAATATCCGAAGAGCAGCAGGCAAATGATCGTCAGGATAGCGGAAGTGAGCAAACCCTGATCAGGTGTAGAGGTCAGGATGTAGCCCAGCAGCGGAATCAGCCCACCGACAGCATAGGAGAAGCCAATGGTGGCTGCGCTGTTGCGTGCCCGCATGGGGTGCGGCTCCTCCAGGCCCAGTTCGTAACGCATCATAAAATCGACCCACTGATCTTTATCTCTGGCAAGTTCCTCGGCAATCACCTCCTGCGTGTGCGGGCTCAGGCCATAGGTTGCAAAAATTTCCTTTATTTCAGCTTTCTCCCGCTCCGGTACACGTTCTACTTCCTCATACTCCCGCCGCAGTTCCGATTGGTAATGCTCCTGTTCTGTTTTGCCGGCTAGGTATCCGCCCAGGCCCATGGCAATGCTGCCAGCCACAATCTCGGCAATACCTGCTGTAATGATGACCATGTTACTATCTACTGCTCCGCTCAGGCCGGCGGCCAGTGCAAAAGGCACGGTTAATCCATCCGACATGCCAATGACTACATCGGTGATAAAATCAGAGCTGCGGAGATGCTCTTCCTGGTGATGTGCTACCATAAGGGAAAGTTCGCTGTTTGTATCTTTTTACTGACCCAGCGCATACTTGTTGCGGAGAAGCAGAAAAGAGTGGAAGAGCGCTATTTCAGGAAAGAGCGTTCAAGCTGGTGAAGCTGAGAAAGGTGATGATCAAAATGATCTTGCAGAAAAGTGAGTGTCTGCTGTATGGTAAGCGGCCCCGCGTACGGGTGCTGAAACAGGCATTTGTTCAGCAGGGAGTGGGGAAGATCAGTTAATACATCCTCCAGCTTGAAGCGTACTTCATCCCAAGCTACGCGCAGATCAGCCAGGGCTGCCGTCTGCGGCACAGATGCTACGGAGGCCGGCGCTTTATACTTCTTGCCAGATTTCAGGGCCAGTTTGAGCAGCACAGACCTGATTTCGTTGAAAAAAGTGGAGCTTGGAAGCTCCTTTTGTCCGTTTATCTGGTGCTCTACAACCTTTACTATCTGCTGCTCTACCAGTACCAGGTGGGCTACAATCTGATTCAATGACCATTTCCCTTCAGCCGGAGAGGTGTTCAACAGCTCATTGTCAAAGCCTTCGAGTTCGTCTAATAGGCGGTTGCGGGACTGTTCCAGCCGCAGGTACTTTGCTTCTAGGACTGAATTCATGGAGTGAACATGGCTATAAATGGCAGATTTCATCAACTTTTATAGGCTATTACAAGGATAAAGCTAATCAAAATTTTAATAAATACAACTTGTTCGGCTGCCTAAAGCAGTATAATTAGCTGAGGTATACCTCTGTGCCGGTTTAAGCGATGCCTGTTGTAATTGGATTTGTTTAAGCTGCTGGCGCCTTACGGCTTTTGTTGCTTACTTTGTCTTCTGAACTGATAAAAATGAGCGAAATAAATGACCCCATGGGCACTGCGATGCTGGACTACCTGCAAACCGCGCAAGAGATAGAAATCAGGGTGGAAAGCAACCTGGCAGAAGATGATGTAATTCCTGTGCCTTATCTGTTCCGCCAATGGGATGCGATGCCTGAACTGGAGCGGGTAGCCCTGGAAACATGCTGTGGCAGAGTCCTTGACATAGGCGCTGGTGCCGGTTGCCACACCCTGGTACTGCAGGAGCGCTATTTCGATGTCACAGCACTTGACCAGTCGGTAGGAGCCGTGGAGGCAATGCAGCGGCGAGGCGTAAAGCAGGTGCTGCACCAGGACATTCTGGCGTTGCAGCCGCAGCCGCAGTATGACACCCTGCTGCTGCTAATGAACGGCATTGGTATTGCCGGAAATCTGACTGGCCTGGAGCGATTGCTAGAGCAATTGAAAGCATTGCTGCTGCCGGGCGGGCAAGTGCTGCTGGAGTCTTCCGATATTCTGTATATGTATGAGGAGGAAGATGGCTCAGTGGTGCTGGACCTAAATGCCGGTTATTACGGCGAGGTGAAGTATAACATGAAGTACAAGGAACAGGAAAGCGGCTGGTTTAATTGGCTCTTTATTGATGCTGCCATACTCCAGGACTATGCCGCCAAGCATGGCTTTGTAATGGAAGTGCTGCACGAGGGCGAGTTTGGCAACTACCTGGCAAAACTGACCATAGCCCCGTCATCCTAACTTACCCGGCCCTCTCTTCCAACAGAACAGGTAGGTCTGCTACTGCATCATATTTATGCCTTGTCAATGGGGGTGCAGCCACTGTTCCTGAGCTGCAGGATAAGCCACTGAACAAAGCGGCAGCATGAATCGCCAGCGGGAATGTACCGTATGCTAAAGGAAAGGGGCTTGCTACCAGGACAGCAGCTCCTGTAATGAGCTAAAGCATCCCCACGCATGAAAAGTAAATATTCCTATACCTGGAACCTGATAAAGCATACTTTCAAGAAGTTTATCAATGATAATCCGCTGGACTATGCAGCAATTATCGGGTTCTACACGATCTTCTCCCTGCCCGCTATTCTCATTATTATGATCCGCATCGCCGGCGCCGTGTTTGGGCAGGAGGCGGTGCGGGGCCAGCTGGTGAAACAGATCAGCGGGGTAGTAGGCCATAACAGTGCGCAGCAGATACAGGGCATCATCGAAAATGCCAGCCTGTCGCCAGCCAGTACGCTGGGCACCGTTGTAGGCGTTTGTACCATGATCTTTACAGCCACCACGGTCTTCGTGGCCCTGCAGGACTCGCTGAATGCCATGTGGGAAGTAAAAGCAAAGCCGGAGAAAGGCTGGCTCAAACTGGTCATAGATCGGGTGCTGTCGCTCGCTATGGTGGTGAGCCTGGGCTTTTTGTTGCTGGTCTCCCTCACCATTGATATTCTGCTGGGTTTTGTGAATGATTTTTTGAGGGACAAATTTTCCGGCATCGCTGTCTACCTGATTAATATTGGCAATGTGCTGGTGTCGGTCGTGGTGGGCATTGTTATTTTTGCAGCTATATTTAAAGTGCTTCCTGATGCCAAAATCAAGTGGCACAATGTATGGGTGGGCGCTTCCGTTACCGCTGTGCTCTTTGTGATTGGCAAGTACCTGCTCCACATCTACATGCAATACGATACCATGTCTGATTCTTACGGCGCAGCCGGCTCACTCATCCTGATCTTTGTATGGGTATACTACACGTCCATCATCTTTTTGCTGGGCGCTGAGTTTACGCAGGTCTACTCGCTTAGACACGACCATGGCATTGAACCCGAAGATCATGCGGTGAAAGTAAAAGTAAAGGAGGTAGAAAAGGATAGCTGAGTATTCCGCTCTAGGTCGTCTGCTGTAGTTTTTTTAGAGAGTGTTAGTGTTATTGGTTTAGGCCTTTTTCCTCAAGTATAGGTTGTTTGTTTTCGTAGGCAGCTTGTGAAGTAAATTCCGGCTCCAACCACCCCTGCCCCTCAGAGCTACGCCCGCAAGTTTCGAACTCGCGTTCGCACTTGTCTAAGGAGGGGAGCCTGTAGTCGCTTTGGCTCGAGTATAAGCGTTGTAGTTCTGGCTAATCAGGATTTCCCTTCTACCAAGACCTTTCCAGGATAACAGGAGAAAAAAGGAAAGAAGTAGAAGTATGAGATTTATACTTGAGCTTAAGTAAAAACAGCAGCTATGAGAAAGATTCCAGTCCTTGGGTGGAGCGCCTTGGCGGGTTCCGGTGCCTGCAAGGCAGCGCGCCAGCGCTGGTTCACGCCACCGTGCAATGCCCTTGTCGGGAGCCCCTGCACCCCAGGACGTGCCCTCGCGGACTTAGAGCGCTCCAAAGCTTAAGATGTAACAAGACAAGTATAAAACTGAGGAAGAACGGCAACTAGCAAGTATAGCTTAATAGATAAAGTATAATCTATAGCTAAAAGTATCCACCCGAGCGCAGCTACGACGAGCAAGTATAGTCAGTTCAGCAACAAAAAAGGCGAAGCAGTTAAGCTTCGCCTTTCGGTTTTAAAGTATAAACTAGTAAGGTTTAAGCTTTAGTATACATCACCTGCTTCACAGCGTCAATGGTGCGCTGAATGTCAGGCAGCGATGCTTCGATCAGAGTTGGTGCGTATGGAAGCGGCACATCGCGGCATGTTACGCGCTTTACCGGAGCATCCATGTAATCGAAAGCATTGCTTTGGATATGGTAAGCCAGCTCGGCAGAGATAGACGCCAACGGCCAGGCCTCTTCTACCACCACCATGCGGTTAGTTTTCTTTACGGATTCTACCAGTGTTTTATAGTCGATCGGGCGAACCGTGCGCAGGTCGATCACTTCGGCGTTCACGCCGTCTTTGGCCAACTCTTCGGCAGCGGCCAGCGCTACTTTCATGATCTTACCAAACGATACGATTGTCACATCAGTACCTGCACGCTTTATGTCCGCTACGCCGATCGGCAACAGGTATTCTTCTTCCGGCACTTCGCCTTTGTCGCCATACATCTGCTCCGACTCCATAAAGATCACCGGGTCGTTGTCGCGGATAGCGGCTTTCAGCAGGCCTTTGGCATCGTATGGGTTCGATGGAACTACCACTTTCAGGCCGGGCGTATTGGCAAACCAGTTCTCGAAGTTCTGAGAGTGCTGCGACGACAACATGCCGGCACTACCTGTGGGGCCACGGAAAACCATGGGAGCGCCGTACTGGCCACCAGACATAGACATCAGTTTAGCGGCCGAGTTGATCACCTGGTCGATGGCTACCAACGAGAAGTTGAACGTCATGAACTCGATGATAGGGCGCAGGCCGTTCATGGCAGCACCCACGCCAATGCCGGCAAAGCCAAGCTCGGCAATAGGCGTATCGATCACACGCTCCGGGCCAAACTCATCCAGCATGCCCTGGCTCACTTTGTAGGCACCGTTATACTCCGCCACTTCCTCACCCATCAGGAACACGCTTGGATCACGGCGCATTTCCTCTGTCATAGCTTCGCGGAGGGCTTCTCTAAACTGTATACTTCGCATATAGATGTTAATTCTCGGTTCAGGAGGTAAAATTAAAAGAAGTCTGCCAATTTACAATGTACTTCCCGGATTTCTACCGGATGAGTGTGGCCTTATATGCCGGCGAGTCGTGGTAAGCTTCAAACTCCAGGTCGTTAATGGCGCGCTGGGTAAAGCTGCTATCGGCTTGTACGGCCTGGCGCAGGTGCTGCTCCAGCATGGGTTCGTTGTGGGTGCGGGCGCCAATCAGGGCCAGGCTGTAGTGGGCCAGGGCCTCCTGCGGCTTCAATTCCAGGGCGCGGTCATAAAACTGCTCCGCCCCCTCGTAGTTCTCCTTCAGCAGGTAACTCAGGCCCAGATTCATGTTGGTCTGGTAGCTGTCGCCGGCATAGCGGAGGCTCTCGATAGCATCGTCATACTGACCAACCTCAATTTCCAGGGCTGCTTTATCAGCGAAAATATGCTGTAAAATGTCTTTGTCGCCGCCCAGTTTGATGGCATAATCGTAATACTGCAGCGCTTCCAGGCGGTCGCCGCGCTCGTGGTAAGCGCTGGCCAGGCTGTAGTATACTTTGGCCGTAGGGTTGCGGAAGCCGGCGTAAGACAAGTTGTGAATGGCGCGGGCAAGCAGCGCCTGCTTTGCGGCAGGGCGATAGTCTTTGCGGGCCATTTCGTTGTAAACCACGCCCAGGTTGTAATAGGCCGGCCACTTATCGGTAGTTTTAATGGCAGCCTCGTACAGTTTGCGCTTCTCGGCCAGCAAAGGAGTAAGGGTGGCGGCATACTGCAGTTCTTCCTCCGTCAGCACGTCGGCATCCGCTTTTTCTTCGGCTATCTTTTTCGCCAGCAGAT
Source organism: Pontibacter chitinilyticus (assembly GCF_039748935.1). Lineage (NCBI taxonomy): Bacteria > Pseudomonadati > Bacteroidota > Cytophagia > Cytophagales > Hymenobacteraceae > Pontibacter > Pontibacter chitinilyticus. The sequence goes on from NZ_JBDIZJ010000001.1 coordinate 309,997, forward strand.
AAATTTCGTAGTCAGCTTTGCGGGTACGGTTATAGTTGATCTGAACGGTGGCCGTGCGCAGGCTTGGGTACACGTACTGCTGCAGGTAATCGTATGCTGCTGTTTGCTCCAAGGCTTTTGCTTGCTCCGCCAGGCTTTTATCGCTGCTCAGAATCTCCATGACGGCCTGCACTTCCGCCTTCGGCAGGGCAGAGGCTTTCAGTTTGTCCAGCAAGGCTGCCGTGTAATCGTGCTGCACAGCTGTGTTAATCTTTACCTTTTTGCCGGAGTAATCCAGTGTCTGTACTTTGTTGCAGTAATAGGTTTCCAGCGCCTTAGCCCGCTGCTGTGCCAGTTGGGTTCCCGCCTCGTCCGGCGACTGGCTGGCAGTGATGTGGATGTTTTGCTGCGTCACATTATCGAGTACATACTGGTCGAGCACCTGCAGGTTGGAGCCCAGGTAACTGCGGAGCTTCGCCTCGCCCTTCTCGAAATAAAAAGTAAGGGTAGCGGGTTTATTAGCCTCCTCCTCGTAAGTTGTAGGTGTAAAATCAAAGTCGTTGCTGCGCACCAGCAGCAGGGGTGTGGTAACAAGGCCTATCGCCACCTGCTTAGGCTTCGTATACTTCACGTCGTCATCTTCTTTGTCGATGGCGATGCCCTGCACCATCAGGCGGCCCTTGTTTTTTGGGGCAGCGTAAGGGAAGGAGAACTGGCTGATGATCGTAGGTTTGCCATGTTCATAGGTGAAATTGCCGAACTCAAAGTTAAGGAAGCCGATGTTTTCGCGCTGCAATTCCGGGCCATACTCATAGTATACATCCAGTTTGTAGCGCTGCTTGTCGCGGATCAGTTTCTGCGGCACCTGCGCTTTTATCTCAAAAGCGACTTCTTTTCCGTTTGCCACCAGCGGATTGGGGCTAACCGTGATTTCCTGCTCTTTTTCGGCCAAGTGCACCATGCGGGTAAGGGTGCAGCCGGTGCCGGACATAACGAGTGCCAGAATAAGGGGGTAAAATAACCGTTGAAGGCTAAACTGCTGAAGCATATCTACTTGTAAAATTTCATCGTAAAAGAACACACCAAAAACTTTTTGCTTTCGTTTGCGGTTATAGTCTCATCCTGCTGATTAAAATTTGGCAGAAGTATAAATAACGGTAAATTTATAGTCTAATTACCTAATCAAATGAAAAGGCTTCAGTACTTTATCGAATCGCAGGCATTTGGTGTTTGCACGATGCTGGGCGAAAAACTTGGCTTCGCAACCAGCAGTATTCGCCTGTCATTTATTTATCTCTCGTTCCTGACGATGGGCTCTCCAGTTATCATTTACCTGATGCTCGCCTTCTGGATGAATGTGCAAAAGCACCTGCGCCGCGAGCGTAGCACCGTCTGGGACCTGTAGTTTTTTGGCCAAAGCGCTTTTACCTAAGATTAGAAAGCAGCACAAAGAAGTATGATTTGCCTTATGGCTATCAGAAAACCTGCTTCATAACATAAGCTTTCCTGTTTATACGCAGCCATTACTTTATACTTGCCGGTCTGCTCTCCTCCGGTAGCGTGTTTGCCATTTGGCAAGCCACCCTTTAGCTATAGCTCACAGTTCCTGCGCCGTTTTCTTTTTCTTGACGAAATACGCCCATACTATACTGCCCTTGTAAACGCCTGGCATGTGCTTGAAATCTCCTTTGCGGGGCTGCTCTTTGCGACGGCTGCGCCAGTAATTCCATTTAAGCAGCACGTCAGCCTGCGCTTTCAGCACCATTCTCGCATCTGCCACCTGGCCGCCTATCAAAAAACGAACAGCTGCCAACCAGTCGAGTAGCACCCGCAGGCTCAGCGTTGGCAGCAGCTCCTGTGAGGGCAGATTCTTGTAGAGCAAAGCCAGCCCGTTCCTAAAATTAAGGTAGGTTTTACGCGGGTTGGATTTGTGCAGCGTACCGCCTCCTACATGGTATACTTGGCTGTGGCCATTATACAGCACTTTATACCCGGCATTGCGGGCACGCCAGCAAAAGTCTATTTCCTCCATGTGGGCGAAAAATCCGGGCTCTAGTCCTCCAAGGGCATGATAAACGCTGCTGCGTACAAACATGCAGGCACCGGTGGCCCAGAAGATTTCCTGCAGGTCGTTGTATTGCCCGTGGTCTTCTTCCAGCGTTTCGAACAGGCGGCCGCGGCAAAAAGGGTATCCCAGCGCATCCATCATGCCGCCGCCAGCGCCGGCATACTCAAAAAAAGCAGGCTGCTGCTGCGACAGGATCTTAGGCTGGCAAACGGCAACAGAAGCATCGGATTCCATCAACTGCAGCACCGGCTCCGTCCAGTTTGGCGGCACAGCCACATCAGAGTTGAGCAGCACATAATAGGTTGCCTCTACCTGCCGCAGTGCCTGGTTATACCCCTCACAAAAGCCATAGTTGCTGGGTAGTAAAATACGCCTTACCTCCGGAAAATGCTCCTGCAGAAACGCAACAGAGCCATCGGTGGAGGCATTGTCAGCCACGATTACCTCGCAGCTGCCACTGTTTGCTATTGCCGATGGCAGAAATTCCTGTAAAAAGCGCAGTCCGTTCCAATTAAGTATAACAACGGCTGTGTGGGGCATGTTAGAGGCCAAAGCTGCCGAGGTCCAGGCCCGGTATGTTTGGCAAAAGGCCTTCTGTATTTTTCTTCATCTCTTCCTGGGCGCGCTCACCGGCCGTCAGCATGGCATTGTTCACAGCAGCTACTACCAGGTCGTTCACCATATCCTGGTCGTTGGCGTTCAGGATAGATTCGTCGATTTCGATTTTGAGGAGTTTACGCTGTCCGTTTACAGTAGCTTTCACCAGGCCGGCGCCTGATTCTGCCGTTACCGTAATATGCTGCAGGTTGTCTTGTGCTTCTTTTAACTTGGCCTGGACTTCTTTCATCTTGCCCATCATGCCGAACATATCAAACATAGCTTTTTCTTTTAAATAGGTGTACGAGGCGGTGGTCTCTTTGCCGCTAATGGCAGCAAATATACGCATCAAATTTATACTTTACGGCGCAGGGGCAAGAGCAGCCAAAAGGCCATCTTTCATCCTTTTACATCCGGCCCCGTGCGACTGCCGGTAAAATAAAGCAGCGGTGCAACAAATTAGCAGTGCTACCGGAGCAAGGTCACAGTGCCGGTGCGATGGCTGGGTGTACCGGCAGCTGTGGTGACGCTAATATCATAGGAGTAAACGCCGGCTGGCATCTGCTTTCCCTTAAAAGTGCCATCCCAACCTCCCAGCGGGTCTGTAGCGTCATACAACACATTGCCAAGGCTGTTGTAAATGCGGATCTGGTAGTTGCTGAAGAAACGACCCTTCACCTGTAGCACGTCATTCAGCCCATCGTTGTTGGGTGTGAAAGCGCTTGGCACGAACAGCAGCAACGGCTGCTCCAGTGTTTGGATGTTAGAGTACGTCTGCCCCACGCCACTTTTAGCGGTGGCTTTGATGCGGTAAAGCAGGAGCGGTTCATTTCCGAGGGTATGATCAGTATAATTGGTGCCGCTGGCCGCATAGCTGGCGAGCAACTGTTTGTCCGGGCTCAGCAACTCGACGGTATACTGGCCCACACCGCTGGGGAAGCTTTCATACTTGGTCCAGCTTAGATTTATGCTGCCGTCGGCTGCGCTGCTGGCCTGCAGCAGTATGGGGCAGGTGCTGTTGCTGAAGCCCGAGCTGTTGCCGCAGGTATTCGTATAACTTGCCCGGTAGCAGGTGGGGGTAAGTATATCAGGCGTCGCCGCGGTAAACAAGGGCTGCGGCGTAGTAGTAAGTTCTTTGTAAGCGCCTCCGGCTATACTTTGCTCCCAACGCACCTGCTGTGTTTGCTGGCCGGCTGGCAAAGTAAGCGAGAGCTGCAGCTGATTGTCCAGATCAAAAGTGGATGCCAGGTAGCCGGCTTGGGGGATGGCTGTGGAAGTTACCGCCACTTGCTGCTGCACCGAAACAGATTGAACAGCCGCAGCATAGGTATTGACAACCTGGTAGGTATACGTCTGGCCGCAGCTGACGTCAGTATCGGTGTAGCGCGACGTGTTCTTAGCCATACTTTGAAGGAGACTGCCGTTGCGGTACAGTTCCGTTTGCTGCACAGAAACTGGTGGCGCAGTCCACTGCAAGGTTACTTCCTGCTCAGCGGGGATAGAGGCCAGAGTGATGCTTTGTATGGTGTTGGACACTTCGTTCAGGTGCGAGAGGCATTCATCGGTAGGTGTGATGCGGTAAGAAGCGGCTTCGGTGGTGTTGACATCCGCCACCGTATAGGTCAGTTCCGCCTGGGTTACCTGACGGAGAGTATCGATCGTTTGAAAGCTGCTGCCTGCATGCTGCTGCCGTTCGAGGGTATAGCGGAGGCCGGACTGCAGGTTTTGCAGGGTAAACCGGAGCTGTCCGGCCGCAGCCTGCTGCAGCACCTCGAGCTTCGCCAACTTCGGCACCGGCACAGCGCCCTGCACTGTTACCTGCTGCTGCGTAATGCCCTGGCAAGGCGCGCCTGCAAAAGTGCCGGTGAGTGTCAGCGTGAAGGTGCCCTCGGCGGCGTACGTATGGCTGACCTCCTGGCCCGCTTTCATCAGTTGCTGCTTTCCATCTCCAAACGCAAGGGTATAAGTATCGTAGCGCTTGTCCGTAACAGTGACGTGCAGCAGGCGGTTGGCGCAGGCTGTAAAAGCAAGGGTGGGCGGAAGGGCTTCTTTCACCTCATATACCTGCGAAACCGTATCGGTGAGGGTGGCGCCGCCATAGTTGGCAATCTGCAGTACCCGGTATTTGCCTGCCTCCGTGTATGTATGCTTCTTTTCGGGCGTGGACGGTGTTGGGATCTTGCTGCCGCTTTTATAGTCGAAGACGTAGTACTCGTTCTCGTCCGGTACCTTGTTGCCGCAGTCCTGAAAAGTTACTTCCTGGCCCACACACAGCGTTGTGATCTTTTTGCCCTGGGTATCAAACGCCTCAAAACACCCGGGCGTACTGCTTCGCGCCATCGCCGAAAAGCCAGGCACCAGCCCAAGTATAAAGTATAAGGTCAGGAGGTAATTCACAGGTTACAAGTTGACTTTCACTATGAAGCTGTTTATATAATGCTGCACCGCAGATTTTATTGTGCTATAAAGCAAAAGGCCCCGTCATAGTACTAGGCATTTTGTATGCTGCTGTAACAAATGCTTTATAAGGTATAACCTCTCAGGAAGCTGATGCTTTGCATAATATCATCGTGCAGCACCCTGTCTGTAGATACAAAGGGCACCTGCTCGCGGTAGGCAGCTACCAACTGCTCTAGTACGGGCGAGGTTTGCAGCGGCCGCCGGAAGTCCAGCGCCTGCGTGGCGTTCATCAGCTCAATGGCCAGCACCCGCTCGGTGTTGTGCACCACCTGGTATAATTTGGTTGCCGCATTCGCGCCCATACTTACGTGGTCTTCCTGGTTGTTGGACGAGGGGATAGAGTCAACAGAGGCGGGCGTGCACAGCTGCTTGCTCTGGCTCACAATGGAAGCGGCCGTATACTGGCTGATCATAAAGCCGGAGTTCAGCCCTGATTCAGCTACCAGAAAGTCCGGAAGCCCGCGCAGGCCGGAGATCAGCTGGTAAGTGCGCCGCTCCGAAATGCTGCCCAATTCTGCTAATGCAATCGCTAAAAAGTCTAGTGCCAATGCCAGTGGCTGCCCATGAAAGTTGCCCCCCGAGATGATCTCATCCTCCGCCGGAAAAATATTCGGATTATCAGTTACTGCATTGATTTCTGTCAGAAATACCTGCTCTACGTAACGTAGGGCATCTTTGGAGGCACCGTGCACCTGCGGCATGCAGCGGAAGGAGTAGGGGTCCTGCACATGCTGCTTTTCCTGCGCGGCCAGCTGGCTGCCCGCCAGCAACTCCCGCACGGCCTGCGCCGTTTCCAACTGCCCCTGGTGCGGCCGTATCTGGTGAATCAACGCATTGAATGGCTCCGTGCGCCCATCAAAAGCATCCAGCGAGAGAGCGCCCACCACATCGGCTTGCCGGGAAAGGCGCCGGGCCATCAGCAAGGTATACACCCCATAAGCGCTCATAAACTGCGTGCCATTGAGCAGCGCCAGCCCTTCTTTCGCCTTCAGCACGATCGGTTCCCAGCTAAACATCTCCAGCACGTGCTCGCTGGCCAGTTTATAGCCCTGGTAGTATACTTCGCCCAGGCCCAGTAGCGGCAGGCACAGGTGTGCAAGCGGAGCAAGGTCGCCGCTGGCGCCCAAAGAGCCTTGCTGGTAAACGATAGGGTATACATCGCGGTTAAAGAAGCTGATCAGGCGTTTGACAGTCTCCAGTTGCACACCACTATGGCCGTATGCCAGCGACTGAATCTTAAGCAATAGCATCAGCTTTACTATTTCCTGTGGCACTTCAGCCCCGGTGCCGCAGGCATGCGACATCATCAGGTTGCGCTGCAGCTGCTCCAAACTTGTAGGCGAAACCTGTTTGTTGCACAGCGCGCCAAAACCGGTGTTGATGCCATAGATGCTACGGTCGGTAGTGCTGATCCGCTGCTGCAAGTAGTTGTAGCAACGCACAATGCGCTGCTCTGCCTCTTCCGACAGGGCCAGCGTATATTGCTCTGTCAGGATGGTTTCAATGGTGTCCAGCGTCAGGTATTCGCTGGAGATAGAGTGTACGTGCGGCATGTTGCGGATTTATTTGGTGAGGTAGCTGATCACTTCGTCCACGGCCAGGTCCTGTTGCTCGCCTACCTGCATGTTGCGCAGCTTTAGTTTGCCCGAAGCCATCTCTTCCGATCCGATCAGCAGCACGTACGGGATTTGCTTCTGGTCGGCATAACTGAGTTGCTTCTTCAGTTTGGCCGCTTCCGGGTATAGCTCCGAAGCAATGCCGGCATCGCGCAGTTGCTGCAGTACCGGCAGGGCATACAGCTCCGACTCCTTGTCAAACTGCACGAGCAGTACTTTGGTGCCAACCTGGCTGCTATCCGGGAAGAGATGCAACTCATCCAGCACATCGTAGATCCTGTCCACGCCAAACGAGAAGCCCACACCCGATACATCCGGAAGGCCGAACATGCCCGTCAGGTTATCGTATCGGCCACCGCCGCTGATGCTGCCCATACTTACATTATTCACCTTCACCTCAAAAATGCAGCCGGTATAATAGGAGAGGCCCCGAGCCAGCGTTACGTCCAGCAACAGGCGGGATGCACCCGAAACATTTTGTGCTGTCAGTGCCTGGCTGTTTAGCTTTCGGAGATACGCCCATACTTCCTGCAGGTCCTGCAGGCCGCGCTGCCCTTCGGCCGTTTGCCCAAGTATGGTTTGGAGTTGCTCCAGAATTTCTTCGTTGCTGCCGCTCAACGTATAAAGTGGCTCAAGTTTATCAACTGCCAGCTCCGAGATGCCGCGCTCCAGTAGTTCATTGCGCACGCCCTCAGCCCCGATCTTGTCGAGCTTATCGATCGCGACACAGATATCGCCTTCGCGTCCTTTTTCGCCGATGGCTTCGGCAATGCCAGCCAGCACACCCCGGTGGTTTATTTTGATGGTAAAATCCGTCAGGCCCAGTGTGGTGAGCACCTCGTTGATCATCTGCACGATCTCCGCCTCACACAACAGCGAGCTGGTGCCCACCACGTCGGCGTCGCACTGGTAGAACTCCCGGTAGCGGCCTTTCTGTGGCCGGTCAGCCCGCCACACCGGCTGAATCTGGTAGCGCTTAAACGGGAAGGTGATTTCGTTGCGGTTCATCACTACAAAGCGGGCAAACGGCACAGTCAGGTCGTAGCGCAGGGCTTTTTCGGATACTTTGCGAGTCAGGTGCTTGTAGCCTTCGGCGATGTCTTCAGGTTTGGTTTTAGCCAGAAAATCACCGGAGTTCAGGATTTTGAAGATCAGTTGGTCGCCTTCTTCGCCATACTTGCCTGTGAGCACCGAAAGTTGCTCCATGGCGGGGGTTTCGAGGGGCAGGTAGCCGAACTTCTCAAAGGTGCGCTTGATCACGCCAAAAATATAGTTGCGCTTGACTACGACAGCCGGGCCAAAATCGCGGGTTCCTTTCGGTATAGATGGTTTCTCTTTGCTCATACATTCGCCAGTTTGCCGGCGAAGTTACGAAAAGTGGTGCAAAGGTGGGCGAGGAGTATAGTAATCAAAAATAATCCTAAATGCGAGATGAAAAGAAGTACAATTTTAGATAGCGGAAGCGGCTTCATGCTTAGATGTTTAGTTAAAACCGCTGGTTTTGATAAGTACGTATTTTTATTGCTATAAATACGGATATTAACTTCAGCAGGCGCATCATTAAGAACAGGGGCAGAAAAGACAAAGCTCATAAATATGCAGTTGTCAGTATTTTAGGCCGCAGTAGCTGTAAGTGCGCTGTCGTTGTAGAAAAGCATTTTTTTCTGGTAAACATGACCTAATTTAGAAAAACACGTATTTCAGAAGTTTTTCGCTACAAAAAAGGTCTATTCTCGTATACTATAACACAGTTAAATAGTAGGATATCACCAGAAGATAAATAATGCAATTGCTGTGAGAGCAATTACCCGCGGGTGTATGGCCAGCACCAGCATAGAGCAGGCGCAATACACCAAAAGGCTGTAGCAGATACAACCTGACAATGTAGCAAATAACTGCTCTGATCGGCGCTATTTGTAAGAGTTATCTTCTTCACCAGCATACTACAGAATGTACAACTTATACATAATATACCTATTGACCTGAACTTAACTCAGCAACTATACAACGGCCCTGCCGGTGCATATACCGCCGTCAACGGTTATATGCCTTCTGTAGTCCAGTTATGAAGATACGAAACTCTATTTTAGACATATGAAAAGAATTAACCAGCCCGAAGAAGATGCAAGGTACACCAGAGGGTACCTTTATGAGCAAACTGAAAACAGCCTCCCTTCCAAGGCTCTTTTTCAGGACAGGCCAAACAGCACGCTCGGCCTGAACAAAAGCGGTTATGAACCTGGTAGTGCGGCTCGCGGCTATAGCCAGCCTGCTTCGGCGTCTGCTAACACGCACCGGCGCTATGCCCGCCAAAATGATTACCTCACATACGACACCAACCGGCAGCAGGCTTCTGTTCCGGTAAATCAGCAGAAGGCGGTCGGAAGTACAAGGCCAAACATTTACTTGGGGGGTCGTACCGGTTCTTTTGGCCCTTATGGCTGCAGTGCTGCACAAACGAAGTACAGCTTTGGCAGGTATCCTAAAAAAGAGGAAAATACCGATACGCCGGACGAACAATAAAAACACCACCCGTGCTTAGCCATCGAGGCGAAACACGGTATAAGTATAAAAGAAAAGCCTGCAATCCCTGCAGGCTTTTCTTTTATACTTATACCGTCCGTGTCAATAGGGTGCAGCATTTCCTGCTGTAGGCCACTGGAAGCCAGTTTGTGCGTCCGAAAATTTTCGCCTATTTTCAGGCAACAACGTTAAATCCGCTATGACCTATACTCCGAATCCCGACCGCTACACCACGATGTCGTACCGCCGCTGCGGCAACAGCGGGCTTAAGTTACCAGCCCTGTCGCTGGGTTTGTGGCATAACTTTGGGCATGTAGACGTGATGGAGAATTTCCGTGCCATTTTACATACTGCATTTGATGCCGGCATTACGCACTTCGATCTGGCCAACAACTATGGACCGCCTTATGGTGCTGCAGAAGAGAACTTCGGAAAGCTGCTGCAGCAGGACTTCCGGAGCTACCGCGACGAGCTCATCATCTCGACAAAGGCTGGCTATGATATGTGGGAAGGCCCTTATGGGAACTGGGGTTCTAAGAAATACCTCGTTGCCAGCCTGGATCAGAGCTTGCGCCGCATGGGCCTGGAGTATGTGGATATCTTCTATCACCACCGGCCCGATCCTGAGACGCCGCTGGAGGAGACCATGGCCGCGCTTGACCTAGTAGTACGGCAGGGCAAAGCTTTATATGTTGGTATTTCGAATTACCGGCCCGCCGAGGCTGCCCGGGCGATTGAAATACTGCGGCAATTGGGCACTCCCTGTCTCATCCACCAGCCCAAGTATTCTATGTTTGAGCGCTGGGTAGAGGATGGCCTGCTCGACCTGCTGGGGCAGGAGGGCGTTGGCTGCATTCCGTTTTCGCCGCTGGCGCAGGGGCTGCTTACCGATAAGTACCTGAAAGGCATACCCGCCAACTCGCGGGCGGCCAAATCGCACGGGCACCTGCAGGAGCACGACCTCACCGAAGCCAAACTAGAGAAGGTGCACCAGCTTAACAGGCTGGCGCAGCAGCGGCACCAATCTTTAGCCCAAATGGCGCTGGCGTGGCTGCTGAAAGATGAACGGGTAACTTCGGTGCTGATAGGGGCCAGCTCTCCCCGGCAGCTAACAGATTCCCTGCAGTGCCTGCATCACACACACTTCAGTGCCGAGGAGTTGGAGAAGATCGAAAAGATCCTGAAATAAACCGCCTATACTATAAACAAAAAGCCCCGGCGCAGGCCGGGGCTTTTTGTTTATAGTATAGGCGAATAAGTTATGCCTGTTTGGCGGCAGAAGGCGCCACCTGTTTTACTTTAGAGCCTGCAAAGCCATAGTATACAATGTACGCATAGCACACCATTGGCACCAGAAAAGAGAGCTGCAGATTACCAGTTGCATCGGCAATGTAGCCCTGTAGCGGCGGGATGATGGCACCTCCAACAATCGCCATCACCAGCAGCGAAGAACCCTGGCTGGTATGCACACCCAAGCCTTTAACAGCCAGCGTAAAGATAGTAGGGAACATGATGGAGTTGAACAGGCCGATAGCAATCACAGACCACATGGCCAGGCTACCGGTGCCAAAGCAGGTGATAAGTAACAGTACCAGCACGGCTAGGGCAAAGAAACCTAACGTTCTGTTAGCAGAGAAACCGCCGATCAGCAGCACAACAAAGTTAATGGCAATAAGCGCTAATATGATCAGGGCCTGGTCCAGGCCATAGATGCTGTAAACGGCGATAAACGCTACTGCGGCAACACCTGCTATGATCAGGTACTTTGAGCTCTTTTTACCCCCTTCGGTCAGCGCAGCTGCTCCAAAGAAACGGCCTACCATGGCCCCACCCCAGTAAAAGGCTAGAAAGTGCTTGGCGCTGCTCTCATCCAGCCCTGCAATCTGGGGCAGTTTAAAAAAGCTGATCAGCGTGCTGCCGATCGTTACTTCGCCTCCTACATACATAAAAATGCAGACGATACCCAGCACCAGGTGCCGGTAATGCAATGCACCTGCATCTGGAATGATCTTGCCTTCGCCGGCTACGTGGGGCAAGCGGGCAATCTTAATGAGGACGGCAATCAGCACCAGTGCGCCGGCCAATCCCAGGTACGGAATCTTTACAGAATCTGCGGAGCCGGCTGTTTGTACGCCTTCAAAAATCAGGTAACCTCCGATTACGGGTGCTACAGTGGTACCCAGCGAGTTCAGCGCTTGCGTCAGGTTCAGCCGGCTGGCAGCACTCTCGGGTGGGCCCAGTATAGTTACATAAGGGTTTGCCGCTATTTGCAGGATGGTAATGCCGGAAGCCAGCACAAACAGCGCCAGTAGGAAAAAGCCATAGCTCTGGTAACCGGCAGCTGGGAAGAATAGCACGCATCCGACTGCTGCGACCAACAGGCCCACAATAATGCCATTTTTATAACCGATACGCATGATCGGATCTCCTTTGGTCATCGAAAAGATGAAGTATAGGAGCGAAACGATGAAGTATGCCCCGAAAAAGGCAGTTTGAATAAGCATGGCCTGCCAGTGCTGCAGTGTAAAAACTTCCTGCAGTTTTGGAATCAGGATGTCGTTCATGCAGGTGATAAAGCCCCACATAAAAAACAGCAAAGTAACAATGATGAGCGGCCCCCGGTAACTTTGCGTGTTGTCATACTCCACATCAGCCAGCTCAGTTTTGGTTGTAGGCGAGATTCCTGCCATTTCGGTTAAGTGTTTAAGGTGATTGTTGGTTTTGTGTTAAGTGAGCACCCGCTCTTACAAAGCAGAAAACGGGACTTGTTTAAATAGCCTACAAGATAGTTAAATAAATGGTAGAGGAAACAGGGTTTTCCACCACAATTTAAAGCCCGGAGCCTAATTATGTGAAGTTAGGCTACTTATAAGTATGATAACTGGGCGCCTGCTTTGTGAGATTTACTGACAATAAACATTCGTAGTGGTTGGAGGCAGCGGAGCAGCAACCGAAAGTTTTAGCTCAAAAGTAGCCGCTCACCCACAGCTTTTACAAAGCTGTGCACCTATGCCGCTGCAGAATCAATACTGCCTCTTTCGGAAGTCACCTGGTGCCATAGTCCGGGTTTATGCCTGTAGTTGGAACTACCTGAAATAGCAAAGCTAGGGGCGCACGTAAAACGGGAAGTTCGCCGTTGCGACGTTCTGGTGGCCATCATACGTATAAATGAACAGGCGGTAAGCGCCTTCGGTTGCCGGGGTGGTGAGTGTGGCGGTGCCGGGAGCAGCTTCTGTTACCAATCCCGAAAGGGCTGCGGGCCTGCTTTCGGCATCGCCGCCTTCTCCCAGGTCCGTGCTTTCCGGCAGCAGCTCCCATTTGTAGGTAAGTTTATCCTGATCTGGGTCGGTTACGGCTGCATGGGCAGTATAAGCTTGGCCGGGCTTCAGGTACACGTTATCAGTCGCTTTCTGTCCGTTTATGAGCAGGGATTGCAGGTGTGGGGCACGGTTCTCCGGCCACTGGCCCGACCAGAGGTGCTGCATCACATCCACCACTTCAGATTCTTCTCCGTTGGCGGTAAACAGGCCATACCAGGTCGGCGTCCGCTCCTGCTTCTGCCCCCACAGAAAAACGTAGGAGCCCAGGCAGTGTGCACTGTCTTTCAGAATAGCAGCGTGGTAACGCTGTTCGTAAACGGCTGCTTTTTCGCTGCTGGTTTCTTCTACGGCTGCTTTCCAGGGGGTTTGATGACTTTCCCAATGCCCGGTAGGTCCCCACTCGGTAATGATGTAAGGACCTTCCCAGCCATAATCCTGTACTTTTCGCGGTATGGAGGGCAGGTCGCCGTACGCCTGGATAGACAGCAGGTCCAGAGCAGGGCATTTAGCTTTGATGTACTCCACTTCTTTCCGGCCAAGGCCGGCCAGCATGGTTGTGGCCGGGTGGTTCGGGTCTTCCTCGTGGATCATCCGTGCGATGTCGTTCACCGCATCCCATACGGCCGGGTTGGTATACTGTAGGTTCAGTTCGTTGCCGATTCCCCAGATCAGAAGCGCCGGATGGTCTTTATACTTTCTTACTTCGCCCCGGAGCCGCTCCAGTTGCTGCGCCACTGCTGCTTTGTCGTTGTAGTCGAAGCCGTGGCGCTCGCGGGCCACATCCAGGCCCATGGTAACGGTAAGTCCATGTTGGGCGGCATCGTCCAGCACCTGCTGGCCGTTATGTGTGCTCCACGTGCGGATAGAGTTACCGCCGTAAGCCGCCAGCCGGTCCAGGTAGTTGCTGCCGCCGGCTCCTTTAATAAAGTAGGGCACACCACCACGCAGCAACTGGTACCCTGTAGCTGTTTTTTGTACCTGCACTGTAACAGGTCCGGGTTTGTTCTGCGAGGCTGCCTGCATAGTCTGTTGCGGAGCAGGGCGCGTGCAGGCAGGGGTAAAGGAAATAAATAGCAAACTCAGAGCTTTCAAGTATAAACGCGTCATAACAAAACCATTTTTAAAACAGACAGGTAGTAGCAAGACCGGCAATAGCCATGCTCCAATATCCGTAAACTTCCTGAAACTTTAAAGTACCCGCTGCTTTTACAGGCAACAAAAGGAAGTGAAGGTATTACAAAACCCATAGAAAGCAGGGTGATCGTGGGGCAGGAGTGCAGCCCGCAAGGTGTAGCGGAGGGCTGTGGCAGGAGCAGGTTGCACGGGAGGAGCGCCTGTAAATAAATCGCCGCCTGCTGCTGCGGTACTAAGATCAACCGCAGCATTTTAAATACCTTCGCATTATACTTGAAGAACGCATGAATACCAAGGCCCGGGAGTTACAATATTTTTTCTTCAGCCACTATTTTTCTGATGGGTTACGCATCACGTTGGGCGTGTTGCTGCCGTCGTTGCTTTTCTCCCAACTGGGCGATTTTGCGACCGGCCTCACACTCTCGCTCGGTGCGCTCTGTGTGAGTATCGTTGATTCGCCGGGGCCGGTGCGGCACAAGCGCAACGGTATGTTGTATGGCAGCCTCATCCTGTTTGCCGTAGCCCTGCTCACCGGATATGCCCACATGCACCCGGTTACAATGGGGCTGGAGGTGCTGCTGCTGAGCTTTTTCTTTTCCATGTTCACCCTGTACGGGAGCAGGGCTGCCGCTATGGGCACAGCGGCCCTGTTGGTGATGATCCTGATGATGGACAAGGAACTGGCCCCGGCGCAGGTGCCAGGCTACAGTGCCCTCATATTGGCAGGAGGCGTGTGGTATATGATATTGAGCCTGTTGTTCTTCCAGATACGGCCTTACCGGCAGGCACAGCAGGCGCTTGGCGAGTGCATCCACGAAGTATCCAAGTTTCTGCGGCTGCGCGCCACTTTTTATACTTTAGAAACTAACCTGGAGCAGGACTACAACAAACTAGTGGCGCAACAGGTGGTGGTCAGCGAAAAGCAGGATGCCGTGCGGGAGCTGCTCTTTAAAAGCCGCCAGTTGGTAAAGGAGTCTACCACTGCCAGCCGTACGCTGCTGCTGACGTTTGTAGATGTGGTAGATCTCTACGAGCAGATCACGGCCAGCCACTATGATTATGCGGACCTTCGGGAGCGCTTCGGAGATACCGGCATCATGGAGCAGATCGCGCACCTGATCAGGCAAACAGCCGAAGAGCTGGATAATGTGGGCGTGGCGGTGCAATCGAACATGCGCTACAAGAAGCAAACGGACCTGAACGCCGCCCTGGAACGGCTGAAAGCGCAGATTGATGCCGTAGGAGAGGGCGATAACAGCGTTAGTACCCTGGTATTGAAAAAGATCCTGATCAACCTCCGTAACCTGATCACGCGCATCAACGACATCCTGGCGTACTTTGATCCGGAGCGGGAGCATGGCCTTAGCCGGCGAGCCGACCTGGAGTATGCGCGCTTTGTATCGCACGAAAAATTTGACCCGGGCAAGTTTTTTGATAATCTGACCTTTAGCTCTTCCGTTTTCAAGTATTCCTTTCGGGTAGGGCTGGTATGCCTTTTCGGCTTCCTGATCACCAAGTTTATTAACTATGGCCATCACAGTTACTGGGTGCTGCTCACAATCATCGTTATCCTGAAGCCCGGGTTCAGCCTCACCAAGCAACGCAATTACCAGCGCATAGTGGGTACCATCGTCGGAGGCTTTATTGGCATCTTAGTTTTATACTTCATACCTGATAAAACCGTCCAGTTTGTGCTGCTGCTGGTGTTGATGGTAGGCACCTACAGCTTCATTCGCATCAATTATATCATCAGCGTCATTTTCATGACGCCCTATATCCTAATCCTTTTCAGCTTTCTGGGCATCGGCCACCTGGACCTGGTGGAGGAGCGGGTGGTGGATACATTGATAGGCTCGTCAATTGCTTTTGCCGCCAGTTATATCGTTTTCCCTAGTTGGGAGGCCGAAACGATACATGGCGTTATGGCCGGCATGTTGCGAGCTAATATCAGTTACCTGCGCAAAGTGGGGGAGAGCCTCTCGGGGCGAAACGTGGAAGAAACAGCTTATAAGCTGGCCCGGAAAGATGTGTACGTGAGCGCCGCCAACCTATCCGGGGCTTTTCAGCGCATGCTCTCAGAGCCCAAGCGGACGCAGCGGAACAGCAAAGAAGTGCACAAATTTGTGGTCCTGAACCACATCCTGTCATCTAACATCGCAACGCTTTCTGCTGACCTTACTGAACCGGGCTATAAGCTGGCGCTGGTGCATGAAAACCTTCGGCCGCTGCGCAGAGCACTCGGTATTTTAAACGAAGGGCTCCGCAAACTGGAACCTGCTACGGCAGCGAACACTGTGGATAACCTGCCCATTGTGGTGGAGCCTGCCGGCAATACCGCGGTGCAGGTTGCCGACCCGGCCCTGCGGGACCAGCTGACATTTATCCAGAAACTGAGCAACGACATCTATAAGATCATTGATAGTATGGTCGGTTAAGGATACCATTTGAACAGCAGCCAGCTAGCCTGCGTAAAAATGAATTTACGCAATTCAATCAGACACCATGGCTGCAAATGTAAAGAAGTATACCGAAGGCAAGCTGTACTGCTACAAACTGGTGATACCTGGAAAACCACTAGAAGGTATGGCTGCCAGCCAGCTTGCTTCCTCGCAGGAACGGCTGCACCACTACTTGGATCAAGCTGACGAGCTGCTGCAGGCGCATACCACTTATTGCCTGCTCCGCTATACACCCGAACTGGCGGCCAAGTCTTTCACCGACCACATACTCCCGTCAAACTGGATATATGAAGTGATTTCAAACGACTTTACAGGCTTGGGGATTGACAAAGGGTTTACCGGTTCGCAGCCGGGAGGGAATAACCAGGATGTGCAGAACGGACTATTGTTCCGCCTTGACTCGCTGCAGCAGCTAAAAGAACTTCCAGAAGACCTGTTTGGCGACTTTGCCTCGCACGTTACCTTTGTAGGCTTGAAGCCTGACAGAGCGCAAAGCCTGGAGCAGTTTCTTGCTTCCGGCGAAGCTCGGCCTGAATTAGGCACCTTGCTGCAGGAGCAGGACCGCTTCTTTCATATCACCGTCGGCAAAGAGCAAGGCTACTACGACACACTCCTGATAAAAGCAGGTCAGAAATTGGATGCTGCAGTAGAGCAGCTTTTCTCCTAATTAGGCAGAAACGCGCTGCAACCCCGCTCATACTATAGACCTGCATGTGAACAGAAGTACTTACGCATACGGCCGAGTAGCATTGGGAAGCAACTGATCTTTGTGCTGCTTGTGAAGTGCTATAACCAGCCTTCTTTATACTTTAAATTAGTATGGAGAAGGCTGGTTGTTTTTAGTGGCGGGGTTTGGCGCGTTCATACTGGGGCAGCCACGCCACATCGGCGCCTAATTCCTTTGCGGCATGCAACGGGAAGTATGGGTCGCGCAGCAGTTCGCGGGCCAGTAGCACCAGGTCCGCCTGGCCGCTAGCGATGATTTCTTCTGCCTGCTGTGCGCTGGTGATCATCCCTACGGCGCCGGTTAGCATGCGGGTATGCTGTTTGATGCGTTCTGCATAGGCCACCTGATAGCCGGGCGCAACCGGAATGCTGGCTTTCGGCACATTGCCGCCCGTTGAGCAGTCTACCAGATCCACTCCTTTGTCTTGCAGGATGGTCGCCAGCGCTACCGAGTCCTCGCCAGTCCAGCCGCCTTCCGTCCAGTCAGTCGCGGAGATGCGCACCAGCAGCGGGTAATCCTCAGGCCATACTTGCCGAACGGTTTCTGTTATCTCCAGCAGCAGCCGGATGCGGTTTTCGAACCCTCCGCCATACTGATCAGTGCGCTTGTTGCTGAGCGGCGACAAGAACTCGTGCAGCAGGTAGCCGTGGGCGGCATGCAGCTCGATCACTTGAAAACCTGCTTCCAGCGCGCGCTGGGTGGCCGTCCTGAAATCGGAAATCACTTTGGCGATTCCTTCCAAGGTTAGCTCCTGCGGCAGCGGCTCACTGTCGGTAAAAGGCAGGGCTGAGGGTGCAACTGTTTGCCAGCCGCCGGGCTGGCTTTCAGGTATGGCGCTGCCTCCTTTCCAAGGGCTTTGATGGCTCGCTTTCCGCCCGGCATGCGCCAGCTGTACGCCGGGCACGGCACCCTGGTCAGCTATAAAAGTGGTAATGCGCTGCAGCATTGGGATGTGCTCATCTTTCCAAATGCCAAGGTCATCCGGCGTAATCCTGCCTTCGGGCGACACCGCCGTTGCTTCTGCCAGCACCAATGCTGCGCCGCCAACAGCTCTGCTGCCGAGGTGCACCAGGTGCCAGTCGTTGGCAAACCCATCTACACTGCTGTACTGACACATCGGGGAAACGGCAATCCGGTTTTTTAAGGTGATGCCGCGGAGTTGTAAAGGACTAAATAGTTGTGACATGCTAAATGTTTTTATAATGGCGAACATGTGCAGCCGCCAGTTGCCTGCTGCACATGTCGGTGCTAAAATACTTGCAAGGAAAATATGACTATACGTGGTAAGCCGTTTTAAGGCAATATTGCTGCTAACTAGTAGCCGCCGGTAGCCTCGGAAGCCTTATGTAGAGCAGACTTTCGGAATAACTACAGAGGCTCTCCGTATAAACAATGAAAAGCGCGGGGTTACTACGGGTTTACAGGCTATAACTTATACCTGGCGGGGATACCGGCGTATAGTCATCCAAAGGGCAACACCTTTTATTAAGGCTAAAAGTCGTTAAGCGCTTTGGGTGCTCGTTTAACTTCTTTTAGCCTTTATTGTTTTCCTGTGCAAGGCCTGTTGCAAGCGGTGCTGCAGCAGACAAATACCTAACGGTTTTTTTTATACTTCTGCTTCTGTAATAGGACTGTAAGCAACGCAATTTATTCTTCGCACAAAAGGTAAGCCATACTTCCTGCATCGGCCAGGTACCGTTTGCCCGTGTCGGTAAGGAATTGTACTGAATACTAGGGGCAGCGCAGTTGATTAAGCAGGAGCACATTCGTTTGTAAGCACGCAGTGCAGCAGTTCGTTGCCCTTTTTTCCGGTAACATCCAAAAGTCCCATCTTCCGGAGGCAGTAAGTGATCTGTCGGCAGCGGTGCAATGGCACCTGCAGCGCTTCGGAAAGATCCTTGTTCGAGAAGGGTTGCGGTAGCTCTAGGGGTAAAAAGCACAGAAAATCAACTGGCCGCTGAAACTGGTAAGTTGTTACGACACGTACCAACTGGCGGTCTTTTATACTTTCGCGCTTGCGGTGCTTGCTCCCTTTTCCATCGCGGCAGCGCACTTCATTTTCCTGCACCAGCATTACTTCAAGCGTAAAGTTCTCCTGCAAGATCAAATCGGGTATGCGCACGAGTTCTTCAAAAATATCGGAGAGTTTGCCCCTGAAGGGTGATTTGCGCCGGGATTGCACCTTGTTCCCGGACTTGTCTACCTGCACCACCCATTTTTCGGAGGTGACCGGGTGTAGCAGGTGCACTGGGTGATGCTGCAGCAGTGTTGTCAGTTTTTTGCGGATAGCGGCAAAATTGCGTGTCTGTATCTCAACCAACTGCTCCCCACGCACCAGATCGATCACAAAGTTTCCTACTGGCACTTCAAAGGTATCCCCGGGTAAGGCATACCATTGTTTGATGCCAGCGTGCAGGGAGCGCTCGTTTCGGGTGCCTATCCCATTGCCTTCTGTTGCTGCTGCCACTTAGGTGTTTTCAGCAAAGATATAAAACCACTGCAGCCCTGCCAAACGCCGGCATTCCACTGTTCTAAATAGTATCTTTTTTGAATAGATATTTTTAGAAATTAAGTATAAATACGTATAGATAATTCTGTGTTTATATTACCTACTCTTCATTTGAATGTACGTATGTACAGGAACTGTTGAATTCTTATCAACAGAGGTGTTGCACCGCTTTCTAAAAAAATCATATGCTAAAAACAAAAGCCGAATCTTATAGGACGGAGTCCATCGGAGAACAAAACTTAACTATTTCGCATCGCGATCTATATAACCAGGAAAAAGCAGGCAGCGGCGAGGCAAACGCAGACGCCTTTTTAGAAAATATGCCGGATATTGTCTGCTTTTCACACTTGCGCTGGGACTTCGTGTATCAGCGCCCACAGCATCTGCTATCCCGTTTTGCTAAGTTCGGAAGGCTTTTTTTTGTAGAAGAGCCTGTTTATGACGGAGCCACTACACCCTATCTGCAGGTTGCTGACCGACCAGGCGGCGTGCAAGTGGTATTGCCTCACCTGCCGCACGGCCTGAGTGCTCCACAAACGGAAGCAATACAGAAAGAACTGCTGGATGCCTTTTTCAAAGAACAGAACCTGCAAAGCTACTTGTTCTGGTACTATACGCCCATGGCGATGAGCTTTACGGCGCAGTTTAACCCGGTGCTGACGGTATATGACTGCATGGACGAGCTTTCGGCTTTCAAATTTGCGCCGGCCCGCCTGAAAGAACTGGAAGAGCAACTTTTTAAAAAAGCGGACCTGGTATTTACAGGAGGACAGAGCCTGTACGAGGCCAAACAAGCACAGCACCAGCAGGTGTATGCCTTTCCCAGCAGCATTGACAAAGCCCACTTTGCACAGGCAAAGCAAACACAGGAAGCTCCTGCCGACCAGGCGCAGATTCCGCACCCCCGCATCGGTTTCTTTGGCGTGATAGATGAGCGCATGGACCTGGACCTGCTGGCAGCTGTTGCAACGGCTATGCCTGCCTGGCACCTGGTTATTGTTGGCCCTGTGGTGAAGATTGATCCGGCTCTGCTCCCGCAAAACGAGAACATACATTACCTGGGCAGCAAATCATACCAGGAGCTGCCGGCTTACGTCAGCGGATGGGACGTGGCCATGTTGCCCTTTGCCATCAACGAATCTACAAAGTTTATCAGCCCGACTAAAACGCCGGAATACCTGGCGGCAGGCAAGCCGGTGGTGTCCACGCCCATACGGGATGTAGTGCGGCCGTATGGCGACGCTAAACTGGTGCACATTGCCCTAGGCCCGGATGCCTTTATAGCCGCAACCGAAGAAGCCTTACTACAGGCAGAAGATGCCAAATGGCAAAGTGAAGTAGAGGCGTTCCTGGCAGACATGTCGTGGGACCAGACCTGGCGCCGCATGGTAGAACTGATGAGCAAAGCGCTGCACCAGAACGAGAAGAAAGCATAAGAGAAAGGAGAAGCAACTAAAATGTATATAAAGAAGGATACAGCTATGTTCGACTACCTGGTGGTAGGAGCAGGCTTTGCTGGTAGCGTCATAGCTGAAAGGCTCGCATCACAACTAAACAAAAAAGTACTTATAATAGATAAGCGGCCGCACATTGCCGGTAACGCATTTGACCACTACAACGAGGCTGGCGTGCTGGTGCACAAGTATGGGCCGCATATTTTCCATACCAACTCCAAAGATGTGTTCGATTACCTGTCGCGCTTTACCGAGTGGCGGCCGTACGAACACCGCGTCTTGGCCAGTGTGGACGGCCAACTGGTGCCCATGCCCATTAACCTGGATACCATTAACAAGCTCTACAGCCTGAACCTGACCTCATTTGAAGTTGATAATTTTTTTAAGTCGGTGGCAGAAGATGTAAGTGAAGTAAAAACATCGGAAGATGTGGTGGTAAGTAAAGTAGGGCGTGAGCTCTACGAGAAGTTTTTCCGCAACTACACACGCAAGCAATGGGGAATGGACCCTTCTGAACTGGATAAATCCGTTACATCGCGGGTGCCGGTACGTACCAACCGCGACGACCGCTACTTTACTGATACCTATCAGGCCATGCCGCTGCACGGCTATACCAGTATGTTCGAGAAAATGCTGGATCATCCCAACATTAAGATCATGCTGAATACCGATTACCACGAGGTGCAGGATATTATTCCGTATGGCGAGATGATCTTTACCGGACCGGTGGATGAGTTCTTCGATTACAAGTATGGCAAACTGCCTTACCGGTCGCTGGAGTTTAAGCACCAGACGCTGGAAGAAGAAAAGCACTTGCCGGCAGCCGTAGTCAACTACCCGAACGAGCATGCTTATACCCGTGTTACCGAGTTTAAGTACCTGACAGGGCAGCAGCACCACAAGACCAGCATTGTGTACGAGTACCCCATGGCCGAAGGAGACCCGTATTATCCGGTTCCGAAACCAGAAAATGCCCTTATTTACAACAAGTATAAAAAGCTGGCCGAGCAAACGCCGGGCGTATATTTTGCCGGTAGGTTGGCCACTTACAAGTACTATAACATGGACCAGGTGGTAGCGCAGGCATTAACGCTCTTCAAAAGGATAAAAGAAACGGCAGTTGATCCTGTTCTGGTAGATTGCCAGAAAGTAGGCATAGCTGAAAATAACGGAACCCTGGTGGGTGCTACTCTAAGCATTAGTAAGAATGGAAGCGACAAGTCAGCTAAATCTAAATTTAAACTTTATTGAGAACGATGTAGCAGGTGCTATTTCTGCTGCAAATAAAAAAAAGAGTAAAGTCAAAGCTGTCATCCCGACCCCTGTACCTGATCTGCCATGGGTACAGGTGGCCCCGGATGCTCCCTACTTTATCACAGAAGATGGCGCCGACTGGACGCCGATTGGCCAGAACGATGCCATTAACTGGCCGGACTTTAATAACGCTTTTCGCCGCAAAGATATGCAGCAGGTAGAGGGGCACCTGGCCTGGCTGGCTGATCATGGCGTGACCTGCCTCCGCTTTATGCTGGAGTATGCCCAAACTAAGAGCCGGTACATCGAGCGGCCCGCCGGCACGTTTCAGCCGAATATGGTACGGCTTTGGGACGATCTGTTTGCATTATGTGGCAAGTATAAACTGCGTATCCTGCTTACTCCGGTCGATACCTTCTGGATGTGGATCAAATGGAAGTACCATCCTTACAATAAACTGAACGGTGGCCCCTGCAGCAAGCGCTCGCAATGGCTAACCTGCCCCGAAACAAAAGCCGCTTTTAAAAACCGTTTTACCTTCGTAATCGAGCGGTGGGGTGGTAGTGGCGTGTTGTTTGCCTGGGACCTCTGGAATGAGATTCATCCGGCCCATGCGGCCAACAGCATAGAACCATTTTATGATTTCATAAAAGAACTAAGTGAACACGTGCGTGAAACGGAGCTGCGCCTCTATGGCCGCAGTCATCCGCAAACGGTTTCCCTGTATGGTCCGGTGCTGGATGTGCAGCCGGAGGTAGCAGATGTTATTTTCCGGCACCCGTACCTCGATTTTGCCAGCACACACTTTTATGATGCCGAGACCATAAATTACCCCAAAGATACGGTGAAGTCGGCTATTAGTACCGGCAAACTGGTGCGCGAAGCATTGCAGCATGTAAATGGCAGCCGCCCCTTCTTTGACAGTGAACATGGACCGATCCATGGCTTCAAAGACCGCCACATTACCCTGCCTGAGTATTTTGATGATGAATACTTCCGGCACATGCAGTGGGCGCACCTGGCATCTGGCGGAGCTGGCGGAGGCATGCGCTGGCCCAACCGGCACCCGCATTGCCTCACCCATGGCATGCGGACCGCTCAAAAAAGTATGGCTAAGTTTGTGCAACTGCTGGATTGGAAACGGTTCAAACGGAAGAATTTGAACGAGGAGATCGCCCTCAGTACGCAGAGCTTTGTGCCTTTTGCCTGTGCTGCTACCGACCAGGCTGTGGTATGGCTGCTGCGGCAGGACGCCATGCAGAAAAAAGATCGGAGAGAGATCGTAAATAAGGCAGCCCCGGCTATACCTGTCACGGTTACCATTCCGGGTATGGATGCCGGCAAGTATAGCATCATCACCTGGGATACATTTATGGGCCAACAGGTGGCCCACCAGCAAGTAGAACAGCAAATGGCAGGTGAACTGCAATTCCATCTACCAGGCGTTGTTACAGATGTGGCTGTAGCGGTCCGGAAAGAAGTATAAACGTGCCAACTGCAGTGATTGCCTAAAGGTAATTCCTTACAAAAATAAAACAGCTTCACCAGGGCAAGTATAAGGATTCGTTTATACTTGCCCTGGTGAAGCTGTTTATAATTTAGCTTTTTGCTACAAGCGGAAGATACTTGCATTCGCTTGCGCCTATATACTTGAAAGCCGCCGCTGTCGTACATAAAAGGGGTACATTATAACTCTTGTTTATGAGCGATAACTTAACTGTAGCACAGGTCATTGCACAGCATCAAGCCGCGGGGCGGTTCTTTAATGTGGATGGAGTCAGTAGCTTTGCACTGGATCAGGGTGAAGGAGAGGCCGTGCTTTGTATTCATGGGGTGCCTACTTCTTCGTTTCTGTACCGCAAAGTGGTAGCCTCGCTGGCAACAAAAGGCTTTCGGGCTGTAGCTATCGACCTGCCCGGCCTGGGGCTTGCCGACAGGCCGGAAGACTTTGCCTATACTTTCCCAAATTTTGCGCATTTCTGCGCCGGAGCCGCTGGAGTATTGGAGCTCGATAAGTTTCACCTGGTGGTGCATGATGTTGGCGGTCCGATCGGGTTTGCGCTGGCCGCTCAAAATCGGGACAAGATCCTTTCGCTTACTATTCTGAATACCTGGATTGATGTGGTTAATTTCGAGAAGCCTTTGCCGATGCGGCCCTTTGAACTGCCCCTCTTCGGTGAAGCGGAACTGGCCACCATCACTCATCCAACTTGGTACCTGGCGTTTACTACCCTGGCTGTGTCGGATGCGTCTGGAATACCTAAGGACGAGATCTATGCCTACGTAGACCTGCTGAAACGCGAAGATGGCGGCGCGGCCTTTCTGAAGATAATGCGCCATTTCGATAAGTCCGAAGCTTTCCGAGAATTGTGTTATCGGGCTGTGCAACAGGTGCCTTATCCCATACAGGCTATCTGGGGTGCAGAAGATCCCGGGCTCACGTTCGACCGCTACGGCCGCGAAATTGAGAAAGTGGCTGATCTGCGGGTCCTGCTAAAGCTAAAAGCCAAACACCTGCTGCAGGAGGAAAAATGGGAGGAGATTGCCAACCAGATTGCAGTGCAGGCGCGGCAGTCAAAAGTCTGAGCGAATGGTTTTCGTGTTTGATAGTTTGCTTGCTGCTGTCTGAAAGGCGGTCACTGGATTCCGGTTTTACTTTTTAGTAGCTGTGGTTTATATTTTTGCAGACAAGCTATACTTGCTAGCAGCTGTTCATCTTCAGTTTTATACTTGTCCTGTTGCATCTCATACTTTGGAGCGCTCTAAGCCCGCGCGGGCTCGTCCTGGGGGTGCGGGGGCCCCCGATAAGGGCATCGCGCGGTGGCGTGAACCTGCGTTTGCGCGCTGCCTTACAGGCACCGGAACCCGCCAAGGCGCTCCACCCAAGGACTGGAATCTTCTCATAGCTCCTGCTTATACTTTGGCTCAAGTATAAAAAGAGTACTGATAAGAATGCTGGCGCGAATATCCAGATTCGTGACTTGAGGTGAAAGGGAAGTCTCTGACTTTACTGGCCCGATAGGACAAGTCAGTTCCATGAAGCGAAGCTTATACTATAGTACGTGTCCTTACCTTGCTTGAGGAGAGCAGAGATGTGTTCCTCAACAGCCAATCCTACAAAGCTTATACTTCAGCCAAAGCAATTACAGACTCCCCTCCTTATCTAAGGAGGGGCAGGGGTGGCTGGACCCGGTACTACAACGCTTATGCTTCACCAAAACCGTTACAGAGCTCCCTTTGCTATAGACTAGCAAAAGCCCCTGCAGGTAAGCAACACTGCAGGGGCTTTGAAAATTTATTATGCTAAAGGTTGTGGCTAGAAACTTTCCTTATAAAGGATCGACATGGAGCCCATCTCCAGCACACACTCTTTTAAGAGCAGCTGATCGGTTGATTTCTCTGCCACTATGCCGAAGGCGATCTCCACAATTCGTGGAATGCCTAGCGCCAATCCTAATTGTTCGGCTACGGCCATAGCACCCATTGAGTTATAGTTCGATAGATACAGCTGCTGCAGGTCCTGCCAGGGACCAACTGCACCACCGGCAACGGCAATAAAATCGCCGAGTGCCTGCCGGGCTTTGCCCATCACTTGCCCCAGCAATTTACGCACGTCTGAAGGTTCGCGATCGATGGCAGAGAAAAGCTCGGTGATTTTTTCCTCGTGCTTTCTGGCTTGAACGGCCAGTTCGGCCAGATACTCGCGAATGTGCGGCTCCTCCACTTTCTCTACCGTGTCTTCCAGCAGTTGCCGGTACGACGCTTGTGTGAGCAGCACGTTCTGAAACCAGGCTTGTGCCCGGTCCAGCTGCTTGTTTCGGGTTGTTTCGTCCAGTTCGATCAGTACTGGTTGCATGTTATTAGCCATTGTTGTCCTCCTTTCTGCTTACTTTCCAGAGCACGCCGGTATGCGCATAAGCATACATGCTGCCCGTCGTTACCTGTACTACCCCGAAGTCTAGCACGTAAAGGCTCTTGCCATCAGGGCTAAACTTACATGATACCGGCCGCTCTATACCGCCGGTGCCAAACGAAGAGGCAGGACCCATTTTGCGGTTGTGGAAGAATGGTTCTGCTGTGCCCGTTTCTACATTTACGCGTATCACCCGGAAGCCATGGCTCAGGTCCTCAGGACGAGGCGAGTTGAGCGGAGCCAGCGTGCCCCACTCGGCTACAAACAGTTCTCCTTTGTGGCCGAAAGCATCAGAGCGGGAAAAGTCCATTTTACACATGCAGGAGTGCGGCTGCTCCAGGAACATCGCGGGGCCGGCCCATGGCGGCGGGTTCTCCAGTAGCAGCTCGGCTTTGGTGCCGCGGCTGGGCAGGTGTTTTTCGTGATTTACAGGCAGCCCATCGCCGCATAGATCCGGGAAGCCGTACCAATCAGGTGTTTGAATGGAGCCAAAAGGCTGCCGGGCATTTTTGATGTGCCAGATGCGGTCAGGGTCGTTGGCGATAGCACGTTCGCCTTTTTCCTCAAAGTCGTTATCGGTTACATACAGATCCCCCGCATCATTAATAGCCATGCCAAACGGGTTGCGGATGCCCCAGGCCAGCAGTTCCACATCGGTCCCATCAGGGCGGGATCGCCAGACAGCAGAGTTGCAAAATTTCTCTCCCTTGATCACTTCACCTTTCTGCGCAGGTGTGCCAAATGGTTTAAACGCTCCGGTTTCTACCAGGTAGGGGTATGGCAGGCGAGGGTCACGGGTGCTGACGTTATTGCCTGTCAAGGTAACATCCTGCCCCGGCACGTCGTGCGCATTGGGGTGCTTGGCCAAGTCTACGGTAAAGCCTGCCGGCAAAGGCACTCCCTGCTGCGACACCGAACCGTGGCCAAAGTACATCAAGCCATCCGGGCCGAAAATAGGGCCACCGGGCTCATGCCAGCCCCCGCTCGGAATCTGGTCGATCAACACAGTAAGTTTGCCCGTGGCCAGGTTATACTTCACCACCTGCATATGGAAGCCGCCTTTCAGGGCCATGTATAACTCACCGTCGCGCCAGCTGATGCCGCGGGGCCCCGCCTGTACGTTCATTGTAATAGCTTCTGTTTCGCCATTGGGGTGCCGCACAATAACGCGCGCCGGCATGTAGGGCCGGGTGGGCCAGGAACTGCCGCCTTCGCTCACGAAAACGGTACCATCATCGGCAAAAGTTATATCTGTAGGAAAAGAGAGGCCGGCCATCACCGGTTCTACCACATAGCCCTCCGGCACCACCACATCGCTGGCATCTAGCGTCGGGCGCGCGGGCGTAGGCAAAGTGCGAAAAGATTCGGGTGAAGCCGGACTGCTTTGCAGTTTAGTTTTGGCGATGCGGAAGCCGGTGTTCTGTTGTTTTTCAGCATTGTTTGTTGTCATAGAGTATCTATCATTAGCGTAGTATAAGTGCATGCTTGTCAGGGTGACAGCTAATGCGTGCAGGAGCGAAGTAACCGGAGGCGTCCTGTGCATGGTAAATCCTCAGAGATAATAGCCTGCTGTGGCAGTCGTTGCTGCTATAGGTAAATGTCGGCTCAGAGAAGGGCGCTCTGACTTTTATCAGATAACCTATAAACGATGGTATACATGAAAGGTTAAGTATAGCCTTGTGCATAAGTCAGCCAGGCTGTACTAATTGCGTTGCTTTTGCAGCGAAGCATAAACGAAAGTGTGTAGCAGGAAGAAAGGCTGCTCCTGGTAGAAAAGGCACAAAAAAGCCACTTCCGGAGTGGAAGTGGCTTTCAAGGTATAAAAACCTGTTTAAGGCAGTTTATTTGATCATTACCGGTACTTCTAAATTTTCCCAGCTCATTACCAGGCCATCTTTATTGACATCATACTTCAGTCGCTCGTTCATGGTAGCTGATTTACGGGGCTTTACCTGCACCCGCAGCGCATCCTGCTTCTGATCATACACAGTGCCCCACTGATCCGCGGTTTTGTTGAAGATGATGGTCCACTCGTCCTCACCCGGAATGGTATAGAAGCTATACCGGCCGGCTTTCAGCGGTTTACCTTCTACGGTAACATCTTTGCTGAACTCTACTGTAGTCGCTTCGTTAG
Organism: Pontibacter chitinilyticus; assembly: GCF_039748935.1. Lineage (NCBI taxonomy): Bacteria > Pseudomonadati > Bacteroidota > Cytophagia > Cytophagales > Hymenobacteraceae > Pontibacter > Pontibacter chitinilyticus. Next base: position 338,144 of record NZ_JBDIZJ010000001.1, read on the forward strand.
CACCCGCACGCCATACGGCATTGTATGGTACCAAAGCTCCCCAGATCGGGCGGCCTTTTACACTGGGGCTGCTGTAGTTAATGGTTATCAGGGCATTGCCTACCTGGCCCGAGGCAATGGCAGGTGGACTGGGTCGTTTTGATTTGTCTTCCTGTTGTGCCCAAGTGGCAGTAGAAAGCAGCAGGCATACCAACAATAAAGTTAGAGATGCGAATACTTGTGACTTTTTCATAAATAGATTGGTTTGGTTTTTAGGAAGATAACGCCCTCCGAAGGAAAGCTACCCCTTAAACGATTTAACAGCTGGAATGTTATACAGGCGCTTGGCAGCGCGCGTTCAAAAGCAAACTTATGTCCCGACAATCGACAGGTACCGGTCGATGGAGCGCCTGACGGCAGCCTGAGCATCTGCCGGGATGATCTGCCCTTCAAAAGCCCCGTAGATCGCGTCATACTGCAATGGCGCCACCTGCGCCTCGATAAATCGGATGGCCTGCTGCCCGAGCGGAATCATGTTTGGATAGCTGTACATGAATGAAACGCTTTTACGGTCGCGGGCCACAAAGATGCAATCGCCGGTAAACAGGGCGCCTTTGTTTTGGAACTGCGGATGGTACAGGATGGTGCCCCCGGCAAAGTGCCCTCCTACGTGTACCAGCGCCATATCATCCCACAGCGGTTTACGATCGCCACGCCAAAACTGGATGCGGTCGCTGGGGTGCATTACCCATTCCCGGTCTGCTTCGTGCAGGTAAACAGGGCAGTCGAATGCAGTAGCCCAGTCCACCATCATACTATAGTAGTGCGGGTGCGAGATCGCGATTGCCTTCAGGCCACCCAGCGAGCGTATGTACGCCACTGCCGGCTCGTCCAGAAACGGAATACAGTCCCACAAAATGTTACCTGCTTCCGAATGGATGAGGTGCGCGCGCTGCCCGATGGCCAGGCTTGGTACCGGCTGTAGCACGAAGAGCATAGGTGTTAATTCTTCAAAACGAATGCTGCGGCCTTTTGCAAGCGCCTGGTAGCTTGTCCATACTTGTCCGTTATCGCCTACATACTGCCGCTCATCCAGGCAGATGGGGCAACTGTCCGTAGCTGTTCTGGCACCGGGATAGCGCGTGCCGCAGGTAGCGCAAATGTCATGCTGCGCACTATTTTCGAGAAAGTTTTTCATCATATGATCGCTCCATGTATATGCATTTATCGCAAAGCATGCTAAGGGCAATGGTCTTTAGACTATTGCGCTGATCAGCACCAGTGCGCTTTTTTGCTTTCATACTGTAAGATAAGGAGGTAGCACTTCATTCTCAAACAGAAGGCGGCAGAGAGGTGGGAGGCACAAACCAGTCTTTGCAGAAGCAACATTTATGCGTTTTCGTGGTTAAATAAGAATAAACTTGCGCTTCTGCGCTGGCAAATCACCTGACGGATTACGTGCCCTTCTATTTTTGCCTTCAGAACTACAATGTATTATTGGCCCGGTTTTTAGTATTACCTTTGTAAACTGGCCCCAAGGTTTTGCCTGTTGCATTACCTGCTAGCTATATTCGTTACTATATATCATCATTGCATGAGTGCACCAAAATTTGCTGTTCAACAAAATTCATTTCACGCCGAGCTTAAAAGGCGCGTCAACACTTACTTCCAGGAAAACCAGATTTCGACCGTAGGGAACTATAAGCTTTTCACAAAAGCTGCGATCCTGTCCGTTAGCCTGGTGCTGATTTACATCCACCTGGTCTTTTTTACACCGCCGGTATGGCTTTCGCTGCTCGAGTGCATTGTGCTGGGTGGCCTGACGGCAGGTATGGGCTTTAATGTGATGCACGACGGCTCACATGGCAGTTTTAGCAAGATCAAGCGGCTGAATGAAGTAGCCAGCATGTCGCTGAACGTGTTGGGAGCAAACGTTTTCATGTGGAATACGAAGCATAACGTCATCCACCATGCCTATACCAACATCGATGGTATAGATGATGATATTGATGCGCGGCCTTTTCTGCGCCTGTGCAAGAGCCAGCGGTTTTACTTTTTCCACCGTTACCAGCATTTATACTTCTGGCTGGCTTATTCCATGCTGTTCTTCTTCTGGGTTTTCTTCTCTGATTATCAGAAATATTTTACCAAGCGGGTGGGCTCTATGCCGCTTAAGAAGATGAACCTGACAAATCATATCTCCTTCTGGACCTTCAAAGCCGTGCACGCCGCCTTTTTTGTGGTGCTGCCTATTTTTATGGTTGGGTTTGTGCCGTGGCTGATCGGTTTTCTGGTATATGGTGTGTTTACAGGCTTCGTGATGAGCATCGTATTTCAGCTGGCCCATACTTTAGAGGAGACAAACTTCCCGGTAGTAGAGCAGCCGCATAACCGCTTAGAGGATGAGTGGGCAGTACACCAGCTGCGTACCACCGCTAATTTTGCACCTAATAACAAGCTGGTGACCTGGCTGGTAGGCGGCCTGAATTTCCAGATCGAGCACCATCTGTTCCCTAAAGTATCGCACATTCACTATCCGCAGCTTAGCAAGATCATCAAGCAGGCCTGCGCCGATTATAATGTTCCCTACCTGGAGTTTCCGAAAATGCGCCTGGCAGTAGCCTCGCATGTTGCTTACTTAAGGCAGTTAGCTCAGGCATAACCACAGCTATTAAGTATAAAGGCCGGCTTTGACTTACGTTGAAGCCGGCCTTTTTTTAGGAGTAGAAGGTAAATACGATGGCGTTACCTAAAGCTTGGGCAGGTCGTGGGTTATCTTGCCAGGTAAACTATTTCGATGATAGGGCCAGCACCAGGAATAGCATTTCGCTGGCTACATCTGTAAACAGGCTCACCAAGTAAAGCACCCATACAGTACGCCTATAGTATAATTTTTTTGATTCATACTTAAGGCGCTTGAATGAGGATGGTAGCCTGGCATGGTGGAGCTTTTCCTCTTAAGAAAGATAAGCATTTTTAGCATTGACGTTCCGGTACAGAAAAATTAAACAGGGCTGATATGCGCATTGTTGTTTAAATTGACGGGTTTAAACCTCTTTGCGTGTATTTACTATGAATGAGACCACAGACAGTGCACAGATTCCGGCGTGGATGCTGAACAGGAGCGTACAGATCGGAATAATCTTGCTTGTGCTTCTGCTGACATTCTTTGTAAACCTGGGCTACCTGGAGCCCAGCCTCATGGAGGCCCGTAACTTCATCACTGCCCGCGAGATCGTGAGCAACGGGCATTGGCTGGTGCCTACTATGAACGGCTACGTACGACTGGCCAAGCCACCGCTGCCTACCTGGATGACAGCCTGGGCAGGAATGGTCGCCGGCGATATCGAAAATGTCGCTGCCTTGCGCCTGCCGGCTGCCCTAATGGATGCGCTGCTCGTGTTCTTCTTCTATGCCCTGGCAGGGTGGCTCACTAAAGACAAACTGCTCCCGTTTATCGCCGCCCTGATCCTGTCTACTTCGTTCCTGGTCATCAACATTGGCCGGCAGGGTACCTGGGACATTTACTGCCACAGTTTTATGGTGGGCGCACTTTGGCTGATGGTCAAAGGCTGGCAACAGGTAAAAAGCAGCTACGGGTTGTTTCTGGGAGCGGGGTTGCTGCTCGGTCTTTCTTTCCTTAGCAAAGGGCCAATTGCCTTTTATACTTTGCTCATCCCTTTTCTGGCGAGCTACAGCTATGCTTACGGCCTGAAGTATACCCACTGGAAAGGGATGGTGCTGCTGGTGGTAGCGTGCGTGGTGGTCAGCGTATCATGGCCACTGTACATTTACCTGTATGAGCCGGAGAGCCTGGCCATGACCATGCGAAACGAGAGCCAGGCCTGGGTGAACCGCCATGTGCAGCCCTTCTGGTATTACTGGATGTTTCCGGTGCAGGCGGGTATCTGGGTGCTGTTTATCGTGGCTGCGCTAGCAGGCCCGTATGCCAGCAAGCGTATTCAGCCTTATGGCAAGTATAAATTTCTGTTGCTATGGGTGGTGCTAACCATCGTGCTGCTTTCCCTCACGCCTGAGAAAAAGGAACGCTACCTGCTTCCTGCCATGGTGCCGATGGCGCTGTTAGCCGCCCATTACGTCCGCTACCTTATCGGGCATCTCAGCCCTATCAGGTATACTAAAGCAGACTTCCGCTTTGTGTTGGTGAATGCCGCACTTTTTGCCCTGGCAGCTTTTGCATTTCCGGTGGCCTTTTATGTAGCTGTTTACAAAACCGGGCAGGCAGCGCTTTGGCAAATGAGCGTGGTGATGGTAGCATGCTGCCTGGCAGGTGCCGCCATTTTATACTTTGCCACAAGCCGCAAAATGCCCGGCTTCTTTCTGGCAGTGATAGCCTTTCACACGGTTGCGGTGCTTGTTGCAGTTCCTTTTCTGGAGAGAGCGGTAAAGCCGCCGGGCAACTTCCATAGTCTCAAACAAGTGCGCGAAATCCAGGCTATCCGCGGAATGGACATGTATGCTGTGGATGGGATGAACCCGATGTATATCTGGGATGTAGGCCAGCCTGTCGATACGCTCAGCATGCGTAACCAGCACCTGGAACTCCCGCCCAAACTTCCGGCTGTTGTCTTCTCCACAAAACCGATCTCGGAATCGCTGCTTCCCCAAGCCGGCATAAGGGTGCAGCAACTTGGCGCTTTCCAATTTAACGCCCGGGAACCAGCCGAACGTTATTACCTGCAGGTGCTGTCTGAAAGAAGCGCATCACCCATAACAACAGGTAACGCTGCGCTGAAATAAAGCAGGTCAAAGCTGATTAAACTTTCAGGACAACAGAAATTAAGATTGTGTACGGCAAAAGATACAGCATTTCGACGGCTCCTGCTACAGTTAGCTTTGGAAAGAAAGAACCTGTTGCGAAGGAGGTACTGACCGGCCGTAGCTCAAGAATTCAACCGAAGCAGGAAGATAATCTGTAGGAAAATTGAAAAGGTTAGAGCAGAGCATAGTACCTGCTTCGCAGCAAATGCGTATAACACAAAGTCATCTGTAATAAATTATCTTATGCCTCTGTAACCTGGGTGTTGTAATTGGCGCTAGGGCGCTTTGCTTAATTTATCGGAAAGTATAACTTTACAGAATACGTATCACCTTTTCTTATGAAGATCTATCGCGTTTTTTTCGGCTTGTGTGCTTTAGTACTGGCATTGTTCACCTACTGGCAGTTTAATGATCCTGATGCTGCCTTTTGGGGAAGTATGTACGGTGTAGCCGCTGTGCTGGCAGGTATGGCAGCTTTCGGTAAGTTTTCGGTACCGCTACTGTTGGCAGAAGCTATTTACTGCCTGTTTGGGTTCGTATATAAATATCCGAGTTCAGTATCTACCTGGGTAAAGGAGGAGTGGATGCAGAAAGATCTCTCGATGAAAACGTATTCCATGGAGCAAGCCCGCGAATCGTTTGGCATGCTGATCGTAGCGGTAGTGATGCTGCTGGCTGTAGCCGCCGCCTATTATGAAAATCGGAAAGCCGCTGCATCTTCCGGCTTTAGAACGGCAGATAAAACAAGAGCAGTAGCGCGATAGCTACTGCTCTTGTTTTCTTTTATACTTATATAGTTTCTAGCGTTCCTGTTGCTGCAGCTGCGCCTTTGCCGGCATCAGGTGCGACAGGATAACAGTGAACACATCGGTAGCGGCCAGCTCCTGCGGTAATTGCGCCGGCTGCTTGCTGTAGAGTACCGGCCATTCGCCTTTATCTTCCGGCACGCGCCCATGTGAGCCTTTCACCAGTTCCGCGTTTAGCGGAATGATGTCCATCACCATCCGGAAACCCAGCTTTTTCTTCAGCACCTTGCCCGCCACCAGCGGCACCAGAAACTTGATATCCGGGTTGGTGAACATCTCTACCGGATCGTAACCGGGCTTTTTATGGATGTCAACCATACGCGCATAGTCCGGGGCTTTGGCATCATCCAGCCAGAAGTAATAGGTAAACCAGGCATTTTTTTCAGCGATAGCCACTAGTTCGCCGCAACGCTCGTGTGCCAGGTTATACTTGTTGCGCTCGTCACCTTCCAGCACCTCCTGCACGCCGTGTACCTGCTGCAGCAGCTGTTTTACTTCCTGTATCTTGCTCTTGTCGTTCACATAGATGTGTGCTACCTGATGGTCGGCCACGGCAAAGGCTTTGCTTGCGCCGGCATCCAGTAGCTCTGTGCCACGCTCTACCCGCACCGCAATGTAGTCATGCTCGCGCAGCACGCGGTTCAGATGCACCGGATGGTCTACATCCGAAATACCATACTCCGACAGCAGGATGACATGGGCGCCTTTGGCTTCGTAAAACCGGATCAGGTCGCCACAAACGGCATCTATTTCCTGCAGGTCTTTGGCGATGCGCTTATCGCTCGGGCCCAGGCGCTGCAGGTTGTAGTCGAGGTGGGGCAGATAGATGAGTGTGAGCGTCGGGTCGTAGAGATCATCCGTAATTTTAGAGGCATCGGCAATCCACTTACTCGATTTGATAGATGTTTTCGGGCCCCAATAGCTGAACAGCGGAAAGGTGCCCAGTTTTTCCTGCAGCGTATCGCGCAGGCTGGCAGGGTGCGTGTAGCAATCGGGTAGCTTACGGCCATCGGCCAGGTACTGCGGGCGCGGCGTCAGGGAGTAATCAGCAGCGGAGTACATGTTATACCACCAGCACATGTTGGCACACGTAAAGGTCGGGTCGGCGGCTTTGGCTACTTCCCAGACTTTTTCGGCCTGAATCAGGCTGTTGGACTGCCGCCAGAATTTTACTTCGTGCTCCTCACGGAAGTACCAGCCATTGCCTACAATACCATGCTCCTCGGGCATTTTGCCGGTGAGGTAAGTGGCCTGCGCTGCACAGGTAACAGCAGGCACTACCGGATGCACTACGGCGCCTCTGGCTTCTGCTGTCCATTTGGTTAAAAAGGGCGTGTGCTCGCCCAGCAGCGAGTTCGTGAGGCCAACAACGTCAATTACGACTGTTTTCTGCATAGTTGCTATGGTTTATCGTTTGCAGCACCCACGCCAGCTCCCGCCGGATGGATTCGTGCAACTCTTTTTTCAGTTCTTGCGGGAGCACCTCCCAGGTATAGGTTTCCACCTCCAGGTGATTGGTAACATGGTATTGCTTTAGCAGCGCCAGTACCTGCTCAATATCACTTTGCGTGGATTGCAGCCCGTTGTAGGCCGCCGTAAACAGCGGCACATGAAAGTGTGTGCGCCACTCACGGGCTTCTGGTTTATGAAGCTGTTGCAGGGCCTGCGGCAGATCAGTGTAATGCGTCAGCTGGTTGTTCTCGCCGCGCTCTACCACCTGGTGCAGGTATGTTGATTCAACAAAGGAAGACAATTGTTTGGCGATGGCGCTTCGCTCTTCCACACGTGTCGGTAGTATAACCTTCAGGGCCGCGCTCAGTTGAATTTTGCCGATGCGGATGCCGGCTTCCTGCAGCTGTGCAAACACCACGGCCGGCTCCTCATAAGCCAGTGCAAAATGGCATACATCGTAGCAAAGCTGGATGTGCGTGCGAATGGCCTCCGCAGCCTCCTCTTTCGAAATGCCTGTAGCTGTTAATTTTTTGATTCCCACCGGCAGCAGCCACTCATTGAAATAGGCAATCACTTCCGCCGTGTTCTCCAGCAGCCCATCCGGCTCCGGCTCAATGTCAATGTGAATCGTTTTGCCTGTCGCGGCTTTGATCTTTCGCAGCTCCTCTACCACCTGTACCAGATGCTCTGTGGAAGTCCGGAATGTGCTTTGAAGTGCTTCCTCCTCCTGGTGCCAGGGCTTATAGGAGAGGGGGGAGGTGGATATGCCCCCATCAATCCCTCTCGGAAGTATGGCCGCCAGAATATGAGCCAGCCGTAGGGTATAGTCCACGCGATCGGTGGTGGTCCAGTCTGGTTTGTGTACGGCATCTTTTACCACCTCATGGTGAAAGCCGCCGTAGGGGAAACCATTCATCGTATACACGTACAGGCCGTTGTCGCTCAGCCATGCTTTAAAAACAGCCAGTTGGTCGCCCTGCAGCAACTCCCGGCTGGCCAGGTCGGAGAGGCGCAGGCCAATACCGAAAGGCTTACCAGGATTCAGACTTTGCCGGAGGCGCGGCAGGTAGTCTTGCAGGTTTCGGAAAACCTCCTCCCAGCTTTCACCGGGATGAATGTTGGTGCAGTAGCTTAAATGATAGCCGTGATCAATATACATAATTTGTCTTCTCAGAAGTTTGTTTTCTCGGAGTCCTGCGGTAGCTATGGCGTGGCAGGAGTGGTATAAATTAGCAGCGTATTGGAGCAGCTAAATTGAACGACGCTTCAGGGTAATGTGTCGCACCGGGGCATACAGCCGGAGTACTGTCAGCACAGATCCGGAAAGCTGTTTCAACTTCCTCCCGGCTACATTTTCAGGTCTTTCATATAAGGAGGTTGCTTTCGCACCGTTCAGCAGCTATACTTCCTGCTTCCGTTTTTACTAGGCAACTCGTGCCGAGGCATTGGTTTGACGCTGCTTTTGCCGTTCCTGTAGCAGGGCCACGGCTTCAGTTACCAACGCTTCGTCCATGTGGTGTACTTCCACGCCTTCGCCTATTTTGTTCAGCAGCATGATCGTCAGCTGACCACCCAGATGCTCCCGGAACTCAGTCAGGCCATTAAGTATGATTAAGCGCTCCGAATCTTCTGCCACTTGCGACAGTTCCGGTACATACAACGTAAAGCCTAAATCCGTCAGCAGGTCCAGCACATCATCACATGCCTCCCTGTCAAGCAAGCCAGCCAGCATGGAGTATGCCACGTCCAGCGCAATGCCAATGGCCACGGCTTCTCCGTGGCGCAGGTTATAGTTGGTGAGTTGCTCCAGCTTGTGCGCCGCCCAATGGCCGAAGTCCAGCGGACGCGAGCTGCCCTTCTCAAAAGGATCGCCACCGCTGATGTGCTCCAGGTGCATTTCGGCACAACGGAAAATCTGCTCCTGCATGGCATCCATGTCTCGGGCCACCAGTTTGTCAGCATTTTGCCTGATGGAAGTATAAAAACCGGCATCTTTGATCAAGGCTACCTTTATGGCCTCGGCCATCCCAGCACGCCAGTCGCGGTCTTCCAGCGTCAGCAGGAAATCACTGTCGTTGATCACGGCAAAAGGAGGCGCGAAGGTGCCCAGGAAGTTTTTCTTGTGGAAAGCGTTCACGCTGTTCTTTACTCCCACCCCGGAATCGTTTTGCGAGAGCACCGTTGTGGGAATGCGGATAAGGCGGATTCCCCGGTGCGCAATAGCAGCCGCAAAGCCGGCCATGTCAAGTATGGCGCCTCCTCCGATAACGACCAGATAAGAGTGCCGGCAAACACCAAAATTATTCACCGCCTCCAGCAGGTCCTGCACCAGTTGCGGGTCGTTCTTTGACTCTTCGCCACCGGGCAAAACAAGCGGCGCGGCGGTTAGTGTAATGGTATCGGTATGGTGCGCGGCATAGGCTGCAATATTCTCTAGAAGCGAAGGGTGCGCTGCCGCCACACCCGCGTCCACTACAAAAAGCAGTTTGCGGGGAGCGGTGTTCCCATCCAGCCGCAGCACGTCGCGCAGCACCGGATTCTCTGGTTTAAAAAGTCCTTCTGTAAAGTAAATGCCATACTTAAAAGGCACCTGGAAGGTCTGTTGGATCGATCTCATCATGTTGAAGTAAAAGCGCCTGCAGCAGGTGTTATACGTTGTCTCTGGCGCAAAAGTGTCTTAGCATTTTTAATGGCTTACGTGACGGCGAAGCTCCTGGCTACAAAAATGGATACCGGAAGCAGCAGCAGCACCAGCAGCCCGTAGGGCCAGCCGGCAAATCCGGCAGCTATACTGGCATCCATCACAATCAGGGCCAGTATACCCGCCTTTACAGCTTTAATCACCAGCACCGGCTGTTTGGAAGGCAGCGCCTTCAGCAGCGGCGGAAATATCAGGTACGCGAACAACAGCAGGAACGGCAGGCTGTAGAGCACGTTGAAGTGCGGCAGCAGCGTCAGGCTAATGATGGCAGCAATAACAAGTGCATAGAGCAGAAGAGCTCCTTTCATGGCTTTCGGATCGCCGCCATGTACTTCGCCGCGGCTGATCATGGTAATGGCCGAGATATACACGATCGGGATCAGGCTCAGGTACCACAGTTCGCTCACCGCCAGCGGCACTGCGCTTACGCCCAGCAGCAGATTGCCTCCGCGGCAGGCGCCCATGTTCACAGGCCCAAGTATGGACTGGTGCTTGCCTTTCCAATCGTAGAGCAGCGCCAGCAGGGCCACCGCCGTTGCAAGTATAGCACTGAGCAGCGATACCTGCCAGGCAGCCAGTATGCCGCCCACCAGCAGCACGGTGCCTAAAGCCGTAGCGCCGCCCACCGTGGCTGCGCCGCTCGGGATAGGCCGTTCCGGGCGCTCTACCCGGTCCAGTTCGGCATCAAACACATCGTTAAAAACTACGCCGCCGCCATACAGCCCGATAGTGGAAAGTATGAGCCAGAACAGCGGATTTAAAAAGGTCGTAGCCGTTCCATTTGTGAGCGATGGAGCCGCCAGCAATGCACCGGAAGCCGCAAAACCAAGACAGATATCGGCAATGGCTGTGATGATGTTGGCCGGGCGCATCAGCCGCAGGTAAGCACCGGTTCGCGTCATCGTACGATATTGGAAGAAATGTCGCCGGACGTATTCACCTCACCTACTACAGGTGTCTGGCCGCCCCGCAACACAGAGTTGTCAGAGAATTTCTCGCGCTGGTCTACCTCCATGTTGTCCAGCCAATCGGACTCGTGCATCTGCCCGCTCTGGCCGAAGGCTGTTAAAGCATTCTGGTAGCACACCATGCGCACGTCCGCTTCGGAGATGCCTCTTTCCAGCATCAGCGAAGCTGTTTTCGGCACCGACAGCGGATCGCTGATGCCCCAGTCGCAGGAGCTGTTCACGATGATACGCTCCGTGCCATACTGCTTCACGATCTCCACCATGCGCTCGTTACCCATCTTGGAGTTCGGGTAAATCGTAAAAGCCGCCCAGAAGCCTCTGTCGAGCACATCTTTTACCGTTTCCTCGTTGTTGTGATCCACAATCACCATTCCCGGCGCAATGTTATGCTCCAGGCATACTTCCATACTGCGGATGGTGCCGGTTTTCTTGTCACGATGTGGGGTATGGATCTGTACCGGCATGTCGGCCTCTTTCGCCAGGTCCAGCTGCAGCCGGAAGTACTTGTCTTCAGCGGCGGTCTGATCGTCGTAGCCAATCTCACCTACGCCCACCACGCCCTCTTTGCAAATGTAGAGCGGCAGCAGTTCCATCACCTTCTCTGCCAGGGGCTCGTTATTGGCCTCTTTCGAGTTAAGACCGATGGTGCAGTAGTGGCGGATGCCGAACTGACTGGCGCGGAAACGCTCCCAGCCCACCAGGCTGCTGAAGTAGTCTTTAAAAGAGCCGGCTTCGGTGCGGGGCTGGCCCAGCCAGAAAGCAGGTTCAATCAGGGCCACAATGCCCGCTTTGCGCATACGCTCATAGTCGTCTGTGGTGCGGGAGGTCATGTGCGCGTGGGGATCTATAAATAACATGTTGTTGGTGTTCATAAAGGTTGTATAGGATAAGGTACGTTCGCGGTCAGGACTGCAGGGCCAGTGTCTGGTGGCCGATCAGGTCCCAGGTCAGCTCACCGGATTCGATTTTTTGTTTTAGTTGCGGGTGCCCCTCCAGCAAAGCTTTGGCACCGGGATGCGTGCTTTGCGAGCAGGCGAGTGCGGCCGCTTCCTGCTGCAACAGATCGGGCTGGGCAAACAGCCGCTTGATATCCTCCAGCAGGGCGTCATCTATAAAAGGCCCCACCGATCGCCACAACTCCGGCGACACCGGGCGCCCGGCTGCCCAGCGCTCATGGGCATAGTCGGAGAGAATGTGGGCAAGTTTGGCATTAGCCCGCCGGTCGATGCCTTGAATGCGGTAGAGCGGTTTGCCCACAAACAGCGTTTTCAGGACCATGTGGTTCCAGGCTTCCTCCTCCAGGTAATCGGCAGGGTAAGGGGTATCCTGCGCTACGGCTTCAAACACGTTGCCCATGTTGGTGCGGAAGCCCTCGGCCGCCCGCATTCTGAATGCTTCGGGGTAGGGCAGGAGTGGCAAAGCGGCATACAGCGCCACCAGTTCCCGCATATCGGCCGTACTAAACAACGTTTCGATACGGGCCACAAAAGCTTCTTTGTTCTCGTGCGGAAGCGCCAGCAGCAACAGCGTACGGGCCGCCTGGTCTGCCGTCCAACGTGTGGGATCAAAACCTTTGCGGATGGATTGCGCTTCGGCTGCCTGCTCGCTGCTCAGGTGAAGGGGCGCTTTGCCCACGTAACGCGGCACAGCGCTGAAGGCCAGGTACAAGTCTTTATCTGCAGCGGAAGCAGCGATCTGAGCCAGCTTCTTGTGTAGCCATTCCATAGCCTGGGGGGAGGCGCTTTGCTGTAGCAGGTGGAGTAAAAAGGATTTGGTTTGTGATAAATCTGCTTGATACATCTGAAGATCGGGCATTGTATATAATCAGTTTGGCCAACTACTAGCGTAAGTTAACAGGAAACTGCCTGAAATAGAAAAATTATCCTTAATAATTACAAAGATAGCCGCAAAAAACGCTATTCTGAGCATCCGTTGGTGCTATGATACAAGGCATTAGCTTGCACAGCCGTATACAGAAAGTTTCAGTTCCGGCGGCCCTACAGGATATGCTAAGGTATAAAATTTTGTGGTTTAAAGTTCAAACACCTGTTACGATTCCGTAGGTATAAAGTTAAGGTATAAACCGGGAATATATCGTTTTCTATATTTTACCGGAACAGCAGCCTGAGCTGGCAAGCTTATCTATAGAATACCTCCTTTAACGGCTGGCGAGGGTGGAGAACGTATTGAGCATCTCCCGGATTACCTCCACAACACTTGTCGGGTATACCCCGAGCCACAGCAGCAGCAAGGCCATGATACTGATAGCCCCCATGCTGGTGATGTATACCGGGCGTGGAAGCATTTCCTCCAGCGCTCTTTCCGGATCCGGTTGCTGGAACATCACCGCGATGATCTGGATATAGTAGTATAAACCGATGACGCTGTTGATGACCAGGATGACCATCGGCAGCCACAACTGCGTGTTGATGCCTGCTGCCAGGATATAAAACTTGCCGATAAAGCCGGCCGTGAGCGGAATACCTGCCAGCGAGAGCAGCATGGCCGTGAAAATAGTGGCCAGCCAGGGCCGTCGCCACAGCAGCCCGCGGTAGTCCTCCAGCAAGTCGGCATCGCGCGCTTCATTCGACAGAATGACGATCACGCCGAAAGCCCCGACGCTGGTGATAAAGTAGGCAACCAGGTAAAAGGAAACTGCCTCCATGCCTAGTTCGTTTCCCGCCAGAAAAGCGACCAGCAGGTAGCCCAGGTGGGCAATGGAAGAGTAGGCCAGGATGCGCTTGACGTTCTGCTGCATCAGGGCCAGCAGGTTGCCGGCAAACATGCTGGCGATAGCAATAATCGTAAAGACCAGCACCAGCACCGGATAGCGGTAGCCGTCGGCCTCTGTAAAAAAGCGGAGCAACAGGCCCAGCATACCTCCCTTAGAAACGGTGGCGATAAAAGCGGTGACGGGTGCCGGCGCTCCTTCGTACACATCGGGTGTCCACATATGAAAAGGCACAATACCGAGCTTAAAGCCAATGCCGATGATCATGAGGCCAAAGCCGGTGAGCAGCAGCAGAGGAAGCTCCTGCAGCGAATCGAGGTAGACGCCGATGCCGGCAAAGGCCATAGTGCCGGTACTGGCATAGATCAGGGCCATGCCGAAAAGCAGAAAAGCGGAGGACAGCGCCGCCAAAATCAGGTATTTAATGCCCGCCTCATCGGAGCGCTCGCGGGTGCGCAGGTAAGAGATCAACGCGTACAAGGACACGCTGAGCACCTCCAGCCCTAGAAAAAGTGAGGCAAAGTGCGTGCTGATCACCAGCACACAGGAGCCCAGCGTCGCCAGGATCAGCAGGATATAATACTCTTCTTTCCGTTCTTCGCGCTGTTCGAAATAAGCATATGAGAGCATGCTGATGACCAGCGAGATCAGCAGCATGAGCCCCATATAAAAAACCGCCAGGCCATCGAGGACGAAGAGCGGGGGAATGGAGTAGGGCAGCAGGTTCTTGAGCCAGAACAGCGAAATGGCCGCCGCCAGAAAGGATAGCGATGTGACCACAAAAATTGCCCGGTGGTTTCGCGTAAACGCGATGATCAGCATGGTAATCAGGGCCGCCGCTACAAGTATGAGCAGGGGCATGAGAAACAGAAAATCACTTGGGCGCATACGTACCTCCTTTCTGGGAATAAGTGGTTGAATCGGGTGGGGTGATGACGTGCCGTGCAGCCTGTGCAACGACCGGATGCTGCAAATTTTCCGGCTGCCGGTACGCCTGCAGTTGCTCCGTAATGGCCGGCAAAGCGGTGTTCAGCACCGGCTGTGGGTAAAGGCCCAGCCAGAGGATGAGTATAACGAGGGGCGCGGCCACCAGCAGCTCCCGCAGGTTAAGGTCGGGCAGCAGCGGTTGCTCTGGCTCCGGCAGGCCCGGCCCCAGAAATACCTTTTGCATGATGCGCAGCGAGTAAGCTGTGGCCAGCACCAGGCCGAGGGTGGCGAAAACGGTGAGCCAGCGGTTGGCCTGCCATGCGCCTACTAAGGTGAGGAATTCGGCGATGAAATTGCCCAGGCCCGGCAGGCCCAGCGAGGCCATGGCAAAGACGAGGGCCACCACACCCATTTTCGGCGTTCGGGGCCAGAAGCCGCCCATTTGCCGGATGTCGCGGGTGTGCAGGCGCTGGTACAGGAAACCGGAAATGATGAAGAGCGCGCCGGTGCTCAGGCCATGGGTGATCATCTGCATCACCACCCCTTGCAGCGCCCAGGGATTGAAGGCAAATACGCCCAGGATTACAAAACCCATGTGACTGACACTTGTATAGGCCACCAGCCGCTTCAGGTCTGTTTGGGAATACGCCAGCATGGCGCCGTACAGGATGCCGATTACACCGAGCAGCATCGCCCAGGGGGCAAATTCCTGCGCGGCTTCGGGGAAGAGCGGGAGCACGAAGCGCAGCAGGCCGTAAGCCCCGGTTTTGAGGAGCAGCCCCGCCAGAATGACGCTACCTGCCGTGGGCGCTTCGGAGTGGGCGTCGGGTAGCCAAGAATGAAACGGCACCACCGGCAGCTTTACCAGGAAGGCAGCCAGGAAGCCGAACATCAGCAGGCGCCCTGCCTCCGGGGCCAGTGGCATGTCGAGCAGCGCAAAATAGTTGAACGTATAGGTGCCGGTGGCGTTGCCATGTATAAAGTATAAACCCAGGATAGCCAGCAGCATGAGCAAGCCACTGGCCTGCGTGAAAAGGAAGAACTTATAGGCGGCATAGTTGCGGTTAGCGTGGCCCCAGATGCCGATCAGAAAGTACATCGGAATGAGCATCACCTCCCAGAAAAAGTAAAACAGGAACAGGTCCATGGTCAGGAACACGCCCGTGATGCCCGCCAGTACCCACAGCAGGTTAAAATGAAAGAAGCCGACCTTGTGCTCGATCTCACGCCAGGAAATGCCGATAGCCAGCAGGCCCAAGAAAAAGGTGAGCAGCAACATCAGCAGGCTCAGGCCATCGAGCGCCAGGCTAAAGCTCACGCCGAATTGCGGTATCCAGGGGCGGTCGAAGCGGAGAAGCCAGGAAGAGGCCAGCATACTTGCCTCCGGCTCTTCTGCCCACAGGTATAAGGTCAGTATAAAATCGGTGGCCACGGCGGCAAGGGCAATCCAACGGGGAAGGTCAGCGTGCCATTTCTGCGCGAGCCAGGCCAGCAGTCCGCCGGCCATCAGTATCACAATCAGCCAGGCCAGTATCATAGCAATAAGCTTAAAGTTAGTATGGCCACCGCGCCCATTACCACACCCATGATGTAGTTGCGCAGCACTCCGTTTTGTGTCTGGGCCAGCATCAAGTGCAGCGAGGTTGTCAGGTCAGTGAGGGAGGTATAGAAGCCGTCGATCACGTCGCGTTTGTTGAGGGTGGCCAGGAACACGTAGGGGCGCACGAGCAGCGCGTTGTACAGTGTGTCGAAGCCCCAGCCGGCATGCCAGAAGCGGTGCAGGGCTATGGCCACGCCCGAGCGCTCTATACTTGCCAGCAGCGACGGTTTGCTAATATAGAATAGATAGGCCACGTAAATACCGCTCAGGGAAACCGCCGCCGCCAGCAGCTGGAACAGCCACTCCGAGGTGGCAAGTGTCTCGTTGATGGTGACCACGGGCAGCACCGGCGCCAGAAACTCTGTGAACAGCGTGAGGTGGGCAAAGTTGTGCGGCAGCTCGATGAAGCCACCTGCCAGCGAAAGGATAGCCAGGATCACCAGCGGGATGAGGATGAGGCTGCCCGGCGGGTGGCCCACCGCTGTCCGGGCCTCCCCATAAAACGTGAGAAACACCATCCGGAAGGTATAGACGGAGGTAAGAAAGGCCCCTGCCAGCCCAGCCAGGTATAACCAGATGCTGCCGTGCTCGCCGGCCAGCTGCAGCCACAGGATTTGGTCTTTGCTGTAAAAGCCGGCCGTGATCAGCGGAACCGCCGCCAGTGAGGCTGCACCGATCAGGAAGGTCCAGAACACTACCGGCAAAGTATGGCGCAGGCCGCCCATCCGGCGCATGTCCTGCTCGTGGTGCAGCGCCAGTATGATGGCGCCGGCACAAAGGAAGAGCAGCGCCTTAAAGAAGGCATGGATCATGAAATGGAAGATGCCCGCCGACCAGGCTCCTACGCCCAGCGCCAGAAACATGTAGCCGATCTGGCTGATGGTGGAGTAGGCGAGCACGCGCTTGAGGTCGTATTGGGTGAGGGCCGAGAAGCCGGCGAGCAGCAAGGTAACAGCGCCGATTACCGCGACCGCCAGCTGCGCGGCAGGGGCTAGCTCAAACACCACGTGCATACGGGCAATGAGGTAGACGCCTGCCGTCACCATCGTGGCGGCGTGGATGAGCGCCGAAACGGGTGTGGGGCCGGCCATGGCGTCGGGGAGCCAGGTTTGCAGCGGCAACTGGCCCGACTTGCCCACCGCGCCGCCCAGCAGCAAAAACGCTACCAGCACCGCCATCTGGTTACCGGGGGACCAGGCTTGTGCTGCAGCTTCTGAAATCGTCTGGATGTGCAGCGTGCCGAACAGCTGGAAGAGCAGGAACAGCCCAATGGCCATGGCCGTGTCGCCAACGCGGGTGATGATGAAGGCTTTGCGGGCTGCATAGCCGTTGGCCGGGTTCTGATACCAAAAGCCGATCAGCAGGTAGCTGCACAGGCCCACACCTTCCCAACCCAGGTATAAAAGCAGCAGGTTGTCGGCCAGCACCAGCACCAGCATTGAGCCAACAAACAGGTTCATACAGGCAAAAAAGCGGGAGAAATCCGCATCGTCGGCCATGTAGGCGGTGGAGTAGAGGTGGATGAGAAAACCGACAAAAGTGATGACGAAGATAAACACCATGGAAAGCGCGTCGAGGTGAAAGGCCACTGCCGGGCTGAAGCCCGCCACGTCGAACCAGCGCCATACTTCCTGGTGGTAGAACGCCGGCCGCTCCGACAAAAACTGCAGGCCCAGCAGCAGCGTGAGCAGCCCCGAAATGCCGACGCTGCCCACGCCGATCAGGCTTACCAGGGCGCGGGGCAAGCGCGTGCCGAAAAGCACCAGCAGCAAAGCGCCGGCAAAGGGCAGCGCGGGAATTAACCAAAGCAGATTTTCCATTTTCGTTATCCTCTCATTTTGTTAGCGGCATCGCTGTCCAGGGTCTTAAAGCGGTGGTAGAGCTGCAGGATCAGCGCCAGCCCGACCGATACCTCGGCGGCGGCCATAGTTAGTATAAAAATGAACATCACCTGCCCGTCGGGTTGGGCCCAGTGCATACCCGCCACGATAAAGGCCAGCCCGGCAGCGTTGAGCATGATCTCCACCGACATCAGCATAAAGATGATGTTGCGGCGGATGAGCACGCTGATGAGGCCGAGCATAAACAGGATGCCCGCCACCAGCAATCCGGCTTCCATAGGGACAGGACTCATACCGCTGTGCTCCTTTCCAGAAAACGGTGCACCACTTTTTTCTTCTGCCGACCCAGGTGGTAGGCGCCCACAATGCCGGCCATCAGCAGCATGCCGCTCAGCTCCACCCCCAGCACGTAAGGCCCGAACAGCGCCAGGCCTACCAGCCGCGCATCCACGGCCTGCGGGGCAATGGCCGGCGTGCCCACCGCCGTCACCATGTAGGCCAGCTCCGCCAGCAGCACCAGGCACAGAATGGAGGGCCCCACCCACACCGAGGGCTTCAGCCATTCCCTTTCCTGCTGCTCAGCCTCCTTGTTCAGGTTCAGCATCATGATCACGAAGATGATGAGCACCACGATGGCGCCGGCATAAATGATGATTTCGAGGGCGGCCATAAAGGGCGCACCGAGGGTAAAGAAGAGGACGGCCACAGCCAGGAAGGACACCACCAGGTAGAGCAGCGCGTGCACCATGTTAAAGCGCGTGATGACCATGATGGTGGAAAGGATGGCCACAGCCGACGCAATGTAGAAGGTCAGTTCCATAGGTCAGGGGATTAAGCTTTTGATGTCCACGGGTGGGGCCTCGTTCTCTGCCTCGCCCTTGCCTTTGCCGCCAATGGCCATGCCCGCTACCTTGTAGTAGTTGTAGCCGTGGTATTTGCCCTGGCCGTTGATGAGCAGGTCCTTTTTCTCATACACCAGGTTCTGGCGGTTATACTCGCCCATCTCAAAGTCGGGGGTGAGTTGGATGGCATAGGTGGGGCAGGCCTCCTCGCAGAAGCCGCAGAAGATGCAGCGCGAGAAGTTGATGCGGAAAAACTCCGGGTAGCGCCGGCCCGTCTCGTCCTCGGTAGCCTGCAGCGCGATGCAGTCGACGGGGCAGGCGGCGGCGCAGAGGTTGCAGGCCACGCAGCGCTCGCCGCCGTCCGGGTCGCGCGTCAGCACAATGCGCCCCCGCCAGCGCGTCGGGAGGATGGGTTTCTCCTCGGGGTACAGGATGGTCTCCCGCTTGTGGAAGGCGTGCAGAAACGTGAGCCACATACTGCGCAACAAACTAAACATAGCTGCTCCTTTCGGTTTTATAGTTTACAGACGTTCACAGGTCTGGAAGACGCTGTGAGGTTAGATGTTTTTTTTATAGTTTTCTGCTGCACTTGGTCCATCTGCTGGTGCGAGCTTGCAGATCGTACCTTCTTTTTAAGCTGTTTGCGGTACGAGCTACAAGCTCGTACCAGCGGTCTTCACATTTGATTACCCTTCCATCCACAGTACCACCCCCGCTGTTACCAGCAGGTTCACCAGTGTAAGGGGCAACAGGATCTTCCATCCGAATTCCATCAACTGGTCGTAGCGGGGGCGCGGCATGGAGGCGCGCAGCAGGATGAAGAGGCAGATGAACACCGCAGTTTTAAGGGCAAACCATACCAAGGGCGGCAGAAAATCAGGACCTAGCCAGCCGCCGAAGTACAGGGCCACCACCAGGCAGGAAATGAGCGTAATGCCCATGTATTCGCCAATGAAGAACATACCGAACTTCATACCCGAATATTCGGAGTGAAAGCCGGCCACCAGCTCACTCTCTGCCTCCGGAATATCAAAGGGGAGGCGGTGCGTTTCGGCGATGCCCGCGATGAGGAAGATGATGAAGCCGAGGAACTGCGGAATGAAGAACCAGATACCGCGTTGCGCCTCCACGATAACCTGCAGGTTAAAGGAGCCGCTCAGCAGCACCACGCCCATCAGCGCCAGGCCCATAAATACTTCGTAAGAGATCATCTGCGCCGCGCCGCGCATGGCACCCAGCAAACTATACTTGTTGTTGGATGCCCAGCCGCCCAGGATAATACTATAAGCCCCCATCGACGACATGGCCAGGAAGAACAGCACGCCGATGTTGAGGTCGGCCACCACAATGCCCGGCGCAAACGGAACGATCACAAAGCTCATCAGTGCCGACACTACCACAATGGCGGGTGCCAATATAAATACCGGCTTATCGGCAAACGGAGGTGTCCAATCCTCCTTGAAAAACAGCTTGATGGTGTCGGCCAGCACGATGAACAGCCCAAAAGGACCTGCCCTGTTGGGGCCGTAGCGGTCTTGCCATAGGGCCAGCATACGGCGCTCTACCCAGATGAGTCCGGCTGCTACGTTGAGCATCACGAACAGCACGCCGCCGACAATCAGTAAGTAGTTTGGGGTTGCTTCTTCCATTCTATATTTTGGTTTAAGATAGCCCAAGCGGGTAATTCAGCATAGGGTACACCAGGTAAGCCACAGGGTAAGCCGGCGGTACCGCCCGGAATGGCAGGACTTGTTTTCACTGGTAACTGGTAGGTATGGCCTTCGATGGAGAAGTGTAGCAAGGCCCCCTCGTCTAACTTCAGACGGATGGCGTCAGCCGCGTTCAGAGCGACATAAGGGTCCGGGATACGCTCCCTAATGGCCGTGGAATGGTTGCTGAGCTCTTCGGAACCAAAGGTATGGTGCAGAGGTAATACGAACAGGTGCCCTTCCAGGGGCTGAAACTTCTGTGGTACAGCCATGGAAAAGGTGCCTGTTGCGGCAGGCTCCAGCAGGCGCACGCCCGGGTCTCCGCCTTTCAGATGCCCGCCCACTTCCTGCTGATATTTGTTGGTAGACTGGATGGAATTCCAACCCGGAGCCCAGAAGTACGGGATCATGGACGAAGGCGGCTGCCCGTGATACCCTTCCATGGTATAGGAGAGGGGCGAATCCGGGTCTTCCGCTGGTTTGGGCTCGCTCACGTTGCGGCTGGCATTCATTGAAGTACGGCCGCTGAACCGGTGCGGCTCGCGCGGTACACGCTGGCCGGCAATGCGGAAGCCGGAGGGCGGAGCGGCATTTTGCACGCCTTGTAGTCCGGGTTCTCCTGCAGTCAAGGCTTTCACGATGTCGTCATAGCCCTGCCAGCTGCTGATCTGTTCATGGGCCATGATGGTGCCCAACTCGGCGAGCCAGCGCCAGCTTTCCTGTATCTCCTCGACTGTAGGGTATACCTGGTAAAAGCGCTGGGCCCGGCCTTCATTGTTGACAAGCGTTCCGTCGGCTTCAGCAAAAGTGCCGGCTGGCAGCAGGATGCCCGCCTTTTCGGTAGTGGCATGGTGCAGGTAATCCAGTACGATGAGCTGTTTTGAGCTGTTCAGGAAGGCATTGACCGTCGCAGCGCTGGCCCGGCGGTAGAGGTCGTTTTCCAGGATAAGCACGGTATCGGCATAGCCATTGAGCACGGCCTCGAAAGCAGATTCTAGTTTATGCCCTTTGAGCATGGCCAGGCCCATGCTGTTGCATTCGGGCACCACCAGGCTGATGCCTGCAGACTTCTCTTTTGCCACTAGGGCATTGGCAATGTTGCCCGCCGCTTTCAGTACCCGCTCGCTGCCCAAAGAAGTGCCCGAGATCACCAGCGGCTTCTTGGCAGCTATCAGCGCATCTGCTACCTGCTGCGCCAGTGCCTGCTCTGCTTCTGTCAGTCCGGGTACTTCCGGTGAGTCGGGATTGATGCGGTGGGCGACGGCAAAGCCCAGGCGGGCAATGGCATCGGGTGTATCGAAGTAGGTTTGCGTGGCGATCTCATCCAGTTTTGTCTCCCGGATGGTGGCACTGAACAATGGTCCTTTTTCTGTTTGCACCAGCTCCCGTACGGCCGCATCCTGCCACTCCGGAATTTTGGCCTGCGTTACTTTTTCCTGCAAAGGCTGCTGCCTGACCGACTGCCGTACGGCTAGCGCCAGCATCGGAGCCGTATTGGTGAGGTCTTCGCCCAGTATGAACACGGCATCTGCCTGCTCTACTTCTCTTAAAGAGGGGGTGCGGGCCGATCCCTCCCGGAGCAGGCAGAGCACCTGGCAGGTCAGGTCATGGTCTACCTCCGAAGTGCCGTGGTAGAAGTTATCTTCGCCGACCAGCGTTTTCAGTACAAAGTTAGATTCCAGGGAGGCCCGCGGCGAACCGATACCGATCACCCTTCCCGCTTTTATAGCCGAAGCAGCCGCCTGTAGCGCGGTATACTTGTCGGTGGCCTCCGGCAGCTGGCTGCGCACCAACGGGGCACGGATGCGGCCGGGACTGTTCACAAATTCATAACCGAAGCGCCCGCGGTCGCAGAGGAAGTAGCCGTTCACTTCGCCGTTGTAGCGGTTGGTGATGTTGCGCAAGCTACCGTAGCGCTCCCCGGCGATGGTGTTGCAGCCCAGGCTGCAGTGGTGGCACACCGAAGGCGCCATCGTCAGGTCCCATTTGCGGGTGTAGTGCTGCTTCAGCGTCTTGTCAGTAAACACGCCCGTGGGGCATACTTCGGCCAGGTTGCCGCTGAACTCGCTCTCCAGCACCCCGTCTTCGGCGCGGCCAAAGTACAAATGGTTATGCGCGGCAAACACGTCCAAGTCCTTGCCACCGGCATAGTCTTTATAGTAGCGCACGCAGCGGTAGCACTGGATGCAGCGGTTCATTTCGTGGTTGAGGAAGGGCCCCAGGTACTGGTTGATGTAGGTGCGCTTGTCGAAACGGTATTCGCGGTAGTTGTGGCCCGTCATCACGGTCATATCCTGCAGGTGGCAGGCGCCGCCCTCATCGCACACGGCGCAGTCGTGGGGGTGGTTGGTCATGAGCCAGCCGATGATGTGCGCCCGGAACTCCTTGGCCTCCATATCGGCAATGGAAAGGCGCATGCCGTCGCGCACCGGCTCCATGCACGACATGGTGAGCTTGCCCCTGGTGTCGTTCTCGTCCTTGTATACTTTCACGGCGCACTGGCGGCACGCCCCAATGGAGCCCATGGCAGGATGGTAGCAAAAGTAGGGGAGATCTTTGCCGAGGGTGAGGCAGGCCTCCAGCAGGTTCTTGCCTGCGCCGACTTCGTAGGGTGTGTTCTCTATATAGATGGTTGCCATGCTTTGCTCCAGGGACAGTGGTGTTCGAGAATGTGCCGTTCAAAATCCTCTCTGAAGTATTTCAGAGCACTCTGCAGGGGTTCCATGGCGCCGGGTGCCAGTGCGCAGAAGGTGTTGCCGGGGCCGAGGTATTTGGTATGGAAGTCGAGGGTGAGCAGGTGCTCGGGTTTGCCCTCGCCTTTATCGATGGCCAGTAAAATCTTCTCTACCCAGGGCAGTCCCTCGCGGCAGGGCGTGCAGAAACCGCAGGACTCCTGTGCGAAGAAGTGCTGCAGGTTCAGCGTAAAGCCCACCGGGCAGGTCTGGTCGTCCAGGATGATCATGGTACCCGTGCCCAGGCGGCTGCCCGCCGCCTGAATGGAGCCATAATCCATAGGCAGGTCGAGGTGCTCCTCCACGAGAAAGTCGGTGGAGGCCCCGCCGGGCAAAAGGCCCCGGAACAGGTAGCCGTCCTGCATGCCGCCGGCATAGTCTTCCAGGATTTGGCGGATGGTGGTGCCCATCGGCAACTCCCAGCAGCCGGGCTTTTTCACGTGGCCGCTCACACCGAAGAGCTTGGTGCCGGCATCCTCTGTTAAGCCCAGCTTTTTGAACCACTCGGCGCCGTTGTTGATGATGTGCGGCAGGTTACAAAGCGTCTCCACGTTGTTGACGATGGTAGGCATGCCAAACAAACCGCTGACCTGCGGGAAAGGAGGCTTTGCTCTGGGGTTAGCGCGTTTGCCTTCCAGGGCATTGAGCAGGGCGGTTTCTTCGCCGCACATGTAGCGGCCCACGCCGGTGTGCAGGTGCATCTCCAGATCAAAGCCGGAGCCCAGGATATTTTTGCCCAGGTAGCCAGCTTCGTAAGCCTCGTGTATGGCCTGGGTTACTTCCTGTGCAGCCAGTTTATAGGCCCAGCGGAGGAACACATAACTTATACTTGCCTGAATGGCATAAGCAGCCACGATCATACCCTCAATGAGCTGGTGCGGGTTGCCTTCCAGCAGCACGCGGTCTTTGAAGGTGCCGGGCTCCATCTCGTCGGCGTTGGCCACCAGGTATTTGGGCGTGGGCGCATCGGGGCCCATCGGCACAAAGCTCCACTTCAGGCCTGTGCTGAAACCGGCTCCGCCCCGGCCACGCAGGTTGGCGTCTTTCACCAGCGTCTGCACCTCCTGGGGCGCCATCTCTTTTAATACCTTACGTACCGACTGATAACCGCCTACTTTTTCATAGGCCTTTAAACTAAGTGGTTTACGGCCCGGTACAATGTGTTGGGTAAGGGGCTTCTCCATAGGCGCCCGCTTTGGTTTTAGGTATATTTGCTCAGAATCTCGTCCAGTTGTTCCACCGTCAGGTTACGGTACAGGTCGTTGTCAATCATAAGGGCGGGGGCACAGTCGCAGGTGCCGAGGCAGCAGTTAGGGAGCAGGGTAAAGCGGCCGTCTTCTGTGGTCTGGCCATATTTAATGCGTAAGATATTGTAAAGCTGATCGCGTATTCCTTCATAGCCCATCACCCAGCAGCTGATGCTGTCGCAAAGCAGGATCACATGCCGGCCCACGGGTCGGCGGAAGATCAGGTTGTAAAACGTAGCCACGCTATCCAGCTCTGCCGGCGACATATCTACAAATTCAGCCACGTCTTTCAGGCTCTCATCCGAGATCCAGCCATGACTTTGCTGCACGATCTTCAGGGCTTCAATACAAGCATTTTTCCGGGTAGGAACAAGGCTGATTTCGTGTTCGATCTTCTGTTTTTCAGCTTCGGTCAGCATAACTCAGACACAGGTATCAAGACGTTAGATATAAACTTATACTTATACTTTGTGCTCCTGCTGGTCCGAACCGGCAGCCCGAACCAGCGGAGACTTTTTACTTTCAAACTTCACCTGTCGATATCGGCCAGCACATAGTCCATGGCGCCAAGTATAGACAACAGGTCGGCAACAGAGTAGCCTTTGCTAATGTAGGGTAGCATCTGCATGTGCGGGAAAGAGGGCGTGCGGATGCGCACGCGGTACGGCGAGGTGTTGCCGTCGCTGGTTAAATAGTAGCCGTTGGCCCCCTTGGTGGCCTCGATGCAGCTCATGGCCTCGCCGGGCGGAATCACCGGGCCCCAGCTCACGCCCAGAAAATGGGTGATCAGCGTTTCGATGTCGTGCATGGTCTGTTGCTTGATAGGTGGCGTGGCCAGGGGAGCGTCTGCTTTATAAGGCCCCTCGGGCATGTTTTTCATACATTGGTCGATGATGCGCAGGCTCTGGCGCATCTCCTCTACCCGCACCAGCGCCCGGTCGTAGCAGTCGCCGTTGGCGGCAACGGGCACCTCAAAATCAAACATATCATACCCAGAGTAAGGGCGTTTTTTACGGAAGTCCCATGCAAAGCCGCAGGCACGCAGGTTAGGCCCGGTTACGCCCCATTCAATGGCTTCTTCTTTGGTAAAGATGCCGATGCCTTTGGTGCGGGCCTTAAAGATGCTGTTCTTCATTACCAGGCCATCATACTCCTTCAGGCGTTTGGGGAAGTAGTCGAGGAAGCGTTGCACCAGGGTTTCCCAGCCTGCGGGCAGGTCCTGCGACAGGCCGCCGATGCGGAACCAGTTGGGGTGCATGCGCCCGCCGCAAACGGCCTCCACAATGTCGAAGATCTTTTCGCGGTCGGTGAACATGTAAAATACGGGAGAGAGCTGACCGACGTCCTGGGCAAAGGTGCCATACCATACCAGATGGCTGGCAATGCGGAAAAGCTCACAGAGCATCACCCGGATCACCTTTACCCGGTCAGGCACCTCGATGCCGGCCAGCTGCTCTACCGCCTGCAGGTAGGCCAGGTTGTTCATCACGCCGCCCAGGTAATCTACCCGGTCGGTATAAGGAATATACGTATGCCACGACTGGCGCTCCCCCATTTTCTCGGCGCCCCGGTGATGGAAGCCGATGTCGGGAATAGCGTCCACGATATCTTCGCCGTCTAACTGAAGAACAATGCGCAGTACGCCGTGCGTGCCCGGGTGTTGGGGGCCGATGTTGAGGAACATGAAGTCGCTGTCTTCGCTCTGCCGCTGCAGGCCCCATTCTTCGGGATTGAACTGCAGGGCGGCCTGTTCCAGGTCCACTTTATCATCATAAAGCTGGAAAGGACCCATTTCGGTGGCGCGGGCAGGATGCTCTTTGCGCAGCGGGTGTCCTACCCAGGTGCGCGGCATCAGGATGCGCGACAGGTGCGGGTGGCCTTCGAAGCGGATGCCGAACATATCATAGATTTCGCGCTCATACCAATTAGCATTGGCCCAAAGGCTGCTGATGCTCTGTACCACCGGAAACTCATCGCGGAAGCCGACCTTTAAACGGATAAAGCTGTTGCGGTCGAAGGAGAAAAGGTGGTATACAATCGTAAAGGCGTAGGGGATCGGCCCGCTGTCGGACTTGCGCGTCCGCTCGTCAATCGCCGTCAGGTCGAAGAGGAGGCGGAAGGGCTGAGGGATCTCCTTTTTGAGGAATGTCAGGACCTCTTTGATTTTCTCATGAGGCATCCAGAGGGTGAGGATGTCATCCTTCGTTGTTTGCGGGGTAAAGGTGCCTGCCCTGAACCGCTCATGCAACTGCTCAACAATGCCGCTTCCGTTTTCCATCGGTAGGAATTAGTAAATGCCCGTACTATGCTAACTCATGCTACTTTTCTGTATTTGATTATTTATGATAAGTAGTGTCTTTTCTGGTATGCTGTTCAAAAAGAAAGTTCTCCCACAGCGCGTTATAACGATCTTGTCAATAAAAGCAATTTCGTATGGGAAGACCGGTCTTTCTCAGACACGTTTTATAGCACGAGAGGAACGTATAGCCCTCCATCCCAGATCGCTCTTAGGCTTTCAAACTCATACTAAAAGCACTTGGCCAGATCCTATACAACTGATGTAACTGAACCTTAAAGCGCGCCACTGCAGACTACCAGCTATACTTCATCCGGGGATCGGAATTCTGTCATGCTGTCCCAGCGCTCACGCTTGCGGGCTTTTACTTCTTCTTTTTCCGGGCGGATAACGCCCTGCTCGCCGATGGTCCAGCTCAAGGGGCGCCGTTCTTTGCCTACCCGTTCGGCCAGCAGCATCAAGCCCTCCATAAAAGCATCTGGGCGGGGCGGACAACCGGGTACGTACACGTCTACCGGAAGGAATTTATCTACTCCCTGTACCACACTATAAATATCATACATACCACCGGAGTTGGCGCAGGAGCCCATCGAGATCACCCATTTGGGTTCCATCATCTGCTCGTGCAGCCGCTTGATGATAGGGGCCATTTTAATGAACACCGTGCCTGCAATGATCATCACATCAGCCTCGCGGGGTGTGCCCCGGATGACCTCAGCGCCGAAGCGGGCTACATCATATTTGGGCGTCATGCTGGTAGCCATCTCCACAAAACAGCACGAAAGGCCGAAGTGGAAGGGCCACATTGAATTTTTCCGTCCCCAGGCCAGCAGGTCCTGCAGCGTGGTCAGCATCACACTTTGCTGTACTGTTTCCTCGTAAGAGCTGGTGCCCTGTACGGGAGTAACCGGCTCATTGGGTTTGCTCAACCACCATTTCATAGGCCAAGGGTTAGGGTGTTCACGCTTCCTTTATATTACCGTATCAGAATTACGCGTCAGGCGCTTGTAGGCCTGCAGGATTTTCTGCCCGTCGGGGCCGAAATCCAGGGCACCGTTGCGCCACTCATATACCAGCACTATCGCCAGTAGCACAATAAAGGCCAATACTCCCAGGTAGCCGTACCAGCCCAGTTCTTTAAAAGCAATCGCCCAGGAAAGAATAAAGACCGTTTCGACGTCGAAGATGACAAAGAGCATAGCCACCAGGTAGAACTGGGAGGAAAAGCGGAGGCGTGCGCCGCCCGCACTCAGGATACCTCCCTCATAGGGTTCACCGGTGGCGCGTTCGTTGTGGTGCTGCCCCAAGGCGTAGGACAGACCAAGTATGACCAGCACCAGGCTCAGAACAATAGCCCCATACACCAGCAGGGGCCACAGCACTGTCGTATTTTGAATAGATGCATACACAGCGTATCCGCCTCCTGCGGAAATGATCAGGTATAACGTATGTATCAGGGTAAATGCAAGCGACAAGCAGCCGTTGTGGTGATTACTGGCCTGAAATATAGTGTTCCAGGTTCTCGATAATAAACTTCTGCTCTTCCATGATGTATTTCACGATGTCACCGATCGAAACTAAGCCGATCAGCTCCTCGTTTTCCAGTACCGGCAGGTGGCGGATATACTTGGCTGTCATCAGCTTCATGCATTGCTCCAGGGTGTCGCAGGGGTTTACGACAACAGGATGCTCGCTCATGATTTCACCTACCAGTGTATCGCGGGAGGCTTTGCCCCGCAGGATCACTTTTCGGGCGTAATCCCTTTCTGTAAAAATACCCACAAATTTACCGGTGTCAACCACGAGCAGCGCGCCAACGTTGTTCTCGACCATCTGCTCGAGTGCGCTGTATACTGTGGCGGCAGGATCGACAGCGATAACCCTGCCTTTTTTGTTCTGTAGAATGTTCCTGACGGTACCCATTTTTGCCTCCCTTCCGGTAAAAAAGTGGTGCATTCAAATAATTTAAATTAATATACGCATCTTTATTTTAAATTGCCACAAATTGCAATAAAATTTCTGTAAATTATTTTATATGAAGCATTCAGGAATCATAGCGTTATTAAAACAGTGTGCTGGTGCAGTTGGCTTGCCTCCAGGTCGTTATCCCAAAGTAAATTGGTGGCAGCCGGAATAGCATATTAATAAGCACGCAAAGGCACAGTATACCTGCCTTATCCGACGTTTTATTCCTTAAATACAATTATAAGTATGTATAAAAAGAAGCCCCAGACGATTGTAGCGCCCGGGCTTTTACTACAATAAGCCGGCTGTAGCTATACTTTTTGTGATTTGTTAATGTTGGCTTCATGATTGGATAGATTGCGTGCTTCAATAAAAATGCGCCGCACTTCCGGAAATTGCTGTCTTATGTTATTTTCTAACCTGTTAACGACTTCCGGAAGATTGCTTCCGTTCAGATGGGTATGAAACTGCACATCAAGCGCCAGCAACACCTCGTTGGGAGCCATGTGCATGGTAAGCGGTTGCTGAAGGCTATGCACATCTGGATCTTGATTTACCAGTTGCTGTATTCCCCGCACCATTCCCGTCTCGGCACTTTCGCCTACCAGCAGGTTCTTACTTTCTATCACCATCAACACGGCAACAAAACAAAGCACCACCCCGATCAGGATTGAAGCCGCCCCATCAAATACAGGGTTTTGGAAGTAGTGCCCCAGAAAAACGCCCGCAAAAGCGATTAGAAGTCCTGACAGGGCTGCACCATCTTCATAAATTACTGCAAACAGGGTTGGGTCTTTGCTCTGGTGCAACTCCTGCCAGAAGCTACCCGGGCCTTTGCTCTCCATGAATTTTTTGACAGCAATATAAAAGGAAGCTCCTTCAAAAAGGAAGGCCACCAGCAGCACAATATAATTCCAGAAAGGATCTTGCAGCGGTTCGGGGTGTTTTATGTGGCTGATCCCCTCGTACAAGGACATGCCACCACCGAGGGAGAATACCAGGATAGAAACGATCAGAGTCCAGAAGTAGATTTCCTTGCCATGGCCGAAAGGGTGTCCGGCGTCGGCGGGTTTCTGGCTTCGGCTGATGCCCAGCAGGAGCAGCAGTTCGTTGCCGGAATCTACAGTACTGTGAATACCTTCGGAGAGCATCGCGGAACTGCCACTAAAAGCGGCGGCTGTAAATTTAATGGCAGCAATGCCTAAGTTGGCTGCCAGGGCACCATAAATGGGTAGTTTCGAGTGTTCTTTCATCGTGTCGTTTTCAGTATTTGGCCTGTACGGCATGTTGCCGACTTCAGCCGTTCCGGGCGCTTCAATACCTGCAGCCTGCATCAGGAGTAAAGAGCGGCTGCAGGAAATAGTATTTTATCTTACGCGACGAAAGCGGTTTAAGATAGTATAACCGGCAATACAAGCTTCCTACACGAGCAGCGGTGGACATAATGTGCTGGTGATACCGCTCTTTTCTGCTTCTGCTACAGCCTGGTAAAGCGATTTAAGTATTCAGATCACGCGTGCCTGCACATGGCGCAGTGGCATGCCGGAAAAGCAACTTATACTTCGTGCAACACCGCAGAGGCTTGTTGCCCAACTGGTGAGAAGCACTGCAGAGGCTGTTACCGGATTTGGTCAGGTATACTTGTTGCGCCGTCGCTCTCTTGCAATCGGCATCCTTGTATTTAGCGAGTCGCTGCTGGAATTACAAACATTTACGCTTATATTCATCGTGGCCAAGAGCATCTGGAGCAAAGTACGAGCTGGGTGCATTCAGGAATGAGCGTCCAGGCGGTTAGTTCGTAAACAGGGGGTAGCCAGGTATAAACAGGAAATAGGTAAACAGATTATCTTAACGAATGAACGGCAACACGAAGGGGGAGAGCAGCAGCGCCACGTATAAGGCCGCCCAAATGGTGGCCGAAACGGTGGCCGAACGCTTCAAGCAGTTTCATACGCAAGCACAAGAAAAGGGCGCCACAAAAGTAGCCTCAGTACCCTCCTTCCAAATAATTGAGGAGCTCATAGATGTTTCCTTCTGGGCCAGCCTGCGGCGGGAAGAGGGATATTCACCTAAAATATCCCTGGCCTTTCTGGCGCCCGGCGAGGCCGCACAGGCGCTCCTGTTCAGAAAGCCTTTATCTTTTACGCCCGGTGTGCTGACAAAGCTCGCTCCGGGTGTGGAACGTGCCGGAATTCACCTGGGGGTATGGCCGGAAGGTGACAAATTGTGCATCTGGGGCATTACGCGCGTTATACCGGCGCTTTGTTTTGTGCTGGATGTATCAGAGCCGGGCCTGCTGGTGGTGAAGTACCGGCGCCTGCAGCTGGAAGGCAAGTTTGCCAACGTAGCCGTGCTGAAAGGCGACCAGGTGCGCATCGTTGAAGAACATCATTTAAACCTGCCCGATTGCCCGGAACTCATCACGTCCTTGATCAGCTTTACATCTGCTTCCTCGTCCAAAGGCTCCGTCAATGTACTAGTACAGCTGGCTGTTTCTATGCGGGCACATAAACGAGGCGGCACTTTGTTGGTGGTGCCAGCTAAAAGCGATCATTGGCGCAAGTCAATCGTTCATCCTGTAACCTATGTGGTGGAACCCTCTTTCAGCGGCTTGACAGAATTGCTGCAGCAGGAAGTACAGCAGCGTAAGAACCGCTGGCAGGGCGATCTGGTACGTGCGGTGGATGGCCTGGCGGGTTTTACGGCAATCGACGGAGCCACCATCATCAACGACCAGTATGAGCTACTGGCTTTCGGGGCCAAAATCGGAAGGCCGGAAGGAAGCGTGCCGGTAGAGCAAATGATTCTGACTGAACCTGTTGCAGGCAACATCGCGACTGTAGTTCATCCGGCACAGCATGGCGGCACCCGGCACTTGTCTGCAGCGCAGTTCGTGCATGACCAACGGGATGCACTGGCACTTGTCGCTTCGCAGGATGGCCACTTCACGATTTTCTCCTGGTCGCCGTGTGAAGGAATGGTGCACGCCTACCGGGTTGATGCGTTGCTTCTGTAATTTTCCGGCTAACTAAGTATAAGTATACTTCCGGCAAAGTGGCGCGCAGGATGCTTTGCCGAAAACAAGCGTGCTTTTCGCTAGCTGAATACCTGCTTCAAATTATAGGCTAATAATTTTTCAGAAAGGAAACAGCCCTTACCAGCTTGTTTAAAGCAAAAGGCAGTGGTAAATTGGAGGCGGTGTACTCTTTTATAAAAAGGCGCCGTTTCCGGGTTCCTCAAGCTGATCCAAATCAATCTATAAACCATAAAGTTACTTACCTTCAGTTACAGGTTAATCGGGCAATATTCATACTATGGATCAAACAAATTGGGCCGGAAATATTCTTTACAGTACTGATCGCATTCATCATCCTGAAACAGTGGAGCAGGTGCAGGAAATTGTGAAGGGTTGCCGCCACATCAAAGCATTGGGTTCCCGGCATTCTTTTAACAGGATTGCCGATAGCACAACAGACCTGCTTTCGCTGCAGGCACTCAATAAAGTGGTCGCACTGGATAAGGCTGCGCAAACAGTAACCGTAGAGGGTGGTATGCGCTATGGCGAGCTCGCACCCTTACTTCAGGAGCACGGCTTTGCCTTACATAATTTAGCTTCCCTGCCGCACATCTCCATTGCAGGTGCTTGCGCTACGGCTACCCATGGGTCGGGTATACACAATGGGAACCTGGCTACGGCTGTTACCGCTATTGAATTTGTGAATGCGGCAGGTGATCTCGTCGAGTTGTCGCGGGACAAAGATGCCGCCGTGTTTCCGGGTGCTGTGGTAAACCTGGGCGCCCTGGGCATTGTGACAAAGCTCACGTTGCGCCTGCAGCCAGCGTTTGATATGCACCAGGTAGTGTACCGGAACATGCCCATGCAGGCACTGGAGCGGGACTTTGTGGCTATCATGTCTGCTGGTTACAGTGTCAGCCTGTTCACTACGTGGAAGAACAACACCATTAACCAGGTTTGGATCAAGCACCAGGATACCGGCAGCACCTCGACGGAAATTGCTATACACTTTCATGGCGCCATACTTGCCACGGATAATCTGCATCCGCTGGAGGAATTATCAGCGGAGCATGCCACCGCGCAAATGGGTATCGCGGGGGTGTGGTATGACAGGTTGCCGCATTTTAAGATGGGGTTTCAGCCGAGCGCCGGAAAAGAACTGCAGTCAGAATATTATGTTCCGGTAGAGTGTGGCTACGAAGCGTTGCAGGCGATCGCAGCGCTGCACGAGCAGATAGCGCCTTACTTGTTTGTTTCTGAGATCAGAACGATTGCCGCAGATGATCTATGGCTGAGCCCCTGCTACCAGCAAACGTGCGTAGCCTTTCATTTTACCTGGAAGCAGGAATGGCGCATAGTAGAAACCCTGCTCCCGCTGATCGAAGAAGCGCTGAGGCCCTATCAGGCACAACCGCATTGGGGAAAGCTATTCACCATGGTTCCCGCCGAATTGCAGTCGCGTATAGGCAAATTAGCTGATTTTAAACAACTGGTGCAGCGTTTCGATCCTGAAGGAAAGTTCCGGAATGCCTTTCTGTCGGAGACCTTGTATACAGATTGAGGCTTTCGGCCCCGATAGCTTTTGGCTAAGCCGCTGCGTTGTAGCCTTTTTGTACAAAGGAATGATTTGCTGCCAGCAGAAACATGTAAACCTATACATGCGGAAGCCGGGAAGCACTAATTTAGCTTAGTGTGGAGCATTTAAGCCATAGCAATTCAAAAAATTATTAACTTCCTGTCTTAAACAAACCGAACTCCAATGAAGCGTTTTAACTTTCTTCTTCTTTTACTGGTCATGCAGTTGGCTTTTGCTTTTAGTGCAAGCGCACAAAAGCAGTTTAAAGTGTTGCTGGTAACAACTACCAGGGGCTGGCACCACGAGTCGCTGCATGCAGGCGTGTTGGCAATCCAGCAGTTGGGTATCCGCAATAATTTTGATGTGGTCTTGTGGGAGGATCCGAATGGGTTTACAGATAAATACTTGGAGCCATTTCAAGCCATCATCTTTTTAAATACTACCGGGGATATTTTTGACGCCACCCAGCAAAAAGTGATGGAGCGGTTCATTCAGTCAGGCAAAGGGTTTGTCGGCATCCACAGTGCTTCTGATACGGAGTATGATTGGGAGTGGTATAACAAACTCGTCGGGCGGATGTTTCATATCCACCCATCCGTACAGACAGCCAAAATAGAAGTGCTCGACCCGAAATTTCCGGGCTTACAAGGCTTTGCCGATGGCAAACTCTGGACAGAGGAGTGGTATGAGTTCGGCCCTGAGAAGGTATCCGACCTGCATTACATTTTAGGTGTTGACGAATCTACCTATAACCCGAAAGCAGATTGGGGCGCACGCGGAAAAGGAGAGGGGATGGGCAAATTACATCCGCTTGCCTGGTACCATACTTATGATGGAGGCCGCGCCTTTTACACTGCGCTGGGCCATTTGCCTACAAACTTCAGCGAACCTGCTTTTCTAAATCACTTATACGCCGGCATTTTCTGGGCTGCGACCGGAAGAAAATAAGCTCCGTTGACTTACGGTGAGGCTGTAGCGGTTCCGCGTGTTGCTTTATTGTTCAGTGAGCTCAGAATCAGCTTGGAACGTGCAAGCTGCGTGCAACTGTAGCAAAATTATATGGTTGATTGCTATACCTGTAAGTAGGCCAAAGCTCAACCGCAGCTGACAAGTACACGAAGTATAAAAGCCCCTTCTTAAATAACCAAAGTTCACCTAGTATAAGCCAGTCATACTTCTCCGACACCGCGCAGGAGTGTGGCTGGCTTTTTTATACTTTAGCAGCAGCACTTTCTTCCGCAGAGGGCATCAGCTGGGAATTATTAGAAGAATATTTTTTACGGAGCAGGTCTTTTTCGGATTGGCCTGGCCGCAGCGGAATGATGCCGACTTCTACCTTATTTCTTTTAAACCAAGCTATTATTTTTGGTATATTGCTGAGGTATAAGCATTTATTGGGATTATGATCCGGCGTGTTAAAATATTTAGCAACTATTTGTTGGATGTAAAAGTAAAGAGCCATACGTTTGTATATAATCCCTATAGATTTAATAGGAATTAAGCAAAGCCTCCGCTACCTGTTTTGGTAAGCAGGGCAGCCAGTATAAACAAAACGTAAATCAAGAGCACTATGGAAAATCCAGGCACACTTTCCTCCTTCCTGTTGACCGGCCGCTGGGCTGCCGCTTCAGCCCTATCTGCTGCTTCTTCTATCGCATGTTGTTGCTGTTAAAGCGAACAAGATCCTCACCACTTTTCACTTGCTGTTGATGGTATACCTGATAGAACGGTTCGCGTTTAGCCCCAGGGAACAGGTCCTGCGCATCGCTATACTTGCTAACGCTTTCTGTTGCCTTGTTGCTAAGCACCTGGCGTAAAGCTGGAAAGCTTTTGTAGTGAGTATAAGTTGCCAGCCCATCATCGTAGCAGCAGCATTTAATCTTTTAAATTTTTTTCGGTAATAGTTGCCACCCAATTGTGGCGGCCAGAAGTGACGGAAATATTCCGGTTGCTGTATCGCGCAGTGTGCGCAACTATAGGGGAAGCATACTTAAACTGCTGTGTCCTATTTAAGTGTGTTCCATCTAATCAGGCATATGAAGATGAAGAAAATACTACTACTTACTACCTTTTTTTCGGTGGTTTTCAGCAGGCTGCTGTTAGCCCAATCTTCCGGTCCGGGGGAAACCACTGCAGTGGAGGCGGATAAAGAAACGCTTTCCATCAGCCTGGAATTCAGGCCACGGGCAGAACTCCGGCACGGATACCAGCAACTGCCGAACGATACTACTCAGGCTGCTTTTTTTATATCGCACCGCGGCAGGCTTAACCTCGACTACCGACGTAAGCGTTTCCTGTTCCACACAACTATTCAGGATATCAGAGTGTGGGGCGAAGAAGATCCCCGCAGCGAAAGAGGCTGGCTTCAGACCTATGAATTTTATGTGCAGCCCTCGCTTACGGACCATCTTTCGGTGCGCATTGGCCGGCAGCGCGTGCAGTTCGACGATGAGCGGCTGTTCTCTGAAAACGACTGGCGGCAGACCGGCAACAAACACGATGGTGTCCGCTTTATTTTTGAGCGCCCGAAGTTTGAAACGCACCTCCTCGGCGCTTTCGACCAAACAGAGGAAAGGATTTTTGGCACTACCTATTACCCCGGATTCGACAACTATAAAGTGCTGGTAGTCGACTATCTCAAGTATAAGCTGTCTGAGAAAGTAACGCTTTCTTCTATCAATTATACCGACGGTTACCAGAGCCTGACCAATCCGCATGAGACAGATTTTAAAGTGACAAATGGAGGCAGGGTAGCGTATAGCGGGCCGGTGGTGTACCTTACTTTTGCCGGCTATTACCAGTGGGGCAGGATTCCGACAGGTGAGTCTATCAGTGCCTTTTACCTGGAGCCTGAAGCAAGTTTAACTGTTTCGAAAGCCTATACTGCCCGCCTGGGCGCGCAGGTTTTCAGTGGCGACAACAACCCAACGGATGCCGTGTCCCATGCGTTTGTGGCGCAACACGGCTCTATCCACCGCTTCAATGGCCGCATGGACTACACCAACCGGACCGTTCGAACCTACAACCATGAGGGAATCGTGAATCCCTACCTGATCCAGGACTATAAGTTCAGCAAGAAGTATACGCTGTCGTGGGAAAGCCACCTACTGGCCACACAAAAAGATCTGAGAGAGACAGAAGTGGGTACGGGAAAAGCGCTTTCGCATGTATGGGGCTTCGAAAATGACTTCCGGCTGCGCTACAGGCCCAACAGCTTTACGGATGTGGAGCTTGCCTATATGTTTATGCTACCCGGCAAAACACTGGAATACCTGCGGCAGGGCAGAGGAGGCAACAGCCAGTTGGTGCCCCAGTTTACTTACCTGCAGCTCACCTTTACCCCAGAGCTGTTTAGCTGGTCCCGAAGCAACTAAAGTTTAGTCTGAAAATCATCAAAGCGGATAACAATACACGACAGAAAAGAGAAATATGAAAAAAGCATTTTATATGGTTAGCCTGGCCACTTTATTAGCTACCGGACTCTCCTCTTGCGGTACAAGTTCTGAAAAAAAAGCAGCCGGTTCTCCTGCAGGCGAAGGGGAAAAGCTGGAAGGTACTATTAGTATGTCTGGTGCATTTGCGCTCTATCCGCTGGCTAATGTATGGGCCGAGGAGTTCCGGAAAGAGTATCCTGATGTCAGGTTTAATATTTCTGCTGGCGGAGCCGGCAAAGGGATGGCCGATGTGCTGGGTGGGGCGATTGACCTGGGCATGTTCTCAAGGGAGATAACACCGGCTGAAAAGGACAAGGGTGTCTGGTGGGTATCGGTGACAAAAGATGCGGTTATCCCAACGATCAGCACCAAAAACCCTGTTTTGGCCCAGCTGAAGAAAGAGGGACTGACGCGGCAGGAGTTAAGTGATTATTTTCTGAAGGACGGGAAACGCTACTGGAAAAGCAGTAAGCAGCCGGTAAATGTTTATACCCGGTCAGATGCTTCAGGCGCGGCGGCCACTTGGGCAGATTACCTGGGCGGCGCGGGGCAGGAAGATTTAAAAGGAATAGCCGTGTTCGGCGATCCTGGCCTAGCAGATGCTGTTCGCAAAGACCCCAATGCTATTGGTTTTAACAACGTGATCTATGTATACGATCTGAAAACCGGCCGCAAGTATGAAGGAGTGGATGTGGCGCCGATTGATGTAAATGGCAATGGCAGGCTCGATGCGGAAGAAAATTTTTATAGTGACATCAAGCAGATCACGGCGGCTATTGCAGACGGGCGCTATCCATCGCCTCCGGCCAGGGAACTCTACCTGATTGCTAAAGGCGCTCCTCAGATCCCGGCAGTGAAAACCTTTCTGAAGTGGGTACTGACCAAAGGGCAGCAATTTGTGGAGCCCAACGGTTACATTGTGCTTAGCCCTGGCACGTTAGAGACGCAGAAGAACAAACTAGCAGCCCATGACCGTGCGCAATAGCCGGCTCGGCCTGGAATATGCCCGGAGAGGGTGGATGCAGCTGGCCCTGCTGGTCGTTGTATCGTTGCCCCTGGCCATTGGCCTGGTTCTCCTGCTGAAAGCACTTCCGCTGTTCTCGGTAACAGGGCTGGGAGTGACGTTGTTCGGCACGGAGTGGGCGCCGATCCGTGGAGCCTTTGGTCTCTGGCCGTTTATCAGTAGCTCTGTGATCATTGCTTTGCTGGGGATGGTGCTCCTGGTGCCGGTCGCTCTTGCCGCTGCGTTATACATTACGCAGTTCGCGCCTGCCTGGGTCGCTAGGGTACTGCAGGGCATCATCGACATACTGGCCGGAATCCCCTCGGTGATCTTTGGCCTTTGGGGCGTGATAACGGTGGTGCCCCTGGTGGCCGGATGGGCTGCTGCTACCGGCGCAGATAATGCTTCCGGCTATTCCATCCTGGCGGCTGCCGTGGTGATGTCTATTTCGGTACTGCCTTTTGTGCTGAATATGCTTCTGGAGCTGTTCCGCTCGGTGCCTGTTGAGTTAAAGGAAACAGCGCTTTCGTTGGGCGCCAGCCACTGGCAAACTGTGCGGGATGTGATCCTCAAAAAGACAAGCGCAGGCATTACGGCGGCTTTTTCCCTGGGCATGAGCAAAGCCTTCGGCGAAACAATTGCCGTGCTGATGGTGGTGGGCAATGTCGTGCAGGTGCCGGGCGGGCTGTTCGCCGCCGGATACCCGCTCCCGGCCTTATTGGCAAATAACTATGGCGAGATGATGTCCATCCCGAGTTACGATGCGGCCCTGATGTTTTGTGCTTTTCTGCTGTTACTGATTGTGTTGCTCTTTAACTTTTTGGCGCACCTGCTCATTCATCACTATCAATCCAAAGTATAGCTATCCTTTTAAATGAAGAAGAGAAGAATCTACCGGGAAGAGCAAATTGTAAAAGGCGTGCTGGCTTTTTTTACCCTGCTGATCGTGTTGGTGCTCCTGAGCATATTGGGTGGTATTGTGCTGAAAGGATTGCCCGCCCTCAGTTGGGAGATACTGACCCAGGTGCCAAAAGGCGGTTATTACTTCGGTCGGGAGGGGGGTATCCTGAACGCTATCATCGGATCGCTGTACCTGGCTGTTGGTGCCTCGCTGCTGGCCGGCCTCATCAGTATTCCGGCGGCCTTGTTTATGCATACGTATCTGGCCTCCCACCCAAAGGCGCAGAGAAGGGTGCGGCTTTGCCTGGACGTGTTATGGGGAGTGCCGCCAATTGTGTATGGCGCTTTCGGCTTTAGCCTGATGCTCTATTTGGGGTGGCATGCCTCTTTACTGGCAGCTATTTTCACCGTTTCGCTGCTGATCAGCCCGGTCATGATTCGGGTGATGGACGAGAGCCTGCAGCATGTGCCGGGTGGCATGTATGAGGCGGCACTGGCACTCGGCTTCTTTAAAGGAGAGACCGGGTTTAAGTTTTTGTTCCGGCAGGCACTGCCGGGGGTAGCTACGGCTTTTTTAATGGCGCTGGGCAAGGGAATCGGTGATACGGCCGCCGTGCTCTTTACAGCCGGGTATACAGATTATATTCCGGAGCGCCTGACAGAACCAGCTGCTACGCTTCCGCTGGCAGTCTTCTTTCAGTTGAGTTCACCTATACCGGAAGTCAAGGCCAGGGCCTATGTCGCAGCACTGGTGCTTACCTTTTTCATCCTGCTTATCAGCATCGGGTCCAGGTTGCTGAGCAAACAACTATCTAAAAACAGAATCCAATGAGTGCTTATACTATAGCAAACACAACGTATCCGGCCATGGAAAAAGAACAGGGAACAGGCTTGATTCATGTTGCGGGACTTAACCTGTACCACGGCAACCAGCAGACGTTAAAGCAGGTGGAACTCAGCATCCGCGACAAAGGCATCACCGTGCTGCTGGGGCCTTCGGGCTGCGGTAAAACCACGCTGCTGAAGACCTTCAACCGCCTTACCGACATCTACCCTGACATTCGCACAGAGGGATCTATCTATTTCCTGGGTAGGGATATTCTGGCCAGGGATGTGGATGTATATGAACTGCGGCAGCAGATGGGGCTACTTTCACAGCGCCCGTATCCGTTGCCCGGCACCATTGCCGATAACATCCGGTATGCTCTGAAGCTAAAAGGCATCACCAGCAAAACCGAGCAGGAGCACCGTATAGAGCATTATTTACAAAAAGCAGCTTTATGGGAGGAGGTAAAAGACCGGCTGCACAGTCCGGCAGGCAGGCTCTCGATCGGCCAGCAGCAGCGGCTGTGCCTGGCCCGTGGCTTATCCATTGAGCCTCGTGTTCTCCTGGCCGATGAACCCACATCTGCCTTGGACCCGATCTCCAGCAGGAAAATTGAGGAGCAGTTCCAGGAACTGAGCAAGGAAGTGGCCATTGTGCTGGTGACGCATATCTTACGGCAAGCAAAGCGGCTGGCAGACTATGTCGCGTTTATGTACTATGGGGAGGTGGTTGAAAAAGGAGCTCCCGGTGTGGTGTTTGATAACCCACAGACAGAAACTCTAAAAGAATACCTGGAAGTAGGGCATTAATAATCACGAAGCAACCAGGTGATTCACTGAAATCATACTTGCTAACATTACTACGAGCCTGCACGACAGGTAGTAACAAGTGCACTACAGATCAAGCAGGCCTAGTGGAGGGCTCCCGTTACTGCCTCATCCGTTTGGTAATGAATGCCCCGGGTGCGGATAATCTTTTGCCCCGCCAGTAAGATCAGCAGCGACACAAGGGTGGAAGCCGCCATAGTGCCTGCAACAGGTATAGCAGAATGATCGCTAAAGAGGCTCAGGATGACGGTTGCCAGCGCGCCTACTCCCATTTGGGTAGCACCTAACAGGGCAGAGGCACTGCCGGCATTCTTTGTAAATGGTGCCAAAGACAGGGCCGAGGCATTGGGAAACGTAAAGCCCAGACAACATAAAAAGAGGAAAATGCACGCAATCGTGCTATAAAGTCCGAGCACACCTTGCAGGGTGCCTGCCACCAAAATAGCTCCTATCAGCAGTTGGCAAATTAGGGCTCCCACTATGATCTGTTCGCTGCGGTACCTGCGCAGCAGCACACTGTTCACCTGGCTGGCACCGATCAGGCCGATAGACAGGAAAGCGAAGATCCAACCATACTCCTTTTCATTCACGTGAAAGATCTCCATAAACAGCAGCGGAGAGCCTGAAACATAGGCCAGCAACCCTGCAAACGAAACAGCTCCGGAGAGGCAGTAAGTATAAAACTGGGGTTCTTTTATCACCTGGAGAAACTTAGTAAGAATGGGTTTCGGCTTTAAGGAGTAGGAGGGATCGGGTGGGCTGCTTTCGGGCAAACCGAAGTAAACAGCCGTAAGAATTGCAGCGGCCATGCCAGCCAGGACTAGAAATACGCCTTCCCAGCCAAACCCGGCTGTAACATAGCCGCCAACCGTAGGAGCTATCATAGGAGATGCGCCTACCACCAGCATGAGCAGCGAGAACACTTTGGCATTGTCCTCTACCGGAAAAAGATCGCGTACCATGGCAACCGAAGCTACTGCAGCGGCACAACTGCAGACAGCCTGAAAAAAACGCAAAAAAATCAGCACTTCGATGGAGGTAGCAAAAGCACAGGCAACAGAGGCAAGCAGGTAGCCGGCAAGGCCGAAATACAATGGCTTTTTTCTGCCAAAACGATCCATTAGGGGGCCATATAACAGCTGCCCTGCAGATATTCCGATAAAAAAGCTGGATAAGGAAAGCGAAACTTCTGCTACGGTCGTCTTCAGATCTTTAGCGATAGCCGGGAAGCCAGGCAAATACATGTCGATCGAAAAAGGCCCCAGCGCCGTGAGCGTTCCGAGTATCAGGATTAGAGAAATATATTTTTTACGTGTCATAAAGCGCTGGTTTGATCCGCTAAGGTACATAAGCCCGGGCGAATCGGTATAGTTTTATTGCCAACCGCTACAAAAAAGAAGCCTCTCCGGTAGAGCCGGGAGGCTTCTTTATACTTTCTAAATAAGGTGTTTAGCTGCTTGTTACAAAAGCAGTGCTATACGTATGGCAGCGAGCGCAGGAGCAGAAAGCCTGCCCGCACGCTATACTATAAAGGACGAATTTTGATATTGCGCCATTGGCTGGAGCCGGGATGTTCCTGCAGCGCGATTTTGCCTTTGGCTACTTTCGCGAAATCGGCAAATGCCTTGTTGCTGAATTTGCTATTAGCCACCATCTTGTTCCATTCGTCGCTGCCGATCTGTCCCTCATACGTTTTAACGCCGTTAAGCCAGAAAGTAAGTTTCCCTTTGTTCTGCAAAATCCGCACCTTGTTCCACTCACCTACAGGCATCGGCTTGGAAACAGAAGCGTCTCCCGCCATATCATATAAACAACCAGCCAGGTGATTTTCCTTTTTATTGTCCTCTGCATCAATGTTATCCAGCACCTGCATTTCAGGACCTGTCAGGTAAGTCGCTCCATACTGGGGCTCTTCCTGAACATCGAAAATGATCCCGCTGTTACCTCCTTTAGAGATTTTCCATTCCAGGGCGAGTTCGTAATTTTCATAGGCATCGTTCGTCACGATATCTCCGCCACCTTCTTTTGGTTGTGATGGATCAAAGGTTAAGGCGCCGTCTTTCACCTGCCATTTAGATCCTACCGAATCTTTAAGATAGGTGTGCCAGCCCTGTGTGGTTTTGCCGTCAAACAGCAGTTTCCAGCCTTCCTTTTTTTCTTGTTTAGTGAGGGTGTTCGGTGCCTGAGCCATAGCGGCACTACCCAGAAATGCAAAAAGTGCAAAAGCGATCAGTGTTCTTTTCATAGGTAAACAACATGTTATGTGCTAATATAAGTATTCCTGCACATAAATGGTTCTTATTACGCTTAAAAAGATGCCGTTAGACTAGCGCCACCTTCTTTTGGCAATAACTTGATACGGCTGTCCTTTCCCTCCCCAAAGAGCAGCGCCTCCTATAGTGCCGTAACGGCCAACGCTCATCTTATTCGTGATCGCTGCGACGCTAAGCTGAAAGCAGGAATAATACTTCTCATTAAAAGCTAAAGGCGTAGGGAAATTCCGCTCCTTTTACGTACAACCTGCACATACCCGAATCTTACCCGGTTGTGCAGTATAAAAATATATGGTAGGAGAAATACGCTTATGACAGAAGAAGAACAGATAGAAGTGGAGCAACAGGAAGTAGTAGAGCGCAAATCTCCTTCTGCCGCCATTATACACGATGCTATTTTGCAGGAAGGTGAGTCGGAACTGGCGCGGCCTACCTCCGCCCTGTTTTGGTCGGGTTTGGCTGCGGGCATGTCGATGGGCTTTTCGATGATCGCCGAAGGGCTACTGATGGCGTATTTACCTGATGAGCATTGGCGCCCTTTGGTCGCGAGCTTTGGCTATAGTATGGGATTCCTGATCGTGATCCTGGGCCGGCAGCAGCTATTTACTGAAAATACACTGACGCCCATACTTCCGCTACTTCACCGCAAGAAGGTTGCCACGATAGGCAACGTACTGCGCCTGTGGGGGATTGTGCTGGTAGCAAATTTACTGGGCGCTTTGCTCGTTGGGTTTGTGGCCGCCAGAACAACTGCATTTGAACCACAGGTGCAGCAGGCGTTCGTGGAGATGGGCCACCAGGCGATGGAGCCTGCTTTTGGTACGCTGTTGCTCCGCAGTATTTTTGCCGGTTGGCTTATTGCGCTAATGGTTTGGGTATTGCCTTTTGCAGAAATAGCGCGGGTGTGGGTGATCATTTTTATTACATACCTGGTCGGCATCGGGCATTTCGGTCACGTGATTGCCGGCTCAGTAGAAGTTTTTACGCTGGCCTTTATGGGAGAGGCTTCCTGGTCTGCCGCGCTAGGCGGCTTCATTGCGCCGGCGCTGCTGGGAAACGTAAT
Organism: Pontibacter chitinilyticus; assembly: GCF_039748935.1. Classification (NCBI taxonomy): domain Bacteria; kingdom Pseudomonadati; phylum Bacteroidota; class Cytophagia; order Cytophagales; family Hymenobacteraceae; genus Pontibacter; species Pontibacter chitinilyticus. Next base: position 381,640 of record NZ_JBDIZJ010000001.1, read on the forward strand.
CGGCGGAGTAACCTTAGTGGCTGCTTTTAACCACGCTCAAACCATCGCTGGCAGCGACAACAAGGATGAAGAAAAAGGCAAAGAGAAGCATTCGGCCTGATGCTACAAGTATAGCTGGCTGAATTTACAGCAAACATGTGGTAAAGCTTACTTACAAGAACAAAGCGATGCTGTTTATTCGACTGTCTTATAGATTGGTCAGTTCGATCCAAACCGGGGCATGGTCGCTTGACTTTTCCCAGCCGCGGACCGTATGATCTACCCCGGCAGCTACAAGGCGTTGCTCCAGTTGAGGACTTATTAAGAAATGATCGATACGCAAGCCTGCATTACGGCTGTAGGCATTTCGGAAATAATCCCAGAAAGTATAAACCGTTTCAGCCGGATGCATTTTCCGGAGCGCATCTGTCCATCCCTGCGCCAGTAGCTGCTGAAAGGCTGCGCGGGATTCTGGACGGAACAAGGCATCGTCCACCCATCTTTCCGGCTTATAGGCATCAGCTTCGGTGGGGATGACGTTGTAATCACCGGTCAGCACCACTGGTACATCCGATGCCAGAAGCCCGGCTGTGTGAGCAGCAAACCTTTCCATCCAGCGCAGCTTGTAGTCGAACTTGGGCCCGGGAGCAGGATTGCCGTTAGGCAAGTATAGGCAACCAATTTGGATGCCACTAATGCGCGCTTCCAGGTAGCGGCTTTGGTCATCTTCCGGGTCTCCTGGTAGCTCCCGCCGAACCTCCTGTATCTCGTGGTTTCGTGCGAGAATGGCAACTCCGTTCCAGCTTTTTTGTCCTTTCCAGATGGCCTGGTAGCCGGCTCCCAGCAACTCCTCCACCGGAAACTTCTCCTGCGGTGTCTTCAGTTCCTGCAAGCAAACAACATCAGGGGCAGCTTCGCCGAGCCAGCGCAGTAGGACAGGAAGGCGGGCATGAATTCCATTTACATTATAGGTAGCGAGTTTCATAGCGTATGGAAAAGGTGATAAAACGAGAGGAATGAATTGCGCAGGTAACTATACGAGCGCATACGAAAAAGATTTACGAAATGCTGCTTTGAACTCCACCTAAGCAGCCGGCGCGTAAGCCCTAGATGATCATTCTTCAGATGCTATAGGCCACTATTTTCATCTGAAGCAACACAGATAGCTGCATCAGATTTGAGAAAAGCAAGTTATCTGTTGCTGCATGATTTCTATACTTGCCAGCTCGCCTGTAATGCTGTTTCCTAAAGGCACAGTTGTCTGTCGTTTCTTTATTACATCATATAAGGTATACTACGCCATTACAGCGGAATTGCACTCCTGGAATTCTGAAGTACTTGGCGAGTGCATCTTCGAAGGAGGGCAGCAACCAGCCCCGCTCACTGTTAAGCACACAACTTTTAGGATACGTAGCTTTACAGCTGCATAGCGGAGCAGGCGTGGGGTTCACCAGTCCAGCATCATCCAGGCCCCGGGGCAGAGGTTATACTTACTTCTTTGGGTGCGAAGAAGCACACCTGCTACCTGCCTGTATATAATTAGACGAAAACATAAAAGGTATAACCGCCATAAGTCTGTAAATACTTCAGCTGATGGCGTTAACCCTTCAAAGAAGATATGACGGACTTTATTATTTGGTAAGGAACATCTTTGAAAGACAGCTAAAAAATGATCCGCTCGGTGACCGCACCAGGAAAGTTCTTGCAAGTGGGAATGCCTGGTTATTAGCTGAAGTATAAAACAGAAGCTGCGCGCTAAACTAATGTATTGCCACTATTTGTCCTGTAATTCTTTGCGGATACGGCTCAGCGATTCGGGCGTGAGCCCCAGGAAAGAAGCAATCATCCACTGCGGCAAACGCAGGGAAAGGGAAGGGTATGTTTTGATGAAGCCAAGGTACCGTTGCTCTCCCGTCTCACTCAGGTGGCTGATCAATCGTTTCTGAAAGGAGCGAAGGCTGTTCAATTGCAAATCATTTAACATCTGTTGCATATGAGGAACTACCCGGTTCAGCTCTTCAAAAAATGCTGAGTCCAGTGCTACAAAGTCTGTTGCTTCAATGGCATCAATGTAGTAGATGGCGGGCTCCTTCTTAAAAAAACTGATCTGTTCAGAGATCCACCAGTTTTCGGGCGCGAATTGAATAATGTGCTCTTTGCCTTTTGCGTCAATCACATAGCTTCGCAAACACCCTTCCAGCACAAAGCTACTATACAAACAGACCTCGCCTACACGTAGCAATTGCTGCCCCTTCTCCACATGCCGTGTTTTCAGGTGAGGCTTGAGCTGGGACAGTTGCTGTTCGTCGAAAGCCAGCTTAGAACGCAAATAATCAAAGAAAGCCTCTGCCATTTTTTAGAAAGGTTTATAAAGGAGCTAAGAGCTAAAGCCTCGGGAGCTGTTTAAGTAGTGGAAAACATTACTCTAAATTGGCCTCACCAACTAGTAGCAGTAGCCGCTTTATACAAGCAAGGTACCGCTTTCTTGTTTTTGGCAAGTTGCCTGTTTTCTTATCATACATCAAGGCGGATACCTTAGAATATCCCCAACTTTGTAGCACAAGTTAAGAAAAACTCAATCTCAAAGTATAACAGTATGGCCACGCACAGCATAACGGCCCAAAAAGCGCTTCTAACGTCTTCAGCATTGCGCAATGGGTTGCTCAGGTAGTGTCATAAGCATTTTTGTAAACGCTATTCGCATTTTCAGCTATGAGTTCTTTAAGTAGTTTTAAAAATTTTACCGATACCCTTCCCAAACAAAACAGGAAGATGCCCGTGCTGTTTACCTCGCACGGAAGCCCGATGGATATTCCGCTCTCAAAAGACGAGAAGCCCTTCTGGAATAATCTCTTTGAATTGGGCCTGCAATTACAAAACAAGTATGAGATAAAAGCAGCCTTGATCGTTTCAGCGCATTGGTGTACGAAAGGCACTTTCGTGAACATCTCTCCTGAGCAGGAGCAGATCTACGACTACTACGGCTTTCCGAAGGAGTACTACGAGGTGCAGTACCACGCCAAAGGAGCGCCGGCTATTGCCCGGGAGGTAAGGAAGGTCGTTCCTTCGGTGCAGGAAACCCCGGAGTGGGGCCTGGACCACGGTGCCTGGCCGATGCTCATGCACTTATTCCCCGAGGCCAACATACCCGTGTTTCAGATGAGTATTGATTATCATGCCAAACCAGAGTACCACTATGCGTTAGGGAAACAGTTAAAGGCTTTGCGGGAAAAAGGCGTGCTCATCATTGGCAGCGGTTCACTTATACATAACCTGCAGCTGGCCGGGCAGAAAATGCGGAGTGGCGATATGACAGCCTTTGGCTGGGAGGCCGAGTATGACTATTGGCTCAGGCAGCAGCTGGACCAGCGGAATTTCAACAACCTTATTCAGTACGAAACCAGCCACAAGCTCGGCAAAATGGCTTCTCCCACGCCTGATCATTATGTGCCGGTACTATACAGTTTAGGCCTGATGGACAAACAGGATGAACTGAAGCATTTTTATGAAGGGGCCGTCACACTACCTGCCTTCAGCGAACGTAGCTTTATACTTGAAAATAACACGTAAGCTATAAGATTAAATACATCATACATAAACCAAAGATTAACAAAATGAAAATAGCCATCACAGGAGCGACCGGACAACTAGGTCGTTTAGTCGTAAGTAAGTTGAAAGAAAAGGTGTCTGCTGATACCATTGTTGCTTTAGTGCGCACACCTCAAAAGGCTGAGGACTTAGGCGTGGAAGCCCGCGAAGCAGACTATGAGAAGCCGGCAACCCTTGAGAAAGCTTTACAGGGAATAGACACCCTGCTGCTTATATCCGGCAGTGAGGTTGGCAAGCGTGAACAGCAGCACAAAAACGTCATTGCAGCAGCAAAACAGGCGGGCGTAAAGCGGATCGTTTATACCAGCCTGCTGCATGCCGACACTTCTTCGCTTAGCCTTGCCAGTGAGCATTTAGCTACCGAAGCCGCTTTGAGAGATTCGGGAATAGCGTACACCATATTGCGTAACGGCTGGTACCACGAAAATTATGCGGGTTCTATTCCGGGCGCTTTGGCGGGTGGTGCGTTTATCGGAAGCGCAGGCGAGGGTAAAATTTCCTCAGCCTCACGTGCTGACTACGCAGAAGCAGCTGTGGCCGCTTTAACAAGCGAAGACAAGCCGGGAAAAGTATATGAGCTAGCCGGAGATGAGGCCTATACCTTAAGCAACATGGCGGCGGAAATCTCCCGGCAGGCTGGCAGGGATATTCCATACAAAAACCTGCCAGAGGCGGAGTATGCGAAAGTGCTCACCAGCTTTGGCTTGCCCGAAGGACTGGCTCAGGCGATTGCCGGTTGGGATGTGTCGGCCTCAAAAGGAGATTTGTTTGATGACAGCCACCAGCTTTCCAAACTGATTGGGCGGCCCACCACTCCAATGGCTGCTACTGTAGCCGAAACTGTAAAAGGAGTAGCCTAAGCAAAGGCTAGCTTTATTTTTCAGGAGCTACCGGAGTAGCTCCTGAAAAATAATTTAGACCAGAATTATCCTGTTTTTACCTTTTTCCTATGGGTTGTTGCTAGTCTTGCTTGGTGCAGTTTAATAGATAAAGAAGCGCTTGGCTGTAGCAACCACATGCCCTTCACTTATACTATTGTTAATAAGCATGCACAACACCTTCCTGCAAGGCTTTATCATAGTTCGTTTTGTCAAACTGGTAGAGGAAAGGGGAGCGGTGCGCCCCGATATGCCTTTGTTCGTCCAGCTTTTTGATCAATCCAAGCGCTAACAGCTTTTTAGGGAAGTTGCGCCGATCCAGTTCTTTGCCCAGGATCGTTTCGTAGAGCACGTGGATCTCGGGCAGGGTAAATTTTTCTGGCAGCAGGTTATACCCGATGGGCTGGTGATAGATCTGAAGCCGCAGGATCGACAAGGCTTTCTCTACTACATCGTCATGATCGAACAAGAGCGGCGGCAGTTCGCTGATATCACTCCAGTGGTAGGCATCGGTGAAAAAATCAGTGGTAACAGTCACTTTCGAATAATCCACCAAAGCAAAGTAGCCGATCGACAACGTCCGCTCCAGCAGCCAGGTTCCTTCTTCTACTTCCAGGCCATACTTGTCGGCAAACTCTTTCGCGCTCGTTTCCTTTACTCGGAAAGGAGTGTCGCCAAATGTATGGAACTGTTGCAAGTATAAATCTTTCAGACTCGTTCTGTCCTGCAGAATCCGATAGGCAGCCTGCGTTAGCGGCTCCCGGCGCTGAATGAAACCGCCAGGCAATCCCCAACTTTCCTGTCCTTTCACCCGAAGCAGCAGAATTTTTAACTGCTGATCATGGTAACCAAAAATAACGCAATCAAGCGCTACATGGGGCAGGTATTGTTCATGGCCGTGTTTTACAAATCTCAGGGCCTCTTCTTCCGTGTTCATAGCACGAATTTAAAATTTCATTGCGTAAAAAATACACAATAATGGATATGTTTCTTATCTTGATTGCGTAATAAGTACGCAATACCTTTTGCTTACCCTTCATTGCCCATTGCCTGCTTGTTACCTGCTCATTCAAAACAGAATTTTTATATCTCACGACTTAATTGACAGGTATGGCAAAAGTTTTTTCCTCTCCCAGGTCCTACATACTTGTAGGCGCTGTTCTTATACTGCTGGTTGCTTTATGGAGATTTTCCGGTTCAAAAGAACCGCCCCGGATTCTGGTCTTCAGCAAAACAGCCGGTTTCCGGCATACATCCATTGAGGCTGGACAGGCTGCCTTTTTCAAAATGGGGCAGGAGCAAGGCTTTGTGGTTGATACGACCGAAGATGCGTCGAAATTTAACGAAGAAAACCTGAAGCGATACCAGGCGGTTGTTTTCCTGAGCACGACCGGCGATGTGTTAAACGCGGAGCAGCAAAACAGCTTCGAGCGCTACATTCAGGCCGGTGGCGGCTACCTGGGCATCCACGCTGCTGCCGATACCGAGTATGGCTGGCCCTGGTATGGACAGTTGGCCGGTGCCTGGTTCAATAACCACCCGATGCCCGACAACGTGCAGAAAGGAACCTTTGTGGTAGTAGACAAGAAGAACCCGGCCACTAAATTCCTGCCGAAGCGCTGGGAGCGGGAAGATGAGTTTTACTCCTATAAAAATATCAGCCCAGCTATAAAAGTATTGCTGCGGATAGATGAAAAGACCTACCGGGGGGGCACCAACGGCGAGAACCACCCCATGGCCTGGTACCAGGAGTTTGACGGCGGCCGGGCTTTTTATACCGCCAGTGGCCATACCGACGCTTCCTTTTCAGAGCCCTTGTTTTTAAAGCACCTCTGGGGCGGTTTGCAGTACGCTATGGGCGGGGAGCACCCCAAGCCGCTCAACTATAGCCAGGTGCATACGCGCAAGATGCCGGAAGAAAACCGCTTCGCTAAAGTAGTGCTGGAGGAAAAATTGGATGAGCCGATGGAATTGACCGTGCTGCCCGATAACCGCGTGCTGTTTATCGAGCGCAAAGGCAAGGTAAAGCTCTACAGCCCCAGAACAGGCAAGACCACGGTGATCGCCAAAATTCCGGTGAACACTAAAGTGACCAACAGGGAAGGAAAGGTGTCAGAAGATGAAGGTGGCCTGATCGGCCTGGCCAAAGACCCTCACTTTGCTCAAAACCACTGGCTATACTTATACTACTCGCCGGAAGGAAAAGCGCCCAAAAACATCCTGACCCGCTACGAAATGAAAGGGGATGAACTGCTGATGGATTCTAAAAAGGTACTGCTGGAAGTAAACACCCAGCGCGAGTTAACCTGCCATGCCGGCGGTTCCATTGCCTTTGATGCAAAAGGGAATTTATACTTGTCGACGGGCGATAACATCAACCCGCATGAGTCCAACGGCTATAGCCCTTCGGATGAGCGGCCGGGCCGGACGCCTTTTGATGCGCAGATGACGTCGGCTAACTCCAACGACCTGCGCGGCAAGATCCTGCGCATACACCCCGAAGCCGATGGCACTTATACTATTCCCGAAGGCAACCTCTTCCCGAAAGGCACGCCTAAAACCCGGCCGGAGATCTACACCATGGGCCATCGCAATCCGTTCCGTATTGCGATCGATCAGAAAACAGGCTATTTATACTGGGGCGATGTAGGCCCGGATGCAGCACAGCCGGGTGAAAAGCGCGGCCCGGCCGGGCAGGACGAGATCGGGCAGGCGCGCCAGGCAGGTAACTTCGGCTGGCCCTATTTTGTGGGCGACAACAAAGCCTACAACAAGTATGATTTTGCCAAAGAGCAGTCCGGTGAGCAATATGATCCGGCAAAACCGGTGAATAATTCACCGAATAATACCGGCATCAATCAACTGCCGGCTGCCCAGAAAGCGCTTATCTGGTATGGCTACGGCGAGTCAAAGGAGTTTCCGCTAATGGGTGCCGGCGGGCGTTCGGCCATGGCCGGCCCTGTCTACTATCAGGACGAGTTCAAGAATGCTCCTCGTGCTTTCCCGGATTATTACGACGGCAAGCTGTTGATCTATGAGTGGATGCGCGGCTGGATAATGGCCGTTACCTTGGACAAAGACGGCAACTACCAGAGCATGGAGCGCTTCATGCCGAGCTACAAATTCTCTAACCCGATGGATATGGAATTTGGCCCGGAGGGAGATCTGTACATGCTGGAGTATGGCAGTGGCTGGTTTGCCCAGAACGACGATGCCCGCCTGGTGCGCATCGAGTATAACGGCGGCAACCGCAAACCAGTGATCCAGTTGGCTGCTGACAAGAAAGGAGGCGCCATCCCGTTCGAAGCGCACCTTTCTGCAGCAGGCACGAGGGATTACGACAATGACGCCCTGCAGTATACCTGGGAGGTGGCTTCAAATGACGGAACCTCCAGGACCTTCGCCGAGGCAAACCCGACTGTAGCCTTCGACAAAGCCGGGGTATACAAAGCCACCCTGACGGTGAAAGACGCCAAAGGAGCCAGCAGCAGCCAGTCGCTGGAAATTTTGGCGGGCAATGAGCCGCCGGTGCTCACCTTCCAGGCCACCTCCAGCAACCAGACCTTTTTCTTCCCCAACCAGCCCTTTGACTACGAGGTGAAGGTGAGCGACAGGGAAGACGGCAGCCTGGCCAACGGCAGGATCAGGCCGGAAGAGGTGGCGGTGAATATCGACTACCTGCCCGAAGGCTACGACCTGATCGCTATTGCCCAGGGCCATCGCAGTGCCGACGCGTCGGTGGATGTGGTGAAAGGCCGCAAACTGATGGAAGCCAGTGATTGCAAAGCCTGCCACAGTATCGAGAAAAAGTCCATAGGCCCCTCCTTCAAGCAAGTAGCCCTGAAGTATAAAGACCAGCCCGCAGCAAAAGAAAAGCTGACCAAAAAGGTGATCAGCGGCGGCAGCGGAGTGTGGGGAGAAGTGGCTATGAGCGCCCACCCACAGCTTTCACAAGCCGATGCAGCAGAGATGGTAAACTATGTACTGAGCCTGTCGCAGCAAAAACAAGCGCCTACATCACTTCCGGTAAAAGGCACCTATGCCATGGCCCTGCCGAAAGGGGATAAAGGCGAAGGCATTTATGTGATCCGGGCCGCTTACAAAGACAAGGGCAGCAACGGCATTCCGCCTATCACCACTGAAAAGGTGCTGACCCTGCGCAATGCCAAAATTTCCTCCGGAAAAGCCAACGAGACGGAGGGCACGATGAAGTATGGCGCCATCGTTATCGCCTCGACGAATAACGCTTACATGGCGTTTAACAACATCGACCTGACCGGAATTGAGCAGATTGCCTTTACTGCCGTCGCGCCCAAAGCGCAGATGAATGCTGCCGGCGGCCTCATTGAAGTAAGGCTTGGCTCCCCCACCGGAAAACTGATTGGGACAACGCCGATGATCGAGCCGGTAGCAGAAGCTGGTCCGGCCAGTATGCCTGCTCCTGTGGTAGCGAAACTATCCGGCGCTACCGGCCTGCAGGACGTGTACTTTGTCTTCAAAAATGACAAGGCCCCCGCTGGTCAGTCCCTGTTCGCTGTGATTGATCTGGAGTTCCAGAATGGCAAGGCCACACAACCGGCACCAGTCAAAGCCAGTGCACAGCCAAGCCTTTCAGCTAGGGCGCTGGAGGCCTACGCCGGCAAGTATAAAATGACGGGGCTACCGTTTGAGTATGTAGAAGTTACGCCAAAAGCAGGCAAGCTGCATATCAACGCAGGGGGCCAGGAGGGCGACCTGGTGCCAGGTGCTGAAGCCGATGTGTTTGAAGGTGATAACGGTGCCGTGTTTACCTTTGGCCGCAACAGCGCGCAGAAAGTCACGACCCTGACCCTGCAAGCCCAGGGCTTTGCCTTTAAGGGCGCCAGAGAATAGCTATTTCATGCTGGAGCTTTTTTTTAGCCCACTTATACTTGCCTAAATCAAAAATGCCACTGACTATCAGTGGCATTTTTGATTTAAAGGTTTTGGAGCTGACTCTATGCTTAGCTGGCGCTATCTTATACTTCTTCATGTGTACTTATCAATAATAAAACCTTGAGCCTGATGGGCAAGAAGTGGTTTTTGGGCAGCTTGTAAAGTATGAAGCTGAAACACAAGCTTATGTATAGCTTGTAGTTTTGTTAGAAGAACAGGAGACATTTGAGGATCCGAAGCGCGGTTGTTAGGTATGTTTTGGTAAAACAAACTGAAGGCGCAGGAGCAGGAAGTATAAAATCGGAACATACTGCACGCTTAGATCATACTTCCTCCCGTAGTAAGCCAATATCGCTAATTCAAGAAAGGACCTCTTCATCCCATCTTTCCGCCACTTCATCACATTTAGTTGATGTCCTTTTCGAGGTTATCTATTCTTACCGGAGAAAAGCAGAAATGCTTGCTGACTCTGGAAAAGTAGATAAAATAAAACGATGGAATTAACGATTAGAAACGTGTCCAAAACCTACCCCAACGGGGTACAGGCGCTTCGGAATATCAGCCTGACTATTCCCGCAGGCATGTATGGTTTGTTGGGACCGAATGGGGCAGGTAAATCCACCCTGATGCGCATACTGGCTACCCTGCAGGACCCCGACGAAGGAGAAATACGGTTGTATGACGTAGATGTGGTGCGGCAGAAAGACAAAGTGCGGCAAACGCTCGGTTACCTTCCCCAGGAGTTTGGTGTTTACCGCAATGCCAGCGCCGAGCGCCTGCTCGACCACTTTGCCATACTTAAAGGTATAACCCGCCGCCCAATGCGCAAAGAGGTGGTAGAAGGGCTGCTCCACCAGACGAACCTGTGGGAGGTGCGCAGGCAAAAGCTGGGCGGTTTCTCGGGTGGCATGCGGCAACGCTTTGGTGTAGCCGTAGCGCTATTGGGTAATCCAAGATTACTGATCGTGGATGAGCCTACGGCCGGCTTGGACCCATCGGAGCGGGTACGTTTCCTGAACCTGCTGTGCGAACTAGGGGAGAACAGCGTTGTGATCCTTTCCACGCACATCGTGGAAGATGTATCAGAGTTGTGTACCAACATGGCGATCATCAACAAGGGAGAGATATTGCTGGAAGCGGAGCCCTTACGCGCTACCGAAACACTGCAGGGGCGTATCTGGCGAAAGGTGATGGAGAAGAGCGGCTTGCAGGAGGTGGAGCAGGAGCATGCTGTGATATCCAACAAGTTGCTGGGCGGCAACTATGTGGTGCGCGTGCTTGGTGACAGTCATCCGGGGAATGGCTTCGAGCTGGCAGAGGCTAACCTGGAGGATGTATACTTTAGTACCATGGCAGGCCACTACGGAAAGCATTGGGAGCAGCTTGTAAAGGAGCCGGTGCTATGAAACTCCGGGAGATCTTCTGCTTTGAAACGGCGTACCAGTTGCGCCGTGCCTCTACCTGGTTTTATGTGGGGCTGTTCCTGGCGCTTACGTTTATGATGGCGGCCAGCTTTACAGATAACGTGCGGAACGGGGATTACCTGCTAAACGCGCCTGTGGTAACGGCTGCCATTACCGCAATAGCTACTTTGCTAGGATTGTTGGTTGCTGCGGCTGTGGCAGGCAATGCGGCCACCCACGCTGTGCAGGCAAACATGGAGCCACTGCTGTATACGTCGCCTATAAGCAAGTTTGCCTACCTAGCTGGCCGGTTTTTCAGTGCTTTTGCAATTAGTGCGCTGGTATTGGCTACAGTACCGATAGGGCTTATACTTGCTTATTTTATCGAGGGAGCAGACGCTACGCTTTACGGCCCTTTCCAGCCTTTTCCCTATCTCAGTGCCTACTTCTTAATCGCTTTGCCGAACATGTTCGCCGCTACGGCTATCCTGTTTACTGCCGCCTCGCTAACGCGGCATGCGCTTGCCAGTTTTTTAACCGGCGGCGTTCTGTTTATGCTGGGGCTTACAAGCAAAGAGCTGCTGGCAGACCAACTGGGGAAGTGGGCACTGGCCAAACAGCTGGATTTTTCAACCTTCACCTTAATGAGCGAGCTTAAGCATACGCTCACGCCACTGAATATTAACACCGAGCCGGTCAGTATAAGCGGTTGGCTGCTCTGGAACCGTTCGCTTTGGTTGATGATCGCGCTGGCTTTTCTTGCCTTCGCATACTTCCGCTTCCAATTTGCGCACCATGTGAGTCATAGCTGGGGCATGCGCCTGTTCAAACGCAAACCAGTTAATACAACTGCAACGTGGAGCGCTCCGGTTATAAGGCCACTGGTGCAGGGCGAATTCAGCTCCAAGACGTATGTTTACCAAACCTTGGCTATTGCCACACGCACTTTTCTGGAGAACATGCTTAGCTGGGCGGGCCTGGCTACACTGGCAGCAGTTGGCTTCTTTCTGCTGATCGGGCCGGAGCTGCTGGAAGGACCGCTTGGCGTGCCGGGTATTCCTACAACAGGGCACGTCGCTGCTTTATCCCAGGACTTTACTTTCAGGTTTGTCGTTGTGGCGCTCATCACGCTGTATGCGGGGCAGCTCGTGTGGCGGGAGCGTGATGTGCGGATGAACGACATCGCCGACGCAGCGCCGGTGCCGGACGGGGTGCTGCTGGTAAGCAAACTGCTAAGCATCAGCTTTATGCTGCTAACCTTACAACTTGGGTTGATGGTGGCAGGGATGATCCTCCAAACCAGTTTAGGATACTATAAGCTGGAGATTGGCTTATACCTGCGCATACTCTTCGGGCTGCAGCTGGTCGATTATCTACTATTTGCGGTTGTGGCGATGACGGTGCAGGTGCTGGTGAACCAGAAATACATGGGGTATAGCGTGGTGTTTCTGGCTTTTCTGTTTACCGTTCTTCACGGGGAGCTTGGAGTGGACGATAACCTGCTTATTTATGGAGCGGACGCAGGCTGGACCTATTCTGATATGAGCGGCTTCGGACATGCCCTGGAGCCTTGGTTGTTGTTTAAGCTGTACTGGGCAGGCTGGGCGATGCTTTTGGCAGTTGCTGCCAGGCTTTTTTGGGTGCGGGACCGGGAAACAAGCCTTAGGGCGAGGATGCGCCGCCTGTGGGTTCGACCTTCCGAATCGCTGCTGATAACAGCAGGTATCGGCGCATTTACAGTTTATACCTTGGGCGCTTTTGTATTCTACAACACCAACACGTTAAACGGCAACAGTTCGGCTAACCAACAGGCAGCGCGTCGTGCAGCGTATGAACGGCAGTACGGGAAGTATAGAAATGCCGCGCAGCCGCTGTTAACTGCTACAAACCTAAGAGTTGAGCTTTATCCTGACCAGCGCAGGGCCCTTATCAACGGCGTTTATACGCTGGTAAATAAAAGCCTAAAAGCCATTGATACCCTTCACTTAGCGACTGCTTCGGAAGTAAAAACGGGTGCTGTAAAATTTGACAGGGCAGCAACCGCTGTACTTGTAGATGCCGATCTTGGCTACGCCATGTATATATTGCAGCGCCCTTTGCAACCCGGCGATTCGTTGCAGTTTCACTTTGAAGTATGCTTTTCGCCACAAGGCTTCCCGAACCGCGGCATTGATAATACGGTGGTGGAAAACGGCACTTTTATCGACGGGCGCGACTGGATACCCGCCATAGGTTACCAGCCGGAGCGCGAACTGGCTGGTGCCGGCGACCGCAAGCTTCACAAGTTGCCTGCCCGGCCGGCGATCGCCTCATTAGCTAATCAGGCGGAAAAGTATAACCAGCGAGGCCGCGAAAAGATCCGCTTCAACGCTATAGTGGGTACGACAGCAGATCAGACAGCCGTCGCACCCGGCAGCTTGCGCAGCACCTGGACCGAGAAGGGCAGACGTTATTTTTTTTACACGGCCGATGCACCTATTCTGAACATTTACGCTTTCTTTTCTGCCAGGTATGCCGTGCGCAAAGCGCAATGGAAGGACGTGCAGATAGAAGTCTATTATCACCCGGAACATAGCCTGAACATAGAGCGGATGCTCGGGAGTGCCAAGGCTTCACTGGCATACTATACCAAACATTTCGGACCTTATCCGCACCGGCAGCTCAAGCTTGTAGAGAAGGCTGGTCCGGGAAGCGGGGCAACGGCCTTTGCCGGCATCGTAGAATTTAGTGAAAGTTTTGCTACCCTCAATCCGGATGATGACCCGCACCAGTTCGACCTCCCTTTTGCAGTGGTTGCGCATGAGATTGCACACCAATGGTGGGCACATCAACTCACGCCGGCGCCTGTGGAGGGGGCTGCGCTGCTTACTGAAAGCCTTGCCTGGTATAGCGCCATGGGTGTGGTAGAAGAAACGTATGGTCCGGAGCACCTGCAGCGGCTGCTATATGCCATGCGCCAGTCTTACCTCACGCCTCGCTCCAGGGCGGATGTGCCGTTGCTGCGTGCAAACGACTTTTTCCAGGCTTACCGGAAAGGGCCATTCGCCATGTATACTTTGCGGGAGTATCTTGGTGCTAATCGGGTAAATGAAGCGCTCCGGCGCCTGCTGGTAAAGTATGGTTCTGTCACGCCGCTCCCCACCTCCCTTGACCTGTACCAGAAACTGCAGGAGACGACCCCTGATTCGCTGCACTACCTGCTGGCTGACTTATTTGAGAAGAACACTTTTTGGGAAGTAGAAACAGAATCAGCGCTGGCTACCCCAACAGCAGCGGGAGAATGGCAGGTAAAACTGGAGGTACAAGCGCAGAAAGTGCAGGTAGACACGGCCGGTGTGGAGACACAAGTGCCGATGGAGGAGTGGGTAGAAGTAGGTGCCTATACTATAGGAAAAGAGGGGGAGGAGCAGTTATACTTGCAAAGGCACCACGTGCACTCCGGTAGGCAGCAGCTTACCTTTACAGTACCACGTAAGCCCACCTATGCCGGCATAGATCCCCGCAATTTGCTGATCGACACCAATATGGATGATAATATTAAAGTTGTTCAGGCTACCAGTGCCTCAAGTCTGGCTGGAGCGCAAAGTAAGAACAGCCACTGGTCCGTTGCGCCAGGTATGATATACCTGATTCGTCACAAACTTCAGGGCTTTCATCACTTTTATTACCTTTCAACAAGGCTTCCTGTTAATATTGACCTATGAATGATATTGCACTAAAAAACATAATGGCTGAACCTATCCAACGGAATAAGGTAGAGTTCTGGGCCGCTACTACTATTTACGTGTTTGCGCTATTTTCGCTTTCGATAGATTATAGCCCGAACGCGTATCATTTTAATGAAGCGAACCTGGTTTACCAGTATTACGAGCATTTCTTCTGGCCACAGTTGGTGCGCTTCACCATCATTTACCTGACCTTTCTGCTGCTTAACTTTAAAGTGGTGCCCCGGCTGATGCGCAAAGAAGGCATCTGGGGGAATGCGCTGCTTGTGTTGTTTGCATTTGTAGCTGTTGGAATCGTCACTGGCATTGCAGACACTTACTTTAAGGGTTATCTGCTAGTCCGGTACGATTCCGTGCAAGACTTCTGGAATTTTATTTTCCAGAGCAGTTTGCAGAACACCCTGCGGTTATTGCTTGTGTTTGGCTTTTACACGTTTATCAAATATTTCGGACTCTACCTGCTATCCAATTCTGCTGCCATACAGTCGAAGTATAGTATGGTTACGCAAGATGTGATCACAACACTTATGGTGTGGCTGGTGAGTGTGTTCATACTGGTTGTATTTGATTTAGGTGAAGAAATAACGGCAGTCTGGATCATTGTATCACTTAGTGCTATCCTGTTATACTTCTTCTCTTTTTACTCCCTCATCCCTAAAGTACTTGCAGCAAAGCGCCCTTTGCTGGCCTATGAATTGCGGGTACTGTTAATTCTTGTGCTTTCTTATTTGCCGGTGGCTTTCCTGTTACTACCTATGGTGCACAACGAAGATGCTGCTTTTGGGATCAGTTTTTTTAACTCCCTGTTTCAGCTGGTTGTTGCAGGGCCTGTTACCTGGGTCTTGTATCAGCGGCAGCTCAAAGGAAAAGAAGAGGTGTTTGTGCTGAAAAAGGAGCTAGGGCACTCTGCTGCCAACCTCGATTTTCTGAGGTCGCAGATCAACCCGCACTTTTTGTTTAATGCTCTGAACACGCTTTATGGCACGGCCCTGCAGGAGAACAGCGAGCGCACGGCACAAGGTATCCAGATGCTGGGTGACATGATGCGGTTTATGCTGCACGAAAACCACCAGCAACGCATCCTGCTGGCGCGCGAAATCGAATACATGCGCAACTACATCGATCTGCAGTTGCTGCGCACTTCTGCCTCACCCGAAATCGCTATTGAAACCAATATAGAGGAGGTGCTGGATCAAAAGTATATTGCGCCCATGCTGCTGATTCCTTTCGTAGAAAATGCCTTCAAACATGGTATAAGTCTGCAGCAGAAGTCGTGGATACGCATCAGCCTGCACTGCGAACAGAACAAGCTATACTTCGACGTATATAACAGCATACACAAAAAGTCAGAGAACGACCCGGAGAAAAACAAATCAGGGGTTGGTTTGAAAAATGTGAAGCAGCGCCTGGAGCTATTATACCCTGCAAAGTATGAGCTGATCATCCGCGAAACACCGGAGGAGTACTTTGTGCACCTGACGCTCGAACTATAAGCAGGATTTAAGTATATTTCAGAAGCAAGTATAAAAGCAGGTATGAGAGCAATAGCAATAGACGATGAGCCCATGGCGTTGGAAGTGGTGCGGTCGCATGCCGGCAAGGTGCCTTTTCTGGAGTTGGTTGCCTGCTTTACCGATGCTTTTAAAGCCATGGAGTACCTGCAGCATGAACCCATAGAACTGCTTTTCCTCGACATTAAAATGCCGGATATTTCGGGACTTGAGTTTGTGACCAGCTTACAGAAAAAGCCGCTGGTCATTTTCACCACCGCCTATTCCGAGCATGCGGTCACCAGTTTCGAGCTGGATGCTATTGACTACCTGCTGAAGCCTTTCTCGTTGCCGCGGTTCATCAAAGCCTGCAACAAAGCCCACGAATTAATACAGTTAAGAGGCGCCTCAGCGCCAGCCAAAGATTACCTTTTCCTGAAGACGGGGTACGAGCAGGTGAAAGTGTACTTTGAGGAAATTTTATACCTGGAGGCCGCAGGGAATTATGTAACCTTTGTGC
The DNA here is from genome assembly GCF_039748935.1 of Pontibacter chitinilyticus. NCBI lineage: Bacteria > Pseudomonadati > Bacteroidota > Cytophagia > Cytophagales > Hymenobacteraceae > Pontibacter > Pontibacter chitinilyticus. The sequence continues at coordinate 398,158 of NZ_JBDIZJ010000001.1, forward strand.
TGAATGATAAAAAATTGCTCACCCGCATGACGATCATTGAAGCTAGCGACCTGCTACCTGCAGATCAGTTCATACGCGTGCACCGCTCTTACATAGTCGCCAAAAACAGGATTTCCAAAATAGAGCGCCATCAGGTAATTGTTCAGGGGAACGAAGTCCCGATTGGAGGCTCCTACATACAGCAACTGCAGGTAGTCTAATCCTTAGTGGGTTGTACAGTTTCGTTTTCGTTGGCTTACGCCACGCTCATATCGAACTCTCGGTACCTCCCCTCGGCCTGCTCCATCATCTCATTCGGAATCTTCTGCATCTCGGCTTTTTTCCGCCGTTTAGTTTTTAAACCAGTGCTTTAGTCCTTGTAATGCGTCAGGAATCCAGACTTATCTATATTCTCAAAATAATAAAGGGCAGATGAGTAGTGATTCTCCTCTGGCAGTACCACCAACTGCCATTACTCCTGAACGGGGTTGTTGTGAATGTACCCTAGTTTCTGTTCCGTAACAGCATTAATGTAATGCTAAGCCAACTACGCGTTTCGCTTATATAGTTAGTACTGCCGGTCGTTTGCCCTACCCTAAACTTCTTAAGTACAGCAGGGGCTATCGTTAAATTTATAGTGTGGGAAGATTTTGCAGCACCATAAGCCGGAAGAAGTTTCCGCGCATAAAACTGCAACAGAAAAGGACGAAGTAACTGAAAAGGTAAACTGCAGGTTGGCTATGGCATTCTCATTGGGCAATTTAAGCGAAAAAAGGTTTGTTTAACTACCCGCGTCAACTCCTTTTTCGGCCTTGCAAGCGAGATTTCGCAGAAAATGGGGCAAAAAGAAAAGTATTGAAACTGACTTTTTCCTCCTGGTAGACCGAAGGAGTGAAATATCGAACCATATCCATATTGATTTAGTGGCTGTGGATATTTTTATTGGAGTAAAAGAGGATTGGTAAAGCTTTTAAAAAAGCTGAAGTTGCTGTTTAACATATCAAATAGTATGAGCTGGTCCCCCTTCTTTCAGTTATGAGCTTTAGACGTGGTGAAAAAGCTTCCAACCTCCTTTATGGAATGGTTGGCAGCCGTTTCATACCTCCGAGTTCCGGCCAAAGTGGTAAATGTTCCTGGTTCGGATTTGACCCTTTACCTCTTATTGGAGAAGCTGAGGTATAGTTCGTCGGCGCTCTGATGGGGGACAGTGGATATATAAAAGTACTGCTATTCTCTGCTGGCCAGCACCGGTGGCGCTAGATTGGACCACTCCAGGGTGAGCAGATAGCTTTCATGTTCAAGTTTGAAGACGCGTTATTCAACTTCCTGCCACACGGGTGGGCGTGGAGCAGGAATGCTTTCATACCCTGCTCGCACATCTCAAAGAAGTCCTTCATCAGGTAAGCATGTACGTTGGTGCAGCGTGGCTTCAGTTTCAACTAAAGACAGCTACAAGCATTTTTACTTTCAGCTTTTGGCCTGTTTTTGAAAAGGTGTAGAACATGAATCAATTTGCCAATTCGAAGCGGGCTACGAGAAACTGAAAGGGAGTGGTTTCTGCTAAATCATCATTAAAGGTATAGTTATACCGGAAAACCAGCGTACTGGAGAACAGACGCAGGAAACGCAAGTCAATGAGCAATTCTGCACCGGTACTGTTTAACTTGCCTTGCTGCTCTACCAGTTTAACTTTTGAGTAGTCGAAGAAGAGATTTGTGCGAAGACGCTGGAGAAAAGCCACAGGGCCTAATGAAATATCCGGGTACCAGACAGGGAATTCATAGTTCGCGGAAACCACTGCTATTTCTCTGAATGGGTCAGGCCTGTAACCCCGTGGCATTACAAAATCATCTGGAAAGCGATAAGTTTGCTGTACTGCCTCTTTTTTCCAGGCACCGCGGAAGTTTAAAGAATGCGTACGAGCGAAACCGGGAAAGAAAAGGGCACCGGCAGCAACTATACGTTCCGGTGCCTCATCAAAGGCTTTTTGGTATTCGAGACTGGCGACCTGGCCCCAGCGGGGCTGCACCTGCTGGCGCGCACGTTGCAGCAACCGGCTAAAGGTAACTACGCTCCGGTAGCTATTGAAGCCCAGCTTTCTGGTGGTTTGCTCCTCAGTGAGCGGATCAATGAAGGCCACATTGTAATGCGCAATCGCCCCACCAATTTCCAGATTGGTGAAGTACTTCCCCTGCGTTAGTCTGAACGGAAATCTTACTCCACCTGAAACATACTTTTCTGTCCATTCCTGGTTCCTTATTACCACTTCACTAGCTTCTCGTGTCTCGGCTTTTCGGCGCGTCCGGAGGCCGTACTCCAGGTCCAGAATGGGGTAAAGCGCGGCATAGGCCAGGTTAACTTTTGCTCCTAAAGCATTTTCGTTGGTGTTATAGAAGGCTCCTATTGTGCCGCGCAGGGTGCTCATCAGGTTGCGTGTATAAAAGTCGATGCCATACTGGTTGTTGCCGAGGGTAGGAAACCAACCATAAATATTGAACAAGCCATCGGTGAGGGCATGATATTTTCGAATTTGATAATCGCTGGGGAAAGTAGTGGCGGCAAGGTTCTGCTTCTCCGCTGCGGGTAATGGGTCCAGGAAAGGGAGTTCTGCAACCTGATCAGCGGGCAACTCCTCCCACCGCTGTGGGTTTAGGTCTGTTTCTTCCAGCTGGTATCCCCTGGCTGTATAGTTACTGTAGAGCAGCTTTTTACCATCGGGTGAAACAGTCGGGTCAAAAGCCCCGAACCGCACGGAGGTTACCTGGTATACTTTCTCGGTGGTCCGGTTGTAGGCATAAATGTTATTGATGCCTGTGTAGCCGCCGGAGAAGAATACATACTCGCCAAAGGCGAAGGGGCGCGACAAAGGAACATTCGTGAAGGGCAGCAGAACGTTGGTTGCACCGGTTTCGATGTCTGTCTCGGTTATACGGTTTCCTTTCTCCGTTACCTCCAGGGCTATTATACTATTTCCCTGTTCACCCCAGCGCGGCTGCGCCAGTTGTGTACCATCCGCTATAGGCCATTCCCGCAGTAGTTCTCCTGTTCCGGAATCAAGTATGACTAAAGAATTGTGACCAAACTTATCTACGTGCACCGCTGCGATTTTACTTGCGTCAGGAGAGGGGGCGGGAGCGAAGTAGCGGGTTTTAGAGGTAAGTTTTTTTGTTTCGCCGGTACGGGTGTTGTAGGTCTTGATGATGGAGTAATCCTGGTTTACCCACCGCTCATCGTAGGCAGCCTCTGCCCAAGTTATAAATTCGCCCGCACCCGAAAACATGAGGTGATCTTCGGTATAAACGCCATAGGGAAACAAGGCTTCCTCTTCCCCTCCGGGAGAGATTCTGTAAAACGTTCTGATCTCGTCCAGGGCATCTTTCAGGGCTATGACGGATCCGTCTGGCAGATAATGCGGGAAGCGGTAGTTGGTATAGTTTGTTCTGCCGGATTTGGTGATGAAGTTGGCAGGCGTAAGCGTTGTACTTTTATCTGTTTGTTGCCAAAGGCTGTCCAATTCCTGAATGGTTGCCTGGTACAGCATTTCGGTACTGAGTCCGGTATACTTTTTTAAGCTGCGGGTAAAAGCATAAACCGGAAGGCTGTGGTGCGTTTCGTAAAGTACATCATGCCAAATGTTATTGCCATAATCCCGGCGGGCTTTACTTGTCATGTAATAGCCGATGCGGTAAGGGTTCGGTACGAAATCTTTGAAGGAGGAAGGGTAATTAAACTTCTCATAACTATACCGGTAACCGGATAAGAGCAGCGCGCGGGTTTCCATATGAAAACTGGGCACTCGCCCCCGCCCGGCGTTTGTTAAAGCAGTTTCGGTTACCACGGCATCTCCCTCCCGGAACCACAGAGGCTGGTTTACCAACGCATTCAGCAGCCCACCCTGTCTGCCCCAACAGTATCTTAAAGGGAAGCGCTACGCCTTGGTTTGCCATATGAAACTGCTGACTGTGGCGGTATTCGTGGGTGGTAAGGTAGGTTAGCCAGAGCGTGGGACCTGCAAAGAGGTTCTGTGGGGGCGTTATATAAAACTCGTTTCGCCATGGCGCAGGTGTGGAAAAGCCGGCAGGCATAGCAGACTGGTTTTGCAGGATGGTAGGGATGCGTTTCGTCCGTCCGGTGCCTACCAGGCTGCTGTCGTGTCGCTGCTGCCAGGCCATAATACCTGCAGCACGGAAGGCCAGGGAATCTAATCCTTTTGGGAAGATTACCCTTCCGGCAGGCGCATCAATTTGCCGCCACTCTATAGACGGAGGGTTGAGACCTATTTCTTCCTGGGCCGATACAGTTAGTGTAAATAGGAAAAAGCTGAAAAGTAACGAAGCAGTTTTAAACATACACCTGGTGTTTTTACTACACAAGTATACCGTTCAGACGCAGGAAAGGCTGTTGCTAACCAACCAAAAGCTGTTCTGTCCGCTACGATAGCACTTCTTTAAGCCGAATTTCAGAGCTATGATTGCTACTGGCTTTCCATTTACTTGGCGTGACCCCGGTGAACTTTTTGAAATTGCTGTTGAAGGCAGTTTTAGATTTAAAACCAGCTTCGTTACCAAGCGCTGCTAAATTAAGGTGGGCAAAGCGGGCATCTGCCAGCAGGCGCTTTACTTCTTCTACCCGGTAGGCATTTACAAATTCATAGAAATTTTGGCCTAGCGTTTCATTGATAACTTCGGTAAGGTGATTGCGTGAGATGCTTAATTTTTCGGCTAAGGCATGAATAGTCAACTCCGGGTCGAGGTATGGCTTTTCAGTTTCCATATACTTTTGCAAAAGGCTGGCATAGGTTTCGGCCTGGCTGCTCTTTAACCCGGAGCGCTGGTATTTCTCCGTACCTTTTGCTGCAGGCAGACCTGCAATTGATTCCGGTAAAGCTTCCAGGGCAGAGGCAGATCTGGGAAGTATAAAAAGAGCAGGTTGAAACAGTACCCGGTAACTCATCAAGTAAACAGAGACTGTGATCAGCGCCTGTACCAGGATGTAGTATTCACCGGCACCTTCCATACCAAAAATAACCAGATGTGTAATGCCGAACGACAAAAAATAGATTCCTGTCAGCAGCGTAACCAGGAACATCAGCCATCGCAGGTCTTTCGCTTCCAAGGACGAGTGGATTTGTAGGATCGCCAGTCGGTGGTGATAAAGTTTGCGGAAAGCCAGCACATTGTAGGTCAGCAGCTGGATGACCAGCACTTCAAACAATACCAGTTCAAAAACCGGAAAATCCTTTCGCAGGCTTTGCCCCGAAACTAAGACTAATATAGTATCTGCAAGAAAGAAGGTAGCGAAAGGAATAAAATGAAGCGTTTGCCTTGCCTTGAAAACAGGCTGCTGAACGGTGAGGAAATATACAAAGAGGTATAGTAGGGGGCCATATAGGAAGTTGGAAAAGCCCAGAAAGCTAAAAAGAAGTTTGCCCGTGCTGCCCGTCACATTTTCGGTAAGGAAATTCTCGAGCATTCCTACTGAGAAGATAAACAGGTAAACCCCAAGCATCTGACTGGCCGGATGGTTTCTTCCTTTCCGGAAAAATATAAGCGAGAGCAATGTGCCCTGCAACGCGCATAGAATAGAGATCAGAAAGTATAACCGCTCATTCATAGGTATTTGGGTTAACAGGCACAGCTATTTAAATTAAGTTAATTTCCACCACTTTCGCAATTGCTTCTGTTTTACTGTTTCGTAGCGTATAGGTAATTTGTGCTAATGGCGTTGGGCTTGAAAGGTGTGTCTCGAAGAGTAAAGCAGAGATGAAGTGCCAGGTGTCTAGTCCTCATATAGGTTGACAACCTATTCACGTAAAACGGCAGAATAAAGTGACGGGGCTAGTGATTATCTTTAATAGCCCTTGCTCTTAGTGCTACTCATTTTTCTATCTCACGAAACTGCAACAGGATCCGGTGGCGCAAAGTATGGGGCGGCTATACCCCCTTAAAAGCACATAAGCAGGTGACGCGAGAAAGATTTCGGAATTTGGTGTCCGAAGCGCATAAAAAAAGTACTGTTTTATAAATCAAGTAAACTTGAGGAAAATCTTCCGTCTATTCTATTGACGAAGGAGAGTTTCACTCGAGAGATCGGACGGAAGCTCATTCAGTGTAAGCAGGTCTGTGGATCTGCCTACTTTGTTTTCAAGGACTCCGTCTTTGTAATGAAGGAGAGGCTTTCTCTCCTGATCTCCGGAAGCTGAGGGTTTGTCTTGAAATACTGTTCCGTTTTTCCACATCGAGTAGATGAGCAGCAGCAGTTTGCGTTGCAGGCTCACCACGCCCACCTTCTTGCTCTCTTTCCCAAAGTTGATGCGCTGGTAAACAGTCCGCAGGGCAGCGTTGTACCGGCTGGCCACCAGGGCCGGGAAGTAAAGGGCCGCCCAAATCCTGCCGTTGCCCTTCTTGGATATCCTGGTCTTGCCCCTGACGCTGGTGCCAGACTCCCTTTCCACCACATCGAAGCCGGCGTAGCTGGTCAGCTGTTTGGCATTAGTTATGAGGGTAAAACCCTGCGTCTCGGCCAGGACAATGGCCAGGCTCAAAGTCCTTTTCCTTGTATGGTAAGAAGCCTGCTTACCTGCTCCTGCAGCCATTCCTCCTTTTGGAGCACGGCCTTTATCCTGGCCTCGCATTTGGCAATCTCGGTGTCAAACTTCTTTATCACCTCCCTGTGGGACTTGATGACAAAGGCCTGCGGCTCATGCGCAGAGAGCAGGGCGCTAAGCCTGTTGAGCAGCACCGTCCGCTCTTGCTTAAGGTCTGTGCAGTGCCTGGTCAGCTCCCGTAGTGCCTTGAAAACAGGGGCCAGTAGTTGCCAGGCAGGCAGCTGGCGCTCAGCCCCCAGCTGGGCGATGACTCTAGCGTGGATGCGGTCCGTTTTGCTTTTGACGTTGAGGCTCTTGCCGAAGTGCTTGACCTTGTTGGGAAGCACAACCGAGACTGACTGTTTGAGCTTGTGCAGGTGATAGGCCAGGGGCTAATAGTTAATACCTGTGGCCTCCATCACAAAACTCACCGGCAAGGCAGGAGTAACCTGCTTACGCGACTACTTAAGCAGTTGTTTGAAGCCCCTGGTGCTGTTGTCAAAGGTTGCCACCCGGGAGAAGCACAGGCTGGAGTTAGAGGAGAGTTTGCAAACGCGGGCGGTGAAGCTCTTTTTGGCGATGTCAATGCCCACGCACTGTCTTGTCATCTGTTCCATAGCATGAGTGGTTAAAGTGAGCGACCTTCTTTCTCCCTCGTCTTGCCTTTTGTCTTACACTTGCTTATCCACGGTGATAGCATTAGGTACTGCCCAGACTCTCAGAGAAAAGGTAAGGGGGAATCGAGCTTCCTTTTTTTACTGTATAGTACTGCTGACTTACCTAGCCTCCAGTCTCTCATTCCCCATGGTCAAATCACCTAGTTTAACTACGATAAAGTGACCAGTCTGAAACCTACTATAAAAGTAAAAGGCCTCCAGCTAACGCTGAAGGCCTTTCGTGTAGTCCGTAGGGGAATCGAACCCCTGTTACCAGAATGAAAATCTGGTGTCCTAACCCCTAGACGAACGGACCATCTTTCGGTTTTGATGGTGCAAAGATAAAGGGTGATTTCTTGTTTCCAATAGCTGTTGCAGAAATTTTTAAACAGCGACAGGCGCACATTGACTTTCAATTAGAAAAAGTATTAACAGCTTAATTTTGCACAGTTTTTAACAATTAGAGCTTATTTTCGTTAAAACAAACACATGTATCATCTACAAAAATAGCCACAAATGGCCAGACGCTTACAATTTGCCGGCATTAAGCCGGAATATTTTAACTCATTTAAGGATAAACTGAAACAGATGGGTCTTAGCCTACCAGGAAATCAAGGTAATTTCAGCGAGAAAGGGGTTTCAGGCATATATGCCTATGATTCTGATGCTGAAACACTTTTGATTGAGGAGTTGAAAGTAGGATTTCCTGCCAGTATGATGTTGTCGGCAGACAGCCTTGAGCAGCGGATAACGGAGATGATCAGGCAACAAGGCGGAACCTTAATGGCTTAAAAATAGACTTTGCCATAGGGTTCTGCGTATAAAAAATGGATTTTAAATTTTGAACAATTTTAGGACTATGGAAAACAATACAGCACAAAATCAGAATAATTCGAACAGCAACAAAGGGCAGCAGGATCAAAAGTCGTCTTCCGGACAGGAGGGGGTGCTTTCCTTACTACAGCCGCATGACATGTCCCGCACAGTTGAATCGGCGCTACACGTATTTCAGGGCCGCCACGAAAAATTGCCGGAACTCATGCAGGATGTAGGTACTATTATTTTAAGAGCCACTAAACGTTTTACAACTACGCAATTGATTGTAGCGGCAGGCGCTTTAACGATAGGTGCAGTGCTTCTGGCCCGCTATAGTGCCCACGACGGTGAATTTGAATATGCAGAAGCATCGTAAACTTGCACATGAAGTATAAAAAAGCCTCTGGCCTAAAAGCCAGGGGCTTTTTTTATGACTACCTCTAAAAGTTTGTATCTTGGTATGACATTTGATTAAGACTGACCTATATAGAAACAAGCTATGCTTTTGTGGAAAGCGGAAGAGCTTACTTACCCCTTATTTATACTATAAGACCATGAAAAAAACAAAATGGATTATCCTTTTCTTGTTACTGTTTGGTGTCCTGCAGACCCGGGCGCAACAGCAGCAAATGCCGCCTTTGGTAAATGTGAATGGTGTTGGAGAAGTAAAAGTGCAGCCTGATGAGGTTCTGCTCAACTTTGGAGTGGAAATGCGCGATAAAAGCCTTGATCAGGCCCGGAAGCAAACTGATGCCAAAGCTGCTGCTATCATCAATTACCTAAAGAAGCAGGGCGTGGAAGCGCGTCATATTCAGACCTCGTATGTAAATGTACAACCCATCTACAATGGCGATGCGTATGGCAAAACATCTCCGGACTTTTACATGGCACAGAAAAGTATGACTGTACTGGTGAAAAAGCTGGACAAGTTCGACCAGATTTTAGCAGGTTTATATGCAGAAGGCGTGAATCGGGTAGATGGTATTTCTTTCCAGGTAGCTGACTTAGAGAAGTATAAAGCAGAAGCCCGCAAGCGTGCGGTAAACGATGCGAAACGGAAAGCTACGGCACTTACTTCAGAATTAGGAGCAAAGCTTGGACGGGTCTATACTATTAACGAAGCAGGTTATAACGACGGTGGACCCAGACCAATGTATGCTAAAGTAATGATGGAGTCGGCGTCAAGTGACATGAGCGGGCCTTCCATTGCCGGCGGTGAAGTGATGGTTACGTCAAATGTGAGTGTCAGCTTTGTGATTGAATAAACGCAGGTTATCTATACGTGTAAAGCAACAGCGCTCCGGTTCTTAGTACCGGAGCGCTGTTGCTTTACACGTATAGGCTCTTTTCGAAGTGGAGGATGTTTCTGAACTGTTGCTGTTTATCTATGAGAAAGCTGAGTGGCTGCTGCGGATCTTTCAGAATGTCCTGTTCCCGGATGCTCCAGGGCTTAAGCATTTCCTCCAGCATGTGTGCATAGGCCAGCACCTCCCAAGGATTAAAAATAGCGCTGGTGACATCATCAATCAGCGTGTCATAGGTGATGTGATCTTCTTCGGGACTGGCTGGGCGGATAAAATATTCTGGTACCACGTTAAAAATGTAAGCAGCATAAAATACGCACGCCTTAAACTCTGCCAATTGCACCGGATGCAGCACCTTTCCTTCTGTTACCCTTTGTAGCTTGCCTAAGGCTTTATAGATAATGCTATTATCCAAGAGGGTACATATAACTGCTGTTGCGCCTAGTTTAATGCTGAAAACCATTGTCCGTAGCTCATCCTGGTATTCAAAGGGCACAGAATCTTCTTCAGGAGCAACCTCGAGCAGGAATAAAGAACAAGGCAGGAAGTCGGCAAACTTGATGGGGACTCGTAGCGATTGCAGTACTTTAAACAGCTCCCGGAACTTACCCAGCATTTTCGGTTCTTCGCTGAGCGGGTACTGCGGGGCAATCATGGGGTTCATCTCCTTGATCAACTCTGTAATTAGGATACCATAATACATCTTGCAGATCCACTGGAAGAGGCGCTTGGGCGGTAAGGCCTGTAAACCCTGCAGTCCCTTTTCGGCAGCGGCGGCTACTTCCTGTTCCAAGGGAATAATATGATCTAAATGACAATGGTTGCAGCAGGGGATGGTCAGCGCTTTGTAGGTTGTCACACTTTTATCCAGCAGGAGCAGTTCTTTAGCTGCCAGGTTATACTTGTGTTGCAGCCACTCTCCGAAAACCGGTGTTCGCTGCGTAGGTGTAATGGTGATGCCACATAAGAAACAATGCGCATCGGTAAACTGCATCTTTTCGAATGGGTCGTATAAAGTAAGGTCTCGCATGAATGTCTTTTCTGTGGGGCAAAGATAAGGTGAGAAGCTGCGAGTTCCGAATACTCTTGCTGCTGTTTTAAGTTGAATAATTATGTTAAGTAATCAAAGTGCTTACTAGTATAAACTATTGCTAGAAAAAGGTGCTCTGCATTAGCTTTACAGTTATACTTTCTGAAGTATAGGTATAAGGAGGGGAAGAAAAAAGAAAAAGAGCAGCAAGCCTGTAAGCCGGGTTCTGTCGCCCTGCCCGAAGGCACGACGTCTTATCATTTATCTAGGCCTGCACTCGCACGCAGGCTCCATCGACCTACCCACTGACATCGGACGAGCAGCCCTTAGCCTCGCACAAGGCGAGGCACTGTCAGCCTATTTGGTCTTTCAACTCCTAAGGTTTACCCAGCCGGACTGGTCACCCAGCCGCTGGTGCGCTCTTACCGCACCTTTTCACCCTTACCTCTTTTGCAGGAGGCGGTTATTTTCTGTGGCACTGGCTGTATTCCGGTTGCCCGGAACCCTTCCCGTTAGGAAGTAGGATGCTCTGCGTTGCCCGGACTTTCCTCTCCTCCCAAAAGGAGCAGCGATAAGACGGCTTGCTGTTTTTCTTTTTCCGCTGTAAAGGTAGGATTAATTGTTGAATGCTTAAATTGTTAATTGTTAGCTGCTCCTGCGGGTATGTAGGTTTGATCTTTTAGACCAGGCTAATAGAGCAGTCTTATGCTACTCAACAATTTTCTAACTCTTGGCTTTCTAACCTTCTAACTATAAAAGCTTACCTAAGTCTTACGAGCGTAGCACCGTAGCCGAACTTCTCTTTTTTGGCGTCTTCGAAAAAGCGGATGCCGGGGGTGCGGCTCAGTATTTTCTGGATCTCCTTGCGCAGCACGCCGTTTCCGGTGCCGTGGATGAAAATGATCTCGTGCATGTTGGCGGCCATAGCGCGGTGCAGGGCGTCCTCAAAGGTATCGATTTGCAGCTTAAGCATTGCGCTGTTGCTCATGCCGCTGTGGTCGTCCACCAGCTTGTCGATGTGCAGGTCTATTTCATGTTCCGGTGCCGCCAGCTTAAAGGTTTCGCTCTGCTCGGTTGCCTCCACCAGCTGCTCCCGTATCTTGTCGGTGTCTACGGCTACAGGCTTTTGGTCGAGCTGGAACAGGTAAGCCTCTTTGTTAAGCACCGGCGCTGTTTTCTTGCTCTTGTAAAAAGAGTTGGCCCGGAACTGCACGCGCTTGGTAACTGGCTCAAACAAGGTGGTGCCGCCGTTGCGGTGCGCAATGAACTGGATGAGCAGGCCCGGCCACTTTTCAAAGTCCTTCAGGTGGTAATGGGCGATCACGCGGGTGGCTTTGGGGTTCAGTTTGTCGTTCTGCAGGCCGCGGTAGCCTTTCTCGCGCTCCTCGCCGCTGGTAAACAGCACATCAAAATCTGTGTTGTTCACGATGGTGGCCGCCAGCAGCTCCTCCGACTGGTGCACCAGGGCCAGGTAAATGCCCTGTGTGGCCAGCACGGGGGCGGGCGCTTCCCTGCGCTTTACAGGGGCAGGCTCCTCGCTGCTGCTCATAAACTTCTGCTCCTCGGCCGCGATCACGACCACCTCGCGGCGCGCCACAGGTATGGTAAAATCATTATCGATAGCCACCTCTACGATGCCATTATCTAATATACGGGTGATGATGCCTTCTTCACGGCCTGACATCAGGCGCACGCGGTCTCCTACGTTCATAGTCTTGTTGTTCGTTAGTCGTTGTTCGTTCATCGGCTATACTTAACTCCCCTTGTGCTAGTGCTCCGCAAGTACAGCCTATACAAAGGTACGTTCTTTTATAGTAAACGGGGCAGCTTAAAAGTATAGCGGGTGTAACTTAAAGCCGGTTTTGCTGTTATATTCTAGGGCAGGAGCGGGTATTTTTACAATGCTGAGCACGTAGAGGGCTGTGTTCAGGAGCTTGCTACGGCCTTTAAAGTATAGCAGGTTCAGATCGGGGCTGAGATAGAACTGGCGATAGGCATGCAGGCCTAGCGCCTGGTTACCGGCGGGGCTGTTGTACACCATCTCCTCGGCTCCGTAGCCTACAGCCACATTCAGCCAGCCAGGGTACTTACACTCCTCCTTCAGAAAAGCGCCGACATTGGCTGAGAACCAGTAGGTTTGGCCGTTGTAGTCTTTCAGAGCCTGCTCGGCCAGGTTACTGCCCAGCACATTGGGCCGCATGCTGGCGTAGTGGGTGGAGTGGAAGCTATACTTGGGCAGGATGCGGATCTCGTGCCAGGCCAGCTCCTGTGAGATAACTGCAGCCGAGCCCAGCGCGTTAGCTGCCATATCACCCAACGAAGCGCCATACTCCGACTGAAAGCCATCGAACACCTCTACCGGCGTTTGCAGCGTCAGCCCCAGAAGCCCGCCATAGATGATCGCTTTTTTCTCCGGTACGCCTGCCCAGCGGAGCATATCTACCCCGGCGCGGCTCTCCTGGAAAGCGCCCCAGAAATGCCCTACCTTATCAACCTGCTTCCACTCGTTATTGTCATTGAAAAAATGGAAGTCCGTACGTTCCTGTTCGCTGTACCAAGCCTGATTTAAAGACACCAGCATACTGGTATAACCCACGCCAAAGCTGGTGCCCAGCACCAGCAGCCGCTTTTTGTGGAGGGCCGTAGTGTCTGTTTGTACCTGTGCCGAAGCAGCCAGAGGGACGCTCAGCAGCAGGCATGAAAGTAGCAAAAGGAAGTATAGCTGTCGCGGAAACATGGGTCAAAGATACAGCATCACCCGCTGCTTGTGGCTATACTCAAATAAATTATGCCGGGCACACTAGCTGCTTTCTGCCAGCGCGATGCCTTGCTTGTATACTTCCAGTGCGCGGTTGCGGGCGGCGGTATGGTCTACCATCGGCTTGGGGTAAGCTGGCGTGCCATACTCGGGTACCCAGCGTCTGATGTAGGTATAATCCTTATCGAACTTTTTTACCTGGCTCTCGGGGTTAAAGATTCGGAACCAGGGTTGCGCGTCGGCCCCGGTGCCGGCAGCCCACTGCCAGTTACCTATATTGCTGGCCTGCTCGTAATCCAGCAGCTTTTCGGCAAAGTAAGCTTCGCCCCAGCGCCAGTCAATGAGCAGGTCTTTGCACAGAAAGCTGGCCACTACCATGCGCACCCGGTTGTGCATAAAGCCCGTGGCGTTTAGCTCCCGCATGCCCGCATCAACCAGCGGAAAGCCTGTTTTGCCTTCGCACCACTGCTGAAATTCCGCCTCATTATTGCGCCACGCGATACGGCGGAACTTAGGGGCAAAGCTCTCCTGCGCCGACACGGGGAAGTGGAAGAGCAGCTGCATGAAAAACTCCCGCCAGATGAGCTCCTGCAGCCAGGTGTCGTTGTGCTGCAGGGCGATTTGCACTGCTTGCCGCACACTCACTGTGCCAAAGCGCAGGTGCGGGCTCAGCCGCGAAGTAGCATCCAGAGCAGGCAGGTTGCGGGTGCTGTCGTACTGCTGGAGCGTTTTTGCAGCCAGATTTGCTTCCGGAACAGGGATGGTTGCGCTCTCAAAACCCAGTTCCTGAAGCGAGGGTACGCTCGTGGCCGCATGCTGGAGCAAGTGGTCAATGTGCTTTTCAGTGGAGTAGGAGCTTGCCATTTCTGGCGTAAAGGCTTTCTTCCAGGCGTTTTTGTAAGGTGTGTATACTTTGTAGGGTGTGCCGCTCTGCGTCAGGATCTCCATCTGCTCAAAGATCACCTGGTCTTTATACAGTTGTAGCGTCAGTCCCTTTTCCTGAAGCAACTCCTGTACCTGCGCGTCCCGCTCGCGGGCATAGGGCTCGTAGTCGCGGTTGGCATAGATGCCCTCCACTTCATGCGCCTCCAGCAACTCCCGAATCACCTGCAGCGGCTTGCCCTGCTTTACGAGTAGTGTGCTGCCTTGTGCCTCCAGCTGCCGATGCAGTTCCAATACGGTATCGTGGATGAACGTGACGCGCGCATCGCTGCGATCGTTGAGCTGATCTAAAATGTCGCTGTCGAATATAAAAAGGGGGAGCACCCGTTTACCGCTGGCCAGAGCGTGGTACAAGCCGGTATTGTCGTGCAGCCGCAGGTCGCGGCGAAACCAGAAAAGAAGCATTGGTGGACTTACGAATTAAAATTACGGATGAGGTGGTGCTTCGCCTTTGTTGTTCAGAGGCATGGGCCCTAGAGCAGTTTTACGGTGCTCATGCCGCCGTCGATATGCAGGATTTGGCCGGTCATCCAGCTGGCATCGTCTGAGAGCAGGAAAGCGGCCGCGGCAGCCATGTCCTGCGGCTGGCCTACGCGCGCCAGCGGGTGACGTTTGGCAGCGGCCTCAGCTTTCTCCGGAGTGCTCAGCAGCGAGCCAGCGAGCGGCGTATCGGTAAGGGAAGGGGCGATGGCGTTAAAGCGAATACCGGCAGCGGCATACTCGGCGGCCAAAGATATTGTTAGCCCCTGCAGGCCCGCTTTGGCTGTGGCAATGGATGCATGATAGGGCATACCTACTTTGGCTGCTACTGTGCTGAAGAGCACCACACTGGCACCTTGCTTTTTCAGCTGCGGTAGCACCGTCTGGATCACCTGCACCGCTCCCAGTACGTTCAGCTCCAGGTCTGCCCGAAAATCTTCCGGTTTGATCCGTTCGAAGGGCTTCAACTTTATACTTCCGGGGCAGTATACCAGTCCGTGCAGGGTGGAGGGGAGCTGGTTGGCAAAGCTGCCGTCAAACCCCAGCACATCCAGCGTCAGATGCTGCAACCCCGGCGCCGCTACTTCTGGCGGCTTATTGCGGGAGGCCACGTATACGTTTGCCCCGCTTTGCTGTAACAGTTTTGCCGTTTGCAGGCCGATGCCGGAGGTGCCGCCGACAACTAGAATGTTTTTCCCTTCCATAATCAGTTTTACAGACAACCTGTGGCACGGGCCTTTTGTTTGCGTGGAAAGCTGATTGAACTTATATAATCAAATGATAAAGTGTTTTGCGGAAGTGATACAAGTATGGCTCCGCAAGTATAAATTAGAAAAGCCTTCAGTCTGACAGTTTATAGTATAAATTAAGACATTGTAAAACGCTACAAAATATACCGCGCAAATGGCATTTGTCTACCGCTATTTATAAGCTGTACTATCTCCTCCATACTTGCTTCTCCTGTAACAATTTTAAACTTAGATACACCCATAGGCAAAACAGCCCTGACTTTTAACCCAGGATAAAGGGTGAAGGGCAAAAACAAAGTATAAAAATGATAAAGGCCAGAATACCCAATATGCGACGGGCAGGCGTAATTGGCTCTTCTACCAGGCTGGACGGATGGAAAATGCCCATGAGACGCGAAAGCAACAAGCCGAACACAAGCCACCCCGTATACCCGTCTGCCTGTGGAAAAGCAAGGCAGATAAGTACCTGTACTGTTAATACAGCACCTGCCAGGTATAAATTGAACCGGATGGTAGGCGATGCTGGCTGCAGCACAAATACCAGGTATAAAACATAAAACGGCCACAGCCAGATATAAGCTTCTGCTTCCGGAAAGATTGTGGCAAAGCTGTACTGCAACAGCAGCATGGCAGCAGTTGCACCCAAGCCATAGCGCTTGCTATGGAGCAATTTGCGGTAAGCCCAATATGCAAAAGGAGCTAAAAGCACCAGGAACTCCTCCGACCAGAGCGGGGCGTTATAGGGCGAAATAACTCCTAAACCGGCGTAAAGTATAAAGCAAGTATAAAAGACAGGTGAAAGGCGGTTAAACCGCTCATGTCCCAACAAGCCGTAGAGGATATGGCCACCATCCAGTTGCCCGATCGGGAGCAGGTTTAGGGCCGTAAAAAATAGCGCTAGGAAACCAGCAAAAACAAGCGGGTAATGCATGATCTCGTAGTGAGTGGGTACCAGGGCAGGATCAGCTACAAAACGCTCGAAAAACATAAACAGCAGGTTCGTACCTAAGGCAAAACTGCCGGGTGTGTTGTATACATGCTGCGCATAGTCCAGGCCATACTGCTTGTACTCGGGATGTATGGAAAAAATGTAGGTCGGCTCCGGCAGGTGTGTAAAAGCATAAAACAGCAGCGGTACGGCCACCACAAAACCAGCCAGCGGCCCGGCAATACCAATATCAAAAAACTGCTGCCGTGATAGAATGCGACTTTTTATGCGTATAAAAGCTCCCATTGTACCAATGGAAGAGGTGATGCCGAACCACAGCGGGATATAGTAAGGTAGTGTGACCTGGGTGCGGTAGTGCCTAGCTGTGAAGTAGTGCCCAAACTCATGTACAGTCAGCACGCCCAGGAAAGGGAGAGAGAAATAGAGACCGGCCAGCAGTTCATCCCACGACAAGGTACCTGACCAGTTCAGGCCATACTGGTCCAGAAACAGCAGCTTGCCTTTTTCCCACTCTGCCCCGGAAATGGTGGTCGTTACAAGCGTAATACAGAACAGCAGCAGATGCAGGCCGTACGCCTGCCATAGTTTACGCCACCTCATCCTGAAATACCTGGTTGATCGTTAATGGCGGCTGCAGGTGCAGCGTTTGCAGGCCTATCTTCTCAGCACTGACAATGTGCTGCATGCTGTCATCTATAAAAAGTGTTTCCTGTTTGTTTAGATGGTGCTGGGCTATAATGATTTCGAACACATCGGCATCCGGCTTTCGCTTGCCAATCAGGTGCGAGTAGTAACTTTGCTCAAATAAGGCATCCAGGCTGGGGATGGTAAAGCTGTGGGCCACCATTTCGTTAAAGCGTTTCAGATGGATGGCGTTGGTATTGCTAAGCAGGAAGATGCGGTACTTTTTACCCAGCTCCAGCAGCAGGTCAAGGCGCTCCTGCGGAATGTCCAGCAGCATGGCATTCCAGGCCGCGTCAATTTCCTCGTCACTTGCATTTATATGATAGGTGTCCCGCAGGTTATTCCGGAAAACTGCGGGCGAGCTGACGCCTGTCTCAAACAGATCAAACAGGTGCGACTGTTCTGCCTGGCTGAACGCAATGTTGCAGCTGTCCTGGCAAAGCTTCTGTAGCTCCTGAATACTTTTGTTATAATCTATATTGATGATAACCCCGCCGAGGTCAAAGATGATATTTTTAATGGAAGCTAAATTCACGAAAAATTCTGCGTTTCTGTTTGAAATATTGAATGCAAATATGTAGAATTGCACTCCCAAATCAAAGAAAGCGGGTTTCTTTAGCTTTCTACGGGCCGGGCCTATAGCTCATTCGGTTAGAGCAACTGACTCATAATCAGTAGGTGCCTGGTTCGATTCCAGGTGGGCCCACTTGATAAACAGCCACTTACGAGTATAAATCGTTAAGTGGCTGTTTTATTTCCATACAAATTAGTGAAACAATGGGTGTTTGTACTCCAATGTACATGCTACATAAAACTCAGTAGTTGTTTGAGTGGGGTATGCCTATTGAAAGGAATATGACTAAGATAAAAATCTGTATTTTCTCTTTCTCAAATGCTTTGTTTTTCTTGAAGATCCCCTCTGTCATCACAACGGTATTGCCTTAATGCACAATGTCTCCACCCTCTATCACCAGTTAATATTGCCCAATTGGCCAGTTAAAGGAGAGCTTCGCTGCAGCTAACTGGTAAATTGAAAGAAATGTACTAAGTTTCGGCCCTTAATAAGACGATGGAAAAGATGAACTACTTCTCTCATAACCCGCTGGACCGCCGCTTTGACTTACGTACGAATAGGGCGCAACTAGAGCTTCTCCGGAAGCATCCGCAGGCGCAATTTCTATTGCTGCACAACAACCTGCACCTGCTCCGGGAACTGGAGGATGGCCAGCTACAGCCCGTGTCTCTGTCCTGGAAAGAGGCTGAAGCACTGGAGCCCATGGCGCGGGTGTTTCTGGGGTTAGAGGGAGAAGTACCCTATTTTGTGCTAGGCTTTGAAGAGCAGGCGGAGGAACTGACAAAATACCTGCAGTCCCCCTTCGTGTTCAAAGACCTGAAAGACGTGGCTTTGCAATTACCTCCGGAAGAGAGTGCTATACTTGCCCATGCCCGGGCGTTGCTGCATTGGAATCTGCGCCACCTGTATTGCCCCAACTGTGGCAGCCTGACGGTTAGTATGGAGGCCGGCCACATGCGCCAATGTACGAACGAAAGTTGTGGCCTGCACCATTTTCCCCGCACCGATACAGCCGTGATCATGCTTATTTCGGAAGGCAATGCCTGCCTGCTGGGGCGCCAGGCGGCGTGGCCAAAGTACCGCTACGCCACCCTGGCAGGCTTTCTGGAGCCCGGCGAAACACTGGAGCAGGCAGTAGCCCGGGAGGCAAAGGAGGAAACAGGCGTGCAACTGGCAAGTATAACGTATCACTCCTCACAGCCTTGGCCCTTTCCGGCTTCTGTTATGGTAGGCTTTATGGCTACAGCCAGCACCCGCGACTTAGAGGTGAACTATGCAGAAATGGAAGACGCGCGCTGGTTTACGCGCGATGCCATTGCAGACGGACTACGGGAAGGCACCTTTCTGCCCCCGCCGCAGGTGTCTATCTCTTTCCGCCTGATCCGCGACTGGTACAATGCCGACCCTGCCTACCGGCTGGAAGATGTGCTGGAAGGCCTGCCACGCCTTTAAACGAGCTTAGCGCCTGGGGCAGAACTCCAGGTAATCTTTTACTTCCTGCATAGTATAGCGCTCGTTCTTATTGCCAAAGTTCGTTTGGATGTAGTTGAGCAGGTTGGCGATCTCGTCATCGCGCAGCTTATTCATAGGCGGCATGGGGCGGTTGTAGCTAACCCCGTTTACCGTAACCTCCCCGTTCATGCCCTGCCGCACCAAACAGGGAAGCTGCTTGCGGTGCGAGGCAAGGTAATCCGCTTTGGCAAGCGGCGGAATAACACCGCGCAAGCCGCTGCCGTCGTCCATGTGGCAACTGGCGCAGTTGGCCGCATACACCCGCTGCCCTTCGTTCTGCTGCTCTGTAAAACATTGGGTAAGGGTGGTGAGGGCCGCAAGGCCCGTCACCACCGCTATTATCCTACTTTTTCGCATGCTGCTGTTCCTCGTTCAGCAATACTGGAATGTCTGTCATTAGCTGGTCTACTTCCAGCGGATCGGTGCCGTCGTATACACCGCGTATGTGGCGGTTGCCATCTATCAACATAAAATGGCCGCCATGTATGTACCCCCCGTTCGCACCTTTGGTTTGCTGCACGGGTACCAGGTATTTCTCGGCAATAGCATAAATGCTGTCTTTGTTGCCGGTTACAAAATGCCACTTGTCAGCTTTTACACCCAGCCGCTCCGAAAAATCTTTCAGAACAGCCACGGAGTCGTGTTCCGGGTCAATCGTATGGGAGAGGAGCAGCACATTGGGGTTGGTCTTAAATTTATCGTATACGCGTAGCATTTGCGTTTTCATTTTCGGGCAGATGCTGGGGCAGGTAGTGAAGAAAAAATCCGTCACATATACTTTGTTGTCGAAGGTCTTATTAGTCACTACCTGGCTGTCCTGGTCTACAAAAGCAAAAGGCGGAATAGCCAGGTACGCGGTATCTTCTACTGTTTTGCCATTTACCTGGTGCTCCACCACATCGCGTTCACCAAGTATAGGCAGTTTGCGGGCTTCGTTGCTGCTATTGCCATTGCAGCCGTAGAGCAGCAAAGCGCTTAAAGCCAGCATTGGGAAAAATACGGCGTGATTATACTTCTTATTTTTTCTGTTCATATGTGTTATAAGTTTGCCGGGCAGCCGCAATGGTGCTGTCCATTTTTGCATTTACTTTATTGATCTTTTCCTGCTCCTGCTTCAGGTAATCGATGGCTTGCTCATTGGCCAGGCTATCGGGCGCATGATACTGGTGCATCCAATTCATCATGGCTTCGTCGGCTTTGCCCAGGAGCTGCAGGTGCAATTGCAATAGTTGTAAACGGGTAGTGTCGGTCTGCTGTGCTACCAGCGAATCGCGCAAGCTCCGGATGTCGCGGCGCAGGTGGTAAATGTCGCCCATTTTGTTCATGGCTTCGTCGTGCGTCGCCATCACCTGGTCCTGTAAGGCTGCCTTTTGTTCCTGCACAGTAGGGCCTTTATTGCAGCTTGCCAGCAACGCACAGGGCAGTGCCAGCACTATGAAAAGTCTTTTCATGAGGTTATTATCCGCTTTTAAATTCGGGATGTTAATGTATAAGTATAAAGGTTGCTGCCTGTATTGCAGCAACATCGGAAAGCGTTATACTTGTGGCGGATGGTAGGTGGGGGGCAGCGATACGCATAGCAGCAGGTAAGTATACCTACCCTGCGGCGCCTGCGACTCTGGGTAAAAAGATGCGGAAAGAGCGAAGGCGGCGTTCGGAAGAGCTTCTGTTACATGGAAGGCATGCAGCAGAAGCGTCAGATCGTCTTTGCCGGAGCCGTGCGGGTGCAACTGACGCAATTCTTTCTTCAGCTGGCATTTGCCCAGGCACATAGCAATGGGCTTGTCGCGGTTTACACAGAGCACGGTGGCCATGTGCTCATAGTTGAGCTGATAATGTACGACAGGAGCTAAAAAGCGGAACGTCGTCATCAGGTAGATGATCAGAATACTCAGGCCGATAGCATTGCTGCGCCACATGCTGCAAAGGTATGGCCGCAGGTTGGCAACTGCAAGTATAGGGGCAGAAAGCAGCCAAAAGCAACCGTATACTTATCTAAAGCGCTGGCAAAAACCAGTTCATCAATTCGTTACCCAAGTCAGGAGCAGCTACCCAGCTCTAAGGCATGCGCTACCAACGTAAAGGCTGTTGCCCTGACCAGCAACTGCGCATAGAAAAAGCCCGCTTGAGAACGGGCTTTTCGGATATGGTGCAAAAAGAAAATTATGCCGGAAGGTTCACGTCGGAAGGCAGAGCGTGCGTAATTTGCTTGTACTGCCCCGCTGACAGGTGGCTGCGCAGGAATTTCATCACGTCCTGAAACGCGTAGTACGTATGGTCCAGCGTCGGGAAGTCAGCCTCGCCAGTGTAGGTATCTTTGCTCCGGATAAACTCCAGCCACTCATCTTCGTGCCGGATACGCATAGGCTCGTGCAGGTGAAAGCCATCGTAATATATTCCTTTCCAAATGATGGGCAACTGAGATCCGAAGTGGATCGCTTCCCCAGTTGGAATGCGGTCGCGTAGCGCATGAAGCACAGCCCTGAAAATGCGGGCAGTCTTTTGTTCGTCGTCTATCCCCAGAAAGCCGCTGAGTTCGTGTAGCCACGTTTTAGCATCCTTCAGATAGTTTTCAAAGTTCATAGCCATAGTTTGTTCTCCTGTGTTTTTGTGTGATTAATACGTTCTGTTCGCTACTATAAAGTAACGCGTCAGCACAGGCAGGGTTTTCTTTCAGGCAGATACGCAGCGCCAGGCAGATAGTATAGGCGCACAAGTATAAGCCGGTTGGGCTGCTTGTCAGTTGAATGGAAAAGTAGAAGTTGATGCAGCAGTTAATGGCCAAGGTCACCACTTTTTAAACACGAAGAACACCGCGGCCAGGAGCAGCACAAAGCCAACGATATAATTCCATCTCAGTTCCTCGCGCAGGTATAACACCGAAAAGCAAATGAACACAGTCAGGGTGATTACCTCCTGCATGGTCTTGAGCTCAAATGCGGAAAACTGGCCATAACCCAGGCGGTTGGCCGGCACCTGAAAGCAGTACTCGAAGAAGGCAATGAGCCAACTCACCAGTATAGCTTTCCAGAGAGCGACCTCTTTAAAACGCAGATGCCCATACCAGGCAAAGGTCATAAAAACGTTCGAAACAAGCAGCAGCAGGAAAGTTCGCATCAGCACGGATTTAAGCTGCAAATCTCCAGAAAAAAAGAACTGCTTTGGTATACAAGGCTTCAGAAAATTTTAGCGCAGCTGCCTGTTCCTTTGGCATGATTCTCGATATTGAAGCACTATATAGAAGTATCCTATACTTAAGCTAAAACTATGAAAGAAAGAACACTAGTCCTGTTGGCTTTAGCCTGCAGCCTTACTGCGTTCAGCAGTTGCACCACGCGTCAGTCTGATGCCGGGGAAAATTACCTGCAGGTGATTGGCGAATATGAGCAACAGATGCCCGAGGCAGGTTACCGGCTCAACTTGTCCTACAATGGCCCGGTAGCTAAGCGCGACCAGTTTGTGACCTGGGCCGATTCACTGCAGCGCAAGGTGCCCAATATGGTAAAGACAAACGAAAACATCTTTATCAACTACATGCCCGAGCAGATGGGGCAGAAGATAAAGCCTGACATGTACCAGACCAGTGTGACCTACATGCTGACGGTGGAGGACAGTACCCTGTACGGCCAAATTGCCAAGGACCTGCTCCGGCGCAATATTCCTTTCAGCATTAACGTAATGGGTACCTTCCTGAATCCGTCGCAAAAAATAAAGCTGCAGGAAACCATGATGGAGCAGGCGCTGCAGAATGCCAGAACCAAGCTCAGCTTTCTGGCAGGCAAAGGCCGCAAGTATGAAATTATTGGTGTAGAAGAGCTCGACAACACCGCTCCGTACGGCCCGGAATATTATGACTTTAACCGTAAAATGGTTTCGCGGATAAAGGTGAAGGCCCGCTTGGAATAAGGTACTGCTAAATGCTGCCTTAAAGAAGCTATAGATAGGTATCTGGGGTTTTTGAGCATACATGTATCCTTAGGCTTTCTAATTTATGTAGCTAAAAAGGCGCCCGCATTGGCAGGTGCCTTTTTTGTGTTTTAGAGGGAGGAGCCCGGCAGTAAAAGGCACTAAAAGCAGGCCAAAAGCGTTTATACTTAGACGGTTATACAAGTACCATTGCTGTAGCATTGCTAAAGCGGGAACCGGGCAGCAAGTATGGCTGCCAAAAGTATAGTATAAACGAAATAAAAGTGGTAATTTTACCTACTAAATCTACAGTATAACACACATGAGTGAAGTAGAAGGAACAAAGCAAATAGCCAACAATTATTCAGCAGATAGCATTCAGGTACTGGAAGGACTCGAAGCCGTTCGGAAACGTCCGGCCATGTACATCGGCGATATCGGTATCAAGGGCCTGCACCACCTGGTGTGGGAGGTTGTAGATAACTCCATCGACGAAGCCCTTGCCGGCCACTGCGATGAAATCTCTGTAACTATCAACGAGGATAACTCGATCACTGTATCCGACAACGGACGCGGTATTCCTACGGATTTTCACCACAAAGAAGGACGTTCGGCGCTGGAAGTAGTAATGACGGTGCTGCACGCCGGCGGTAAATTCGATAAAGACACGTACAAGGTTTCCGGTGGTCTGCACGGTGTGGGTGTATCCTGCGTAAACGCGCTCTCCACCGACCTGCTGGTAACCGTTAACCGCAATGGGAAGATATTTGAACAAGCGTATAAGATAGGTGTGCCGCAGTACCCGGTGCGCGAAATTGGTGAGACGGAGAGAACAGGTACTACTGTTCGCTTTCAGCCGGACGCCTCTATCTTTACTACCACCGAGTATAAGTATGACACCATTGCCAGCCGCCTGCGCGAGCTCTCGTTCCTGAACAAGGGCATTCGCATTAACCTGCAGGATTTGCGCGAGATGGATGACCAGGGCGAGCCACTTTCAGTATCTTTCCTGTCGGAGGGTGGCCTGAAAGAGTTTGTAGCGTACTTGGACGAGACACGCGAGAACCTGATTCCGGAGCCTATCCACGTGGAGAGCGAGAAAAACGGCGTGCCAGTGGAGATTGCTTTGCAGTATAATACCTCGTATTCTGAGAACATCTTCTCTTACGTAAACAACATCAACACTATTGAGGGCGGTACGCACGTGGCTGGTTTCCGCCGTGCGCTTACCCGTACTTTGAAATCATATGCCGAGAAATCCGGTATGTTGGATAAGGTGAAGATTGATATTGCCGGCGACGACTTCCGGGAAGGCTTAACAGCAGTAATCTCTGTAAAAGTACAGGAGCCGCAGTTTGAAGGACAGACCAAAACCAAGCTGGGTAACTCGGAAGTTTCCGGTGCAGTAGATACGGCCGTAGGCGAAATGCTGAACCAGTACCTGGAGGAGCACCCACGAGAGGCCCGCACGATTGTGCAGAAGGTGATACTGGCTGCGCAGGCGCGGTTTGCTGCCCGTAAAGCCCGTGAAATGGTGCAACGCAAAAGCGTGCTCTCCAGCACCAGCTTACCCGGTAAATTAGCCGACTGCTCCGATAATAACCCGGAAAACTGCGAGATCTACCTGGTGGAGGGTGACTCAGCCGGCGGATCTGCCAAGCAGGGCCGTGATCGGAAGTTTCAGGCTATCCTGCCATTGCGTGGTAAAATCCTGAACGTGGAGAAAGCACAGGAGCACCGCATTTACGAGAATGAAGAAATCAAGAACATGATCACGGCCCTCGGCATTAGCTTTGGCACCAAGGAAGATGATAAAGCGCTGAACATGGAAAAACTCCGTTACCACCGCGTGATCATCATGACGGATGCGGACGTGGACGGATCACATATTCGTACCCTGATCCTGACCTTCTTCTTCCGCTACATGAAAGAACTGATCG
Source organism: Pontibacter chitinilyticus (assembly GCF_039748935.1). NCBI lineage: Bacteria > Pseudomonadati > Bacteroidota > Cytophagia > Cytophagales > Hymenobacteraceae > Pontibacter > Pontibacter chitinilyticus. Next base: position 423,023 of record NZ_JBDIZJ010000001.1, read on the forward strand.
AGAACGGTTATATCTACATTGCGCTTCCGCCGCTTTACCTGGTAAAGAAAGGCAAGGAAGAACGCTATTGCTGGAGCGAGCAGGACCGTGTTAATGCCATTCAGGAGCTAGGCAAAGGCAAGGAAGATAGTGTTGGGGTGCAGCGTTACAAGGGTCTGGGTGAGATGAACCCGGAACAGCTCTGGAATACAACCATGGACCCTGTTACCCGCAGCTTAAAACGTGTCTCCATCGAGTCTGCTGCTGAAGCGGATCACCTGTTCTCTATGCTGATGGGAGATGAAGTAGGACCACGACGTGATTTTATTGAGCGCAATGCCAAGTATGCCCGCGTAGACGTGTAATTTACGGAAATTTATACTTTAACAGCGGCGGCTGCACCTTTCCGGAGGTGCAGCCGCCTTTTTTGTGCTATACCCGGAGTTCATGTTATGTAAGACACCTGCCTGAAGATGAGTACCTTTTCTTCAGGCAGGTGCTAATAGCCGTAGTCAGAGTAGAAGAGGTAGGTGTTGCCTTTGCCAGTGCGGTAAAGGGCGGAAAGTAGCGGAAGTCCAAGCCAGCCCCGTTTGGAGCACCTGCTGGCAGGTGATGGTTTTGTTTAGCAGGCCTCCCGGCCTGAGAATGTTATTGTTGCGGCCTAAGATGAAGTTGGTACTGCCACTACATATAAAGCATGGTACGTCTGCTTGATACTCTTCGAAAATTCTTTATATTGGCTAAAGGATATACTATGGAAGCTGCTAAAATAATTGAAAAGCTAAAAAAACCCGGAGTAAATCAGGCCTAACCACTTCCGCACATAATGGCAATAACCGGAATGGCTCCTTATACACTATAGTTAGCGTTCATATAAATTAATGAAAATCATCTTCAACATTTTATTTGTCTTATTTTTTGTTGATGCTTGGGCAACCGACCAAGACCCTGACGTTTTGTATTACCAAGGGAGTAAATATTATCTGTATAGCAACACAGTTGATTCCCCGCTTGAGTCTTTTACCCAACTTAAAGAGAAGTTACAGAGTGTTAATAAGGATTGGATGGATAGCGGTTGCTGGAGGAATTTTACGGCAGAATGGACTATAGAAGGCGGGCAGTTGTACCTAACAAAAGTAAAAAACTGCAAGGATGGCAAGGAAATCAACTCATTGGTTGAGAAGGCCATCAACAAGAAGTTCGTTGACGGAAAAATGAAGGCTGACTGGGTTAACGGAGTTTATTGGGTAGGAAGTGGGGAGAGATACTGGAATGCCTTTGAAAATGAAATAAAATTCACGTTTGAAAGTGGAGCCGTGGTAAGGACCAAATATTACGCTTCGCCAGACTGCTCATATAGCAATAGGGATACATTAGAAAGCTTCATTTACTCTAACATAAATTGGGAAGAATTACCGAATAAGAGAGAGGATGTGTCCATAGATTTTGAAACGGACAGTGAGGGAAAGATAGTGCAGGCAAAAGTTCGGCACAGCGTTAGCGAAGAATTTGAAAAAGAAGCTTTGAGGGTGTTACGAAATGTACCATGTTGGAAGGTCTTTACACATTTTGGAGAAGTCTTTGGGTGGCGGGATATTGATATTACATTCAGCGAAAAAAATAGAAAGAAATATACACGCTAACCCTGCACATAAACCAAACTTCAGCTACGCCTCGTTCGCTTTATGTACTAAACCGTTGAGTGAAATAAATAATCAATGAAAAAAGAATTTTTAGCTTCGGTTCTTTCAGTTCTTTGTTGCATGTCGTGTAGTACAAACAAAGATTTAGAAGTTGAAACTTTACCAACAACCTCAGCTGAAACTCCTGGAATTGTAAAAGAGATTTCAACAAAATCAGTTGAAGAAGTCAGACGTGAATACTGGCCTCTCGACCATGAAATTTTTAAAGAAGATACAATTATTCATGTAAATGGAGTATATCATATTAGCACGTACAACTATAGCCTTAATGATAGTGCTGTAGTCCATGAAGCAACAGACCACTTGGGTAAATTTTTAGTGCATAGCCATAATAGAGTTGCTGACGTTACCATACTCCAGAACCAACAGCCGTTCGTAAAAGCCTCTTTGACAAAAGACATTTTTGAACAAAATATTGAGCTTTATCTCACAGGAACAGAATTTATAAAATATGATAATGGAGCTTTTATTTTTATGGTTGGTGCCTGTATCCCAGATACAGATGTATGTGAAGCTGCTGAAGTAGCAATTGACAAAGAAGGAAAGGTTAAGGTAATCCGTTTTGTAGTCGAAGAAGAATAGAATTACTCCACTCAACACGGTGCAGCTTTTATGCTCGGCTACGCCTCGCCCATCGGCTGCACGAATAACGTTGTGAAAAAGCTAAAGCATGAAATACAAAGGGGATTATAGTAAAGTTTTCATGGCTCTTTCAAAAAGAATAGGAGCTAAATACCTTGATACTTCCTATCAGGCAATTGAAGAGTGGGAGTCATTAGTTGAGCAAATGAAGAACGGGTATCACGGCATCCAACCTGAACTTGAACATGATTTAGAACTTATCAGGGAGCCTATCGAGACTTTTCTGGTAGACCCAAACTTAGGCCAGTTTAATGACCATCAGGAGTTTAAAGGAAGAATAGAAGCATTAGACACAGAATTTATAAAAATATCAATTGAGCATCCAGAGTGGAAAAGGAAGAATGACTTTAGATGGTGGAGTAGCAGAATCCTGAAGTACGGTGCTAAGAAGTATGCAAACTTTATGAATGCTCATCTTGATAAAAACTTAGGCATAGTAGTCAAAACCATTTAAACAGCTTTTTCACAACAAAGCATAGCAGTTATGCCTCGGCTACGCCTTGTTCGTCATTTATACAAGTCGTTAGCCAGCATTTATACCCTATGAAAACACAATTGCTTGCCGCTATACTTGTGGTATTCTTTTTACAAGCGAAAGCTCAGACACCAAACCCGGATAGCTATAAAAAAGCAGTGTTTATTGAAGCTTTCGGCCAAGGCTTGCAAGCCTCTGTTAACTACGACATGCGGTTGAACAGGGGTGTGCCGCGTGGGCTCGGATTTCGTGTAGGAATTGGAGGCAACTTTACAGGAACCATAAATGCTGAAACCGGAAATAAAGCGAAAGGTGCTGTTGCGTTTCCAATAGGCTTAAACTACCTCCTTGGCGAAATCAAAAGTTCCTTTGAAGCAGGCTTAGGGCTTTCACCTTATTACGCGAACACGGTTCTTAACAGTCCCACAAATCCAAAAATCATAGGTAAGAATGGCTGGGGGACAAACGGGTATATGAATGTAGGTTATCGCTTTCAGCCGCTGGATAATGGGTTTATGTTCAGGCTCAACTGGAGTCCTGTCATAACTAGCACGGGTTTCTTAGCACAAAATTTTGGAGTTTCTGCAGGGTATAGCTTTTAAGCGGGAGCTTAAGCTATACTATACAACGTGTGGGTAGTATACAACTAGTAAGTATGGCCGCTGTGTTTTTGATTTAGACATACTTAAAAGTGCAATCCTGTAAAGAATTAATAAGATGGAAGAACAACAGAAAAAAACGGCAAACAGCGCTTCAGCAAACGATGCAACTCCGAAGGTAACGGGAGTTGGTGGAATTTTCTTTTTATCCGAAAACCCCGAAGAAACGATGGCCTGGTATCGAAAGAACCTCGGGCTTGAAACCAACGCGTATGGTTCCACCTTTGAATCCAGAAATGTAAGCAGACCCGAGGAAATCAACCAACTGCAGTGGAGTCCATTTAAAAAGGGTAGTGACTATTTCGCACCTTCTAAGAAGGACTTCATGATCAATTACAGGGTGCAGAATATTCAGGGACTAGTAAATAAATTACAACAAAACGGCGAGACGATTCTGGATGAAATTCAAACGTTTGAGTATGGGAAGTTTGTTCATATACTAGACTCCGAAGGAAACAAGATAGAACTCTGGGAGCCGACGGGAAGCGCAGACGAAAAAGCAACGGAATAAAGCAGGACAAACAGATTGAAAGTAAACCAGCAGAATAGCAGCGGCTACCGCTCCAGCGGCAATACTTTTAACGCTTCCTCCGGCCACTGCGCCAGCTTGGCACCCGCCTGGTAAGCGCTTTCCAGAAAGTCAAGTAGCGCTTGCCGTGGCTGTTCTAATTGCCGTAGCTCTTCGTAGTTCAACAGGGCCATCGGGCTGCCATTCGACTCTACCCACGAGGCTTGCTGCGGCTGTAGGGGCTCCTGATCCAAGCCGTTGGGCGATGGAAAGGTATACGCGTAGAAAGCCGGAAAGCGCACCTGCGCGTCGCCGGGCCAAAAACCAAAACTGATGACCTCGTGCGAATAAGCGTCCTTTTCGACTACGCTGGCGCCCTCGCGCAGTGGCAATCGTTTACCCGAGAAGCGCGTAACGGTCAGGTCCATGTGGTGCCAGTAGAGTTGCACAGGGCAGGTTTTACCATAAAAGCGGCCGCTAAACTCCTTTAGCACCTGATCTACACTCACCAGCACCCGCCAGTAGCGGTTCACCCATTCCGCATCGTATGTTGCGTGCACGTGGTCTTCGGCAAACGGAACGGTACTTACATTATCGTAAGGCTTTGCCAGGATTTCAACATGAATACCCAGCACCTCCAGCGCCTTCATTACAGCTGTATAAAACCCGGCAACCGTCAGCCCGTCCTGCAACGCTAGTTCTTCGGTGGCACCGGTGCTGGTATGCAAGCGGAGCTGATGATCGATAAAATCAAAATCTATTTCAAACGTATAAAATTTATAGGGAATAGGGCCGGTACCCAGGCCACGGCTGGTCACATACAGCGTAACGTTCCACCAGTGGTTGCGGCGCGGCATCAACTCCAGCCGTATCTTCCCTACAACCTGCAGGAAAAGGTGCAGGGTTTCTTTAGTAGGTTCCCAATCCTCCAGCGGCAGCGGCGGAAAAGCATAGGTACTATCTCCGGGTATATCAGTAGCATCCATGTTGAAGCAGCTTTAGATGATGCTTTGTATACTTAGCACCTGAAAATTAGTTGTGCGGCAACACGAACCTGCAGCTGTGCCATGGATTTAAGCAATAACTTGAGAAAGGGATAGCATTTGTTTTGGGTAGATCCTGAAAAATAGGGATTAAAAAATTAAATTAGCATTTGAATCCATTTTATATACGATTTTCGTTATATTTTGACCTAGCTTATACCTGCTACGGCAATGCACAGCCCTTCATTAACACGAGAGAACATGCTTATCAATAAGGTTTCGGACCAGATAAAGAAAAGTAAATACATTAGCCGCGATCTCAGCTGGTTGCGGTTCAACTACCGTGTGCTCGACCAGGCTCGCGACACAGGCAAGAGCCTGTTCGACCGGCTCAAATTTCTGGCCATTACCTCTTCTAACCTGGATGAGTTCTTCATGATCCGGGTAGGTAGTTTGTACAATTACATCGATTATGGCAAAGAGCGCACGGACTATTCCGGGCTGCGAGAGCTGCCCTTCCGCAAGAAGCTGCTCGACTACGCACACCGGTTTGTAAACGACCAGTACCTGACGTACAACAACGAGTTGAAGCCCCTGTTCTGCAAGAGCGGGTTTGATATACTTAAGGTGAGTGAGCTCACTGAGATTGAGCAGAAAAAAGCAGATTCTTTTTTCAAGAATACCATTTACCCGCTGCTGACCCCCATGGTATTCGACAACTACCATGGCTTTCCGCTGTTAATGAATCAGTTGCTTACTTTCGGCATCGTTACCCGCACCACGGAAGAGCAGAAAGCGCAGGACCGTGTTACGTTTGTGCAGATACCGCAGAACCTGGCCCGTTTCTTTGAAATTCAGCGCAAAGAGAAGATCATTTTTGTGCCGATAGAGGAGATTGTCCGCTGGAAAATTAAAAAGCTGTTCCGCAACGTCGAGATCGTTTCGGTGAACCTGTTCCGGATTACGCGCAATGGAGACTTTACACTGGAGGAGTCGGATGACCTGGAAGCCGACTTTGTGCAGGAGATCAAGGCTAAGCTTAAAACCCGTAAGAAGGGGCGTGTGGTTCGGCTGGAGGTAGAGCGGAACCCCTCGCTGTTTATGATGAAGGTGCTGAAGGAGCGCTGGACCATTGATAATGCCAACGTTTTTACCATCAACAGCTTGCTGGACCTGCGGGGCCTGTGGCAGATCGTCAATCACCGGCAGTTCAGAGACAAGGGCTTCCGGCAACCTTCAGCGGTATTGCCCCTCAGCCTGCCTGCCGATGGGGTAGAGATGTTTGAGTACCTGAAAGAACATGATGTGCTGCTCCACCACCCCTATAACAGTATGGAGCCTGTTGTAAATTTGCTGGAGCGGGCCGCCGAAGATCCGTCGGTACTGGGGATTAAGCAGACCATCTACCGCCTTGCCGACCAGTCTCGCGTAACGGCGGCACTACTCAAAGCGGCAGAAAACGGCAAGCACGTATCGGTTCTATTTGAAGTGAAAGCACGCTTCGATGAAGAGCGCAACATCAAGGAAGGGGAGCGCCTCGAAAAGGCCGGCTGCTTTGTGATCTACGGCCTCAGCAAGTATAAAACGCATACCAAGATGATGATGATCATCCGAAAAGAAGGGGAGAAAGTAACGCGGTATGTGCACATTGGCAGCGGCAACTATAACGAACAGACCGCCCGTTCCTATACCGATATTAGCCTGCTGACGACCAATGAGGTATATGCACATGATGTATCGGAGTTCTTCAACGTTATTACCGGGCACTCTAGGCCAAACGACTATAAGTACCTGATGACCTCGCCAAAAGCAATGCGCCACGACCTGATCGAGCTGATCCGGCATGAGGCGCGCAATGCAAAGAAGGGGCTGAAAAGCGGCATCGTGATCAAGATCAACTCTTTGGAGGATAAAGAGGTGATTGATGAGTTTTATAAGGCTTCCAAAGCAGGCGTGCCAATCAAGCTGATCGTGCGTGGCATCTGCTGCCTACGGCCGGGGCGGGAGGATCTGAGTGAGAACATATCAGTGAAAAGTATCGTGGGCGAGTACCTGGAGCATGCCCGCATCTATTATTTCCATAACAATGGCGAGCCGAAAGTATATGGCGGTAGTGCCGATTGTATGGTGCGCAGCTTCGACAGGCGCATTGAAGCGTTGTTCCTGATCGTGAACGAGGAGCTGAAGCGGGAGGCCATCAACATTCTCTACTACAACCTGCTGGATAACCAGAATTCTTACATCATGCGCGAAGACGGCACCTATGCCAAGAAACGTGTCAGCGCAAGCGAAGAGAGTGTGGACATACACAAAGTGTTTTACAACAAAGCGTATAGCGAAGAGCCGACCATGGAGTTGGTGTAAGGTGCTACTTTCAAAAAAGCGCTGCAATTTATACTTACAGTATAGTTGCAACGCTTTCTTGTGGCTATTACTTCCTTCTTCTGTGTAAGATGATCCGTTTGAACATAGCCATTACTTTCTATAACTAACCTTATCTCCAGGGGGTTTCATCCTCTATTTACTGGTGCGAATCTCCACATTTGTGACTTGAGGTGAAGGTAAGATCTCTGACTTCACTGGCCCGCAGGGACACACAAGCAACACACGTTAAGATCAGCATAGTACACACTGCTTGAAAAGCAGAGATTAATTCTTTTAAATTGCCAGAAATAAAGCCAAATACTGGTGTTACGGTTTAGGCGCTTAGCTAGAGTTTCACCTCGCCGGCTAGGCCCCACTTTTCTCCTTGATGAGAGGAACCACCCCGCCTGCGGCACCCCTCCTTGAAAGAAGGAGGGGAGTGCAAAAGAATCAAGACCTTCGCTGAACACTCGAACAGTGGAGTGTCATAAAGTGCATAAAGCTAAAGTTGTATGCTTTGTAGGTTCAGAAAGATTATAGTAATTAAAGGGAAAAAGCGTCCGTATTCTTCTTATATGATGAACTCCTTAGAGAGAAGAGGAATAATGGCTTAAATCGAAAAATAGCAGGAGCAATACAAATGGATGCTGGCGGACTTTAAACAACTATTTAGCCATTTCGCAATCTTAGCCATTCATCAATTAGTTAATGCTGTCGATGGTAAAACGTTCGGGATGGTAGCGCTCGTAGAGGGCGTGCAGCATGCCGTCCTTCAGGCCTACGTTAGGCACCAACATACTTTCCAGCTTTGCCCACTTCATGGCTGATAAGTATATTTCGGCTGCCGGCAGAATAACGTCGGCGCGGTCGGGGTTCAGGAGTAGTTTCGTCAGGCGCTCTTCCATACTCATGGCGGCAATGCGTTGCGCTACTTCTTCCATCTGTTTCCGGAAAATAGGCTTGCCAACTGTTTTTCCAGCCAATTCAAAAATCTTATTCATGTTACCGCCCGTTCCAACAGCCCGCATCAGGTGGTACTTTCTGGCATTTGATTCTATCCACTCACGCATACTGTTCCAAAGTACTTCTGATTCGCTGCCCTGCATGTGCCGGATGGAGCCCTGCTCAAAAGAGCGCGACGCCATCTTTTCACGATTAACATAGATGTTGAATTCGGTACTGCCGCCGCCGACATCAATGTGCAGGTAATTACGCTCATCCAGAAAGCTGACAATGACCCGGTTGATCAAATCGGCCTCCATCACACCATCGATCACCTGTATTTCCATATTCAGGGCTTCGCGTACGCGAAGCAGCACTTCCTCCGCATTCCGGGATGAACGCATGGCCGAGGTGGCGCAAATCATATAATGGTCTACCTCGTGCACCTCCAGCAAAAGCTTAAAGGCATGCAATAGCTTGATGAATTTCTGGATTTTCTGCTCGCTAATAAAGCCCTGGCTGAAAACATCTTCGCCTAAGCGGATCGCGTACCGGATATACTCAACGCGCTTAAAGATTACTTTCCCGTTCTGGTTCAATGCGCTGGATATCTGGCATCGCACTGCGTTAGAACCAATGTCAATGGCGGCTAGCTTCAAATGTAACGTAGTTTAAGTTTCAGTTGAATGTGGCTGTAAAGATAAGCAGAATAGAGAAACACGCACGCATTAAGTAAACGGGATTGCCACAGGCGGCAAGTATGGAAACAGAAAAGCCGCCTTTAAGCGGCTTTTCTGAGTAGAATAAACTCCCCTAACGTGCGCTGAAGGTAGCGGCCACATCGATCCAGCCGATCACGCCATCGCCGTTGCGCACCAGGTTATATTGGCTATAGGTGCCCAGTACGGCCACTTTGCTGCCTGCTGCTACACTGTCTTTTGCAGGGGCATCGGGGTAAGCATCATCCAGCAAATCGGTTTTGCTAACCAGTTGCACATATTTCACCGGTTTGGCAGCCGCCTCTACAATAGTCGACGCAATGTAAGCTTCGGAGCCATTGGGCAGCTGAACCCGGTACCAGCTCGCCGTAGCGCCTGTTACCTGCAGTGGTGTGTAGCGGGGCAGCGTACGGTATGCCGTTGCCTTGGCAGAAGGCGTCAGGTGCACCGCAGCAGCCTTGGCAGTTACACGTACCCAGTTACCGATATTTGCTGCGTTCACTTTTAGCGTCGGCACCTGCTCCTGTGGTGCGTGCAGGTAAGGGTAGGGGTTTGTAGCGCCTGTGCCAAACCGGTAAACACCAAAGTGCAGGTGCGGGTTCGTCGTAATGGCATTGCCGGTATTGCCGATCAGACCAAGCGTATCGCCAACGGCTACGCGCTGCCCCGGCGCTACCAACTGGCTGTCGAGGTGTGCATAGTATAAGCTTTGCCGGTGGTTGGCATCCGACAGCCACACGACCTTGCCTCCAATGGGCGTTTTATTGACGCGGGTTATAATTCCCGCTGAAGCCGCGAGGGCAGGCGTACCCCGTTTAGCAAAAATATCGACGCCTTCGTGCCGGCGGGTGCCTCCATCACGCGGATCGCCCCAAACGCTGGCAATATTGCGGCTGCTTTTGCCCGGCACCGGAAAGGCCAACGTGGGTTCTGCCTTTATGGTAACCGTATACTGGCCGCTGCGCAGCAACTCAGGCTGTACCCGCACAATGTGCAGCCGGTCGTCCTCTACGTCGTAGATGAGCGTGGTAGCCGAAGTGTCGGCAGCAGCTACATGCTCCGGAGCGTCGGCAGGACTTTCCGGTGCTTCAAACATGTCCATAAAAACCTGTACTGTTTCACGGGCTTTCATTTCCAGGTTGATGACAATGCGCTGACCTCGCTTCGCCTCCACGCGGTAGCCGAGTGCTTTAGGCTTATCAGAAGAGAAGTAGCCGGTTTCCTTGAAGGGCATGGTGACTGTCAGGGAATCCGTTAATGCTTTTTGTCCCGCCTCAAGCCAGGCTTGCCCCAAGGCTGTTTTGTCCAGCTCCGCCTGTTTTAGCTTGGCAGCATAGCGTTCGTAAGGCGTTTGCTTCTGAAATACCCCGCGCAACGTTTTCTTGCCCCCGCAATTGGTTAGCAGCATCAGCAAAATATATAGTATAAAGGAGCTGCTCTTAATGGATTTCATATCTGTATTCCAGTGATAAAATAACCGTTCTCGGTGTATAACAACAAATTAGGTTAAAATGATGCCAGCTCTAGATATTTTATAGCACCAGAAAGGCCCCTTTTAAACCGGCGCCACTAGAAGCCGTAAACTACTAGTTGACAGAACTAAAATTACGACCTATGAGAAAGCCAACCGTAAGCCGCCGCAAAAGGAGAAAAATGACAAGAAAGCTCTTGCCGCTCTTCGCACCGCTTGTACTGTCGCCTGTAGCTACTCCCATGACATCAAGCTCTGCCAAAACGGTTAGCCGGCAACTGAAGGAACGCACATCGGATTACAAGGTGATGCCCTTCAACAAGGTAGCTTATACCCTTTACCAGCAGATGAACCTACAGAAGCAGGGCCTCCGGTTTGAGATCTTCGAAAAAGCGTTGACGGGCTACTATAATATGCGCCATGATGATGTGGTCTCTGACAAACAGGTGATCACGATCATAGACTTTTCAAAACCTTCGGTAACGAAAAGGCTATGGGTGTTAGACCTTGATAAAAAGGATGTGCTGTTCAATACCTATGTAGCGCACGGGCGTGGCTCTGGCGAGAACCTAGCTGAGCACTTTTCCAATCAGAATGAGTCCTACATGAGCAGCATCGGCTTTTATGTAACAGATGTGACCTATAGCGGCAAGCACGGCCTGTCGCTGCGGCTGGATGGGAAGGATGAAGGTTTCAACACCAATGCCCGCGACCGGTGTATTGTGATGCATGGTGCCGAGTATGCCTCTGAGGCCTTTATCAAGCAAAACGGCCGGTTGGGGCGTAGCCTTGGCTGCCCGGCCATCCCGATGGAACATCATGAGGAAATTATCAATGCGGTGCAGGGTGGTACGGTGCTCTACATAAATGCCTCCAACGATGCGTATACATCGCATTACCTGGACCACGTGACTGCTATGTCGGAATTAGTAAAAGAGAACAGTAGTGCCCACACAACCTAATGCAGGTATTGTAGGTGTTTTCCGGGTCCAATCACCCTGCCCCTCAGAGCTACGCTGGCAAGCTTCGAACTCGCGTTCTCGATTGTCTAAGGAGGGGAGAATGTAATTGCTTTAGCACAAGTATAAGCGTTGTAGGTTTTGAATGATGAACCAACCCCTAGCCCCTTCGAGGAGGGTAATTCGGCTGAAGAAGGGAGTTGAAGTATACACGCTATAGTATAGGCTTCGCTTCGTGGTGCTGCTTTGTCCTTTAAAGTAAAGGGGAAGTCAGAGACTTCCCCTTCACCTCAAGTCACTGATCTGGATATTCGCGCCAGCGTTCTTATCAGTACTCTTCTTATACTTGAGCTAAAGTAAAAGCTTGAGCTATGAGAAAGATTCCAGTCCTTGGGCTGAGCGCCTTGGCGGGTTCCGGTGCCTGCAGGGCAGCGCGCCAGCGCAGGTTCACGCCACGCGCGAGCGCTCCAAAACAAGAGGTGCAACAGGACAAGTATAAAACTGAGGAAGAACGACAGCTACCAAGTGTAGCCAAATAAACTTCAAAGCATTCTGCATGGCTACGGCATATCGCAAAAAGCATCAGGGACACATGCCAAAACCTGTATCCCCTGATGCCTTCCTAATTAAATTACTACTTTGCCGGTGCCCTCCCATACAACGTCACCAACTCCCCAAGAGCTTTAGCTTCTTTGCTGGAGAACTGCCCGGGTTTTAAGCGCCACTCCCAGTTGTCGGTGGAGGTGGAGGGCTTGTTCATTGTAGCTTCTGCTCCTAAGCCCAGCACATCCTGCACAGGCAGCACGGCCAGTTGCGCCACAGAGGCAAGGGCAAGCCGCACCATTACTTCATGCACGTTCTCTTCCGTAAGTTGATGGAAGCTGTAGTCGCTGAGCAGTTTCCGGTCCCCGGCTTTGGCCGTTTCGTACCAGGCGCGAACGGTGCTGTTGTCGTGTGTGCCGGTGTATACAATGCTGTTGCGGGTATGGTTGTGGGGCACAAAAGAACCCTCAAAAGCTTTCTCGTTGCTCTCAAAGGCAAACAACAGCACCAGCATGCCAGGGAGGTCAAACTCTTTGATCAGATCGCGCACTGGCTGGTCAATTTCTCCGAGGTCCTCTGCCACAATCGGCATTTGTGGATTTTGCTGCTGCACCAGGCGCAGAATATCGCTGCCCGGAGATGGCATCCACGCGCCGTTCATAGCTGTTTTCTCGGAGGCAGGCACTTCCCAGTAAGCCGAGAGGGCGCGGAAATGATCGAGGCGCAGCAACCCGAAGAGGTGCAGGTTGTGGTCAATGCGGCGTATCCACCATTCGTAATGATGCTTTGCCAGTTCCTGCCAGTCGTATACCGGCGTGCCCCATAGCTGGCCTGTTTCGCTGAAAAAGTCCGGTGGCACACCTGATACACCAGTAGGCCGCCCTTCCTCATCAAGTTTAAAGTATTGTGGATTCGACCATACATCAGCGCTGTCGTGGCTTACATAAAAAGGCATGTCTCCAAAAAAGGCAATGCCGCGCTGGTGGCAGTAGGCTTTCAGCTGATCCCATTGGCGATAGAACAGGAACTGCATGAACTTTTCTTTCTCCATGTCAGTCTCCAACTCTTTACCAAGCTCCTGCATAGCCTCTTTTTGGCGCTGCTTAATCTCTTTCGGCCATTCAGACCAGTCTTTGCCTCCAAATTGCTTTTTAAAGACTACGAAGTAAGCAAAATCCAGAAGCCAGGCTTTGTGTTCCTGTTGAAAAGCATCATACGCTTTTTTGAGGTCTTTATTAGGGGAAGCAATATAGTTATCGAAAGCAGTTTTCAATACTTCATTTTTAAAAGCAATCACCGGTTCGAAGTCAACATGATCTTCCTTGAAATCAGGAGCAGCTTTCAAGTCCCCGTCATTCAGCAACTTATCCTGCACCAGCAGTTCAGGGCTAATCAGCAGCTGGTTGCCGGCAAAGGCTGAGTGGCTGCTATAGGGCGAATTGCCATACTCCATTTCAGTAGGGTTGAGCGGTAATATTTGCCAGAACCGTTGCCCAGCCTCCTGCAGCAGGTCGGCAAAAGCGTAAGCTTCCGGCCCCAGATCGCCAATACCGAAGCGGGAGGGGAGAGAGGTGATGTGCAGCAAAAGTCCTGCACTGCGTTTATCTATGATCATGCTGTTGTTGCGGTTATAAGTCCTACCGGGAATGATTTTAAAATAGCAGCCAGCTTTATACTTCCTGTGGCCGACAGGGATTTGGTGCCAAAAACGGATTGCCACTGCTGCGGCGCATTTTCGGGGAGGGTAATGGCTGTATCCTGCCATACTTCCTCTCCCAAAGGCAGGTGTCCGGGCGCTACTAAACTGGCTATCAGCAGCGGCACCACGACGATGCACCACTGCTGCTCTTGCTGGCGGGCAAAGGCCAGCACATGCGCGGCATTGGTGCCGGTTGCCTGCAGCGGGATGTACGCACCGGTGTCAAACAGAGCCTGCGTGTCGCGGCGGAAGTAGAGCGCTTTCGACAAGGTATACAGCTTTACGCGTGCATCTTCGGGCTGTTCCAGCAGTTGCCGCTGCAAACCTGCCTTGTCTTCCTGCTCCAGCTTTTTTAATCCCTGCAGGTATCGCTGGCGTTTTTCATAGTTAACCGGGCGGCGGTTGTCGGGGTCCACCAGGCTAAGGTCCCAAAACTCGCAGCCCTGGTACACATCGGGTATACCCGGCGTGGCTACCTTCAGCAGCACCTGGCCCAGCGAGTATAGCCAGCCGTAATGGGCAATCTTGCGGAAGAAGGGCAGGAACGATTCCATGAAGGCGGGATCCTGCTGCAGCAGTGTTTGCGCCAGGTCATTGATGGCATCTTCATAAGGCTCATTCGGCTCCGACCAGTTGGTATTCGCTTTTGCCTCGCGCAAGGCTTTGGGCAGGAAAGTCTGCAAGCGCTCCACCAGGCTGTCTTCCACGCGGCCATGCAGCGGCATTACGCCCAGCAACGTCTGGAAGAAGAAGTATAAATCATTGTTGGTTAGCTTTGTTGTATGTTTTTTACTGAGCTCCATCCAGGTAGTCACCTGCTGTTCCCATTCTTCGGGCAGTTCTCCCAGCACGTTCAGGCGCACGCGGGCACCCTCACCACGCTTGGTATCGTGGGTGGCTGTGGCGTTCAGCGAGTGCGGGTAGGTGCGCAGTTTATACTGCATGCGCTCGTGAAATTCGGTGGCGTCCAGGTGAAAAATGTCAGGGCTGTTGCCTACTTCGTTCAGTGACAGCAGGCGGTTGTAGTTGTAGAAGGTAGTGTCTTCCACGCCTTTAGCTGCCAAAGGACCTGTGAATTGCTGGCTGCGCATCACAAAGTATAACTTGTCGTGCAGGCGTTCCTCGCTGTCGTCGGGGGCTACCGTAAAAACTTGGCGCAATCCTTTAAACTGTTCGGCTAGGTCAGGCTCCCGTTGTTGCGCTTCTGAAAAAGCTTTGTCCACGATCTCCAGGTCCGACTCAGGCAGCGGCAGCTTGTTGCCGTAGATGCAGTAAATCGGGAAAGCAGAAAGCCAGGCACCAAGTGCGCGCCGCCATTTATCTTCCTGCTCCAGAGGGATTAGTTGGCGCTCCTGCAGTATGCGCAGCAGGTTCTGCCATTCGCCCTGCATGTAGTTTTGGAGAATGTATTGCTTTTTTTCATATACAAACTGCTCGTAGTTTTTAGCAGCAGAGGGCACCAGGCGGTTGTAGATATTGGTGAGCTTGCGTTGCCCCTTGCCAGAGGTATATAGGTTGCTGACCCAAGCCAGAAAATCGTACCCGCTGTTGCCCTGAATGGGCCATTGTGGTGGCAACTCTTCTTCGCCTTCCAGTATTTTCTCTACTATGATATAAGCATCCGGAGCGAGTTGGCGCAGGCGCTGCAGGTAAGTAGTGGGGTCGAAAAGCCCATCGATGTGATCTACCCGAAGCCCCTGCACCAGGTCCTGCTCATACAGTTGTTTGATGAACTGGTGATACTGCTCAAATACTTCGGGCCGCTCTATGCTCAGGCAGATCAGGTCATTTACAGTAAAGAAGCGGCGGTAGTTGATGCGTTTTTCCGTTTCCTGCCAGAAGCAAAGTACCCAGTGCTGTTTGTCCAGCAACTGCTGCATTTCAGCAGCGTTGTCGTTGATGTGTTGGCGGGTAGCATTCAGTGCCTGCAGCCATACTTCCCGGTTGGTGAGGCTGTACAGCCGGGCCTTGAAATTGTTCCAGGCAGCCGGACTTATACTTTCCATCTCCTCAAAGTGGTGCAGTTCTTTTAAAAGCTTTGGCACCTCATCGCTCACCTCCGCGGCGCTGCTCAGTTGCTGCACCTGTTTCAGTAGTGCCCGGTAGCTGGCTACGCTCACCGGGTATTCATTATCGAAATAACTGATAGTAAAACCCTTTTCGCTGAGGCCCAGCTGCAGCTGCTTTTGCGCTATTACCTGGGAGAGCGGTTCGCCCAGAAAAGGCACCATCACCTGCCCGTTGAACTCCGGGTTTTGGAAATCAATATCGAAAAAGGTGTAGAAGTGCGACTGCGGTCCTTTCTCCAGCACGTCCATCAGCCAGACATTATCCGGATGATAGGCCATGTGGTTGGGCACAATATCCTGCAGCCAGCCCATGCGGCGCTGCTTCAGCTCCTGTGCAATGTTCTTTAGCTCTTCTTTGGTACCAATTTCGGAGTTGATCTGGTAAGGAGCCGTTACGTCATAGCCGTGTTCGCTGCCGGGCCGCGAACAGAAAAACGGAGCTGCATAAATGGTGCTGATGCCCAGCTCGTGCAGGTAAGGCACCAGCGCGCGCACCTGGCGCAGGGTAAATTTATGGGATAATTGTAGCCTGTAAGTGGCTGCCGGGATATATAGCATGGTTCTGTTTATACTTTTAAGTTAAGGCGATTATACAACTGCTCAAATACATCACACCACATAGCCGCCGCTTCGTTTTCATCGCGTGCTTCATTGTAGGTTTCTACGGTAACTTCATACACGGTTTCCTTCATTCGGAAAGCAATGTTTTGTGCCTGCCAGAAATCAGGCTCCATCTCCGATTCCTGTAACTGCGAGATCAGGTCGATGAGAGAAAGCATGAGTTGCCGGTCATCAGGATCTTCGCTGAGGCGCTGCATCAGGCGCGTGATAGTTTGGGTGGCGGCATAGTTCAGGGCACGCGTGTTCAGGTTTAGCCGGATGCGCCGGGCCTCCTCCCGTATACGCCGCACCTCCCGCAGGTTAGGTAAAGTAGAGGCCAGTTCCCGGTGCAGCTTGGTATCGACCACGTATTCTACTGTTTGCTGCAGTGGCCGTGGCAGCGGCACGTTCAGCGACTTCATGGCGAGCATCAGCGGGTAGTTGTTTTCGTATATCTGCTGGTAGCTGCGCTCTATGTTCTGTAAGGTCTGCTCTAACACCTGGTCCAGTATCTTTTGCTGATCGTCTTTGAACAGGTGCCAGAAAGAGTAACTGTGCGATTCAAAGTGCTTGTCCAGGAGCATGATCACCTCGCTGGAGTTGCCCCGCTCCAGGGCATCGGTGAGCTCGTGCTGGAGTGCCGCGTAAGCTTTATCGCTCATGTATGCCCGCACGCCGCCAAAGAGCTCATGGTCGCCAAGGTGGAGTACGCCAAAAGTCACAAAAATATGTTCCCAGGTGGTTCTGGAGCGGATAGAAGCCTGCCCTACCGCCAGTTTCTGGCGTCCTACTTCCAGCAGGTTGTAGTGGCGGGCAGTAGCCTGGTAGCTGTAAAGATCCTGGCTGTCGGGGTAATCCGAAAACAGGGAAGAGATGGCATAGTGCGCGCCAACGTGCAGCAGGTCGATGATAGACGGTTTTACAACAGCCTTGTAAGCTTTTGCGGCATTTTCCTGTCCGGCTACGTTGCTTCGGGCATGGCTGAGCAGCACCAAAAAGTGGGCTTCCAGATCTTTCTGGCTGATAGTTTGTGCCAGCTGCAGGGCGCGGGCAGCATAAAAGATGTCCTGCATGGTTTCAATGCCCGTTACCTCATCAAAGAACCAGCCGCAGCTGGTATACATGAGCAAGGTATGATACTGCATCTCCAACAGTTCCAGAAAACGGATCTTCTCTTCAGTGGTCAGCTCCCGTGACGTATGGCTCGCGATAAAGCGCTCCACATTTTTTTCTGACCGGTCAGCGATCACCTGAATATAGTCGTCGCGGGTAATCCACGGGTCCGCAGTCAAGCGCTGCATTTCTTGTTCATACAGCGGCACGAGTTGATCGCGCAGCCAGTCGAAGGCGTTGCGGAGCGGGCCACGCCACTCCTGGTTCCAGTTCGGGTTACCGCCTGAGTTACAGCCACAATTGCTGCGCCAGCGCTCCACGCCATGCGCACAACTCCAGGAGGTGTCTTCTACGATCTCAGCCTCATAGGTAGGAGGGTGCAGTTCCAGGTATTCAGCATAAATGGTGATGGTCGCCAGTTGCTCCGCTTCAATATGATTCAGGGCGTAGGAAAGTGCCATTTCACCAAAGCGATGGTGGTGTCCGTACGTTTCTCCATCTGTGGCAATATGCATCAGTTCCGGTTCGTCAGTGTCTTTCTGAAACACACCCGTCAGGCGCCGGGCCAGTGTTTCGCCGCTGTTCAACAGCCCCTCAAAGGCAATGCCCTGCGACACGGCTGCATCATAAAAGAACAGCACGATCTGGCGGCCTGAAGGCAGGCGGCACAGGTATGGGCGCCGCGGATTGATGTTTGCTCCTGTTGCATCTTGCCAGGTCTTATCGCCCATTTTACGGAACTGCTTTGCCTGGTAGGGCGAAAGGATCGTAAACTTGATGCCATGCTCCGCCAGCACTTCCAGCGTGGGCGTGTCGGCAGCGGTTTCGGCTAGCCACATACCTTCGGGCAGCCGCCTGAAACGCTTTTTGAAATCATAGATACCCCAGAGCACCTGCGTCTGCTTGTCACGCGCATTGGCCAGTGGCATAATGATGTGGTTGTATACTTGTGCCAGCGCCGAGCCGTGACCGGAAAACCGTCCCATACTTTCTTTGTCGGCATCCAGAATGGCTTGATAAGTATCCGGTGCCTTTTTCTGCATCCACTCCAGCAGGGTAGGGCCAAAGTTAAAGCTCATCCAGGCATAATTGTTCATGATATCTACAATGTTGCCGGTGCTGTTGAGAATGCGGGAGGCGGAATTTCGGGCATAGCACTCGTCGGTGATGCGTTCATTCCAGTCGTGGTAAGGGTAAGCGGATTCCTGTAGCTCTACTTCATTCAGCCATGGGTTCTCACGCGGGGGCTGATAGAAGTGCCCGTGTATACAGATATATTGATTCATGCTACAATATACTCTGTAAAACTATGAGAGATGCCGGGGGTAGAACAATTTCCTGGTCTGCATGCAGGCGTTGCGGCAAGTTTGTACCCGCTCCGCCCCATTGTTCGTCGGCAGATTGCAGCACCATTTCCCATACTTGCTGCCCCTCTATGGCTACGGGCGCGGCCTGCTGTGGTGCGTTGCTCAGGTTAAAAAGACAGTAGAGCGCCGGCTGTTTTGAGTAATGAACCAGGTGCAGCACCAGGTTGTCGGAATCCAACGCCACATACATTTTCTGCTTGTCAGGTTTTGACAGCGCAGGCGCTGTTTTGCGCAGTTGGATGAGGGCTTTGTAAAAGTTGCGGAGCTGGTTCTGCTGCTCGTTTTGGGTAAAGCTGTGCTGTAGCTTCGACTTGTTAAACGTTTCCTCGCTTTGCGGGTCTGGTACTTCGCCCTCCCAGGTAAAGGCCTTGAACTCCTCTTTACGGCCTTTGCGTACTGCTTCCACCAGGTCCTTATCGGTGTGGCTTACGAAGTATAAAAACGGATGCTCCTCGCCATATTCCTCGCCCATAAACAGCATCGGCACATATGGCGACAGCAGGATGAGCCCGGCAATGGTCTTCAGCATCTCGAACGAGACCAGCTGCGTCAGGCGCTCGCCCAACATGCGGTTGCCCACCTGGTCGTGGTTTTGCGCGCACACGACAAACTGCTGCGGCGGATTAAAAGTGGCATCAGTGCCCACCGTTTTCTTGCGGTGTTCGGAGTAAAGCCCGTTGTAAACAAAGGTGTGTTCCAAGGCTTTTTGCAGCTGCTCCGGCTTGCCGAAATCCTCGTAATAGCCTTCTGTTTCACCAGTTACCAACGTATGGATCGCGTGGTGATAATCATCAAACCATTGCGCATCAATGCCATAACCGCCTTCACTGATCGGGTTGATGAGCTTGGTGTCGCTCATGTCACTTTCCGCGATCAGTAGGTAGGATCGTCCTTGTTGTGCTTCGAGTTCGTCAACGTGCTCACGTAGCTCTTGCAGGAAGTGCTTGGCGCCAGTATCGTAAATAGCATGCACCGCATCCAGGCGCAACGCATCTATATGAAAATCGCGCAGCCACATCAGGGCATTCTGGAAAAAGTAGTTACGAACATGGTCCGAATGTGCATCATCAAAATTCAGGGCCTTACCCCAGGGCGTGTTATACTTGCCGGTGAAGTAAGGACCATAGTTGTTCAGGTAGTTTCCCTCCGGCCCCATGTGGTTGTACACCACATCCAGCACCACAGACAGCCCATGCTGGTGGCAGGCATCTACGAGCTTTTTCAAACCTTCCGGGCCGCCGTACGACGACTGCGCGGCAAAAGGATAAACGCCATCATAGCCCCAGTTGCGGTCGCCGGCAAACTGGGCGATGGGCATGATCTCGATAGCTGTAATATCCAGGTCTTTCAGTTCCGGCAGCCGCTCGATGATGCCCTCGAAAGTGCCTTCGGCTGAGAAGGTGCCTACGTGTAGTTCGTAGATAATAAGTTGCTCCAGAGGCAGGCCTTTCCAGTTTTGGTCGTGCCAGGTAAAGTTGTCCAGGCTGATCACTTCCGAACTTTTATGTACCCCATCCGGCTGGAAACGCGAAGCGGGATCCGGCCTTTCCAGATCATTGTCTAATTGAAACATATACCGGTCGCCCGGTGCGCCAGCCTCATCGAGGGCAGTCCAGTACCCAAAATCTTCCCGTTGCATTTTTATGGTGCGTGCTTCAGGTCGCGGCACCTGTATGCTTACTGCTTCAGCTTCCGGAGCCCACACGGTATATACTGTTCCTTTACCCGGAGCATAGTTAGCTCCCAGCTCTCTTAATATTCCCATACTATCTTCGGTTAACGTAGCATAATCTAACTGACAAATAGCTACATTAGTTGTGTGATTTTAGCGCATTAGGGGCTAAAAAGTATGTATGGCTATACTAGGATTGGCTAATATCCTGGGTACTGTTACCAAAAGCCACGTGCTAAACACAGGCTGTACGTAACCTAATTGCCCCAGCACAGTAACTAAAACCTACGAACGAAGAATAAACTATGGAAGAACTCGAAGGAACCAAACGCGTTGTTATTGAACATGTAATACCTCAGATCAACTGCGGACGATATCCGGCGAAGCGCGTAGTGGGAGAGGAACTGGTGGTGACGGCCGATGTATTTGCCGATGGCCACGATGAAGTGAAGGCGCAGGTAGTATACCGCCATACCAAAAAGAAAAAATGGGAAAAGGTGCCCATGCAATTCCTGGGCAACGACCGTTGGCAAGCAGCCTTTACGCCCGACACGATGGGCCGCTACGAATACACAGTAGAAGGCTGGATCGATCATTTTTATACTTGGCAAAAAGGGCTGAAGAAAAAGTTCGAAGCGAACCAGGACATCACGGTAGAGTTGCAGATAGGGGCACAGCAACTGGATGCCGCCGCCGAAGGAGCCAAGCCCGGCCAGCAGAAACGCCTCCGCAAGTGGGCCGAACAGCTACGGAACAACAACTCCCAAGCCGATGCCGTGGCCTGGGCTACCGGCCACGAAGTAAGTGAACTGATGGAGTCGTGCGGTGAGCATGAAAACGTGACCACCTATGACCAAGTGCTTCAGTTGGATGTAGAACGCCAGAAAGCGCTGTTCAGCACCTGGTATGAGTTCTTCCCGCGTTCGGCATCACAGGAGGCGGGGCAGCATGGCACGTTTAAAGATTGCGAACGCCTGTTGCCGCGGATTGCGGAGATGGGTTTCGATACAATTTACCTACCGCCTATTCATCCGATTGGCCGCGCGTTCCGGAAAGGCAAAAATAACTCTGCTACTTCCGAACCTGGCGAGCCCGGCTCTCCCTGGGCAATTGGCGCTGCAGAAGGTGGCCACGACGCTATCCTACCGGAGCTGGGCACGCTCGACGAGTTTCGGGGCTTTGTGCACCAGGCGCGCGAGTATGGCA
Source organism: Pontibacter chitinilyticus (assembly GCF_039748935.1). Lineage (NCBI taxonomy): Bacteria > Pseudomonadati > Bacteroidota > Cytophagia > Cytophagales > Hymenobacteraceae > Pontibacter > Pontibacter chitinilyticus. Next base: position 444,696 of record NZ_JBDIZJ010000001.1, read on the forward strand.
TTGAGATCGCACTCGATTTTGCCATTCAGTGTTCTCCTGATCACCCCTATGTAAAAGAACACCCGCAATGGTTTAAGTGGCGCCCCGATGGCACGGTGCAGTATGCCGAGAATCCCCCGAAGAAGTACCAAGATGTATTGCCCGTGAACTTTGAAACCGAAGACTGGCAGAACCTGTGGCGGGAGCTCCGGCGCGTGCTGCTGCACTGGATTGCGCAGGGCATTTTCATCTTCCGGGTAGATAACCCGCACACCAAGGCTTTTGCTTTCTGGGAGTGGGTAATCGCCGACATACACAAAGACCATCCGCAGGTCATTTTCCTGGCAGAGGCCTTTACCCGGCCGCGGGTGATGGAGCGCCTGGGCAAGATCGGCTTTACGCAATCGTATACGTATTATACCTGGCGCAATTCTGCTGAGGAACTTCGCGAGTACATGACGGAGCTGACGCAGACAGAAATGCGCGACTACTTCCGGCCAAACTTCTGGCCCAACACTCCCGACATACTGCCGGTAGGTCTGCAGGAAGGTGGCGAGGCCGCACACATCGCCCGGGTGGTGATGGCTGCGACCATGTCGTCGAACTATGGCTTGTATGGACCTGTTTATGAGTTTGGGATCAACACACCGGTGCTTGGCAAAGAAGAGTATTACGACTCCGAAAAGTACGAAATCAAGCACTGGGACTGGGGCAAACTCACTAAGATTCGCGAGGTCATCACGCTTATTAATAAGATCCGCAAAGTAAACCCCGCCCTTCAAACTACCTGGAATATTGCCTTCGGCGACACCGATAACAGTGCCCTGCTGTGCTATGCCAAGTGGAGCAGCGACTATCAAAATAAGATGCTCATGGTGGTGAACCTGGACCCTTACAACACGCAGGCAGGTTGGGTGCGGGTGCCGCTTTCGGAACTGAAAATGCAGCTCGGAGACCAGTATCTGGTACACGACCTGCTCACCGAGCGCAAGTATACCTGGACCGCAGAGTGGAATTATGTGGAATTGCGGCCCCATGAAATGCCGGTGCATGTGTTTCGCATCGAACACGCTAACCAGGGCATGGGCCACAACAATTTAGACGATAACTGGTTGCCGCAAGACCAGACAAACCAATAAAGAACCTTTTTACCTTCACTATGGCTGACGAAAAAGATCTGCTAGACGACAACATTCATTGGTATAAAGACGCCATCATCTACGAGCTGCACATCAAGGCTTTTAAAGATGGAAATGGCGATGGCATTGGCGATTTTAAAGGGCTGATGCAAAAGCTGGATTATCTGGAGGACCTGGGCGTAACGGCCATCTGGCTGCTGCCCTTTTATCCTTCGCCTCTGCGCGATGATGGCTATGATATTGCCGACTACCTCAGCATCAACCCCTCGTACGGCAACATGCAGGATTTTAAAATTTTTGTGCGGGAGGCGCACCGCCGGGGGCTTAAGGTTATTACCGAGTTGGTGATCAACCATACTTCTGACCAGCATCCGTGGTTTCAGCGGGCCCGCCAGGCCAAAAAAGGCTCTAAGTACCGCGACTGGTATGTATGGTCCGATGATCCGAACAAGTATAAAGATGTACGCATTATTTTTACGGATACAGAGCAGAGCAACTGGAGCTGGGACCCGGTGGCCGAGCAGTACTACTGGCATCGCTTTTTCTCGCACCAACCTGACCTGAACTACGACAACCCGGATGTACAGAAAGAGGTTTTCAAAGTGCTGGACTACTGGTTCGACCTGGGTGTGGATGGCTTCCGTCTGGATGCCGTGCCCTACTTGTTTGAGCGCGAAGGCACCAACGGTGAGAACCTGCCTGAAACCCACGACTTCCTCAAAAAACTACGCGCCCACGTCGATCAGAAGTATACTGGCAAACTGCTACTGGCCGAAGCGAACATGTGGCCGGAAGATTCTGCTGCCTATTTTGGTAATGGCGATGAGTGCCACATGAATTACCATTTTCCCATCATGCCCCGCCTGTTTATGTCGGTAAAGATGGAGGACCGTTACCCGATCATCGACATCTTTAACCAGACGCCGGAGATACCGGAAAACTGCCAGTGGGCCATGTTCCTGCGCAACCACGACGAGCTGACGCTGGAGATGGTGACCGACGAGGAGCGCGACTATATGTATAAGGTCTACACCAAAGACCCGCTGGCGCGCATCAACCTGGGTATTCGGCACCGCCTGGCGCCTCTGCTGGGCAATGACCGCAGCAAGATCGAACTGCTAAACGTGCTGCTCTTCTCCATGAAGGGAACGCCAGTAGTATACTATGGCGATGAGATTGGCATGGGCGACAACTACTACCTGGGCGACCGCGACGGCGTGCGCACCCCGATGCAGTGGAGCGACAACCGCAATGCCGGTTTCTCCGATGCGAATCCTCAGAAGCTATACCTGCCAGTGATCATCGATCCGGAGTACAAGTATGAGTCGATAAACGTGGACACGCAGAACCAGAACGGCACCTCGCTGCTGTGGTGGATGCGGCGCACTATAAGTATGCGCAAGCGCTACAAAGCCTTTGGCCGTGGTAGTATGAAATTCCTGAATCCATCCAACTCAAAAGTGCTCGCTTTTGTGCGGCAGTATGAGGAGGAGACCATTCTGGTGATCGCAAACTTGTCGCGTTTTCCGGAAGCAGTGGAATTGGATCTACACGATTTTAAAGGCTATGTGCCAGTAGAGGTATTCAGCAAAAACAAGTTCCCGACTATTAAAGATGAGCAGTACCTGTTTACTATTGGCGGGCACGGGTATTATTGGATGGAACTGAAACCGGTGGAAGCAGCCGGGGAAACGTATGAAGAGCAGCAACGCCCTGCCATACAGTTAAGTAATCTGCGCAACCCGCTGGAGGCAAAATCGCTCAAAGCCTTGGAGGCGCGTGTGCTACCGGATTATGTGGTGAAGCGCCGCTGGTTTGGCGGCAAGGCCCGCACTATTCAGCGCATGCAGGTGGTAAATAATACGCCAGTACCGCTCAGCAAACAGGGGGCTTCTATTCTGTTTATTGAGGTGACCTATAACGAAGGACTGGCAGAACTTTACCAACTGCCGGTAGCTTTTGCTACAGGAGAACAGGAACAGGAGTTGCGCAGCCAATACCCGAACAGCATTATTGCACGTGTGGCAGTAGATGGCAAAGAAGGCGTGCTCTACGATGCGCTTTACAACGAGGAGTTCCGCCAGGCGCTGCTGCAGCTGATGGCCAAGCGCAAGAAGATAAAAGGCAACCAGGGTGAACTGGAAGGCATCAGTCACCGCAGTGTGGCAGCTATTATCAAAGATGCCGAGCAGCCCTTTACCTCGAAGATACTTAGCGCAGAGCAAAGCAATACCTCTATTATCTATGATAATGCGCTCTTTCTGAAAGTTTACCGTAAACTGGATAGGACCATGAACCCGGATGTGGAAGTGGTGCAGATGCTGACGGATGTGGTCAACTTCCCGAATGTGCCGCGCTACATGGGCTCTATTGAGCAGCAGGAAGCCGGCAAGCAACCGATGGTATTAGTGATGCTGCAGGAACTGGTGCCGAACCAGGGCGATGCCTGGAATTACTTTGAAGATGCCTTGAAGCGTTTGTATGAACGCATTTTAACACAGAGTGAGCGCCAGAAAATAAAACCAACAGTAGGCTCGCTGGCGCATCCACTGGCCTTTACCGAAGTGCCCGAAGAAATACAGTTGCAGCTGGGTGGCGCCCATGTCGAGCGACTGGAACTGCTGGGGCAGCGCACCGCTGAAATGCACCTGGCGCTGGGGTCTATTACAGACCACAAAGACTTTACACCGGAAGATTTCTCGCTGCACTACCAGCGATCACTCTTCTCGTCGCTCACGTCGCTGGTGCGCAGCAACTTCGACAGCCTGCAAAAGCACCTGCCGAACCTGCCGGAAAACGTGCAGGCGGAAGCCGCTGAAGTGTTGCAAATGCGCGAAGAGGTTCTGACGCGATTGAAGCGCATCTTTGCGCATAAGATTGATACCAAGAAGATCCGTAATCACGGCGACTACCACTTGGGGCAGGTGCTGTTTACGGGTAAAGATTTCTACATTATCGATTTTGAAGGCGAGCCGGCACGCTCGTTCAGCGAGCGCCGACTGAAGCGCTCTGCCCTCCGTGATGTGGCAGGCATGATCCGCTCATTCCATTATGCCGCATACAATGCCCTGTTCCAGCAGGACAGCCTGCGCAAGGAAGATGCAGACTACCTGGAGGCAAGAGCGGAAGAATGGTATCATTACGCCAGTGGCTTTTTCATGCATCGCTACATGGCACACACAAATGGAAGCGGCCTGGTGCCGGCATCAGAAGAAGATTTTGATATTCTGATGCAAACCTTCCTGCTCGAGAAAGCAATTTACGAACTCGGGTATGAATTAAATAACCGTCCGGATTGGGTGCTCATCCCGATTAGAGGCATTAAGTATATCATGAAAAAATATAAGTAATGGCGAAGAAAAAAGAAGGCACAGCAACCGAGAACACCAGTAACGATAAAGCAACACCGAAAGCAAGAGGATCGGCCAGAGAGCCCAAAGCCGCCAAAGAAGCAAAAGCGGCAGCCGGGGCAGCTCCTATCAAACGCGGCCGGTCCAAAAAAGCTACCGACGAGCCTATAGCTGAAATGGGGTCGCCGGTTACGCCGGATACCACGACAGTCGGCGAAGCACAACCCGCTGCCAAGCGCGGTCGCAAGAGTAAAACTGATACTGAAGAAACAGTAAAGGTGCCCATCGCATCTGCCGGAGGCGTGCAGGAGCTGATTGAGCTGAAACCAAAAGGCCGTGGCCGTTCAAAAGCCGCCGTAACACCTGCTGCTGCAGAAAATCAGCAGGAAACAGCGCAGCCCCAACAGCAGCAGGCGTCGCAAACTGAACAGGCCGTTTACCAAAACGTGAGCCGCTTTTCGGAATTCGATATGCACTTATTCCGCGAAGGACGGCACTATACTTTGTATGAAAAATTTGGTTCGCACCCGATGGAGCATGCCGGAAAGCAAGGTGTATACTTTGCCGTATGGGCTCCGAATGCCGAGCAGGTATCGGTTATCGGCGATTTTAATGGCTGGAACCGCGAGAGCCACCAACTGCAGGGCCGTCCTGACGGATCAGGCATTTGGGAAGGCTTTATAGCTGATGTGAGCGTTGGGGTGCTTTATAAGTACCACATTAAGTCGCGGTACAACCTGTATCATGTGGAGAAAAGCGATCCGTTTGCTTTTTGCCGCGAGATGCCGCCGCAAACAGCTTCGGCTGTTGCCGACCTGAATTATAACTGGCAGGATGCAGAGTGGATGCAGCGCCGGCAGGAGAAGGCCGGACAGCCGCAGCCCTACAGCGTGTATGAACTGCATGCAGGCTCCTGGCGGCGTAAACCGGAAGACAACAACCGGCCGCTGACGTACCGGGAACTGGCGGAAGAACTGCCTGCCTATGCCAAAGACCTCGGCTTTACGCATGTAGAGTTTATGCCGCTGATGTACCATCCGTTCAATGGATCGTGGGGGTACCAGATTACCGGTTACTTTGCACCCGCCAGCACGTACGGCTCCCCACAGGACCTGATGTACCTGATTGATGCGCTGCACCGCGAAGGCATTGGCGTAATCATGGACTGGGTGCCGTCGCACTTTCCTTCTGACGAGCATGGCCTGGCATACTTTGATGGTACACACCTGTACGAGCATGCCGATCCGCGCAAAGGCTATCACCCGGACTGGAACAGCTACATCTTTAACTATGGCCGCAACGAAGTACGCTCTTTCCTGATCAGCAACGCGCTGTTCTGGCTGGATAAATACCACGTGGACGGGCTGCGGGTAGATGCGGTGGCTTCTATGCTATACCTGGACTACAGCCGCAAAGAAGGCGAATGGATACCGAACGAATATGGCGGCCGCGAAAACCTGGAAGCTATCTCGCTGATTAAGGAGTTTAACCATGCGGTGCATGAGAAATTCCCGGATGTGCAGACCGTTGCGGAAGAATCAACCGCTTGGCCAGCCGTAACCGGTACAGTAGATAACGGAGGCCTCGGCTTTAATATGAAATGGATGATGGGCTGGATGCACGATACGCTCGATTATTTCTCCCGCGATTCCATTTACCGCCGCTACCACCAGGGCGAGATCACCTTCAGCATCATCTACGCCTTCTCAGAACGCTTTATGCTGCCGCTCTCGCACGACGAAGTGGTGCATGGCAAAGGAGCGCTGATTAATAAAATGCCGGGTGATGAGTGGCAGAAATTTGCCAACCTGCGCACCTTGTTTGCTTACATGTATGCGCACCCGGGCACCAAGCTCTTGTTTATGGGCGCAGAGATAGCACAGGGCTCGGAATGGAACCATGACAGCAGCTTGGACTGGCACCTGCTGGAGTATAGCCACCACCGCGGAGTACAGGATGAAATCCGGGCGCTGAACCAGGTATACAAGCAGGAACCCGCCTTGTATGAGCGGGCTTTTGATCCGGAAGGTTTCGAGTGGGTAGATTTCAATGATGCCCATAACAGCGTGATGAGCTTCCTGCGCAAAGGTAACTCGCCAGATGAGGTTATACTTGTTGTATGCAATTTTACACCTGCCGTACATGACCATTACAAGATGGGAGTGCCGCTGCAGGGGCAATGGGATGAAGTGTTTAACAGCGATGACGAGCGCTTTGGCGGTAGCAACTACCGGGGCAATCAGGAGCCACTCCATTCGGTGGCGGAACCTTACCACGGCCGTGACTACTCGCTGGAACTGAAGCTATCGCCTTTGTCGGTGATGTATTTCAAGTATAAGCGATAAAATAAATCATACTTAAGCGAGGCAGCCAGCAAATACTACTGGCTGCCTCGCTTATTTTATACCTGGCCTTTCGAGTCCTCCTAAAATTAGTGGCTGTGGCTTGATCAATGCTGTTACTTTATACAGGAAAGGATAAGAAGTATAAATACTGTGATGGTATAAGTATAAACGCGTACAGTACTGAAAGGCAACACATACCGCCTAATGGTTAACAGGAAGTTTTAGCTGAATTGGGGCATGAGACCATAGCATAATTGATTTAAAAGTTGTATCTTATCGCAAACGCCTAAAACAGGAGATGGCTTTTCGTGTAAAGTACGCCCGAGTTCGGTCCGGGACTTCGGTTAGTAGGCGATCAAAATAACCGGGCTGATACTTATTTGCTTAGAAGTAAGCGACTATTGAGGGTAAACGATGCAAGGGCACTTTTCGTAAGACAAAATGAGCTTAAATACAATTTGCAAGTGCAGGCTGTATGCAGCTATTACCGCAGCGCCGCAGATGTGCTCGTTGCTTTCGACTGCCTGAGTTAAAAAGATATACATGGCAAAACTTATTATTGTTTCTAACAGGCTTCCTGTAAAACTGCACGAGAAGAACGGGGTGCTTTCCTACAAAACAAGTGAAGGAGGGTTAGCCACTGGCTTAGGTTCTATCTATAAGCAAGATGACAACATCTGGATTGGATGGCCCGGACTGGTAGTGGAGGATCAGGAAAAGCAGCAGCGTATCGCTACCGATTTGCGCAAGGAGAGCATGCGGCCTGTGTTTCTGACTGAAACAGAGATAAAGGAATTCTACGAAGGCTTCAGTAATGAAACACTTTGGCCTACTTTCCATTATTTCAGCCAGTATGCCGAGTATGACCAGCAGCTGTGGGAAACCTACGTAGCTGTAAACCAGAAGTATTGCGAGGAGGTGGTAAAGCAAGCCGGCCCTGATGATACTATTTGGGTGCACGACTACCAACTGCTGCTGCTGCCGTGTATGCTCCGGAGCAAGCTGCCTAACATCACCATTGGTTTTTTCCAGCATATTCCGTTCCCGAGTTATGAAGTGTTCCGCCTGCTCCCGTGGCGGCAGGAGATACTGGAAGGCATGTTGGGCTCTGACCTGATCGGCTTCCATACATACGATGACATGCGCCACTTCCTAAGCTCAGTAAACCGTATTGTGGGCTTTGGCAGCATGCATGGCTGGATCAATACCAACAACCGGTCGCTGCTGGTAGATTCTTTCCCGATGGGCATCGACTACGACAAGTATGCCAGTACGGCCGCGCTGGAGGAAGTCAAGAAAAGTGAAAAAGCGTATCGCTCCAACCTGATCGCCGAGAAGATCATCCTTTCTATCGACCGCCTCGACTACTCTAAAGGAATACCGCAGCGGCTGCAGGCGTTTGAGCTCTTCCTCGAAAAGTATCCCGACTTTCATGAGAAAGTAACCCTTGTGATGTTAGTAGTGCCTAGCCGCGATGCCGTAGAGAAGTATAAGCAGCTCAAAGAAGAAGTAGACGAACTGGTAGGCCGGATTAATGGCCGGTACAGCCATATCAACTGGAACCCTATTCAGTATTTTTACCGCTCTTACCCCCTCGAAACGCTTTCCGCCTTCTACCGCATGGCAGATGTGGGACTCGTAACCCCTATGCGCGATGGTATGAACCTGGTATGCAAAGAGTATGTGGCCAGCAAGCTTGACCAGAAAGGAGTACTGATCCTGAGTGAAATGGCCGGCGCATCCAAAGAACTCTCCGAAGCGATCCTGATCAACCCGAACGACATTAACCAGATGGTGGAAGCGCTGCACACAGCCTTGACGATGCCGGAGGAAGAGCAGCAGCAGCACATGAGCAGTATGCAGGAAACGTTAAAGCGCTACAACATACACCATTGGGTGAACATGTTTATGGACCGCCTGTCGTATGTGAAGATCAAGCAGATGTCGCTGGCGACCAGCTACCTGGACGACGCCACCTTTATGGAAATGAGCGACTCTTATGATTCCGCCAGTTCTCGTCTGTTGTTCCTGGAGTATGATGGTGCTTTAGTGGATTACAAGAACAAGCCGCTGATGGCCAGACCCGACGATGAACTGATGGAATTGCTGGAGCGCCTGAGCAAGGATCCTAAAAACCGGGTGATAGTGGTAAGTAGCCGCGAAAAAGCCAACATGCAGGATTGGCTGGGCCACCTGAATATCGACATTATTGCCGAACATGGCGTATGGATCAAGCAGCGCGGCACTGGCTGGCAAACCATGCTGAGCCTGATGGACGACTGGAAAAAAGACATTCGCCTGATTCTGGATTTGTATGTTGACCGCACGCCCGGTTCATTTATCGAGGAAAAGCAGTATTCGCTGGTATGGCATTACCGCAAAGTGGAAACCGGCTTAGGCGAATTACGTGCCCGAGAGCTGGTAAGCCACCTGAACTTCCTGGCTTCTAACAGCAACCTGCAGGTACTGGACGGGCAAATGGCTGTAGAAATCAAAGCTCAGGAAATAAACAAAGGCAAAGCAAGCAGTTTCTGGCTTAATAAATACCCGCATGCGTTTGTACTTGCCATCGGCGATGACTGGGGCGATGAGGATATTTTTAAAGCCATGCCGCGCGAGGCCTACACGATCAAGATCGGTAATGCTTATTCCGTAGCCAAATACCACCTCGACAACTGCAATGAGGTGCGTGAAGCCTTAGCCAAGCTACTTCTGGTAAGAAGGCAGGAATCCTCATCGGGAAGCGCGCTCATGACAGGTTGATCAGACCGCTACGAAACAGAAAAGCCGCCTATCATGCATAATAGGCGGCTTTTCTGTTTTAAAGTTTCATGTTTTAGAAAAGGGTAGCATGCTGTGGGCCAGCTTTTCCTTCTGTTTTAGGCGGATTGGGTGCTTCGCAGTTTTCCTCGTTAAATACCTGGTCTATCGCTTTTTCGGCGCGGCGAAGTTTGTCTTTGCAAAGCTTTATCAGTTGCGACGAGCGCTGCACTTTTTGCGTCAGCTCATCCACATCTACGGCATCATTCTCAATGGCCCGCAGTATCTCCTCCAACTCCTGTGTCGCCTCGCGATACGTTAAGTCCTTTAGCTCCTTATTCATCTTTATCGTCAATAGTTACAACCATACTATGGAGCGTGCCGTCCTGCATTTTCGTTTGAATCACGTCTCCGTTCTTTGTTTCCTTTATACTCTTGATAATTTTGCCATTTACCAAAGTCAGCGTGTAGCCGCGCAGCAGCAGTTTCTCCGGGTTATTAGCCGCGATGCTCATTTCTAATAGCTTGAGGCGGTGATTCTGGTGCTGTAGCTGGTGCTGCACTGCATACGTCAGCTTATCGCTATATTTGGTAAACCGTAGCTGATCGTGCTTCAGCTTATCGTTGCTTTCTGTTTCAAGGCAGTGCACCAAGTGGTTTAGCTCGTGCTCTTTCATGTGTAGGTAGCGCTGACTCTTGCCCTCCACGCATACGGCAAGCTCCTGCAAGTATGTCTGCCGTTGGTGAAGCAGATCTTTGGTGTCGCTGCTGATATCTTTATCCAGGTCGCTCAGGCGATGTTTCTGCACCTCCAGGTACGACTTAGGTTTAAGCAGCAGCCCCCGCGACAACAACTCCAATTGCTCTTTGCTGGTCTGAAGCCGGGCTTTAGTCTGGTTCGTAAGCCGCAGGCTCAATCGCTCCAGTTTGTCGTCGGTTAAGTGTAGTTGCTGTGCCGAGAACATCCGGATGCTGTCGAATAGCCCCTCTGCCAACGCTTCAGCTGCCTGCATGGCGTCGATCAGAAAGGTGGCCACCGCCGTAGGGGTTTTAAGGCGTGTATGCGCTACCAGGTCTGCTATACTTTCATCACGTTCGTGGCCAATGCCAGTGAGTACCGGCAGGGGAGAGTGCGCAATGGCGGCAGCAATCGTATAAGCATCAAAACAGCTCAGGTCGGTTTGCGAGCCCCCGCCGCGTATCAACACAACAGCATCAAAACGCTCTTTATACTTAGCGGCCAAAGCCATCGCCTTTTCTACAGACGCTGGCGCCTCATTGCCCTGCATTGAAGCAGGAAATAAAGTGGTGTTGAAGGTATAGCCAAAGCTGTTGCCCTGCAGCTGGTGGATAAAGTCCTGGTACCCTGCAGCCGAAGCCGAGGAAATAACTGCCAGCCGTTGCGGCAGCAGCGGCAGTTCCAGTGCCTTGTTGGCCTCCAGCAGCCCTTCGGCTTCCAGCCGTTTCAGCGTTTCCTGCCGTTGCCGGGCCAGGTCGCCTATAGTATAGTTGGGATCAATGTTGACGATGTCCAGGCTCAAGCCATACAGTTCGTGAAAGCGAACGGTAGCCTGCAGCAGGATCTTAAGACCTGCTTTTAGCGGCTGTCCTGTTTTCTCTTCAAAGTAGCGCCCCAGCATTTGGTAACGCGAACTCCAGATCGTAGCGCGTGCCTGTGCCAGCATCTGGCGGGCATCATCGCCTTTGTCTACCAGCGTTAGGTAGCAGTGGCCTTTGCGCCTGTCCGGCGACACCTGCGCGATCTCTGCCACCACCCAATAACTTTCGGGAAATGCCAGTTCCAGCTCTTCCCGGATCTGCTGGTGCAGTTGGAAAAGAGAAAGCGGCGTCTGCAGCTCTTGGTAAACAGTTGTTTGCCTGAAGTATAACTGAGCCATGTACCTTGTTGCCTTGCGCGATAGAAGATAAAGCAGTGCCAAAGCTTTATACCTGCTTTAAAGGCACAAGATAAGCTTTTGTACATTACCTGCCAAGAGTTGACCTGCTGGTTTTCAGCGACTATAACATAGTTTTGCATCTATGTAGAGTGAGGCTCAGAGGCTTCAGGTATAATAACGTATGTATACCTGTTGTTGTATGGTCGCAGCTAGGGCAGGCAGCGCATCAGCAGCCAGAAGCGGAGCAGTCATCAGGCAAAGCGGCACCGGCTGCCCATGCCGCTGATAGGGCGGTTGCTGGTAAGGAAACTCCGGGTAAAGAACCAGCCCCTGTTGCACATAAAAAGCAACGCGTCTACGGCTCACCACATCTACCGGGTGCTCAACCTCCAGTACCAGCGGCCCCTGCGCTTGCTGCAGCAGCCACTGCATCAGCAGCTGCCCGAGCCGCTGTCCCCGTAGGTGCGGCTCCACCGCCAGGTGCTCTACAAACAAAAAGCCATCAAACTGCCAGTGTATGCAGAAGCCGGCAAAGCGACCGTCCCATGTTAAAGCATGTACCTGCATTTCCTGCTCCGGCAAAAGCGACAGCAGCTGGGTAGCAGTTCGTCGTTCCGGCGCCGGGAAAGCAGCCGCATACAAGTGCAGCAGTGCCGTTACCAGTGGATGGTGGCTATCCTGTATGCAGACCAGTAGCGGTTGGGCCATCATTTATACTTGAGATTGGGAGTGTGGCGGAGTTATACGAAGTGCTTGACAGAAATGGATGACCGGCTATAGCCACTTAAAGAGCCGGCGCACCTGTGCCAGTCGCTTGTTGTAGGGCGGGTACCGCAGGGGCAGGTCGAGCCAGGTGCCGCGGTGTACCACGCTTTTTTTATGGGAAAAGAGATCAAAGCTTGCCTGCCCGTGATAACTGCCCATGCCGCTGCTGCCAACGCCTCCGAAAGGCAGGTTGGGGTTAGCCAGATGTGATATGGTATCATTGATGCAGCCGCCGCCAAAGGGCACCTTTTCCAGTAGCTCCTGCTGTTTGGCTTTATCTGAAGAAAAGTAGTATAAAGCTAGTGGCTTTTCATGGCTGTTCACCTGCGTGATGGCATCCTGCTGGTCTTGGAAAGATAAAACCGGCAGGATGGGGCCAAAGATCTCCTCCTGCATTACCGGATCGTCCCACGTTACCTCGTCCAGCACAGTAGGCGCTATATAACGGGAAGTCGCGTCCGTCTGGCCACCCATGCGAATGTTGCCCTCGTGCAATAAATTTGCTAACCGATCGAAATGAGAATCGTTGATGATGCGTGCAAAGTCAGGACTTTTTGCAGGATCTTCGCCGTAAAACTCGCGGATACACTGCCCTAGTAAATCGATAAACTCTTCTTTTACCTGTTCGCGTACCAGCACATAATCCGGAGCTACGCAGGTTTGCCCGGCATTCATGAACTTACCCCAGGCAATGCGACGGGCCGCTAGTTCCAGGTCAGCCTCTAACGTGATGATAGCAGGACTTTTGCCACCCAGTTCTAACGTCACAGGTGTGAGGTGCTCGGCAGCAGCTTTCAGAACAATACGCCCTACGCGAGTGCTGCCTGTAAAAAAGATATAATCGAATCGCTGCACCAGCAGGTGCTGTGTCGTTTCGGGGCCACCCTCTACTACGGCTACATGGTCTTCCTCAAAACTTTCGCGGAGCATGCGCGCAACAACGGCAGAAGTATGAGTAGTAAGTTCGGAAGGCTTTACCACGGCGCAGTTACCAGCAGCAATGGCTCCAATAAGCGGGTTCAGCACCAGGTTGAGCGGGTAATTCCAGGGGCCAATGATCAGGGAAACGCCGTAAGGCTCGGTATAAATGTAGCTTTTTGCCGGGAAGTTAAGGATACTTTCCCCGACGCGTTTAGGCTTTGCCCACTTTTCCAGTTTTTTAAGTGTCAGCTTTAACTCCAACGCTACATAACCAATCTCAGTGGTGAAGGACTCCAGTTCCGGCTTTCGGAAATCAGCATACAAGGCCTCCATCAAGTCCTGCTCGTAGTGGTGCAAAGCATGCTGCAGCCCCTGCAGGCGCTCTTTACGGAAGCGCATATCTAACGTTTTGCCACTGTTGAAGAAGATGCGCTGCTTTTCTAGGAGCAGCCTGATCTGGTTTTCAGCGCTGGTAGCTGGGGTAAGAGGGGAGTGGGGGCTATTTAAATCGGACATAAGATACTTAGTAGTTCTTGTCTATAGAAGGAGCTTCGTGTGTCTCTGCTGTTGGCCGTCCGGTAAAATGATCCATCGACGTATAGACCTGAAAAACACGGCCAACAAGGTAATCGAAAACACGGGTGGGAAGTATGCCGCGCAACACAGGTAACAGGTGTACAATGGCCGGCTTCCGAAGCAAAATACGGTTTTGCTCCACTGCATTCAGAACGGCAACGGCCATGGCTGCAGGCTTTAGGAGCGGTGTTAAAATGGGAGCTTTTACACCGGCAAACATTCCTGTATCGATATAGCTGGGTGTAACCGTGGTTACATGCAAGTTGGGGTACGAGGCTTCCAACTCCAGCCGCAAATTTTCAGACCAACCCACTACCGCCCACTTACTTGCCGCATACACGCTCATCCGCGGATTCGGTAACAGGCCTGCTGCCGAAGCAATATTCACGATATGGCCGCTTCCGCGCGCCAGCATTTCAGGCAAAAACGCACGGGTTACCAGCATTGGTCCCAGTGTATTGATGTCGAGTGTCTGTTTGATTTCGTTGTACGTATGCTCGGCAAAAGGCTTGCCCACAACCATACCGGCGTTGTTAATGAGAATATCAGGCACACCTACTTCGTTTAAAACCTGTTCGGCTGTCAGCTGCACACTTTGGGCATCGGCTACGTCGGCCAGGTAGGGGAACACAGTATAGCCGTGCGCCTGCAGGTCGGCAGCTGTTTGCTGCAGGTTTGCGGCGTTCACATCCCAGATCACCAGTTGCCGGATGCCGCGTTCCAAGCTAAGTTGGCCCATTAGCCGGCCGATGCCGGAAGCGCCGCCAGTAATCAGAACCGTGCTGTGCCGAAGTCGCGCCATGCGAAAGAGGGAACAAATTTTATACTAGTAAGGTAACAAATCAGGGAAACATATGAAAGTATGGCAGGCCGATATTTCAGCTGCTGTCCCTCGTATTTAGTATATTTGAAAGAACGCCTTGCGAGGCTGAAAGAAAATAAAACACCTATGAAAATTATTGAATGCCCCCGGGATGCCATGCAGGGTATCGGGGAGTTTATACCTACAGAAAACAAGATAGCGTACATCAACCAATTACTTCAGGTAGGGTTTGATACCATAGACTTCGGCAGTTTTGTTTCGCCTAAAGCCATACCGCAGATGCGCGATACCGCTGAAGTACTCGCCAACCTGGAGCTGGAAAATACCAACTCGAAACTACTGGCCATTGTAGCGAACGTGCGGGGTGCATCGGAAGCGGCCCAGCACCGGCCCATTAGCTACCTGGGCTTTCCGTTGTCGGTATCGGAAACTTTTCAGCAACGAAACACCAACAAAAGTATAGCCGAGGCGCTGCAGCAGTTGGCACACATACAGGACATTTGCCAGCAACATGATAAGGTACTCGTAACCTATATTTCGATGGGCTTCGGCAACCCTTACAACGATCCCTGGAATGCTGACACAGTGCTCGAGTTTGTTGAAAAGCTGCATCAGCTCGGGGTTACGATCATTTCCCTTTCCGACACCATCGGGGTTTCCAACCCGAAGAATATTCAATATCTTTTCCAGACGTTAATACCAGCGTTCAGGCATATTGAATTTGGAGCGCACCTGCATACTACTCCCGCTACCTGGTTCGAGAAAATTGAGGCGGCGTATATGGCCGGGTGCCGCCGCTTTGATGGTGCGCTCCGCGGGTATGGCGGCTGCCCCATGGCCAAAGATGAACTGGTGGGCAACATGGCAACCGAAAATTTGCTCCATTACTTCGAAAATATTGGCGTAAATTTGAACCTGAATAAAGCAGCGTTTGCAGCGGCAATGACGTTGTCTGACACTGTGTTTCCCTGATCTATGGCAAGCAGAAAGATAGTAGATATATTTATACCCTGTTTTGTGGACCAGCTCTTCCCGGAAACGGGCATGAACATGGTGAAAGTGCTGGAAAAGCTCGGTTGCGAGGTGCGCTATAATCCCAATCAGACTTGTTGCGGACAGCCTGCTTTTAACGCTGGCTTTTTTGATGAAGCACGCGAAGTGGCCACAAAGTTCCTCGATGACTTTTCGAATGAGACTGCACACTACATTGTCGCGCCGTCGGCCTCTTGTGTGGGCATGGTGCGCAATGCGTATCAGGATATATTCGTCAAATCTTCGAACTTGGTTAAGTATAGAACCATGCAGAGGAAGGTATACGAACTGACAGAGTTCCTGACGGATGTACTGGGCATTACCAGTATTGCCGGGGCTACACTGCAGGGCAAAGCCACTTACCACGATTCCTGCAGTGCCCTGCGTGAGTGCCACATCAAAGAAGGGCCCCGTGCCTTACTGGAAAGTGTACAAGGCTTAGAACTGGTGGAGATGGAAGACACGGAGACCTGCTGTGGTTTCGGCGGCACCTTTGCGGTAAAGTTCGAGGCTATCTCCACAGCTATGGCCGAGCAGAAAGTGGATAACGCCATCGCCACCGGTGCCGACTTTATCGTTTCTACAGACAGCAGCTGCCTGATGCACCTGGAAGCGTATATTCAAAAGCAGAAGAAGCCGATCAGAACCATGCACATTGCTGATGTGCTGGCCAGTGGCTGGTAAATATTAGGAGGAAATACGTCTGAAGTATAGGTAATGCTGTTATACTTATACGTTCATAACATCCATACTACTTTTAATGCCAATTGTACCCTTAAAGCACAAGGCCAGCGCAGAATATTGCGCTGGCCTTGTGCTTTAAGGGTAATTTCATAAGTTTTGTCTTAGCGACTGATATAATAGCCAAGAGTGAAGACTAGGGAAGAGGAAGATAAGTTCAGGCCAAATGCGTTACCGCTTGATTCAGTATTTGAACTGTCAGTTGACTTTGAATTTGTGTTGTAATGAGAATAGTCAAGGTTTCCAAAGGCTGCACCCAAACCTATTTTGTCATTTGGGAAAAATGTGATGCCGGGGTTGATAGTCAGTCCGATACTTTTCGTTGTTCTTTTGGAAGTAAAGAGATGCTCCTGATTGTCATAAATGGGAACAATATATTCGGTTACGTTCTTCTGCAGCGAATAGTATAGCTCAGCCGTTCCGTTTAACGCAATTTTATCAGTTAGCATAAAATACTTTCGCAAGTATATACCAATTGAATAAGTATGATCCTTTACAGTTGAGTTAGAACCGTATTGTTGGTTTGAAACAGCTTCATTTAGGTAGTTTGCGTAAGACGAACTTAGCCCTGCCTCCAATTTGTCCGCTATGAAGTAGCCAACTTTAGGGCTGAGGCTGAAACGCAGATACTTTGAGCCGAAGGTACTTGGGTCCTGGTTGCTGGGCATGAAAGCTCCATCTGTTTTACTGACATCTAAATACACCCCTCCGGATAGAACGACTGTGCCCTTATTTGTTTGCGCAAATGCACCTGTGGCAAGTATAGCTAATATTACAAGAAGTAAAAGCTGTTTCATATTTGTTCTCTGTAGCTAGGTTTAACGATTTAAATAGTATTGTATTCCTAAATAATAAAATCCAGGATTTAAGCTGGCAGCGAGATTATTAACGGAATTAAAACTGCTCTCATAGTTATTTACCTCCGTCTTTGTATAGCTGTGGGTAAACTGAACAAGGCCAAAGGAGGCTCCTAAGCTGAAGTTGTTGGAGAGAAAGAAGGCTAAACCTGGTGACAGACTGGCACCTACTCCATAGCCTCTGCCAATGCTGTCCTTTATAGGCGAATCAGGAATGTTGTTTTGGGTGTGATGGAACGAAGCAAAGACAGAAGCTGATCCTGTGAGATACAGTTGGTTTGTTACGGTCCAGTACTTTTGAAGGTACGGCGAAAAGCCAACTCCATAGTCCCTGGATTTAGAGGACAACAGGGGATTTCCGTCATGATAGCTATACCCGGAAACATGTGAGAAACTGAGATCTAAGTTTACTCCGAATTCCACGTTATCATGGATAAATAAACCTGCACCAGGAGAAACAATAAATAAATAATTAATAGGTTTAAGTGTCTGCTTATCTACGGTATACTTACTCTCATTTCTTTCAACAATTACATGACCATGGAACGTGTGCGTGCCCTTTGCTATCTGAGCGTGAGCACTTGTGCCTGCCAATGCTAGCAACACGGCAATCAGGATCTTTTTCATGTTTGTTTTCAATTTCAAAAGTATACAAGAATAAATGGTGCTTCATTATTGACCACTTTGTCTTGTTTTAAGATGTTAGTGACTTAGAAGTACACGAATATATTAATTAAATTTTATATAGATATATTTGAATATAAATAAGAGTAACGTACACTCTTGTGGAGGACACTAAACAAGCAGTTCTAAGATTTTAGTATAGTATGGAGGTAGTAAATTTCAGGCAATTTTATAGGTAAGCTTTACCTGTAGATTGCTGCAAAGACATTAAATATAGATGCTTGAGTTATACTTAAGCTTTATAGATGGTAGGAGGAGAACTACAAAAAAAGCGATGAAGTCAGCTCAGCTGATTCCACCGCTTTTTTAAGAATTGAAATTATACTTACGCTTCCGGCATCAGGCGCAGTATCAGGCCATCTAGCTCCGGGGTTACACGCAATTGACAGGAGAGGCGGCTGTTTTCGGTAGCATGCGGCAGCGATTCCAGCATATACGCTTCGTCGTCGCTGGGTTCGGGTAGGGGCGGGCTTTGCAGCACTTCTACATGGCAGGTAGCGCAGATCGCCATGCCCCCACAAAGGGCAGGAATGTCGAACTCGCTGGCTTTCAGTACTTCCATGACCGAGAGGCCCATATCCGTTGGTGCCTCCACAGCTGTTTGCTCTCCGCTTTCCTGTGCTACGTATATCGTAATCGTATCTTCCATAGTCGTTTATAATTCCTGTACCCCGTTGACGGTGGTATACTTCAATACAAATTTTTTGTCTGGGTATACGATGTTGTAAGCACTCTGGGCCATCAGGGCGGCCTCATGGAAACCACACAGGATCAGCTTCAGCTTGCCGGGATAGGTGTTGATATCACCGATGGCATATACGCCCGGGATGTTGGTCGAATAGTCTTCTGTGTTCACTACTACCGCGTTCTTGTCCAGTTCCAAGCCCCAGCTGTCGATAGGTCCGAGCTTCGGCACCAAGCCGAAAAGCGGGATAAAGTAGTCGGTTTGGATGTGCTGCTGGTCATTATTATCTACCAGCACCGTTACACTGTCCAGCTTGCCATTGCCATGTACTTCCGCCACGTTGGATTTCAGGATCAGGTTAATGCGCCCTTCTTCCGCCAGGCTCATTACCTTGGCTGCTGATTCAGGCGCTCCGCGGAATGTGGTGCCCCGGTGTACCAGCGTCAGATCACTGCATACATTGGCCAGGAAGATGGCCCAATCCAGGGCGGAGTCGCCGCCGCCGGCCAGCACTACGCGTTTGTCGCGAAACTTCTCCGGGTCCAGCACCATGTAGTTCACACCTTTGCCTTCAAACTGCTCCAGGTGTTCAATGGCAGGCTTACGAGGCTCAAAGGAGCCGAGGCCGCCAGCAACTACCACTACTTTGCAGGCAATGCGGGTACCTGCTACGGTCGTAAGTATAAAAGAGCCGTCTTCCTGCTTGTCCAGGTGCTCTACACGTTCGCCCAGCGTAAAAGTAGGGTGGAAAGGCTCAATCTGCTTCTGCAGGTTCTTAACCAGGTCACCAGCTAGCACTTCCGGAAAGCCCGGGATGTCGTAAATAGGTTTTTTGGGGTATATCTCTGTCAGCTGTCCGCCCACAGCCGGAAGGGCATCCACCACATGGCAGCGCATCTTCAGCAGGCCAGCCTCAAATACGGCAAACAGACCTACCGGACCAGCGCCAATAATGCAGATGTCGGTTGTTATATCGTTCATGTGTGTAAATTAGTGTTGAAATATTTGTTGCTACAAATCTACAGCTGCAGAAGCAAACCACATAAACTTTTCGTCTTTTCCTGACCAGCTGTAAAACTGCTTAAGCATCTATGTATAACTATTATGAAGCGGCAAATTGTTCCTGCACCAACTCCTGTAATTGTTGGGCATTAAATGCGGCATAGCCCAGCTGGTCGTTGTCGAAGTATACATACACATTCAAGCCCTGTTGCTTCCAGCCAAGGCACTGGCCGGCCCACCACCGCATGGTGTCCTCACTATAGCTGCCGGCATATTTGCCTTCGGGGCCATGCAGGCGCACGTACACAAAATCAGCAGTTACCTCCAGCGGCGACAGATGGTACTCCAACTCATAAATACAAAATGCGGCATTATGTTGCCGCAGTAGCTCCAGCACTTCCTGCGTGTACCAGCTCGAATGCCTGAACTCGAAAGTATAGCGGTAATAAGGCGGCAGGAGCCGCAGAAAGTCGCGGAGCCGCTCCACGTTTACTTTCCACATGGGCGGGAGCTGAAAAAGAATAGGCCCGAGCTTTTCCTCCAGTGCATTCATGTTGTTAAAGAGCCGCGACAAGCCTTCCTGCGGCTCATTAAGCTTTTTCATATGGGTGATGTAGCGGCTGGCTTTTACTGCAAAGATAAAATCGTCGGGTACGGCGGCGCGCCAGTTGGCGAACGTTTCAGCGGAGGGAAGCTTGTAAAAGGAGTAGTTGATCTCTACTGTCCGGAAGTAGCGGAGGTAATGGTTGGTAAAATCCTTTGACTTGACTCCCGGCGGGTAAAAGTTACCCATCCAATGCTTGTAATGCCATCCCGACGTGCCAATGTGTATCTTCTGTTCCATGTATATGCTGTCATTGCCTTTCTCCTGTATACTTCGCGCAGCCTTACCAAGTTCCGGACAGAAGTGAAGCCGGCGAAGAGCTCAAAAATGCTTTATACCGGATGCATTAACCAAGGGCTGCGCAGCTGCGTTAAAATAGACAGCATCAACACTAATAAAAGAAAGCTATGGAACGAAATAACCAGCAAAATTACAGCGGCGCCTATGGCCAGGCCAGAGATGACCGTTTTCATGAGAACCGGGAACATGCCCGCTTTGGCGACAGGCAGCAACAGACCTGGAATCGGCCGGTAGGAGAAGACGGCAACCACGCATTTGGCCGCGACCGGCATACTGTTCGGCGGGAAAGCGATTATAATCGGAACTATAACAACGACTATAACCGCAACTATAACAATGACTACAACCAGGAGTATAACAGCTACCACCTTTACAGAAGAAATCATAGCCACGACCGAGATAGCAACCGCAACAGCGGGGGTGCAGAGCAGCGTACTAACTTTGGTGCACGGGCGCAGGGCGATTACAGCGGCGGCACCCATTACGGAGAAGGCGGCAGTACTTATGGCGGCGGTTCCGGCTATGGCCATTCGTATTATGGACCATCTGGCAACCAAGGTAACCGCCACGAGCAGGGGAACTATCGCGCAGAGAACGTTCAGAATGGCTACGGCAATTTCCGGGACAGCGACAACCGCAACTACGGCAGCTACGGCGGCTTCCGCAACGATGAGCTGCAGCAGGACTACCGTAGTGGCGCTAATACGGGGTACAACAGGGGCAACGCTCAGTATAACCCAACCGGGTATGGAACCACTCGCTACAACAACCGCGACGAAGATCGGGCGCGAAGTGCCGGCAATAACGATGCGTACATCCGGAGCAGGTACCGCGATGATTATCACCGGGAAGTATAAGCTAAAACAGTACGCCTGCCTTCCAGCAGGCGTACTGTTTTAGCTTATACTTATTTCCAGTTAAAGCAAGCCTCAAGCAGCTTTTGCTGCAAAAACCGATTGCGGTTACCTGCGTTTAGAGGAAAGGAATTTGTATACAACAATACTTAACATGTTTAAACTATGAGAAGAGATAATCAGGACCTATACTTCCATGGTGGCCTTGGCGCAGAAAATCGCCGCTACCAAGGCCCCGGAAATGCCGGGCAGGAGGACTTTGGGAGAGCGTACGACCACCGTGACCTAGATCATGGATCGGCTAGTGACCACTTCAGGAATGCTTCACGCCGCGACTATGATATGGAGAACAGCTACTACGAAAATCTGCGTGCTGAGCAGCCCCACAAGTATGGCAACCGGCAGCGCTATGATAATAATGGCAGTGGGTATGGCTACGACTCAGACCGGAACGGCAACCGACAGGAGCGGCATCAACAGCACAGGCAGCAGGGGTATGACGCCGGCAAGTATGGCGGCTACAGCGGCGCTGCTTTCGGAGGTGCTAACTACAGCGCTCATGGCAGCTTTGGCGGCTCCCCGGAGTACGGCGCCATGAGCGGCGGTGGCGGCAACGAAAACAACGGCGCCTCCTCTTCCGGGTATGGCAACCAGTCGGAACGTAATGATCGTGGCGAGCCATCTTACAGAAGCGGCCGTTATCATAATAGTAGCCGGAACGCTGGCTATGAAAGTAATAGCAGGAATGATGCCCAGGAACGGTACCGTAACGACAACAGCAACTACAACTATGTCAGGAACGACAAGTATGGGGTGCATCGGTACGGCACCAACTCTGGCGCTTACGACCGCGGCGGTTACCACAATTACGACCCCAATAACAGGTGGCGCTAAGCACTAAAGGAAGTAGCTCAGCAAGCACCTGTTGAGCTACTATTTTTACACTGTTTAGCTAGCTAATGGGCTTGGATTTTCGTCTTGTATGTATACTGAGAGGGTAAGTTTCATCGGGAGGTACATGAAATTGTTAACCCTAAACCGGATTTACTGCTTCTAGCGCTTCTGCTTCGGTTTTGGCAATGGGAATCACATGTTCCAACCCCAGAATGCTTAAAATGTTCATGATCTTGGGATTCATACCGTACAGCAACAGCTTTACGTTACGCTGTTCACAATCATGATAATTCGAGAGGATCGCACCTAATCCTGCAGATGAAATATACGATAACTCGCTGCAATCAATTATAACAGCTTTAGAAGTAGTTTGCAAGGCCTCAGCCATCGCAGTATCGGCAATAGGAGAGGTGCTGGCATCCAGTTCTCCGGTTAAACGCACAACTGCTATATCGCCCAGCTTTTCTGTAACTACATCAAAATGTTTCATCGTGCTCGTAGTATATCCTTAACAAAAGTTACCCTGCCGCCATCATATCCGTATGAAATAGAGTAGATAGGTAGTTAAATTGTCCTTATCGTTGCGCTTCAAAGCTATTCCTGCATCAGCGACATACCTGTGCAACCTGTCCTGTACGATTTTGTTACCGCTTTTACTTGGCTGTAAAGCGCATCTGAATCCTATCGGTTGCCATAAGGCAGGATGCCAAGGCGCTCCATTAAAATTAGTACTAGCTGACTTGCAGATGTCGCTTTCGGAGTTGCCAGCACATAGGCCCGAAGCAACTGGTTTCTGCCAGGGCCACTTTGCCCTTCTCATGCTGTGTCTAATATAAGGGGTATTACAAGTATAAGATATACAATTTATACGTAATCTTTACTTCGGTTTATACTTATATTTTCATACTTTAATTTGATACTGCGAGCTATACTAGCGAATTAGTTATAAAAACTTTAACTATGTAGTGCTCAAACGTTCTCTAGGTTGCATCATTTATATAATAGTTTAACTTTATATAGAAATAGATGTGTAGGTTTTAACGGAATATCTGCTGCATGTTGTATAATCATCCGCCTGCAGTAGCTGAATGAATAAATGTCTGGTTCTAAGGAGTAGTGCTTCTAAAAAGTAATAAAATGGATATGGTAAAAGTTATACTCACAGATGATCATAAACTTATAAGAGATGGCTTGAGAGCTCTTTTTAAGGATTCAGAGACTGTGCAGATAATAGGAGAAGCATCAAACGGGGATGAGTTGCTGGAGCTTTTGAAAAATATAAAAACGGACGTGGTACTGCTGGACATCAACTTGCCTGGCAAAGACGGGTTGGAAACTACGAAGGCCCTGCAACAGCATTATCCGGAAATCAAAGTACTCATTCTCTCTATGCTGGACAACGAGCGGTATGTACATCAAATGTTAGATGCCGGCGCACATGGGTATGTCTTAAAAAATGCCGGGAAAGAAGAACTTACCTCTGCAATACAATTAGTAGCTGCCGGCATACCCTATATCTGCTCTGATGTGTCTATCGATCTGCTGAAAAGAACCCATGACCGTAGCATGCAGGTAAGCGACCACCCTCGGGTAGATAAAGATGTGCGTGATCTTACCAAACGCGAGCTGGAAGTGCTGGCCTTAATAGCGGAGGGGTTTACAAACGCAGAAATAGCAGAAAAGCTGTTCACCAGCAAGCGCACGATCGAAACCCACCGGCAAAACCTGCTGGAGAAAACTCAGACGAATAATACCGCTACCCTAATCAAGTTTGCGATGAAGAACGGCATCATCAACTAAGCTGAGGCGGTCACTTTTTCTGCTACGGTATACAATATAGGTTGCAGCCCCGATATAGGAAAAAAGGCTCATCCTGCTTCTTCATGAAAATACAGCAACGGAGATCATGCAGGCTATTCCGAATTACTGCATTTGGTATGCAAGATAGCGTATAGAAGACCAGACGGTCTAATCCTCCATATTTATCCAGTCCATGGCAGCTTCGTAAGAAGTAAACTGCGCAAACTCTGCTTTGGCCTTAAATTGCTCATGTGTTTTCTCCGCAATATTCTCGTAGGTGATGTAATTGAAAACATCGTTGTTGCCAATGCGGGCCAGCTTAAGCAAGGAGGAGTGGATCAAAACCGGCGATACTTCTTTCAGTATCCACTGCTGGTCTGTAAAGGAAGGGCTTCGTAATACGCGGGCATCCAGCACCCAATACCATATTTCCGCTTCCTGAATTACTTTCAGAAACTGTAGCACGCCTTGCCTTAATTCTTCACTTGTCGTTTCGCGGAGCCATAAGGAGTAAAGGAGATGCTTCTCTTTGTTAACTTCGAGGCGAATATAATCGGGCTTGTTCACGATTGCATAAGGTTAAAGGTCGCACAGGTACTGCAAGAAACTTAACTTTAGGCAATAATGCAATTGTTCGGAAAGGGCGCAGCAAAAAAACGGCTCTCCCAATAATAGAGTTACTTTAAAGGCAAGCCCTTATACCTTTTATCCAAAAGCAAGTATAGGATACATGCTGTATTTTGACCAACAATGCATTTATACCTCTAAGCATTCCAACAGATCTGTTTCATTGTTCCGCCTTACCAAACTGGCAGGTTCTATCCTTGAAACCAAGGGCCACCTGTTACTTATTGCTAGCCGCCGCAGTTACATAAAAGTTGGGATCTACAACTAGCTTAACTTTTGGTGCTACTCCTTTCAGCTCCTGCCACTGGGTGGTAGGTTCCAGCCACTGCTCCTTGCCATTCAGCGTTACTTTTACCGGTATGTGAAAGCCAGGAACGGTGTTGTCCCATTTATACCTGAGTGTAGAACCGCTTTGCTGAAAGGTGAAGGCGGGAACCTGGGTGGTACGCAGGTATTGATTAAAAAAAGAACTCAGGTCGCGCCCAACTTGCTGGCTAAGGTAGTCCTCGATCTGTTTGGAGGTAACGGTCTGATGATAGAAGGTTTTGTTAAGTCCGCGTAGGATGTTGCGCCACTTTTCGTCGTTATGCACGATTTGGCGGAGCGTGTGCAGCATGTTAGCACCCTTAAAATACATATCACCCGAACCTTCGTTGTTCACATTGTACTGGCCAATAATGGGGCGGTCGTTTCGTATTTTGTTGCGCAGGCCGATCACATACTCATTGGCGGCTTTGGTGCCGTAAAAGTAGTCCAGGAACAGTGATTCAGAATAATCTGTAAAAGCCTCGTGCACCCACATGTCAGCAATATCTTTGTAAGTGATGTTATTGGCAAACCATTCATGGCCCGACTCATGTATGATGATGTAATCGAACTTGAGACCCCAGCCGGTACCGCTCAGGTCGCGGCCAAGGTAGCCATTTGCAAAGCCATTACCGTAAGTAACCGAACTTTGGTGTTCCATGCCCAGGTAGGGCACCTGGACCAGCTTATAGCTATCCTCATAAAAAGGATAGGGGCCAAACCAGTGCTCAAAAGCAGCTAACATGCGGGGCACATCTTTAAATTGTTTCCTGGCTTTGCTCAGGTCATCGCGCAGCACATAGTAGTCGCAGTCCAGCAGCCCTTTCTCACCTTTATACTTTTCACCAAAATGTGCATAGTCTCCCACATTCACATTCACGCCATAGTTATTAATGGGGTTTGATACAAACCAATTATATGTTTTCGTGCCATCGCTGTTCTGATCTACTTTGCGCAGGCGCCCGTTTGAAACGTCCATCAGGTTCTCCGGCACTCTTACACTAATCAGCATGCTATCTACTTCATCATACATGTGGTCTTTGCAGGGCCACCAGAGGCTGGCGCCAATGCCCTGGCAGGAGGTTGCGACAAACGGATTACCATGCACATCATACTTCCAGGTCAGGCCGCCGCTCCAGGGTGGGTTTATACTTACCTGGGGTTTACCGCCATAAAATACTTCTACCTCATTTATGGAGCCCGGCTTCTGCGGTGCTATCAATTTTACAAAATAAGCATTCCCATCGCGGGTATACTGCAGCGTTTGGCCGTCTTGAACTACCTTCTCCAAGCGCATAGGCTCCTGCAGGTCCACCTGCAGCACCTGCTTCGGCTCCAGCACCTTGTAACGGATCGTGTTTGATCCTTTAATAGTGCTGTCGGCGGGATTTACGCGAATATTGAGGTGATAATACGTGAGATCCCACCAGGCACGTTCCGGAGTAATGGAGCCACGCAGCGTATCCTGGTGGGTAAAGGCGGGTACTTGTGCAAAAGCAGCAAAAGTGACAAGGGCCAGCACAAGAGTAAGTAAAAAGCGCATAGGTATGTTGTGTTGTGTTAAAACGTAGCTGTCTGTTACCTGGGAGCAGGATGTTCTGGCAGTAAAAACCACATCTCAGATATTCTCCGGAAAATGACACCCAAGATACAACTTTGCGCCTTGTCACCAAACTCTCCGGATGCATAGCTTTTTGCATTTAAGCACCTATGGCTGGTAAAAAGCAGTGCCTCCTGGTGCTATACCAGAAGGCACTGACAGAGGGAGGTAGGTTATACTTCTTTTACCAGATCCTGGTATTCCTTGTGCCGCTTGATGTAAGCTTCCACAACAGGGCAGGAGGGAATTACCTGGTAACTTTGCGACCGTGCAAAGTCAAGGCTTGTTTTTACGAGTTTGTCTGCAAGTCCCTGTCCGCGGTAATCTTCGGGCACAAAGGTGTGGTCCAGGTCCAGCACATCGTCTTCTGGGTAAGTATAAGTAAGTTCTGCTTGTTCAGCGCCAAGCTCGGCATAGAAGCGCAGATCCTCTTCATCGTGTATGATATTCATCTCCATAATAGTTTCTTTCATGCATGAGGTATACGCGGCAGTTCGGACGGTGTTCAAAAGAAAGAGGTACGGGAGCAATACAGGCAACGCACTGCGCAAGAACTGTGCATCCTGCAGTAATCCAGAGGTTAGTTATAAGTATAAATACGGATTGTCGTGGCCGCTGGTGCAGTTCGTAATGTTCAGTTCTGTACTGCTATAAAATAAAAGGCTAATATAAGGAGCTAAAAAGCAATGTATTAAAGGCCATAAAAGTACAAGTGCCAACAGCAACAAGGCAGCATACGTATTGTTTGCAAGAGGTAGTTCTTATAAGTAAGGATGTATTTTATGTGAGTATAAAGCGGTATTTTAATAGTTAGTGACTTACCCAAGGCAGGTACAACGTATAGCAGGTACTATCATTATAAAGGCAATGGTAAAAGCTTTTACTGTTTTGCTTAATGCGTGTGGCTACTTGCATTACTGCTGTTTAGCAGCATGTAAGAAGGAGTCAGGTCAGCCGGATGCGACGCAATCGCCGTATGTGTTGCCGGGCGGAGCAGTACAACTGAAAGCAGAATACTTTTTCAGCTTTAGCTACTGAGCTAGTTAAAGTCCGGAATATAAGCAGATCTGAACTATCTGGTTATAGCAGAGCCTAGCCTGCAGTTGGATGCGGCAGCAGGAAGGCAACTGAACAAAGCGGTTCCGGATTATTTTGTTACGGCAGGCACAGCTGTGCGGCTGCCTCGTTAATAGATCAACAATATGAGCCAAAACGACAGCAAACGACCAATAGCAAAATCGCTCCAGGAATATGCCCGAGGCATAGCCGGAGGGCTCCTTTTTAGCTTTCCACTGCTCTATACAATGGAGGTGTGGTGGACAGGCTTTATCGCTAAGCCGTTTCAACTGATAATGCTTTTAATGGTAACTTACCTGCTGCTGCTCGGCTATAATCGTTTTGCAGGTATGCGCACCATGGCCTCCTGGCGCAGTGTGATGATCGATTCTGTGGAGGAAATGGGCATAAGTTTCGTCATTTCTTTTGGAATGTTGCTGATGTTGAGACGGATAGAGCTGCAGAACATGGCTATAGACGAAATTATGGGGAAAATCATTGTAGAGGCCATGGGGGTGGCAATTGGCGTTTCGATTGGTACCGCCCAGTTGGGAGATGAAACCGGGGAAGAGAAGAGCGCTGAGAATGAAGATAATGCAGCCGAAGAGAACAAAGAAGGTATGAAGCGGTCGAACCGCGGGGGCATGCTGGTGCTGGCTTTATGCGGCAGTATACTGATTGGCAGCAATGTGGCTCCAACCGAAGAAGTACTGATGCTAGCGGTAGAGGCCACTTCTGTCAATATCCTGTTCATGGCCTTGGTTTCGCTTGCCTTGAGTGTAATGGTGATGTTTTTCAGCAGCTTTAAAGGAACAGCCCGCGAGCGACCCAAGAATTTCATTTACGAGCTAACATTTGATACTTGCCTGAGCTACTTGATAGCACTGGCTTCTTCGGCCTTCGTGTTGTGGTTTTTTGGCAGATTTACGGGGGTTAGCTTTGAGGTGGCCTTTGCCCAGGTAATTGTGCTGGGAGTGCTGGCATCGCTGGGTGCTTCGGCCGGAAGGCTTCTAATAAAATGAACCTGAACTAAACACTTATACATGGCGCAAGACAAGAAGCATCAGCACCGGACAAATGACAGGAAAAACGGCTTAGAATGGACGGTTTTTACCCTCAGCTTGCTGTTGGTGTTGGCTATTTTCGGCTATCTGGGGTATCAGGTGTACAAAGATGAACCCTCCTCACCAGATATTTACATAGATGAATGGCCTGATCCCTCCGGGCAAAACCCGCATCGCTACCAGGTGCTCATCCATAATAAAGGTGGACAAACTGCTGAAACGCTGGTGGTGGAAGTGGCCCTGAGAAAAGATGGCAAAGATCTGGAAAAGGCACAGTTGCAAATTGCTTTTGCACCTAAAGAGTCTGAACGGAATGGCTGGGTGAATTTTGAACATGACCCCGCACAAGCTGATTCGGTTGTTGCCCATGTGGTGAGCTACAAAGCTCCCTGATAAATCAAAGCACCTTTCACTAACCTATCATGCTTTATGGCAAAGAAATAAGTATCTGACCGACACGCGCATCATGCAGAATTGCCAGTACCCATGGGGCGCTTACTGGCTGGGGCCACGAGGATAAAGGAAATAGTCCGCTCAAGAAAATTCAGAAGCGGAACATCAACTTTGATCCGCTTGAAATCCTCTAATTTTTTGTAAATAACCTGAGAGGAGAAAACCCCTCTGTAGTGGTGGTACCCACCGCCTCGGGTATACCCGACGAAGCGGCCAAAGAATATATGGATATGTTCCACGAGATGGGCTTAAAAAATGTGGAGGTGCTGGACATCCGCAAGCGCACTGATGCCATGGACCCTGAAGCCCTGAAAATAGTAGACAAGGCCGCCGGCTTTATGTTTACGGGTGGCGACCAGCTGCGGCTCACATCCATACTGGGTGGTACCCCGACCCTGCAACTCATGAAAGAGCGGTATACTTACGAGGATATTCTGGTGGCAGGCACCAGTGCAGGAGCTGCCGCCATGTCAACGCCCATGATCAATGAAGGCGAAACGGAAGGGGGCTACATTATAGGCGATGTACGGATCACTACCGGCCTCGAGTTCCTGAAAAATGTGGCCATTGATACCCACTTCATCGAGCGGGTACGCATCGTACGTATGGCAAAGTGCATTATTGCTACCAACCCGGGGTCTATTGGCATCAGGCTGGAAGAGGATACCGCAATTTATGTGACAGAAAGCCATCATATGGAAGTGTTGGGCAGTGGCCTGATTACCGTGATTGATGGAACCGGCATTACGCGCACCAACATCTATAAAATTAAAACAGGAGAGCCTTTCTCTGTTTGTGATATGCGCCTGCACCTTTTATCAAACGGCGAAACGTATACCTTCCCGGTTTACGACCAATTGCACATTTAGGCACAAGCAAAACAGGTGCAGCTACCAACAAACAAGCCGCTACAGGTCTGCTTCAGGGTATTTGAGCCGCTCCTGTTTTTTTTTGCTGCCAACCACTGCAAAGCAATGATTGTTTTGGCATCACGCAAGATCAACTTCAGTAATTCTTCTTCGCTTAAAGTTACCACCTGTATCTATTCGTTCTCTTTTTCCAGTCCGCCTCCCGCTCCAATTTTCTTGCTCACTTCAGCATAAAAGAGGTGTACTACTTCAGTGCAGGCTCCAGGTGAGGTGAAGAAGTCCCAAATGTGCTCCAGTTTATCTACCTGATACCCGATTTCTTCGGCAATTTCCTTCCGGATAGTTTTCTCCGGATCGTTGTTTACGACTACACCCGCCACTGTTTCCAGCAGTTCCCTTTCAGCACTGTAGCGAAACTGCTTTACCAAGATATACTTGTCCTGCAGCGTATCATACGGCAGTGCTGTCGCAGCACTGCCGCTGTCGAACTGCTCCCGCTCAAAGGTTTCTCCATCCTGTTCTATCAGGAGTTTCCGGAACGTATAAAAGCCTTTATAAATGGTTTCTTTCTTTATAATGTGCACTTCGCTATCGTTTGTCATTGTTGCGTTGCTGTAAGTGAACGGAATATATTAAGAAGAAATAGGGGAGCTGCTGGTGGATAGGGCAGCTTTCAGAACGCAAGTCCTGTAACAAACCTAAGGAGCTATCATACACCATAGTGCATGACCAGCTTAGTAAAACCGTTGCAAACGCTGTTACTTTTCAGCTTCCTCGTCTTCCCACAAAGCAATATAGGGAGCTGCTTCGCCCTTGCGGTAAGCGCGCTTCATACAGCATCCAGCGCGCTGCCTCCCTGGTGCAGCACATCCCAGCCCTTCCCGGTATGCTTGTTCTTCTTCCGGTGTTACATCTTCCCGTTTCATCTTTTCTGCGCCTGCATGTATGGCAATAGCAAAATTCTTCATTTTAGAAGTTTTAGGTGAGTACAGGGGTGCAGCAGGATGTAACACGCCACGGCTTTCCGTTAGGTTAGCGGCTACTCGGAAGGGCCAATTGTACCAAGTCTCTGAAGTATATCGCTGAGGTATTCTCCTACTTATGAAGGAGAATGCGCTGCTTTTATAACTGCCTGGCGAGAAATAAATATAAACCGCAGCGCTATTTCTAGCTGCAACGTAAAGTGCCAGGATGTAGCAAACTGAAAAACAGGCTATAGGTTTATATTATGTGGCGCAAAAGTTTGCAACTGCTTTCCTGTCTCAGATTTCCATTAACCTGTTTTAAGATGCTCTTTGTCTTGTATTTAAGCCTTTCTACCTACGCAACTTTAAACGAGGGCTATTTAACGGACTGATCTTTACTGCTGCGTTGCAGTTTTCAGGTTACAAATCAGTATTTATTTTTCATACTTCTGCGCCGGGTAATCGTTTAAAAGATAAACCACTATCTGATAATTTAACTAAACCTGACGGTTATGGCAAGAAACAGCAGACATGCTAGCGACGAGCCGGACAAAGGCAATACGTACAGCTATCCCAAAAACAGGCCAGCATCTGAAAAGCCTTCCGGTCGCAATGACTATCAGTCGGCGCGGTTGAGGGCAGATGAGCGGGCAGATGCACGAAACAGGTCTGATGCATCGGAAAGCAAGTACGGCTCTGGCTCAATGCGAGGCAATGAATCCACAACTAACTTCGGCAGCTACTCGCAAGGATTGTATGTGCCATCGCAGTACACCAATGCAGCGGATAATGATGCGCGGGGTACTTCCACTTATCAGCATCCGGATGAAACACATGACAGTTTCGTAGCGGATAAGAACGGTTCCTTACCTAGCGGCTACGACCGAAACCATGTGGAAACAGAATCAAAACCTCGCTCGCAGCACGACCAAAGTAATGCTGTAGCCGGGCAAAAGGAGAGTGATAACATCAGATAACCTTAACTTCATGATTAGATTAAAATTGTTCATAAAGCTGTTCTCATAGATTTGAAAAGCCTGCATATTGCAGGCTTTTCTTTTAAACTGTTGAATAAGCGGAAGAAATGCGCCGGATAAATCTTAGGCACCAATAGAGGAATGATGCAACAGGTAAGCTTCGTCCAGCGAAGCGGTTATCTGGAAAATTGGCTCCAATTTGAGCAGCCGGAGCAGTCGCTTTGTTGCCTCGTCTACCCCAAAAAGTAAGATTTGTACTTGCAAGGCCCGTAGTGCGAGCACATGGTTTAAAAAGCCACTAAAGCTGCCATTTGAGAGCACAATTTGCTGAAGTCCGCAGCAATCTACCCAAATATGTTTTACCTGTTGCGCTGGTAGTTTTTCGATTACTGCTCTTATTTCTGTAAAAGCATTTGCATCAAGAATGCCTTCAGCTATAACAATGCTTTGCTCGTTAATTGTTTGTGTCCTGATTACCATAAGTATGTTTTTCTATTGCGCGTAAGGGACGGAAAGTGTATGCTGTTCCCACTACAGAAAGCTGTTTCCTCCTGTTACTTTTGAACATCTACTCCATAGCAGATGTAATTGGAGTACTATTTTATTAACCCGAGATTATGGCAGATGCAGGATAGGTATGAAGATTACGTGGTTAAACTTCTTGTAGTATGTATATGTATGCTATAATAATATAAAACCTAGGTTATACTACATAATCCACATTTATATAAAATTTTAATGATGTAAAAAGATGCTTTCCAGGCCCTGCTGCTTACTGCTTCCTGTTATACCTTTATAACCTAGCTCCCGGGATAGGCACTGATAGTTGCTTGATAGTATTTCAAGACTTTTACTTACAGTACTGTGCTAACAAGTAGTAGTGTTCAGAAAGCTTTTTAAACTGATGTAGTCAAATGAGTTATACTCGATAACTTCTATGCCTGAAAAAAAGACTCTTATTGGATCCAGAATTTCACGGATCAGCAGAACTTCTTTGTCCTTTGATGTATTTTCTGTCTTTATGTTAATTCCGTTATGGCTGATGCAGATTTTGAAGGAAGCGATATCTCCTTTGGTCACATAAGATTCAAAGTTCCGAAGGGTGTTGGTGATCTTGCGTGTCATATTAAGTGTGTTTTAAAAGTGGCGTGAAGTTGTATTAATAAACTACTAACAAACAGTACAAATTCTGAATTGAGTATTACAAAAGCAATAAGTATTTATACTTGTATTGGTAAACAATGAAATAAAAAGGGTAAAATGAGGCTTTTTAAATGTGATAAGCTACTTGTTATCTATAAGTTAAATACTAAAAGTGAGTGTTAGAGAGCTGTTTTAATGTGGAGAGGTATATTTTGTGAGTTAATTTCAACGTTTCAGGTAAATACCTTGCATTTGGAAAGATGCTACTGAATAATGCGTACTTGTACTTAATTATACACTATTATAGTGAAGCTCTTACTCTTAAGTACTAAGTAGCACCACCTTCCGTCTCATAGCTGCAACTGTAACTCTTTAGCATTCAAAGCTAACTGAACTCATGCGCAGCACACTCAGAGGCACTATACTTAAGGTGATCTAAAAAATAGCTTAAATTTGAGAATTCTGTCGGTGTCGCTATAAGTTCTGCCCAGATGCAACTTTATGGTAGGGGTAGTGAATAACGGTAACGTATAGTTATATGGCACTTTTGTTCGTATAGAAGTGCATACAAAATTATCCAAAAAGGAAGAATAGATTCACGAATGAAGGAAGCAGATAAAGATACAACATTTAAGCCACTGGAAATCACATCACCCCGGACAGCGAAGACGCCCGGTCCGCTGCCCGATGCGGATGCCTGCTGCTCAGGTGGCGCCTGCAACGCAGGGCAGCAGCCTGCTGAAGCGGAGGAAGAAGCCCGCGAGTCGTACCTACCCACCGTGATAAGTCTGGTTTTGCTGCTGGCTGGCATTGTACTGGATGTTGCCCATGTTCCCTGGTTTTCGGGAATCCTGCGCCTGATAGTTTTCGGAATTGCGTATGTGCTGGTAGGCTGGCGTGTAGTATGGCATGCAATTAAAAGTGTTCGGAGTAGTTTTTTTAATGAATTTCTGCTGATGACGGTGGCTACCGTTGGGGCTTTCTGCCTGGGCGATTATGCCGAAGGAGTTGCGGTGATGCTGTTTTACGTGGTAGGAGAGCATTTCCAGGAGGCTGCCGTGCTGCGCTCACGCAGGTCTATCAAAGCGCTCATTGATAACCGCCCGTCTTTAGTATTAGTAGAAACCGCAACAGGGCTACAGGCTGTGCCCGCCGAGCAGGTGCAGGTAGGTACTATCATACAAATAAAGCCCGGAGAGAAAGCAGCGCTGGATGGTAAATTGCTCACCGCTTCTGCCTCTTTTAACACAGCTGCCCTAACCGGCGAATCTAAACCTGATACTAAAAAACAGGGAGAGCAGGTGCTAGCCGGTATGATAAACCTGGAGAAAGTGGTGCAATTAAGAGTAACAGCAGCTTTCGAAGACAGCGCTTTAGCAAAAATTCTGCAACTGATTGAGCAGGCCGGCAGCCGCAAAGCCAAAACACAGCAGTTTATTACCCGGTTTGCCAAAGTATATACCCCCCTTGTTTTCTTTCTGGCCCTTGCCATTACATTCGTGCCTTATTTGGTAGTGCAGGATTATGTTTTTGGAGACTGGTTCTACAGAGCCCTGGTATTTTTGGTGATTTCCTGCCCCTGTGCGCTGGTCGTTTCTATACCGTTAGGTTATTTTGGAGGTATAGGGGCGGCGTCGCGCAATGGCATCCTGTTTAAAGGAGCTAACTTCCTGGATCAACTAACCAAAGTGGATACAGTCGTGATGGATAAAACCGGCACCCTAACGGAGGGCGTGTTTGAGGTGCAGCAGGTTCAAACAACATTGCTGAACGAAGCTACGCTGCTTCAGATGGTTGCAGCGCTGGAGCGCAATTCTACCCACCCGATTGCGCAGGCCATTGTGCGCCATAGCAAGCAGAACGAAACGACTTACACGGCAGTACAAGTGCAGGAAATTGCCGGACATGGGTTGCGCGGAATCATAAACGACCAGGAGGTACTTGTCGGAAATGCCAGGCTGCTCCGCAAGTATGATATCCCTTTTAAGGCAGAGATAGAAGCTATTCCGGAGACGACTATTCTGGTGGCAGTGGATAAGCAGTACGCCGGCTATATAGTTATAGCCGATAAGGTGAAGCAAGACGCTGCAGCAGCTATTGCTTCGTTGCGGAAGTTGGGCGTACGCCACCTGATTATGTTGTCTGGCGATAAATCTGCCATAGTGCAGAAAGTAGCAGATACCCTGCAACTGGACAGCGCCTATGGTAATCTATTACCACAGGACAAAGTAGCGCATGTAGAAACTCTAAAGACGCAGGGCCGGATCGTCGCGTTTGTGGGAGATGGTATTAACGACGCTCCCGTAATTACGTTGGCGGATGTAGGGATGGCGATGGGAGGCCTTGGATCTGACGCTGCAATTGAAACAGCCGATGTTGTGATACAGACTGATCAGCCCCTCAAAATTGCCACTGCTATTGAAGTAGGTAAAAAAACAAAGCAGGTAGTATGGCAGAATATTGGCCTGGCTTTCAGCGTGAAAGCTGTTGTGCTGGTGCTGGGCGCCGCCGGCCTGGCAAGCATGTGGGGCGCTGTTTTTGCAGATGTAGGCGTGGCGCTGCTGGCTATACTCAATGCTGTCCGTATTCAGCGTATTAACTTCTAATCAGCTGGCTAGCCAAGTATAAATACAGCTGCAGCTTCTCAGGCAGCACTCCTCTTAAGTATTGAATTTAATAAGAGGGGCTACTTGAATGGGAAATGTATTGAAACAATAACGTATGCATCCATACCAGAAGCCAACGAATGCAGACCTCGCTGCTGCAGAAAATCAGACTGTGCCGGATATTATCGCTCCGGAGCTGAACGTTTTGTTCTGCGGCATTAACCCCAGCGTGTATACGGCTGCTGTTGGGCACAATTTTGCCCGACCGGGCAACCGGTTCTGGCCCACGTTATACCAGGCGGGCTTTACGCCGCACCTCTTTCTGCCGCACGAAGACAAAGCATTGTTAACGTATGGCTACGGCATTACGAATGTAGTAGCCCGTGCCACAGTCAGCGCCGATCAATTAACGGGTGAAGAGATCAAGGAAGGGGGGAAGCATCTGAAAGCGAAGGTGCTCGAGTATAAACCCCTGGTGCTGGCAGTGCTGGGCGTTACAGTTTATCGCAAAGCTTTCGGCTACAAGCAGGCAGCTATAGGTCTGCAGGAGCATGTGATTGGGAATACTCGTATATGGCTTCTGCCCAATCCAAGCGGGCTGAATGCGCATTACACACCTACTGCTATGGCAACGGTGTACCAGCAGTTACGGCTCTACCTAGATAATGACATAAAATCAAAGTAGGCCCTTTTTAACTAGGAAAGTATAATGCTTTAATGGCTTTATGCTATGTTATAGCAGAATGGGCGGGATAAGAGTTGCACAATCAAAGCCAAACGACATAGGAAGAGAGGCTGCTAAAAAGCATGTTCGTCTCCCCGGAAAATGTTGTAGATAGTATAAAAAACAATTTTCAGATCCAGGAAAAAGGACCAGTTCTCCAGGTAAAAGATATCGAGTTTTACGCGGCCACGTATTTGATAGAGTTCTGTGGTATCGCCTCGATAACCGCGCACTTGCGACAGGCCCGTTATACCTGGTTTGATAAAATGCCGCACCATATACTTTTCTGCTACCTGTGCGTATTCCTCTCCCAATTTAAGCATGTGCGGGCGTGGCCCTACAATGGACATATGCCCCATCAGCACATTAAAAAACTGAGGAAGTTCGTCTATACTTGTTTTCCGGATGAATGCGCCAACAGGTGTTATTCTTGCGTCCCCCCGCCGAGCAAGCAGTTTGTTCGCATCTTTGTTTACATACATGCTCCTAAACTTATAGCAATGGAAATCCTTATTATCAATACCCGAACGGACCTGCTTAAAGAAGATAGGGCCTTTTGAATTGAGCTTAATGGCAAGCGCAACAATAGGGATAAGCCAGGATAAAACAAATATAATCACTGTAAGTGAGAACACGATATCAAATGTTCGTTTGAGTGCTTTATTGATAATATCATCCAGCGGTATGGACCTTACGATCAGTACCGGGAGTACATCATAAAAGTCGATTTTAAGTTTTTGGAAGGGCTGACTAACAAACTCAGGTAAAAACTTTAATCGTATCAGGTTGTCATCTGCAAAATTGAGTAGCAGTAGCATATCCTCCTTATTCAACTCAAAAGGACTGCAGTAGATCTCATCTACCTCATGTTGGATGGCAAATTTTTCTATTTCTGAGATATTACCGATAATGTTATTTCCAGAAGTTTCTTTATTATCAAAATAGCCTAAAAAGCGATAACCGTATTCCGGATGTTCTTTAAAGAAGTTTTCCAGTTCTACAGCCATATCATTATACCCTGCGATGATTACTTTTCGTAAGTTATAGCCGTTTCTTCTGTAAATTCTTAAAGCTGTTGTTACGGAAAGTCGCCAAAATACAATTAAGGCAGTTAATAAGAGGTAATGATAAAGTAAGATTTGCCTGGAGATAATATCAATACCGAACAGGTTTAGTCCTGCTTCAATCAGGATAACATAAAGTAAAACAGCCTTCAGTGCATTTATAACTACTTTGATTCTTCTGGTAATACGGAAAAGCTTATAAGTGCCAAGTAGGCTTGTGCAAATAAACCATGCCAATAATGAGAAGATAAAAGAAACTAAATAGAGCGGTTGCAGACTTGCTGAAGACTCATATGCATAAGCAAATACTATAGAAACAGCAATTGCTGCTATATCGCCTAAGCTATGAATTAGCTTTATGTATTTTGAATATAAACTTGCCATAAACTTAACTAAGCACAAATTTATTTAAGTACAAATTTATTGAATTATTGCTTTAAAACAGATGACCCCATTAGAGAATCTATGTCAAGCTTATGCTGTATAAATTTATTGATTTTGTTCCTAAAAGTCACAGCACTAAATTTTTCGGCATTCTCCCTTATCACAGCAGCTTCAAGTAGCGCTGCATTCTGGTCAAACTTTTTGATAGCATCTGTTAAAGACTTAACTGTTTGTTCTTTATACAAAATTCCAGTTACGCCGTCTATAACAGTCTCACAGGCACCTCCTCTGCCAAAAGCAATTACCGGTGTACCACATGCCTGTGCTTCTACAGGTATAATGCCAAAGTCCTCTTCTGCTGCAAAAACAAAGGCTTTAGCGCGTTGGAGATGGTCTTTCAGCACTTGAAATGACTGATAACCTAATAAAGAAACATTAGCTGTAGCCTTAGCTTTTACTTTGTTAAAGTCTGGCCCATCGCCAATAACGATCAATTTTTTATCAGGTAGTAAAGAGAAAGCCTCTACGATCAGGTCAATTTTTTTATAGGGTACAAACCTGGAAGCTGTAAAATAAAAGTCTTCTTTGTCTGGGAACATGGTAAAGCTATCCACATCTACAGGCGGATATATTACCGTTGCTTCTTTATTATATACTTTTCTGATTCTTCGGGCAATGTATTGCGAATTTGCTACAAAATAATCTACCCGATTGGCGGTAGTATAATCCCATATGCGCATGTAATGGAGCACTAGCTTTGCTATTTTGCCTTTTAGACCCCTATTTAGGCCAGACTCCTGCATATATTGATGATAAAGGTCCCAGGCATATCGGATTGGTGAGTGACAGTAGCAAATATGAAGCTGGTTTGCGTTAGTGATTACGCCTTTGGCCACCGCATGGCTACTGCTGATAATGAGGTCATACTCGGAAAGATCTAGCTGCTCAATGGCCAGCGGCATAAGCGCCAAGTAATTTCTGTAGTGCTTTCTGGCAAATGGCAGCTTTTGGATAAATGTGGTCGATACTTCTTTATGAAATATATGCCTTTTTAGATGATCGGGCAAGAAATCAATTACTGCAAAGAGTTGAGCATCTGGGTATACCTGAAGTAACTGTTCTACCACTCTTTCAGACCCGGAATAATCTACAAACCACTCATGCACGACAGCTATTTTCAATCTATCAGTTTTCAAGTTTATCAATTTTGATTTATAGCAAACGCCCTTATTACCAAGACAAAAGCTAAGGACTACATGCCCGTTTTTGAACCAAGCCTCCGAAAGTACCCTTCTTAATCTTACAACATGCCTTAAATTAGCCTTTCACAAGCTAAAAAGTAGCTCCCATTCACAAATCCTATTCAAAGAAACAGCTTTTGTTTGGAAGTACAAGGGCAATAATAAGTACAATAATAAAAGGCTTTTGGAAGGTAGTAGATATTACAAGAGTACTTATTTGGTAACCATACAACTATGCTGCCAACTGGATTACCTATTTTGTGAAAAGATAAGCTCCTCCAGTTCTTGGCATCTTTAAGAGCCCAGATAAACTGCAATGTCGGGCAATAGCCCCAGCATTAACTATCCAGCAAAAGAGCCTTCTGTACTTATTCTCAATCTATTTTCACGATCGCTTAAGCAGCTAAAGGCAAGAACAGCATTCAGGAAGGAGTAGAACAGAATGCCCGACTGCCTCGATAGCATGCTTTCGGTAATGCAGCAGATGGAGAAGAGCACCAAAAAACTGAAATAGAGGTAATTACCCTTGTTAATACTCATCATTGTAGGCAAGAGAAAACATAATAGCAAAATTACCAACCCTGTCACCCCATTGCGGAGTGTCTCCTCTAAATATTCATTATGTGCGTTCATTTCACTTTCATAAATCCATGGATTCAGGTTTTTGTAACAGGCATTTAGTTTTTCCTGCACATTGCCGATTCCCAAACCCGTCACCCAGTTATGGTCTTTCTTCAAAACCTGATAACTGCATCCCCAATTGATATACCTGATATTGATACTTGAGACAATATTGATATCGTAATCTTGATAGGAGAAATCCTCCGCATTAATAATTTTATGGTAAACTAACTGGAGTGTGGCACTTGTGCGAGCTACATAACTGGCGGCACATACGATGACAAGTATAGCTATAATTACCCAATATGGCTTTGTCTTTTTGGCAAGCACAACAGTGGCTATGATAAAAGGTAAGGCTATGAGCGCTACAACTATCATTTTAGCATATAGCAGATAGATGAAGAAGAGGAAATATAGGATCAGGATGCCTTCTGCTACTTTTACCAGGAGAGGCTGCAGCCTGAGTTGAATGAAGTAGAACAGGGCAACGACCGCAAATGCACAAAAAAGCCCGAAGTATGGCCGGTGGATTAAAACAAGGTTTACGAGCATCGTAATGTTTGTCCGGTTGAGCAAAACATGCCAACCTTCCCGGAAGGTATAGAGCGAGATAAGCAAAAGGCTAGCGGTGAAGGCAACTAGTAAGCCATGAATTTGCTTTTTTGTAATAGCTGAGGAAGTGCCAATAATTAGAGGGAATAACAGGATCGGTAACTTGCGTAAGAGCAGTTTGTTAGCTTCGGGCACATTATAGTGCTGCAACAAGCCAACTAAATTTACTAGGTACAAGGCTGCAAAAAGCCATAGTAACCGGTTGTTTTTCAGGTTGTAAAACTTCTGTGTGATGTCCCCAGAGGCGATCCACCAGACGCTTAACAAAATAACACTAAAGCTAGCGAGCTTGATGGAGAAAGCTTCGGCTGTTGGAATCAGAACGGCGACGAGCAACAGGAGAATATAGTATACCTGTTCTTTGCGATCTTTTGATAACTGATACATTACTTGGTTCTGATAATAGTTTCCAACTCATCTGCGGCGCTTTCCCAGTTAAAGTTCCTGGCCAAAGCGATACCTTTAAGGGTTAGACTTTCGCGCAATTCATTGTTTGTCAATACCTGTTGCATTGTAGCTGCTATGTCATCAGGGTTTTTCCCGTCGAAGTAACAACAGGCATCCTGACAGATCTCCGGGATGCTCGCCGCTTTAGAAACCACGCTGGGGCAACCCGACGCCATAGCCTCTAGCGGGGGTAAACCAAAGCCCTCGTACAACGAAGGAAAGACAAAAAGTGCAGCAAGGCTATATATGACTGGAAGATGGTTATTCGCTACATAGCCTGTAAAAAGGATATCATCCGTAAGGCCTAAAGAATCTATCAGCTGTAAAAGCGTTTCATCGCCATTTATAAAGCCTTCTTTTTTGCCAACAATAACTAATTTATAAGCTAACAGCTGCTTTTCTTTAAGTATACTTAATGCAAGTACCAGGTTTCTTAAGTTTTTGTGAGGCTTTACGTTGCCTACAAACAAAACGAAATCGGCGGGCAAGGCATATTGCCTCCTTACATCCTGAATCAGTGCTTTGTCATGAGAAACACGATAGGAGTTGTGGTCAATTCCTAAACCAATTTTATAAATGTGCTTATCGCCTGTTCTTAGATACTTTTTTATCTCTGACCTTGAAAACTCAGAAATAGTAATGACCTTGTCGGATAAGGATACGGCTGATTGCAGCAATAATTTAGCATACAATTTTTGACCCAAAGGCAGGCTGGAGGAGGCTAAATGATAGACATCATGTATGATCACCACCCGTTTCTTTGCTCGAGTGGGTAGCATCGGAACATTGAAATGTGGTGAAAGGAAATAGTCACATGAAGGTATTTTAGCAGACAGCAAAACCTGCTCGGCAACGGAGTAAATGGGCGACTTTAACGTGATGATACTTAAGTCAGTTGTCCAGGGGTATTTCGCTAAAACGTCCGGATCGCCTATTAGCGTCAGATCAAATTTGTTTTTCAGCAGCGGAAGCAGATTCTGCAGGTCTGTGCCG
Organism: Pontibacter chitinilyticus; assembly: GCF_039748935.1. Lineage (NCBI taxonomy): Bacteria > Pseudomonadati > Bacteroidota > Cytophagia > Cytophagales > Hymenobacteraceae > Pontibacter > Pontibacter chitinilyticus. The sequence goes on from NZ_JBDIZJ010000001.1 coordinate 486,457, forward strand.
ATGCCCGATGCTTGGATGAGCCTTGCATCTACTACAAGGGTATTAAATCGAGCCTGACTCATTAAGGAGCTCTTTTTCATTTGGGGCAGCTAATGCAAAACCGATAAAAAACCAAATATATAAAAAATGAAGTTGTACGCCTAACAGGCAAATCAGGGCGAAGGCTTTTAATGCCTCAGCTGAGAGGAAGGATTGTTTAGCGTATCTCCTATAAAGCAAGTAAAGGATCAATACAAAGCAGCAGAGTCCAATAATGCCGTTTTCGACAATCAAAGTTACAAATATACCTAGTCCAGGAGCGTCCCAGTCCTGCGCAGCGGGTAAAGCAGTCAGGTAAGCAGGGTTATTCCTGACCAATGCGTAATTGCCAAGGCCTATTCCCCAAAGAGGGTTGTCCCTCACCATATTCGGAATGAGGTGTATTGCCGCAATTCTTCCCATCATGAAGTTATTATCCCCCTTCCGTAGCACCACGAGCTCACTGAAGTGTTTAACAGCATAGATATAGTTGGCAACGACTTTTGTGAAGACTATGTAAAAGATCGGGATCAATGCGATGAACACAAGATATTTAAACCAGGAGGCGTATCGGAAGCGTTGATAGAAGAGGTAAAAGTGCCACGCCAGAACAGCTACTATCCCAGCTTTGGATTGAGCACAAAGTATAACAACGATAAATACAAGCCTGTACACCCACTTCCGTCCTTGAAGAAAGAAAGTGAGGATATAAAAGGTGCTGTAAAAGAGGCCAAAAGGCCCCCCCTCTACATAGTATCCCCGCAACCGTGGGGTAGGATTTAAAATGTCGTAAGGCGTGGTGTTATAGATAATATTTGAATCCGCTAAGGAAAAAATTTTCAGATAAGTAAGCAGGAAAACGGTTAGGAAAAGGAGCGAAAGGCACAGGTTTGCGTCTAACACTTTTTTTAGCAGGTAGTCTGTCGATAAGCCTTTGCTGTAATAGTAATTGAATGTTTTGTTTACGATGATCGCGAAGGCGAGGCAGGCTACAAGTTCGCCAAATCTTGACAGACTAATGAAATATGGCATTTTCAACAGCGTTAGCCCCCGAATATCTAAAAAGAACTGCGTGTGCAGGTTAAACAGGAATGTTAGGGCAAGAAAGCTGAGGAAGAGATAAAAGAAATATAGTATGTATTTGTTGACACTTCTGAGGCTATAGAGCAAAAAAGGGATTGTCAGTAGCGAGACCAACTCATTTATTTTAACACCAAATACCTTTGTTTCAGTGAAATGAAAGCATACAAGACAGTAAGCAATAAATAGCCAAAGTCCGACATGACGCACAATCAAACTATCTGAACTTTTCAAGTCGTTTTTCTAAAGGAGGATTTAAGGGCTTTGTAAATCAAAGAGAGCCGGTCATATTGCTTTCTCCTGATTCTATTAATAGCTACAAATATTAAACTTAAATAGACAGGAAGCAGGTACTTTCTGTAAAATTTTTTAGTAACAAGCAGCCGGTTTCGGATACTGTAAAAGTCTGATAACTCGCTTTTGTTGCTATTATCTTTCATGCCCCCGCCAATGGCAGCTCCTTCCTTATGGTATACCACAGCCTTATGGCATACACCAATTTGGTAACCCTTCTCTTCTCCTCGTTTTACCCAATCAATTTCCTCGAAATACAAGAAGTATTCTTCCGACATTAAACCAACATTCTGCACAAACTCAGCAGAGACGAACATGGAAGCACCCACGATATAATCATTGCGTCGAATTTCCAGGTCGGCAAAGGAGGTGCATGCGTCGCAATTCAACCCAACATGGGCTGTTGTGCCAAGAAAAGGGTTGTACCTGCCAAGGATAGCCTGAACAAGGTTAGGGTTATGGTAATAAACAAGTTTAGCCCCTAAAATACCCAGCGGCTCCTTATTTAATTTTGCCTTCTCAAAATACTCCACGAGGTTAAGCAATGAATCTTTAGAAACAACGGTGTCATTGTTCAGCAGCCAAATGTAATCTGCGCCCTGAGCAAGTGCCAGCTTTATACCGAGGTTGTTCCCCCCTGCAAAACCAATATTAGTTGGAGCGGGAATAAACAGTAAGCGGTGTTCATATGCTGCAGGGCCGCTAGCCTCCGTATCTGCGACAAGGTTGTAGGGGACAGGTTTTTTTACATAGGAGGCATCCAGTGAAGTTTTGGTGTAGAAGGATGTATTTATATTTGGGAGAGGGAGTGTGCCATCGGCCCAGCGCTTCAACTGATCAATAGAGCTATCCTGTGAGCCATTGTCTACTACTACCACTTTAAAATGAGGGTAGGCCAACTTGAAAAGGCTTTCCAGGCATTCGATAGTTTCCTGCCAGCCCTTGTAGTTGACAAGCACAATATATACGTTGGTCGTATCCAGCATTCGTTTTTATGCTACAGCAAATCGTGTTGGGCTAAAAAGCTTTTTTATACCCTTAAAAATACATTCAAGGCTTTCTTAAATGTACTTCCGTAAAAAGCATGTTTTAAAACAAAGTACTTCTTTCTAATTACAGAAAGGGATTTAAGACAAATGAATGCCTCTAAAACTGCTTTGTCACTAGATTTTAATCTTTGATCCTGCTGGAAACGTTCATAAAATGCTCTGGCTTGCTCAATTTCCTGCTGTAGTAACGAAAACTGTCTTTCCCGAACCTTCCGGAGCCCGCCTGAAATTTTTTGAAAGAACATTTTCTGCCGTGCTCCGATCACATTACGCGCGTGCTGGCGGTACAGCATGGCCTGTTCAGGAAGATAACCTATTTGCCCGAAACAAGTAGCCACTAACATAAACCAACTGTCGTGCATTAAGGCTGCATCCGGAATAGGCAACGCCAGGCTGACTGTTGCTTTGTTCATCAGCAAGGTACAGCCTGTTGCTACATTCTCCACCAGCACCCTGTTCAGAGACGTGTTGTTAGGATTAAGCTTCATGTAGTTCCAGAAAGAAGAATGAATGAGATGCAGATTCTCATCCACTACGGTCAGATCGGTGAAAACAACCGCAGGTAAAGCAGACGCAGACTTTTGTTCAATTTCCCGCAGCAATTTATAACTTTTTGTAAGCTTATTTGGCAACCAAACGTCATCTTGGTCCGCTAAGGCGATGTAGTCTCCCTGCGCAAGTGAAATGGCTTTTTCAAAGTTTTTAATTACGCCCTGCCGCTTTTCATTGATATGATACTGCAGTTGGTGCGTACGTTGGAAACGCTGCAAAATTGCCACCGTCGCGTCAGTAGAGCCATCATCACAAACAATCACCTCTAGGTGGCCGTAGGTTTGGTTGTAAATAGACGTAAGCTGCTCTTCTAAAAAGTCACCTCCATTATAGGTAGCCATTACAACAGATAGCAGGGGTACTCGTTTCTTTTCCATAGTGTGACCAGGTTCAGTGGCTGACGATAGTATGAAGAAGTGATTCGGGTAATATAAGAACATCAGTGAAAGCAGCCTGTAATATGTAGGAGCATTATACTGACCCTATAGTTCACGCGTACTTCCCAAAACGGTGTCTTTTGTAGTCAATGTATCCCTGAACTATACTCTTAAGCTTCTTCATCCTATCTTTTTCGAATAGGAGGAGCTTGGTTATTTCTATAAAGTTCTTGTTTTTTTCAGATTGGTAATAGGCTGGGCATGATTTCTTGTATTCATTTAAAATAGCTAGCCGGTTTCGGGTAATATAGTACCTTCTAATATAGTTATGGTTGCTGGTCCAGAGTTTTCTGCCCATAAAAGAATGGCAGCTGGCGTTTCCAAGTTGGTGGTTTAGCTTAAGTTGGTTGATAATCCATACTTTATACCCTCCCAAATATAACCGAAGGCAATAGTCGATATCAACAAAATCTATAAAAAGATCTTCCCTGAACGTTCCGATGGCGGCATATGCCTTAAGGTTAAGCAGATTCCCGGATGTAATTGTCGTCATTACCTCTTCTACAGGCAGGCGACTTGCAGAAGTTACAGACGCTTCGATGTATTGCGGGGCGATGATTCCCATCGTTGTCTGCTCTAACTCCTTTGTCGCCTCAAAAAGGCCTTCTACCATGCCTTCACTGGCTTTGCTGTCCTGGTCCATGGTTAATAACCATTCATATCCTTCCTGCAAGGCTTTTGAAGCGGCATCGTTCAAGGCTTTGGCAATCCCAAGATTTTGGTGATAGGCAATGTATTCGTGGTTTATTGCTTCAACTGTCACTGCTTCCGCTACCCATATGGATGGATTTTCCGAATTATCGATCAAGTACAACTTGCCAAGAGAAGCACTGTAGGTGCGTATCTTGTCAACCACATCTGCTGCTGGATTGTACAGGACAACAACTCCGGCTATACTTGGAATCATAGAATCGACGTTATAAAGCGGTTTGAAAAGGAGTGGAAGCGTCTTTACTCTGTCTCGAGCTGTAAAGCGACATTTGTTTTAGATAAGAAGAAGTAGTGTGGGTAAAACCTTTGTAAGGTAAAGTAAAGCATAACCGTAACTAAAGTCTCCGTTATTAAAATACACCAGGCCGTGCCTACCGCCTGGTAGAAGTGCGCTAAAAGAAAGTTGAGAGTGATGTTTACTGCGGCGCCTATACTTACAATGATTGCATAGTTGCGGGTGAGTTGTAGGGCAAGCATTGTTTGCGAAACTGGAATGCACAAAGCGGCCATTAAAGGTCCGAATGCAACGACTTTTAAAACTAGCGAAGCCTGCGCCAGATGCTCTCCTGCGATCAGAAATACGATGTAATCTGATAAAAAGAACAGTGACAGTGACAAAGGCAGGAATGCCAGCAGCACAACCTTGAAAACATTTTTCAAAAAAGCATTTAACTGCAAGGATGAAACGCTTGCTAACACACATACTCGCGGATACACTACCTGATGTAATATGCTTGCCAGCGATCTACTTAGAACATATACCTTTTCAGCTATACTATAATAGCCTAATACAATGGGAGTGGCAAAAACTCCTAGAATCAAAATGTTCGTATTATTGGCAATGGTCACCGTAACATTAGAAAAAAACACGTTCCACCCGTCTACCAATTGACTCCTGATGTCTCGTGGAGTAGGTAAAAGAAACTGTAACTTAAATTTTCGGAGCACGATAAGCAAGCTGATCAAGCCACCAACTATGGCACTTGAACCGTTTATTAGGTTGATGTAGATGTAGTCATCTGCATGCCTGATGAACAGGAATATGCTGCTAGCATACAGTGCGCGGCTAAAAATGTTGATATAAGTGATATACTTCATCTTTTCAACACCCTGAAAGAACCAGGTAGGAAGCAGAAATTGCCCGAGGACAATTGTGAAGCTATATAATATTAATGATGTATAAGCTTTGTAATCAGGTACAAGGAATAAGATACTTGTCAGTATGGCAAAAGACAAAACCAGTAACAAAGCTTTTGTGACAATTACTTCTGAAAAAGTCCTGGATAATTGCGAGATATTGTTTCGATGGATAGAGATGTCTTTGGTAGCGGACAGGTTGAAACCATAGTCTGTTAGCACCGTGAAGTAAAACATCACAGCCTGAGAAAGTGTAACTAAGCCGAAGTTTTCAACCCCTACCGTACGGATAATGTACGGGAACGTCAGGATAGAAAGTAAGAAATTACTGCCTTGTATAAGCCCTAAAGACAAGAAGTTTGAGACAAGCGGCTTAGATGCAGCACTTACAAGTTTGTTGATATTTTTAGTAGCTAATTGCAAGCAGCGTAGGCTTTAGTGGATGGGAAACGTAAGAAAATGGGATGTTTAAAGCTTTGCCAGCAAAAGTAACAAGTATAAACGATTGTTATGTTTTTCTTGAAACACTTTAAACATAACTCCAAAGTAGTTCATTGCCTTATTCCTAGAATTACCAGAGGCAAAATTGGCGAAAATTCTTTAAAAACGAAGTTAAAAACCTGCGTGGGAGCAAATTTTATTTTAATTATACATCTGTTGTTTATACAATTGGGGTATGTAGGCGTTAAAAAACCTAGAAGAAATGCGCCCCAGAGGTCATATTAAAGCAATAAAGATTAATCCGGTATGCCAATGACCGGTTTTAATGAACAGCATTTTCCAAGCCAAGTATGCCGATCTCAGCTTCCTCTTTTTATAAAGCCTGATAATTGTTACATTTGGTGTTTAATCCATTTGTATGACTAAAATTAGTTTTGTACTTCTAACCTGGAACCGGTACAAGTTTTTAGAAAAGTGCGTGCAGGAATTGCTTAGCAGCCTAGTCGATGTGGATAGTTGTGAGATTATTATCATGGATAATGGATCAACGGATAACACAGGGGAGGTTTTGAAAAAGTATGAACACCTTGATCATGTCAAGCTAATTAGGCGAAAGAAAAATTATGGCTTGAATGCCTATAAGAAGCTTTTCGCAGCAGCTAGTGGAGAGTATGTTGTTATAGTAGATGATGATGTACTTGCTTTTCCCAAAGGTGTAGACAAGATTTTTATCGACTACATGGAAAGTTTCCCGGATTATGGTTTTGTAGCGCTCAACGTCGTGCAAAACCAGTATACGAACGGGGCTAAGCCGGGTCCAGAGTGTTATCAGGAGGATGTAAGGGGCAATCGCATTATTGAGAGAGGCCCAACTGGCGGGTGGTGCGCGTGCTTTAGAAAAAATGATTATAAAAAAATTAGCTTGCGCTTCTTCTTTACAAATCTGAATATGAAAAGAAGCGAAGATGGCCTTATTGCGAAGCTGTTTTACAACAAGCTTGGCCTGAAATCAGGCCTAATTAAAGAAGCTTATTGCTTTCATGCCTGCGGACCGCATTATGCAAAAGAGTATGGCCACTTAGACCGGGAAATTGAGAAATATGCAAAGTCAGGCCTAAAAGATTTTGTTGATATGTATCAAAAGCATTCCTAGTTAGAGCTTATCTACACTATGTATACTGAGAAAGGGGTACGCAAATTAAGTTAACACGAAGGTTTGCCACTGCAAGGGCAGGTTTATACTTTTCTCTGCATTCTATTTGAGGCAGGTGCTAGTTTCAAGCTCCTGCCTTCCTTCCCAAAATAATATGATTTTCGCCTACATCGGTCATAAGCACCTCTAAATTAAAGTAAGCGAATATTTTTTGAAGAAGGCTGATGCTAAAAACATGATGATGTAAGGCTCTGTTCTGTAAATTCTTTAAGGATCGCTGTCGGAACTGTTCTGGAGTTCCAGCAGCTGGATCCAAAGACAAATCATGCAGGCGCATAATTTCATCAAAATGTGTTAGATCATCTTCGCCCACTTTATTATTATAATCGTCAAGCAAGTGTTCAAAAGTTGTTATAGGACGGTTATGATCAAAATTGAATGCCTTGTTTGGTAAAGCAAGTAGTAGCAACCCATTTTTCCTCACTACTCTACTCCATTCCTCCACGGCTTGCAAGGGATTCGCTATATGCTCCAAACAATTCGAAGAAAGCAAAAAGTCATACGTTTCGTTGGCAGTCATCTGCAGATTTGTAGCCTCAGAAATGTATTGAGTACCGACTTTGTTCCTATAGAATTTATATGTGCTTCCTTCGGTTATATTTCCTTCCCACAACGTACTGGCAGCGAAGTTATAGCCATCGAGGCTAGTTATGTTACGGTAAAGCGGGATCGAGCCCGAATCTCTGAAAGTACCACTGGGGCCGCCGATCTCAATACCTTTTTTGTTTTCAAAATAGTGCTTCAGCACATCAAAGTCTTTAATCTGCTTAGTAGTCGCTTGGTAATAAGCTCTTTTGAGGAAATATAGACTCCCCTGTTCATTTAAAATTTTATTCAATAGTTCTTTCAGTTTCATAAATTATAGGGTACGCTGCTCCGGTGTTTAACTATGATTAAAATCTGTAAGTTCAGATTGCTTCAGTTCTGCAATTTAGGTAGCATGAGACCTCTACCGGTACAAAAAAATAATTATAGTTTAAGATAAGGATTTTTATCTTTTTGTCTGATTGTTTGGCAGGAAATTGCTGATAATATAGTACCTGAGATTATTCTAATCTTTATTTTACGCAGCATCTAATATTTTTATCTTTGCCAAAAATCGTACTAGATGTATAACAAGCTTAAACAAGGGGAAGAGGTAAAAACTTCTTACCAGCAGGATGAGATAGACCTGCATTATATTTTTGGTAAAATCGGAGAAGGTTTCCTTTCCTTCTTTGGTTTGATCGGGTATGTATTGATGGTAGCCCGTAAAAGGGCACTTATTATTTTGCTCTTCTTAGCGCTGGGGGTAGGGATAGGATACGTTGTTTATAAAACAACAAAACCATATTACATGTCCTCTATGACACTAATTCTTTCGAACATCCGAAACGAGTTCATGAAGGATCAGCTAGATAAACTTTCTGATCTGATCAAAGAGGAAAACTTTGAGGCAGTCTCTGATCGGTTAGATATAGATGTAGATGCCGCCAGACAGATTAAGGACATGACATTTTCTAACTTGGATCAGGATCGGGTGGCAGAAGACAGCATTCTGACAGGTTCGCCTTTTCGCATTCAACTTAAGCTCTATCAGAAGGACCTTTTTAGCACAATGGAGCCTGCTCTAACAGATTATCTCGAAAAGAATCCTTATTTCACAAAGCAGAAAAAGATACGGCAGCAGCGCATGCAGAATATGATTGCTAAATACAAGGATGAAATTCGCTCTTTGGATAGCATCAAAACAACCGTTTCGGCACCTAGAGGCCCAGTAAATGGCTTCGTGTATGGCCAACCCATAGATCCATCTAATCTGTACCGCGAAAGCATTAGCATGTACCAGCAACAGGTAGAGCTTGAAGCTGAATTAGAGCAGATGGATAATGTGGAAGTGGTGACGGGTTTTGTGCAGCGTCTAAGGCCAAGCGGTCCTAACCTACTGAAGTATGAGGCTATAGCTGTGTTTATTGCTTTCTTTGCCGGGTTAGTTGTAGCCCTAGTCTTGGAAAATAGGGCTCGACGCTCCATACAAGTATAAAAGTGAACATAGGGCATTTGAAACCAGATTGGCCGTTGCTAAAGTATAGCAACGGCCAATTTGGTTTCAAATAACTTTTCTCTATTCGTCCTTGCGGTTTACCCAGCTCAGGTTGTAGAGGTCTTTGCGGCGGTCTTTCAGGTTGCGGACACTGCCGGCGGTGTTCAGGTCTTTGAGCAGGTCCAGGTCTAGGTCGGCAATAAGCGTCATCTCTGTGTTTGGAGTCGCCTCGGCAATTACGGCATCATGCGGAAAGGCGAAGTCGGAAGGGGAGAAGACGGCTGACTGGGAGTACTGAATGTCCATGTTCTCTACCTTTGGCAGGTTGCCTACGCTACCTGTTATAGCTACGTAGCACTCGTTCTCGATAGCACGCGACTGGGAGCAAAGGCGTACCCGCAGGTAGGCATTCTTGGTATCGGTCCAGAAAGGAACAAACAGAATCTTCATATCCATATCCGAGAGCATGCGGGCCAGTTCCGGGAACTCCACGTCGTAGCAGATTAGGATGCCAATCTTTCCGATGTCAGTATCAAATATTTTGAGCTTATGGCCTCCGCGCATACCCCAATAATGCGACTCGTCCGGGGTCACATGGAGCTTATACTGCGCATCATAGGTGCCATCGCGGCGGCAGAGATAGCTGACGTTGTAAAGCTTGTTATCGTAATACTCCGGCATGCTGCCCGCAATAATATTGATGTTGTACGACAGGGCCAGGTGTATCATGCGCTCGCGGATCTCCTCTGTATATTCAGCCATACTTCGGATCGCCTCTGACGGAGATTCTTCGTTTGTCAGCGCCATCAACGGGGCGTTGAAGAACTCAGGAAACACCACGATATCTGATTTGTAGGAGCTGACGGTATCGACAAAGAACTCCACCTGTTGCATGAAATCATCCAAGTCCTTCACCGCCCGCATCTGCCACTGTACAATACCAATACGTACCACCGTTTTGCGGCCACCTATCAGTTCTTCCTTCTCTTCATAGTACACGTTGATCCACTCCAGCAGCGTCGCATAGGAGCGGGACTCCTTGTCATCGGGTAGGTAGTTTTTTAGGATCTTACGCACGTGAAAGCCGTTGCTAAGCTGAAAAGAGAGCACAGGGTCTGACAGTTCCTTGTTGCGAACCATTTCAATGTACTTGGCTGGCGTCAGTTTATCTGCATAATCTTTGTAGCCAGGTATGCGGCCACCAGCAATAATGCCGCGTAGGTTCAGATTCTCGCAAATCTCTTTTCGGGCATCATACAAACGCCGACCCAGGCGCAGGTTACGGTATTCAGGGTGTACGAACACGTCAATGCCATACAAGGTTTCGCCTTCCGGGTCGTGCGACTTGAACGTACCATTCGCTATAATTTGCTCGTAGGTGTGCTTATCGCCATACTTGTCATAGCTGATAATGAGGCTGAGCGCGGCGGCAACAACTGTTCCGTTATCCTCAATACAAATCTGCCCTTCCGGGAATTTTTTCAGCAGGTTAGAGAACTCTTTGCGGGTCCAGGCGCCGTCTATATTACGGTACACCAGGTTCATGATCTCTTTTACTTCTTTGTAATCTTTCAGCTCCAACTGGCGGAGCAGCAATCTATGTTCAAAATTCGTTTCTATTTTTTCGCTCATGTGTGGGATAATGTCTTGTATACTTGTTGGTATATACGTGCTACAAGTATAGTTTCGATATAATTTAACCATAGCTATACATGTTCCTATAGCCAGGTTAGTACAAAATTAACAAAAAAAGCGCAGATGTAAGGTCCACGCTTTAGTAGTACTTTGCCGGGAAGGGCGCTTATACTTCTATTTCCGGAACATCTCCTTCTACCAGCAGCCTTCCAGCTGTGGCCGCTTTGATTGCATCTATGGATACACCGGGGGCGCGCTCCAGCAGTTTAAATCCGCCGGTCTCCTGTACTTCCAGCACGGCAAGGTCTGTTACAATCTTCTTTACGCAATGCACGCCCGTAATCGGCAATGTGCACTGCTGCAGGAGCTTGGAAGATCCGTCGCGCGCAGTATGCTGCATCGCCACAATTATATTCTGTGCAGAAGCTACCAGATCCATAGCGCCGCCCATCCCTTTCACCATCTTACCCGGAATCTTCCAGTTGGCAATGTCACCATTCTCCGACACTTCCATCGCCCCAAGAATGGTTAAATCCACGTGTTCCCCCCGTATCATAGCAAAGCTTTCTGCCGAGTTAAAAATGGCGGAGCCGGGCAGGGTAGTAATGGTTTGTTTGCCGGCATTGATCAGGTCGGCATCCACCAGGTCATCGGTGGGGAAGGGTCCCATACCCAGCAAGCCATTCTCCGACTGCAAGACTACCTCTATTCCTTCGGGAATGTAATTGGCAACGAGCGTCGGGATGCCGATGCCGAGGTTCACATACATCCCACTTTTTACTTCTTTTGCGATGCGCTTTGCAATTTGGTTCTTATCTAAAGCCATAGGTGTTTCTTTGCTGATTTAAGCGGATTTAACCGTCCGTTGTTCAATGCGCTTCTCATACTTCGCTCCCTCGAAAATGCGCTGCACGTAAATGCCGGGCGTATGGATCATGTTGGGGTCCAGTTCGCCGGCGGGCACCAGTTCTTCTACTTCTGCCACCGTAATTTTACCGGCAGTAGCCATCATGGGGTTAAAGTTGCGCGATGTGCCTTTGTAGATCAGGTTACCCGCCGTATCACCTTTCCAGGCTTTTACAAACGAGAAATCTGCTTTCAGCCAGCTTTCCATCAGATACATCTTGCCGTTGAATTCACGGACTTCTTTGCCTTCGCCAACTTCGGTGCCATACCCTGCCGGAGTATAAAAAGCAGGTATACCGGCGCCGCCGGCCCGAATACGTTCGGCCAGTGTGCCTTGTGGCAGCAGTTCCACCTCCAGTTCGCCGGAAAGCAGCTGGCGCTCAAACTCGGCATTTTCGCCTACATAGCTGGAGATCATCTTTTTCACCTGTCGCTGCTGCAGCAACAGCCCGATTCCAAAGTCATCTACCCCCGCATTGTTGGAGATGCAGGTCAGGTTTTTAACCCCGAGGCGCAACAGTTCCTGGATGGCGTTTTCAGGGATACCGCACAAGCCGAAGCCGCCCAACATCAGTGTCATGCCGCTCTGAACGCCTTGTAATGCCTCCTGCGCATTCTGTACTGTTTTATTTATCATAGTTGTTACGTGTGTTCGTCATCCTCATACCTGGTTATCACGGTCATTCACCGCCTGATAACGAGAGGGGTAAAGGTAGTGTACCAGGTCATTATATAAAAAGGGGCATATAACGATATGGTGTTCTTCGTTTTTGCGTGAAATAGGTTTTGCTACAGCTGAAATTTATACCTTAAGCAGCTAAATATACTTATTAATAACTGCAGCCTTGTCGCGCACCAACATTGCTCATTGCATGCGTTACATGAATTTCGAAGTATAAGCTAGCTACCTGGTGATACTGACCACAATTTCGAGCTGCACCTCCTGACCTATCCGCCGCTGAATTGCTTTTTTGATCCTGTCGAGGTCCTGGTTGGTGATAGCGTCTTTAGCCAGGAGCCGGATACTAAGTAACATGGGCTTTTTATCCTGCAGCACCGCCACATCTTTGATGGTGATGTTTCCTACTTGGTACCCTTCGAGCGAGTTAGCGATGCCGCGTTTGTGTACCATGGATGCAAAGCCGAAACCCAGCGGAAAGCATAGCAGCACAACCAGGATCATCGAAAAGATCAGGCCTTTCTTAGCCAGATGAAACGGACTGAAACCCAGCAGCATAAATGTGGCCGTACCTGCCAGCACAATACCGGCCAAGTTGGTGGCAAACAGCAGGAGGGCACCCGTAAATACGTCCCAGTCGGCCCAGCCGATGCCAATACCCGAAACAGCCAGCGGCGGAACGAGCGCAACAGCAATAGCAACCCCCGCCAGGGTTTTAGCGACATCTTCGCGGGCGTGCGCATAAGCCCCGGCTATACCTGAAACGATTGCCACGCCCAGGTCGAGGAGGTTAGGCCGGATCCGGGCCACAATTTCATGGTTCATAGTATGCAGAGGCGTCAGCAGGGTAAGCATAATCGCTGCCAGGTAGCTAAGCAGCAGCCCCATTCCTATGGTTCTGGCGCTGTTGAGCATCAGCTTTTTTTCCTGCCGGAGCACACCCATCGACAGCGATATGATGGGGCCCATGAGCGGTGCCAGGATCATAGCGCCGATGATCACCGGAGAAGAATTTGAAAACAGGCCTAGCGTTGCTAGCAAAGTGGACAAGATCATCAGCGTCAGGTAGGTGCTGCTTGCGGTGGAATTGTCTCGTAGTACCTTGAACAGGTCCCGGAATTCCTCCGTTGACGCATGGTAAATCAGCGAAAGAGGTTTACCTATAATCTCTTTCAGGTAAGCTTCGCCTTTAGGCAGTTTGCCAACCCGGTACATTTCGGCAGGCTCTCCTGTTTGCGCATCTGCTTGCAGGTAGCGGCCCGGGATAATTGTAAAAGCTTCCTCGCATACTTGAAACTCAATTTCACGGGCACTCATCAGGCTATTATCCTGCGAGAAATCCATCGGATCGGGGCACTGGATGCAAATGCTTTTGGTCTTTATATGGCCGATAAAAGACGGGAGCTTTCGGGTGTCGTTTCGTTCGAATACAGATTTTAAATAGAAGTCCAGCAACTCCAGTATACTTCGGGGTGCTAAGATTAGCGCATGCAACCTGCCATCGTTCAGGAAAGTGCGATTGAGCAGCTTTCGGGAAAGTAAAGAATTTTTGCCATGCAGCACAGCGATGATGCCAAGGGCTGCCGTTTCAAATCCGGGCTTATCTGGTGTGGTGAGGGTAAAGGCCCGGGGTATAAGCGTACTGCTCTGGCGGAACATATTCGTCACTTTTTCAAAAAAAGCAAAAAAGTTCTTCTTGGAAACGCTGCCAGACATCAGGCTCAGGTTGTCGCCGATTACAACCTTGTTAAATACAGGGCGTCCGTTGCAAAGGAGTACATCAGCGTTGATGCCTTGGATCTGCTCAATGTCCTCCACTGCCTGTTCCAGGTCATCGGCAATACCGAAGCCTTGTTGCGCCTCTTTCATGCCAGGGTGTGGAAGAAAGCCAAGGGTGCAGGGCTGTTTCAGGAGCTTGCTAACCAGTTCTACCAGGCTTTCATCCCCTAAGTAGGTGATCAGAAAGGCATCCTTTAAATCATAAGAGCAATCAATTCGAAATGGCAGTAGTTTAACAGAATAAGCTGTAAAGAGCGGTAACAGGTCAGTGCGTACTACCTGCTCTTCCAGTGGCTCATGGATCAGTATCAGTTCCTTCATTTTCGTGTCTGCCTTTTTCAAGTGTGCTTCAAGTATACGGCGCTGGGTTAAATGATATAAGTTGTACTTTGCTGTTCTTTTTTCCTCCGGGAGTTTAGCTTGTTAAAAAACTTCTATACGGCAGCAAGGTTAGCACAGGCTGTTGCTTTTATACTTATAACAGGCGTATACGAACAAAAAAGCAGCTCTTTTGGGAGCCGCTTTTAAGTATAGTATTTACGTTGCGATACTTTATCCTTCCAGTACCTGTCGGGTACGCACTTTATCTTTGGCCAATTGTGTTTTTAGCGCATCCAGTCCGTCGAACTTTTGCTCCTCGCGCAGCAGCTGCACAAACTCTACCGTGAGTTGCTGCCCGTAGATGTCCCGGTCGAAATCGAGCAGATGTACTTCGAGGGTGCGGTGCTTGCCATTTACTGTCGGACGGAAGCCGATGTTCATCATACCTGCAAAACGTTCTTCACCCAGCGTTACCCATACCGCATACACCCCGTTGGCGGGTACCAGTTTGTGCGCTTCAGGCAAAGCCAGATTGGCAGTAGGGTAGCCAATGGTGCGCCCCAGCTTGTTGCCTTCCACTACCGTGGATGTTAAGGTATACGGATGGCCCAGGTAGCGTGTCGCGGTGTCAATGTCGCCACTTTCCAGCGCTTTGCGGATTTTGGTGGAGCTCACGCCAACTTCGTCTATATCCTGGCGCGGAATTTCCTCTACTTCAAAGCCATACTGCTGCGAACGGGCCTTTAGGTTTTCAAAGCTGCCCTCCCGGTTTTTTCCAAAACGATGATCGTAGCCAATGATAAGTACTTTGGTGTTGATCGCTTTCACCAGGATGTCGGTGATGAAACTACGCGAGCTGGTACGGGAAAACTCTTTTGTAAACGGAATGATGAGCAGGTAATCGACGCCAAACTCCTGCAGTTGCGCAATGCGCTCTTCTATAGTTGAGAGCAGTTGCAGGTCGTTGTCTTCGGGGAAGAGCACCAGCCGCGGGTGTGGCCAAAAGGTGATGACCACGCTTTGGCCGTTCGTCTGCCGTGCCCGTTCTATCAGGCGCTTTAGAATTTTCTGATGCCCGATGTGCAGCCCGTCGAACGTACCACTGGTTACCACCGCATGCTTCAACTTTGGAAAGTCGGCTATATCACGAATTACTTCCATTCGCCTCCTCCAATTGCTTTTTTCTTATTTCCTGTATGGCTTCAATCGTAAGGGCATCTTCCAGTTTATACTCTCCGATGCGTGTGCGCACCAGCGACCCCAGAAAAGCGCCGCATCCCAACTGCTGCCCCAGGTCATGCGCCAGGCTGCGGATGTAGGTCCCTTTGCTGCACACGATTTTAAAACTGATCGTTTCGCCTTCAAGGGCGGTGATATCGAACGCCTGTATGGTAATGGTACGGGGTTTCAGTTCTGCCGATTTACCTTTACGAGCCAGGTCATACGCGCGCTTTCCATCTACCATCACGGCAGAGTAGATCGGCGGGACCTGCTCTATGGTACCAACGAAACTTGCGGCGGCCGCTTTTATACTTGCTTCGGTCAGGTGGCTGATGTCGCGGGTTTCGGTAACCTCGGTTTCGCGGTCGTAGGAGGGAGTGGTTTGCCCCAGTATAATGGTACCAATATATTCTTTTTCCTGCCCCTGAATCTCATCGATGCGCTTGGTATACTTGCCGGTGCAGAGAATGAGCAGCCCGGAGGCCAGGGGATCCAGTGTGCCGGCATGGCCCACCTTCTTCACCCGGATGATGTTGCGCACTTTCTTTACCACATCAAACGAGGTCCAGTCCAGTGGCTTGTTCAGTAGCAGTACTTCGCCTGTTTCAAAATTATATGTCATTTCATACTTTTAAGTCCATGCCCATGGCCAATAGCGCCAGAATAGCTACGCCTAACGCAATGCGGTAATAACCGAATAGTTTAAAGCCATACTTGGTCAGGAAGCTGATGAAAAAGCGGATAGCCACCATCGCCACTACAAAAGCCACAAAGTTACCGATCAGCAGCAGCTTCAGATCGTTCGGGTGAATTACGTCAAAACTGTTCCGGATCTTCACTAGGTCGAATTTTACCAGATCAGAAATCTCCAGGCCCAGCAGGTCTGTGACCAGCTTGTAACCGGCGGCGGCCAGCATAGTGGGTACAGCCAGGAAAAAGGAGAATTCAGCGGCTGCTTTCCGGTTGATGCCCTGCGCCAGGCCACCAATAATAGAAGCTGCCGACCGCGAGACACCCGGAATCATAGCCAGGCACTGCGCAAAGCCGATAATCAGCGCGTTTTTGTAGCTGATCCGGTCATCGGCAGCATTCCGGAACCACTTATCTACAAAAAGCAGTACTATACCCCCCAGAATGAGCATGACAGCCACCACGGTTATACTTTCCAGCAGCGCGTCTATCACATCGTTTAATGCAAAGCCAATGACAGCAGCAGGTATAAAGGCCAGCAACAACTTTTTATAAAAGGTAAAATCCTGCAGGAAACGGCGCCAATACAGCACCACCACCGACAGGATCGCCCCGAACTGGATGTTTACCTCAAATATCTTCGTGATCGGGAGCTCATTGATTCCCATCAGGCTGGAGGCGATGATCATGTGTCCGGTAGAGGAAACCGGCAGGAACTCCGTTAAACCCTCTACAATGGCTAAAATAATAGCCTGTAAAATACTCATCTAAGCCTGTGTTTTATCCTTTACTAAAATGGCAATGAGCTCGATGCCAAAGCCAGCCAGCACGATGATCGGGCCTAAGGTGATGCCCAGAAAGCCAATGCCATACTCTTGCTTGTCCAGCGTCATGATAAAAAAGCCAATGGCCAGCACCACGATGCCTATCAGCATCAGCACATAATTCTTCTTGCCAAAAGCAAGTTTAGATTTTTCTTCCATGTTGTTTAGTATAGTTCGTCCAAGGACATGCCCAGATACTTCCGCACCGCCCTATAAGAGCTTAAAAAGCCAATAATACAGCCAATTACCACCAGCGCGCCCATCAGAATATAGGTCTGCTCGTCGTCGCGGAGCAGCTGCAGCTCGTTAACCTCGTGGTAGGCATAGTGCATCAGGGCAAACAGCATAGCCGAAGCAATGATGCCACTCATAATACCCTGCCAGGTAGCCCGGTTCAGAAAAGGCCGTTGAATAAAATAGGAGGTAGCGCCCACCAGTTGCATGCTGCGTATCAGGAAGCGCTGCGAGTAGAGCGCCAGTTTAACAGTATTATTAATCAGAATGATGACCACCAGCACCAGGATAACAGCAAAGCCGAGCAAAATAATACTGATTTTCTGCAGGTTCGTGTTAATCGACTGAATCAAGCTTTCAACATATTGCACCTCATACACGCCATCCACATCCTGCAAGTCCTTTTTTATTTTTTTCAGCTCCGGCGTACCGGAATGGTCTGCATCAATGCGCAGCACATAGGCGTCCCGCAGCGGGTTATCGCCTAGTAAGGTCAGGAAATCTTCGTTCGTTTCGCTCAGCAGGGATTTGGCTGCTTCGTCTTTGGATATAAAGCGCACCTGGGCTGTGTCGTTCTTGTAAGCGACGTATTCTTTCGAAGCAAAGATCTTCTGTAGGCGCACCAGCTGTACTTCCGACAGGTTCTGGTTTAAGTAGACCTGCATCTCGATGCTTTCCTTCACCTTTTCAGACAGTTTGTTGGCATGGATAAGCAGTAACCCAAATACGCCAATCACAAAAAGGGCCAGCGAGATGCTGAACACGACCATGGCGTGCGGGTAACTTCCAAGTTTCTTCTTGCGGGTAGATCTACGTTGGTTTGCCATAACTGATGCTTCCCTGCAAAAATAGAAATATTATTTCAGAATGTAGCGGAGCCGGGCAGGAAAGAAAACGGCCGCTACTAAAACATACCTTGCTATACTTACAGATCGAGCCGCGGGTCGGAGTCGAGGATGAGCTGCTCACGAGGCGCCTGCTGTTCCCGCCGCTTATTGCCAGTAAAGATCTCCCGGAAGCTGTCAAAGCGCTTGGTATGGAGGATGCTTATACTTTGGCTGGAGGTAGTGCCCGTGGTGCTGAACTGCTGCTGCAGCGTATTATACTCCAGCCGCAGGCGCAACTCCCCACTTTTGGCCAGGTAGTATTCGGCCGACCAGTCGCCCTGGTAGCCGCCCCTGGTAGCGGTGCCGTTTGTGGCGGAGTTGTTGCCCAACCCCGCTTCACTCGTTACGCGCAGCCTTCCCTGCAAAAACGTATAACTTAGCCGTACCTGCAAGGCCGAAAGCGCATTCTGATCGAGCGCTCCGAGGCCGATGTCGATCTCCAGGTTGTTGTCGATGCTGTTCAGGAAGTTGCCGAGCTGGCTGGAGAGCAGGCTGCCCAAACTACCACCCACAGCCCCTACGCCGGCGCCCTCCGCTGCAAATGTGCCCTGTGGCGACAGCCGTTGCAACACCAGCAAGCTAAATACCTGACGGTTCAGTTCGCTTTCATCATTTTTTATCGAGCTGATGAGGCTGGAGAGAGAGGTTTGCACGCTCTGAGGCACCTGGTCGAAGTCTAAGCCCAAAATAATCTGGGGCGTTAGCAGCTGCCCTTTCAGCTGAATGACAGCGACAATAGGGTAGCGGCCCTGCAAAAGCCCCGACTCATCGTTTGGTAACAAGCCGCTCAACGAGGCCAGCTGGCTGTAAGTAGCCGTAATATCCATGATGCCATTCAGCGGATCGCCGTTCCAGGTGATAGTGCCACCAGGGCTGATGTTGAACTCCCGTGTCACCAGTCCCTCTAGCAGGTTCAGGTTGTAAGCTCCCTTTGTAATCTCAAAGGTGCCATACATGTTAAAGTCGCCGCGCGTATCAATGGTCATGCGGATGTCACCATTACCTGAACCCCGGATCACATCACCGGTGGTGCGATCAATAATGATCTCAAAATAAGCATCGTCCGTTACATCCAGGTTAAAGTTTAGGTTGATGCCGGACAGGTCTACTTTGTCCTGAACTTCCGTTTTTGCTACAGCAGTACTGTCGGCTGGGTTATGATTCACAAAATGGATAAAGTCTTTCCGGGCTACTTCCGTCTGGTTGTCGAGCGGCAGCACGATACGGGTATTCTCATTGCTGCGGGCATCCACATTTACCTGCAGGTTGTCGATAGGGCCGAGCACACTGGCAGTACCAGTGGCAAAAGCAGAGCCATAGAATAAATCATTCTGTTCGCTGGTCGTATTCAGCACCATAAAATCCCGGTAGCGGGCCTCCATGTCCAGCACCATGTTCTGAAATCCGTCGTGTGCGATGCCTCCCGAAACGGTGGCTTTGTTGCCATACAGGTCCTGTAGCTGGGCATTTCGGAAACTGATGCTGTTCGGGCCAAAGTAAATACGATCCGTAAATTTATAAGTGGTATTCAGGTAGTCGAACGTAAAGCGACCGTCGGTTACATTCACCGAGCCTTTCAGCACCGGATAATCAAGGCGGCCGAGTATGCGGATGCGCCCTTCCATACTGCCATCCAGGTTCGACATGATCGGCTTCAGGATCGGTTCCACCAGCTTCAGATTGGCATTGTCCATCACGGCCAGCATGTCCAGCTGGTCGTCTGTTGCCTTCGGGTTGAAGTTGCCTGTTACCGCAAGTACCTTTTTGTCGTCGCGCACAATCCCGACATCTACAGTCGCCTTTTTTTGCGCATTATTCCAGTTGGTACTACCCGCAATATTGCCGATGTAGATATTGTCCATCCTGAATGAATCTACTCGTACAGAGCCATCCAACTGCGCTTTATCATATACATCCTGCGCCACCACCTCGGCATTCAGGCGCCCGGTCAGCTGCATCGTTGTCAGCGGGTTAAGGTTGGCCAGGTCAAAGTTCTCCACCAGCAGCGTCACTTTGCTGTCAGGGGCGGCAGACAAGGTGCCTTTAACACTTACCACCTGGTCCTGGTTGGATAGTATAAAGTTTTCGAACGTTACCTGCCGGCCGCCATCGCTGATGTATACAGTATTGCCCGGGTTGAAGACCCACGGGCTTTCACGCAACGTAATGTTCGACTTGTCAAATACCACCTGCACCTGATTTTCCTGGAAAACCAAATCGCCGGTAATAGTGGCCCTGTTCCTTTGCTCCGGCTGCTTCAGGCTGGTCGCAAAGTTGATGGTGCGCTCACTCCAGATACCCTCCAGGTAAAAGTCCTGCGTCTCGCCAGTGCCTGGCAGTTCCTGCTGCTGAGAGGTAAAGAGCGCCGAGGCCAGCACGTCCGGGCTGTTTTGCAGCTTCGACGTGTTTAGCTCCAGTTTATTGCCGTAAAGATTGAAATCGCTGTACTGTATCGTATCCATGGTGGCATAAGCCTCCAGGATAACAGTGCTGCTGTGCCGGAAAGAGCCCTCTACTTTGGTGTGGTCAGAAATGGTCAGTTGCGGCATAAACAGCTGCACCACCGGGTTAATATGCTTCAGGTTGATGTTGTAGGTTAGCGCATACTCATTAGTAGCGGTATCAGGTTTGCGACGGTAATACGCAGCAGTAGCCACTTCATTGCTTTCAAAGTTAAGCTCATACTCCTGCACCAACCGCTTCAGATCAGAAATCAGCGTTGAATAGTTGAAATTGCCATTAACTGTCAGGGCCAGCAAATCAGATTGTAGCTGCAGGCGTCGCTCGCCTTCGGATATGTGGGATGCAACCACTACAGAATCGATGGGCAGCGTTTTTCCCTTGTAAGCCACCGTGGCACTGTCAAAGCGGGCGGTCCCCTCAAAGGCATCCAACTCTAATCCTTTAAAGTTCAGGTCGGCCTGCGCACTGATAATAAGTGGCTCCTGCGTCAGGTGCAGGGCTTGCAAGTTCAGCCGCTTCAAATCAGCCACTACATTAAAAGCTTTCTGCTGGCTGGCCAGGCTCACAGATCCGTTGGCGGTAAAGGTTAGGTTTGGGTCATTGGCTGAAACTTTTCCGGTAAAGGTCTGGTGCTGCAGCTGCCCATTGGCAACTATATTTTGATAGTTATAGTCGAGTAGCTGCACCTGGTTGATCGTCGCATCAATGGTAAGGTTAGCATCCTGCAGGGTAAAGCCGGAGCCAGCGATACGGCCAGCCATCGATACAGTCCTGATCTGGTCAGTATTCAGCAATGTGCCCAGGTTAAAGCCATCTGTTTTGATGTACCCTTTGTAAGAGGAACTGCGGGTGTCGTCGTCTATTTTTAGGTTAATATCCGATTGCAGCTTGCCTAAAGCAGTCGCAAAGCTTCCATTCGCAACAAAGTCATTGTAAAAGCCCAGGAAGCGGCCTTCCAGTTGTATGGTTCCTAACCGTGCGGCCATCTGGTACGCTTCTTTTGGCAGAAACTGGCGTATATCATCGGCATTAATGGTGGAGGGCTTCAGGCGCAGGTTGGCAAAGGTTTCCTTAAAATTCGGCAGTCCATCGGCATTAATGTTGCCTACGATATGCGTGTGCTGCCCGTAGGCTACATCTACATTGGTGGCAGAAAACTCCTTCACCTTTCCCTTGAACGTACCGGAGTTAACCAGCACATTTTCATGGTAGTCCTTTAGCTGGGGGGCAAAAGTAGCTACGTCTTCCGAGTATACTTTGGAGTCGTGCAGGTCTGCCGTTAAGGCAACGCTGTCAATGAAGTTTGTGAAGTCGCTGAAGGTATTGTAATCGAAGCGCACATAGTGCTGCAGGTTGCTTTTGTTTACCTGCAGATCCAGGGCATCAAACTCCCAAAAAGTAGGAGCATAGGTCATGTGGGTATCCAGGTTACGGAGGTGCGTATCAGAGCGCGTTTCTACCGTTGTCAGGTTTGATACCGTCACCTGCAGCGTATCTTCCAACTCAAACTTGCTAAACTTGCCTGAAATGTTGTTAAAGTTCAGGTGAAAGTAGTCCATGCCATACTTGGTGCGCGGCTCGTTGAAATCATCATAAGCAAAATGCCCGTTCTTGATGATTACTTCCTTAATGGCAAAATCGAAGGGCTGCGCTTTTGACTGGGTTGTATCAGTCTTGATGAGTTTCTTAAGCGCACTTAGAAAAGTGCTCAGGTTCAGCGAATCCGTGCCTGCATACTTGATCAGGTTGGCACGGGGCTGCTGCAACTCCAGCGAAGTGATGCTGAGCTTATTTGGGTGGAATAGGGAAAAGGCACTGATATGGGCTTCGGCGCGACCAATGTAGAACATCTCTTTGTCACGCCTGTCCAGCACACGCACCTTTTCCAGTATCACGTTGCTGAAAAATTCAATGTCCACATCACCGATGGTTACCTCGTGGTTGATGGTATCAGACAGGTAGGCAGCGGCCTTATGAGCCACCATCGTTTGTACAGCAGGCAGGCGCAAGGCCAGAAAAATGGCGGCAAACAGCAGCAAAAGAAATAGGAAGAGCCCTAAAACTATTTTTAGTAGCGCTTTTCCTATAACTTTGAAATAATTTCGTGACTGTTCTTGTTCCAAACGATGACCGAACCTATAATTTTAGCAATAGAATCTTCCTGCGACGAAACCTCGGCGGCTGTGATCAGCCGGGGTAAGGTTTTATCGAATATTATCGCCACGCAGGCTGTGCATGAGCAATATGGCGGCGTAGTGCCTGAACTGGCCTCCCGGGCACATCAGCAGAATATTATTCCCGTGGTTTCCCAAGCTTTAGCTTCGGCAAATGTAGCAAAATCTGCGCTAAATGCAGTTGCCTTTACGCGTGGCCCCGGCCTGTTGGGCGCGCTCCTGGTTGGCTGTTCTTTTGCCAAGGCTTTTGCCCTGGGGTTGAACATTCCGCTCATTGAGGTAAACCACATGCAGGCACATATTCTGGCTCATTTTATCGATGATCCTAAGCCGTCTTTTCCTTTCCTCTGCCTCACTGTTAGCGGTGGCCATACCCAGATCGTGCTGGTAAAAAGCCCCCTTGACATGGAAATTATCGGACAAACAACCGATGATGCCGTCGGGGAGGCTTTCGATAAAACAGCCAAGATGCTGGGGCTGCCATACCCTGGCGGCCCGATGCTCGATAAAATGGCCGCTCAAGGAGATCCGGCTGCTTTTGCCTTTCCGGTAGGAAACATGCCAGGTTACGATTACTCCTTCAGTGGCATCAAAACATCCGTGCTCTATTTCCTGAAAAATAAAACGAAAGAAAACCCGGAGTTTGTGCAGGAGAACTTAGCCAATATTTGTGCCAGTGTGCAGCAAACGCTCATTAAAACGTTGCTGAAAAAACTGGTGCAGGCTGCCCGCGATCTGAATATTAATGAAGTCGCGATTGCCGGGGGCGTTTCAGCTAATACAGGGCTGCGCAAGGCATTGCAGGAGTATGCCACCAAGTATAACTGGCAGGTGTACATTCCGGCATTTCAGTATTGTACCGATAATGCAGCAATGATTGCCATGGCCGCTCATTTCCAATACCTTAATGGCGACTTTGCTACCCAGTACATCAGCCCGGAGCCCAGGCTCAAGATCTGAAAGTTGGCGGAGAGTGACCGGTTAGTAGAAGGAGCTACATGAGGCAAACGCAGCAAGTATAAAACATTACCTGCTGCAAAACCGATAAACAGTGACAAAGAAGGAATTTACCCGGTGATACCTATACTTGTAGCATATTCATAACGCCAGCTGACTTTGCCTGGTTTGATAGTGGGCCGCTGCAGATCAACAGCTTTTCAGTTAAGTTGGGGCAGGTCTCGGAATGAGCTTAGTTATTAAGTAAACTGGAGGTGTAAGTATAAAATTAAGACGTTTTATGTATAATGCTGGAATACACTTATATATGTTTAGCTAAGTTGCTACGGTAAAGGCAGTACTGGGCTAAACGGAGAGCAAGCAGGTGGTCTGCAGCAGGAGGCACCAATAGCAAGTAGCAGTGGTAGGGAGACCTATCAGGAAAATTGTAAATGAAGAACAGCCAATATTTTGGCTCCTAAGCAAGTATAATGGCGAAAGAGAAAGATAGGATACAGAAGTTTGTGAACATTGTAAACCGCAAGGCATCCTTTGAATACCAGTTTCTGGACAAGTATACGGCGGGCGTCATGCTCAAAGGCACGGAGATAAAGTCTATTCGGGAGGGCAAGGTAAACATGCAGGATGGGTATTGTGTGTTTCAAAATGGCGAACTGTGGCTGCACAACCTGCACATTGCTACCTATACCGAAGGCACGCATTTTAACCACGACCCCATGCGTACCCGCAAGTTGCTGCTCAACAAACGCGAGCTCCGAAAACTGGAAAAAGGTGCTGAGGAGCAGGGTGTGACCATTATCCCTACGCGCATTTTTACGACGGACCGGGGCTTCGCCAAAGTAGAAGTTGCCCTGGCACGTGGTAAAAAGCTATACGATAAGCGCCAGGACATCAAAGAAAAAGATGTGAAACGCGAGCTCGACAGAAGCGGCTATTAAGTATAGGCGTGGAGGAGAGAGCACATGTAGGTGCCTGCACTCTTGTATGCAGTCAATCATAAAAAAGAATAGAGTGGAGTACGGAATAGGGATGCTTAGTGTGGTGCCGATGCGCGCCGAAACGTCAGACAAGGCTGAAATTGTAACGCAGCTGTTGTTTGGAGAGTGCTATGAGGTAGTAGCAGAAGAGGGAAACTGGCGTCGCCTACAGCTGGCTAGCGACGGTTACGAAGGCTGGATTGATTACAAACAGCATACGCCCGTTTCTGAAGTATACTTTCAGGAGTGGCGGCAGGCAGTGCATCCGCGTGCCGCCGAGCTGATGCAAGTGGTGAGCGGCGCAGAGAACCCCATTCCGGTAGGTATTGGCAGCTACCTGCCTTTTTACAAGGATGGCCGCATGCGTGTAAATGATGCTTTCCACCACTACTCCGGTGCTGTTTCTGACCCTACTGTGCAGGCTACAGGTGCTTTAGCTATGAAGTATGCGGAAAAGTTCCGGAAGGCGCCATACTTGTGGGGCGGCAAATCTCCTTTCGGCATCGACTGCTCCGGGTTTACGCAACTGGTGTATGGCCTTTGCGGCTACCAACTGCCGCGCGATGCCTTTCAGCAGGTGGAGCATGGGCAAGAGGTACATTTTGTGTCTCAGACGCAGCCCGGCGACCTAGCTTATTTTGCCAACAGCGAAGGCCGGATCACGCATGTGGGGCTGATGCTCGAAAATGAGCAGATTATGCACGCTCACGGCGAAGTACGGATTGACACGCTGGACCATACCGGCATCTACAACAGCGACTTAAAACGCTACACTCACCAACTCCGGCTGATCAAACGCATTTTTTAAATTAGCTGTTTTTTTCTCGCAACTTCCGCTATAAAAGTTGGTTCTAGTCTCGTAGAAGTATAGCGTAAATTGCGAGAGCAGCCATGAAAGATAAAGTACTGATCCTGAACCAAGATTTTAGTGCCATAGCCGTTTGCACCGTGCAGAAAGCTTTTTTGCTGGTGTACCTTGATAAAGCGGAAACGGTCACTAATTCCGAGGGGGCCTTTTTACACTCCATCAGCCGCACGTACCCGGTGCCATCTGTTATCCGCCTGCAGCGCTATGTGCGGGTGCCATACTACGGCATTGCCCTAAGCCGGCACAACATCATGCGGCGCGACAACTACTGCTGCCAGTATTGCGGGGCTGTCCGAAACCTAACGCTAGACCACCTGCTGCCCCGCTCCAGGGGAGGAGCCACCAACTGGCAAAACCTGGTTACGGCTTGCTCGCGCTGCAACACCCGCAAAGGAGACCGCACGCCGGAAGAAGCCGGCTTAAAGCTGTACCGCAAGCCCAGCCGCCCCTCCCTTTTATCTTTTCTGCAGTTGCATCTGACACCTCATAACAGCGACTGGCGCGTGTACCTCGGAATGGAAAATTAGCAATTTGCCTGTGCTAAGTAATTTAGTTTAGCTTGTTTAATGGGGTATTGTTCAGGCATAAGCATAATTAAGTATGATTTTATACTTGAAGTGATAAGTTGTTTAGGGCCTACTGTCAGGAAGCGCTGCCGTCAGGAGGGATGCTGCTGTTTGTTCTTCGTTTTCGCAATACAGAATAGCGCTTGCTACAGCAGCAAAATTACGTTGCATAAATTCCAATATTCTTAATTGAAAACTGCTTCCTGCATTAAGGTAATTTTTGTACCTTTGCCGTTCATTCAGGTGAATGAGCCCGATTTGCGTCGGGGAATGTACAACCAAACCAAATCAGCCGATTGCTCTGGGCTGGTGGCTATTGAAGAGCAGCTAAAAATTTTATGAGTAATTCTCCAGAAAATTTCGATTGGGACAAGTTTGAGACCCAAGGTTTCGGTGGCGGCTACAGTAAAGCTGAGAAAGCCGAAATGGAAAAAATGTATGACGACACCCTGACAACTGTACAGGAGCAGGAGGTTGTTAAAGGAACTGTGGTAGGCATCACTGATCGTGACGTGATCCTGAACATCGGTTTCAAATCTGATGGCCTGGTGCCTGTTTCAGAATTCAGAGATTTGCCTGAACTGAAAGTAGGCGACGAGGTTGAAGTATTTATTGAAGACCAGGAAGATCCGAACGGCCAGTTGATCCTGTCCCGCAAGAAAGCGAAGATCGTGAGCGCCTGGGCTAAGATTTACGACGCACTTGAGAACGATAACGTGCTGGAGGGTGTAGTAAAACGCAGAACAAAAGGTGGTCTGATCATGGACCTCTACGGTGTAGAAGCCTTCTTGCCAGGTTCGCAAATTGACGTGAAGCCTATTCGTGACTTTGACGTGTTTGTAGGCAAGAAAATGGAAGTGAAAGTTGTGAAAATCAACGCCGCTTTCGACAACGTAGTAGTATCGCATAAAGTACTGATCGAGAAAGACCTTGAGAAGCAGCGTGCCGCCATCCTCAACAACCTGGAGAAAGGCCAGGTACTGGAAGGCATCATCAAGAACATGACTAACTTCGGTGTATTCATCGACCTGGGTGGTGTTGATGGTCTGCTGCACATTACGGATATTTCATGGGGCCGCATCAACCATCCGGAAGAGGTGCTGAACCTTGACCAGAAGGTAAACGTGGTAGTGCTTGACTTTGACGAAGACAAGAAGCGTATTTCTTTGGGCATGAAGCAGCTGACGCCGCACCCATGGGATGCACTGCCTGCTGAGATCGAAGTTGGCTCACGTGTGAGAGGCAGAATTGTAAACGTAGCTGATTACGGCGCGTTTCTGGAACTCATGCCAGGTGTAGAAGGGCTGATCCACGTTTCAGAAATGAGCTGGTCACAGCACCTGCGTAACCCACAGGATTTCATTAAGCAAGGCGACGAGGTAGAAGCAGTTGTGCTGACACTGGATCGTGACGAGCGTAAGATGTCTCTGGGCATTAAGCAGTTGACAGAAGATCCTTGGACAAAAGAAAACGTGTTGACCAAGTATGGCGTGGGAACCAAGCACACCGGCATCGTGCGCAACCTGACAAACTTCGGCCTGTTCCTGGAACTGGAAGAAGGTGTGGACGGCCTCGTACACGTTTCTGACTTGAGCTGGACGAAGAAGATAAAGCACCCATCTGAGTTCGTGAAGGTTGGTGAGAACCTGGATGTAGTTGTGCTGGAGTTGGACGTTCCGAACCGCAGACTGGCACTGGGCCACAAGCAACTGGAGGAGAACCCTTGGGATACATTTGAATCTGTATTCAACATCGGTTCTGTGCACAGAGCTACTGTACTTGAGAAATCAGACAGAGGCGCTACGCTGGAGCTGCCATACGGTATCGAAGGTTTCTCATTCCCGAAAGGACTGCAGAAGGAAGATGGCTCGCAAGTAGAAGCTGGCGAAAGCTTGGATTTCAAAGTTACCGAGTTCTCAAAGGATGACCGTAAGATCATTCTGTCGCACACGGCTACTTACTCTGAAGCTGATACGGCCAGAACTGCCAGAGCTACCAAGAAAACTGCTGCAGCCCCTGCAGGTGGTGGTGATAAGAAAGAAGCACGTGCTCCGAAAGTACAGAAAGAAGCAGATCGCTCTACCTTAGGTGACCTGGATGCACTTTCTGCCCTGAAAGAGCAGATGCTGGAGAACGAGAAAGAAGCCGGCGTGAAGAAGCTTGAAGCTGCTGCTGCGAAAAAAGCGCAGGACACAGATAGCGACGAAGACGAGACTTCGGAAGAAGAGAACAACGCTTAAGTATAAGCTTGTTGTAGTATAGAAAAGCCCCGGATTGCTCCGGGGCTTTTTTTGTTAATAGCTACTGCCGTTTGATTATTTATACTTGCTGCCAAGGGCTACCCGCAACAAGCAGGTTGAGCCTATGTCAGAAAGTAGCCTTTAGCTTTGATCTACTGCTTTTTTCGACGAAGCAAATGGGCCAGGTCCCCGGTGCGGTACCAGCGGTAGCCGTAAGCTTCCAGGGTGATGTAGTGCTTTCCCTTTTCATCCGGCATGTTGGCCTGGTTCGCCATCAGGTTGATGAGCTTCTCACCCGGTTTCTGTTTCAGGTCTAGGGTTATCTCATGCGGCTTGCTGTCAAAATTGTGCAGTACCAGCAGCGAGTTACCTTTCCAGCTGTAGCAAATGCCTAATACCTGGGGCAGGCGGGTTTTGATCAACTGCCAGTCGCCCCAGCCTATTTCAGGGCATTCTTTGCGCAGGCGTATCAGGGCAGTCATCCAGTTGAGCAACGAATCCGGGTCCCGCCGCTGCGCTTCCACATTCACATGCTCATAGGCATAGGGGCCTTCATCTATGATAGGGTGCACCAGCTCATCTGAAATAGAAAAGCCTGCCTGCGGGTCGCCGGACCATTGCATGGGAGTACGGATTGCTTCCCGTTCCTTCAGGTCCAGGTCCTCGCCCATGCCAATTTCATCGCCATAACGCAGCACCGGCGTGCCCGGCAAAGAAAACATCAGGCTATACGCCAGCTCAATCTGTTGGCGGCTGCCCAGCATGGGTGCCAGCCGGCGCCGGATGCCCCGGTCGTAAAGCTGCATGTTTTCTTTAGGGCCGAATTTGGCAAAGACCTTCTGGCGTTGCTCTTCGGTTAGACGGCCAAGGTCCAACTCATCGTGGTTTCGTAAGAACTGTGCCCACTGTGATGCCGGATTAGGGTTTCGGGTCGCTTCAAGCGCCTCCGCAAGCGGCGCACTGTCCGTGGTGGCAAGCGCATAGAACAGGTGCTGGTTCACGTAGAAGTTAAACATTAGCTGTATGCCATCTCCCTCGTCTCCAAAGTACTTCTGGCTTTCATCCGGCAGCACATTTGCCTCTCCCAACATAATGGCATCTCCACGGCGCCACTGCAGGAAATGGCGCATCTCCGTCAGGTACTCAAACTTCAGGTGCGGCTTTGCTTTACCGGGAGCAGGAGTTTCCAGTATAAAAGGAACAGCATCCACCCGAAAGCCGGCAATGCCCAGCTCGAGCCAATAACCCATAATGCGTCGTATTTCGGCACGGACCTCCGGGTTGTCCATGTTCAGGTCGGGCTGAAAGCTGTAAAAACGATGAAAGTAGTATTCTTTGGCCTTTTTATCGTATGTCCAGGTCGCTTCCTGCACTCCGGGGAAAACCATGCCCTTGTTCCAATCGGACGGTTTATTTTTTGACCATACATACCAGTCGTGGTACTTGGCTCCTTGGCCGTTGCGCGCATTCTGAAACCAGGCATGCTCGTTGGAAGTATGGTTCACTACCAGATCGATGATCACTTTGATTCCCCGGCGTTTGGCCTGGTGCATAAACTCTACGAAATCGCCACTGGAACCATGCCTCGGATCGACGCCATAGTAGTCGCTGATGTCATAGCCATTGTCTTTGTTGGGTGAGGGCTGGAAGGGCAGCAGCCAGATGGTGTCAACTCCAAGCGCGTTCAGGTAATCGAGGCGGCGGTTAAGCCCTTCGAAATCGCCAATGCCATCGCCGTTCACATCCATAAAAGTTTTGAGATCGAGGCAATAGATAATGGCATTTTTGTACCAGAGGTCTTCTATCATGGGTGCAATAGATTAGTTCATTCATTTATAAGTGGAGCAATGTACTGTTGCTGCAACGAGCACGGTAGCTGTAGGGTTAAGTACTAGCTTTCTTTTGCGCTGAAACGCCTTGCAGCAGCCTATTTTTCAGCGATACATCTGCATTGTTGCTGCACCAGGTTTATGCTACGGCTATCTTCCCTAAGAGGCTAACTAATTGGTTTTAGATACCTAACTGCAAATGCCGGCATAGGATCCATCCTATAAACTGCCATTTTTACACTTGATTTATACTTACAGACCAGCTGCATTCTTTCTCTGCTTCAAATCTGTAAGTATAGGGATCAGGATTTTAACAGCCCTGCCGGTACTGATAGCGCTCCGGTATGGGGGTCTATTAATCCGTTACGCTCATCCTCTATATTGGTCGCCTGCGTGTATACATCGCCGGCTATAGGGCGCTTACGTAGTTCCTGCTTAAACTGCCGGATGCGTTCGGCCCTGTCGTCCAGGTCTTGTGGCCCGCCATAATCAGAGAAACCAAATCCGCCCCACTCACTTACAATCAGCGGCGTTTGTCCGCGGTAGAAATAGGGATCGCCTACCACCAGCGGGAAAGCTGCTACCCCTTCCATTTGTCCATCGGCCAGTTGGTCCAGCAATTCCTGCCAGCGCTCCAGTTCAGGCGTGTAAAGGTGGGCCGTCAGCAGATCAGACTTCAGCTTGCCTTCATAAGAGATGTGCTGCCAACCGTCGTTATCGACCACCTGAAATTGCGGGTACCTAATTTTCATGTAATGGAATGTGTCCATGATGTACTGGCGGGTTTCCGGGTTGGTGGCAATGTCCTGCGCCCCCCAATCCTCATTATACAAACTCCAGATCACGACCGAAGGATTTGTTTCGATCAGCGCCAGCATCCGGAGCAGCTCCGCCCGGTGGTTTTCGCGGCTCTTGCGGGTAGACGCATGCGGGCTGGGAACCTCTACCCATAACATCAATCCTATTTCGTCAGCCAGGTTGTAAATGCGCGGGTCTACACCGGCAATGTGTACCCGCACCAAGTTGCAGCCCAGTGATTTAATGGCATACATGTGGCGGCGCATTTCTTCGTAAGTAGCTGTGCCGGGTTGGTAAAGGATGCCATCTATATAAGTTTCCTGGTTGTTAAGGTACAGGTGACGGCCCCGCGAACCGAACTTCCGCAACCCGAAGTGTGCCTCAATCTGGGCGATATAGCCGTTAGCGTCTATCAGTTGTGCAGTCAGTTGGTACAGGTGTGGATTATCAGGGCTCCAGAGCTGCGTACCCGGCACTTTTACCACCACATACTGCTGCTTCTGGCCAGCTTCCAACCGTAAAGGGAAATCTGACACTGAGACGGGCGCTTCGTTTTCTTTCTCAAAAACATTCAGCCGGAGCACATAATTGCCCGGGTCGTGGATGCGGGTGGTGATGTTAAAGCGAACGAGCGAGTCCTCTATCACACTAATAACGCCTACCCGCGAACGTAAGCGATTGCGTTCCACCATCTCGAGCCACACACTACGCACTGCTCCGGTATAGGTATGATACCAGATGCCACCCCGCTTGTACACATGTGATTCCTGTTTGCCCCGCGGAATCTCAGCATCCATGGTATCCGTAATGCGCACGGTCAGGTAATTAACAGGCAGCAGATGCTCTTCGTTTAGTTCGTAAGAGAACGACGTATACTCGCCGAAGTGCACTTCTTCGTCTTCGATGGTTTTCAGCAAGCGTCCGTTCAGCCACACGCGCGTTTCGTAGCCACAGGCGCCAAACGTTATCTGAAACATGGTCTGCGTGGAGGAATTGCTCCGTTCCGGGCGCGGAAAATCCCGTTCATACCAGGCAATGATCTTGTCCTGCCAAGGGGCTTGTTGCTGCCCTTTGGCCTGCGCCATGTGGGTTTCTACAGAGCCGGGCCAATGCGCCGTATGCTCATACTTGTGGCCTAAATACCAGGATTCTCTTAAACCGCGGTCATCGGGGTCGAGAGAAAATTTCCATTCTCCATCCAGCAGGTAATGTGAATTGGGGCGAAGAACAGCTCGTGGTAAGGGGTTTTCAATTTCTTTGGCAGCATGAACATCTTCCGCTCTTTCGGTCATGCTGAAGTTTAGGTGTGTTGATTTTGACTTCATCGGCGGCAAATAAAATGAGGTTTCTTTTCTGCGACGGAACACTGGCAAGTTGTCCTGCCTGATTAAATCGGCATTAGGCCGGTTACGGGAGTATCAAACAAAAGAGGAAGCACGTGCTTCCTCTTTTGTTTGATCTCTATGATTTCTAAAGTCAAAAGACTTACGGGATTCCTTAATCGTGCCCAAGCTGCTTTACAAGCTTGTTATAGATACCCAGCAGCATAAATGATGGAGCCCACTGGCCTACGAAGAGCGCTGTTTTATCTTTGTCCATAATCTTTAATGTCAGCGAAGCGGCAATAGAGCCAAATGCTGCCCAAAGGTATACGTCAGAGGGAATTTTTGCAGTATAATCTTCAATAGCAGTGGCAACAGGCCCTTCTTTATGTTGCGGGTTAAAACGATCTGCTTTTGCTTTTAAGTCTGAAGTTTCCATAGTCAAATTTAAATTTTAATGTCTGAAATTATTCTTTATGAAAACGGACAGAGTAGTTTAATGTTTAAAATTGGCGCAAATTTTTTAAGTACAGCTAGTCCAAACTTCTCTTAAAGATCAGCAGCAGTTTCTTGTTTTGTGCCGCAGCAACGTTCCCTTTCAGCCTTGAAAAAGCTACCAGATATTGCTTTGCTAGACCTGAAATATACTTAACACATCATCCGGGTTCATACAGAAATACAGGATCTTATTTCGTGCAGCTACTGAATTTATTGTGTAGCCTGGTGTCTTTTCATCATATTGGCAAGGAGTGCATAGGAGTGGAGCCGCGCCTGATGTTCGAAGATATGCGAGGCGATCATCAGTTCATTTACCTGGGTATCATCCAAAAAGGATTGCAGTTCTTCTTTCACGGTTTCGGGACCGCCGATAAAAGAATAGCGAAGCATTTGTTGCACCGCATATTTCTCAGCGGCATCCCACCGGTCATTCATACTGGCTACAGGCGGTTGCATCGGCATAGCTGTGCCGCGAATCACATTTAGAAATGAAGTATAAAGGGTGGTCGCCAGATAGTTTGCCTCCTCATCCGTGTCAGCCACCACTGCATTCACGCAGGCCACGGCATACGGCTCCTGCAGGTTTTCAGAAGGCCTGAAAGAATCGCGGTATATTTTAAGTGCAGCTTGCAGACTGGCAGGGGCAAAGTGGCTGGCAAAGGCAAACGGAAGGCCTAAAAGCGCAGCCAGTTGCGCACTGTAAGTGCTGGAGCCTAGCAGCCATATCGGAATATTAAGTCCCTCGCCAGGCACCGCCCGCACACGTGCTGTCGCATTTTCAGCGGATAAATACGTGCGCAGCTCTTCCACATTTTCCGGAAAGTCGGCACCTGCTCCTCGCAGGTCTCGCCGCAGCGCCATGGCCGTCAATTGGTCAGTTCCGGGAGCTCGTCCCAGCCCCAGATCAATTCTGCCCGGGTACAGCGAAGCGAGGGTGCCGAACTGCTCCGCCACAATAAGTGGGGCATGGTTGGGCAGCATGATGCCGCCGGAGCCCACCCGGATACTGGAAGTGCCGCCAGCTACATAGCCGATCAGGATGGAAGTAGCCGAGCTAGCAATGCCGGCCATGTTGTGGTGCTCTGCCATCCAGTAGCGGGTGTATCCCAATTTTTCGACGTGGCGGGCAAGAGCTAAGGTACTGGGGAAAGCGTCTGCCGCTGTTTTATCTTTCAGGATCGGCACCAGGTCCAGGACTGAAAAGGGCGTATCAGCTAATTGTTTCGTAGCGTTGGTCATGCTTATAATTTATGGCTGGTTGCCACGATTTTGCAGTAGTATAAAATTATGGATAAGATTAGATGATGTATACTCAATATTCCTGTTCAGGAAAGCAGTTCTGCCTTATACTTACCGGAACTGTAGGCGGGTATAAACAGCATGAGTTAACAAGCATGCTATACTAACGTACAAATTAACATGACCGATACGCAAACGCGTTAACAACATAATACGAATAAGAAAGCAAACTATGACAAACACAACAACATCATTCTCCCAAACATACACTATTGGCGGCGACCTGACCGTGAACAGAGTTGGCTATGGCGCCATGCGAATAACAGGAAAAGGCATCTGGGGGCCACCGCAGGATAAGGACGAAGCAATTCGGGTTTTGAAAAGGGCGGTGGAGCTCGGAATCAACTTTATAGATACAGCTGACAGCTATGGCCCTTATGTATCAGAAGAGCTAATTGCTGAAGCACTGCACCCTTACCCCAATGATCTGGTAATTGCGACCAAAGGCGGGCTGCTGCGAACTGGCCCTGACCAGTGGCCGATCAACGCACACCCCGACCACTTACGCGAAGCACTGGAAGGAAGCCTCAAACGCCTGAAACTTGACAGCATAGACCTGTACCAGTTGCACCGCGTTGACCCGGAAGTGCCTTTTGAAAAGACGCTCGAGTTTCTGCAACAGGTGCAGGAAGACGGCCTGGTGAAGCATATTGGCTTGTCGGAAGTATCGGTAAAGCAGATCAAGAAGGCGCAGGAGTATGTAAAAATCGTTTCGGTGCAGAACATGTATAGCGTGGACAACCGCAAATGGGAAGCAGAACTGGAGTATTGCCAAGAGCAGGACATGGCCTTTATTCCCTGGTTCCCGCTGAACGCCGGTAATGTGGAAGCACTGGACAAACTGAACCACGTGGCTGAAAGGCACGATGCTACGGCCCACCAAATTGCATTGAGCTGGCTGCTGCATCATGCCCCGAACATTCTGCTCATTCCGGGTACCTCCAAGGTGAGCCATTTGGAAGAAAACTATAAAGCCGGTTCTATCTCGCTAACCGACGATGACATGCAGGAGCTCAACAAACTAAGCTCCCCTAATAAATAAGGGTGCGTACATCCAGTTTAAAGTAAAGCCCGGCCACTGAACCGGGCTTTACTTTGAAGTATAAGTATGAAAATTATATTGAAGGTATAAAAAGCACTGCCGTCCTTCCAGGATGATAATTTTTATTTATTTCTGTCCTCATACTTATACTTGGCAACTCAGTTTTTTATTAGCGGCACCAGAACTGGTTGCCACGTAAATCCAAACTATACCTATGATAAAAGCAAACTTTAATTTAAGTGGTCAGGTGGCCATGATAACGGGTGCCGGGCGCGGCATCGGCAGAACGCTTGCGGAAGGACTGGCAAGCGCTGGAGCTGATGTCGTGCTGCTGGCCCGCACAGAAGTGGAAGTAGCAAAGGCCGCTGAAGAAATAGCCGATACAACCGGAAGCAAAACCCTCGCCCTCGTTTGCGATGTCGCGGACAGCGCCTCTATCCAGCAAGCTGTTGGCCAGGCGGTAGAGCAGTTCGGCCAGATCGATATCCTCCTCAACAATGCCGGTACCAGCGTGAGAGAAACAGCCCTTACGCTTTCTGAAAGCAACTGGGATAAGGTGATGGACGTGAACCTGAAGTCGGTGTTCCTGATGTGCCAGGCGGTAGGGCGGCACATGGTAGAGCGGCAGTACGGGCGGATCGTTAATGTGGCATCGGTTGCTTCCAAACTCACCCTTGCCTCCGGCACGCCTTATGGCCCCAGCAAAGCCGGCGTGGTGCAATTGACCCGCCAGCTTGCCAATGAGTGGGCGCTGCAAGGCATTACCGTCAATGCTATCAGCCCGTGGTTCTTCCGAACTTCCCTGAATGACAAAGCGCTGGACAATGACGACTTCCGCAACCTGCTGGAAAAGCGAACGCCCATGCGCCGGCTCGGCCAATTAGAGGAACTGGTGGCTCCGGTCGTTATGTTCTGCTCCTCCGGTGCCAGTTACATCACCGGGCAAAATCTGTTTATTGACGGCGGCGTAACTAACCTCGCCTTCTAAGTACAGAAGCGGCAGGCACATATAGCAGCAAGATTTCTTGCACAGCCCCATGCGATACAGCTCACGTGGAGCTGTGTCTTTCCTGAGCTTTCCAGATTTGCCTACAATCATACATCGATTAAATTTTGAATGCTGCTATATAAGATCCTTCTACATCCTTAAACTTTTATACCTACCTAACGTTTGTTAGCTACGTATAAATTAGTATATTTGGTAGTGCCGCAGCTGTAAACCTGCCGCTCAACTTTCAAATCATATAAGTATGAGAAAGTTGAGCGGCAGGTTTTAGGCTAACCATGCCAGAAGTAAGATGTAAGAACGAATGAGCCGATTTCATAAAGTAAAGATCAAAAACATCCGGAAGGAGACACACGACTGCGTAACGGTGGAGCTGGACGTGCCCGAGGAACTGCAGGATACGTTCCGCTATACCCAAGGGCAGTACCTCACGTTCCGGCGTCACTTTAATAACGAGGAAATCAGGCGCTCGTATTCCATCTGCTCCAGCCCGTTAGAGAACGAGTGGCGGGTGGCGATCAAAAAAGTACCGGAAGGACGCTTCTCCAGCTACGCCAACGAGGCGCTGCAGGTGGGGGAGGAACTGGAGGTAATGCCACCCATGGGCCGCTTCTATACCGAACTGCACCCCGAAAACAAGAAGCTTTATGTAACCTTTGCAGCGGGAAGCGGCATTACGCCAGTGCTTTCGATCATCAAAACCATTCTGATGACAGAGCCGCAAAGCGAAGTATACCTGATCTATGGTAACCGGGGCCGTAACTCCATCATCTTTAAAGAAGAGATAGAAGGGCTGAAAGATAAGTACCTTGACCGCCTAAGCGTTTACCACATCCTGAGTCGCGAGCATGGTGACTCCGACATCCTTTTTGGCCGTATAGATAAAGAGAAGACAACGCTTTTCCTCCAGAAGATTATTCCGGCAGCGCAGGTGGATGAGTATTTTATCTGCGGACCCGAAGAGATGATATTTGGGGTGAAAGAGGCTTTAGTGGAAGGAGGCGTGGAAGCAGATAAAATCCACTATGAATTATTTACTACGGCAGAGGGCGGCAAAAAAGCTGCGCAGCAGAAAGAGCGGCCGACTGGGGAGGAGGACAAGCAAAGCGAGGTAATCGTGAAACTCGATGGCGTGGAACGGCGACTGAGCATGTCGTACTACGGCAACACCATTCTGGATGCCGCTACGGAGGCGGGGGCAGATTTGCCTTACTCCTGCAAAGGAGGCGTTTGCAGCACTTGCCGGGCACGGGTGGTAGAGGGCCAGGTGGAGATGGACGTCAACTACTCGCTTGAACCCGAAGAGGTTAATGCCGGTTATATATTAACCTGCCAGGCGCGTCCGCTGACAGAAAAGGTAGTGGTTGACTTTGACCAGTAAGAGGATTGATTCAGACGCAAACGCACGAAAGCGATAAAGTATAAAGCATTATGGAAACAGCAGCGATAGGATTAGAAGAACAGTTTGAAGCGAAGATTGCCAACGAAGTGCGCATCGAGCCCAAAGACTGGATGCCGGACAAATACCGCAAAACGCTCATCCGCCAAATATCACAGCATGCGCACTCTGAGATTGTGGGCATGCTGCCGGAAGGCAACTGGATAACGCGCGCGCCTTCGCTCAAGCGCAAAGCCATCCTGCTGGCCAAAGTGCAGGACGAGGCCGGACATGGTTTATACTTGTACAGTGCTGCCGAAACGCTGGGCGCCTCCCGCGACCAGATGATCGAAGACCTGCACAGCGGCAAGGCTAAGTATTCCAGTATCTTCAACTATCCCACGCTTTCCTGGGCCGATATTGGCGCTATTGGCTGGCTGGTGGACGGAGCAGCCATTATGAACCAGGTGCCCTTGTGCCGCACCTCCTATGGGCCTTATGCCCGGGCGATGGTGCGGGTGTGTAAGGAGGAAAGCTTCCATCAGCGCCAGGGATTTGAGATTATGATGACCTTGTGCAACGGCTCGCCGGAGCAGAAGCGTATGGCGCAGGAGGCGTTTAACCGCTGGTGGTGGCCTACGCTGATGATGTTCGGACCAAAAGACGAGGAGTCGCCTAATACGGAGCTGTCGATGCGCTGGAAGATCAAACGTTTTACGAACGATGAGCTGCGCCAACGCTTTGTAGATATGATGGTGCCGCAGGCAGAGTTTCTGGGTCTGACTGTGCCTGACAAAGACCTGACATGGAACGAGGATAAAGGCGGCTACGACTACGGGCAGATCGATTGGGAAGAGTTCTGGAACGTGGTGAAAGGCAATGGCCCCTGCAACAAAGACCGTATCAGCACCCGCCAGAAAGCCTACGAAGAAGGCGCCTGGGTTCGTGAAGCTGCCCTGGCCCATGCCGAAAAGAGAGCCAGCCGTGAAAAAGCCAAATCAGAGCAGGCAGCTTAAATTTTTAAAGCCTCCGCTTGTGTCAACTTAGTGTAAAGCGGTATAAGCCCTGCTAGTGCGAGCTTGTAGCTCGTACTAGTACCAATTTAGAATTTCAAAGCACGAGCTGCAAACTCGCGCCAGCAGCGCTGGAGAATAGGGACAGAAAGTTTTAAGGCAGCTTTATAAATAAACACCATACAGGTTCAAAGTATAAAACCATATGAACAAGCAAGAGTGGCCCCTTTGGGAAGTTTTTATCCGAAGCAAACAAGGTCTGGATCACAAGCATGTCGGTAGCCTGCATGCCGCCGATGCCGCCATGGCGATAGAGAATGCGCGGGATGTGTATACGCGCCGTATGGAAGGCGTAAGCATCTGGGTGGTGGAATCCAAAAATATTCATGCTTCTAACCCTGATGAGGCCACTGCTTTCTTCGATCCGGCCAATGACAAAGTATACCGTCACCCGACCTTTTACTACGTGCCGGAGCAAATTAAAAATATGTAAGCATGCACCACGAAACTCACCATAACGCCGCACTGCAAGCGCAGGAAATCCGGACGCCCCTGCAGGATTATACGCCGGAGCTACGCCAGCAAGTGCTGGAGTATACCCTGCAGCTGGCAGATACCAGCTTCATCCTGGGGCACCGCCTGTCGGAGTGGTGCGGGCATGGGCCTGTGCTGGAACAGGACCTGGCCATGTCGAACACGGCGCTCGACCTGATTGGGGAAGCCCGCAGCCTGTACCAGTATGCTGCCGAGCTGGAGGGGGCGAACCGTTCGGAAGACGACCTGGCTTTTCTGCGCGATGCGGTAGCGTATAAAAATCTCCTGCTGGTAGAGCAGCCCAACGGCGATTTTGCCGATACCGTGCTGCGCCAGTTTATCTTCGATACCTTTCACTACTTTTTTCTGAAAAAACTGCAGCAAAGCTCCGACCTCCGGCTGGCCGCCATTGCTGAAAAGTCGGTGAAGGAGGCGCAGTATCATATGAAATGGAGTTCTGAATGGGTGATTCGCTTAGGAGACGGAACAGAAGAAAGCAGGCAGCGGATTAAAAAAGCCGTAGCGCAACTGTGGCCTTATTCCGGAGAGCCTTTTAAAATGACAGCCACCGAAAAAGCGCTGTTTGCACAGGGAATTGTACCGGATTACAGCCTGGTGCAGCAGGATTGGGACGCACATGTGGCCAAAGTATTTGCCGAAGCAACGTTGCCGGTGCCGCAGGAGGTATGGATGCAGTCAGGCGGAAAAGAGGGGCGGCATACCGAGCACCTGGGCTACATCCTGGCAGAGCTGCAATACTTGCAGCGAGCTTATCCGGGATTAGAATGGTAAAAGGCATGACAGCGGCAACGGAAGCGGAAATCTGGCACTACCTAGAGGATGTATACGACCCGGAAATTCCGGTGCTCAGCGTGGTGGACCTGGGGATTGTGCGTGACGTGCAGGTGCAGGACGAAGACGTACAGGTAACTATCACCCCAACTTACTCCGGCTGCCCCGCCATGAACACCATTGCAGCTGAAATCCGGCTGAAGCTGCTGGCGGAGGGATATCCGCAGGTGCAGGTAAAGACGCAGCTCAGCCCTGCCTGGACGACCGACTGGCTGTCGGAGGCGGGGAAAGAGAAGCTGGAAGCCTATGGCATTGCGCCGCCCGTTACACCAACCGGAGATTCGAATGCCCTCTTTGGGCGGGATGTGACTGTTCGTTGCCCGCTTTGTAAATCAGAAGACACAAAACTTATCAGCCAGTTTGGCTCTACTTCCTGCAAAGCGCTCTACCAGTGCAACAGCTGCATGGAGCCTTTTGACTACTTTAAATGCCTGAAATAAAACATGAACGAATCGAACTACATTCAATTCTCGCTGAGCAATGGCGTGGCCACCATTACCCTGAACCGGCCGGACGTATACAACAGCTTTAACCGGGAAATGGCCCTGGCCCTGCAGGAGCACCTGCAGCATTGCCAGCAGAATGCCGAGGTACGCGCCGTGCTGTTAACAGGTGCAGGCAAGGCCTTTTGCGCCGGTCAGGATCTGGCAGAAGCAACCGGACCGGAACGTATGGAGATATCCGAGCTTGTAATCAGGCACTATAACCCGATTATACTGCAGCTGCGCGAGCTGGATAAGCCGGTAGTGGCAGCCGTAAATGGAGTGGCAGCAGGAGCAGGTGCTAACATTGCCCTGGCCTGCGACATTGTAGTGGCAAGAGAGTCAGCTTCATTTATTCAGGCCTTCAGCAAAATTGGCCTGATTCCGGACAGTGCCGGCACCTATTTCCTGCCTCGCCTGATCGGGCTGCAGCGGGCAAGCGCCCTAATGATGACAGGCGACAAAGTGAGTGCCGCCGAAGCCTTAGCAATGGGGATGATCTATAAAGCATTCGCAGATGAGGCTTTCGACAGTGAAGTACAAAGCCTGGTGCAGCGGCTGGCGCAGATGCCTACCAAAGGCCTCGCTTATACCAAGCAACTGCTCAACTGCACCTTCGACTTTAACCTGAAAGAGCAGCTTCAGAATGAAGCCACCTACCAGCAGAAAGCAGGTCATACGGCAGATTTTGAAGAAGGCGTGCAGGCATTCATTCAAAAGCGGAAACCAAACTTCACAGGCCAATGACAGTCGGGATTATAGGCAGTGGCGCTATGGGCTCGGGCATTGCACAGGTCATTGCCACAGCAGGCCACCAGGTATACCTGCTCGATCAGAACTCCAAGGCGCTGGACCGGGCGGAACAAAGTATAAAAAACGGCTTAGAAAAGTTGGCTACTAAAGGAAAGATTACGGCTGAAAAAGCCGCAGAAATAAGCAGCCGCATTACGTTTACTGAACAGCATCAGAACTTTGGCAGTTGCAGCCTCATACTGGAGGCTGTGGTAGAAGACCTGGAGGTGAAACAAAACCTGTTCCGGGAGATCGAGATGCTGGTATCTGAAGAATGTGTGCTGGCTACCAATACCTCTTCGCTTTCTATTGCCTCCATTGCGGCGGCCTGCCAGCATCCGGAGCGTTTTATCGGCATTCACTTTTTTAACCCGGCCCCCATCATGCAGCTGGTGGAGATCATCCCGGCGGTACAGACAAGAGAAGGACTGGCTGAAGAGATGAAGCAACTGGTTCAGTCGTGGGGCAAGGTGCCGGTGGTTGTAAAAGATACCCCAGGCTTTATTGTGAACCGTGTGGCACGCCCATTTTACGGGGAGGCGATACGACTGCTGGAAGAAGGTATAGCTGATGCCGCTACCATCGACTGGGCTATGACCGAGTTAGGTGGTTTCCGGATGGGGCCTTTCACGCTCATGGACTTCATCGGCCATGATGTGAACTATAGAGTGACTGAATCGGTATTTGCCTCCTTTTTTTACGATCCGAGGTATAAACCTTCTTTTACCCAAAAGCGGCTGTTTGAAGCCGGATACTATGGCCGTAAGTCAGGCCGTGGCTTTTATACTTACGGAGAGGGAGCACAGCTGCCGGAGCCGGTGCGTGATGAGGAACTGGGACAGTACATCCTGAACCGCATCCTCACCATGCTGGTTAACGAAGCGGTGGATGCACTGGCGCTGCGTGTTGCTACCAAAGAAGATCTGGAACTGGCTATGACCAAAGGAGTGAATTACCCCAAAGGATTATTGGCCTGGGCCGATGAGCTAGGTTTAGCGCACGTATTGGAGACATTAGACGGATTGTATGCGGAATACCACGAGGATCGTTACCGGGCCAGCCCCTTGCTCCGCAAAATGGTGAAATCAAACCAAACCTTTTTTCAACATGAGCAAGCCTGAACAAACCAAAAGCAAAGCTGAGGAAGTGTTGGACCTCATGCTGCGCCACGATGCCTTCAGCAAATGGCTTGGCTTGCAAGTAGACGAAGTGCG
This sequence comes from Pontibacter chitinilyticus, assembly GCF_039748935.1. Classification (NCBI taxonomy): domain Bacteria; kingdom Pseudomonadati; phylum Bacteroidota; class Cytophagia; order Cytophagales; family Hymenobacteraceae; genus Pontibacter; species Pontibacter chitinilyticus. The sequence continues at coordinate 528,892 of NZ_JBDIZJ010000001.1, forward strand.
GGAGGGCTACTGCCGCCTCCACTTTACCGTGCGCCCCGACATGCTGAATGGCTTTAGCAGCCTGCATGGCGGCGTGAGTTACGCGGCTGCCGATAGCGCTTTTGCCTTTGCCTGTAACAGCCACGGCAGGATGAGTGTGGCCCTCAGCACCACCATGGATTACATGGAGGCAGGAAAGGAAGGCGACATCATTACGGTAGAAGCAAAAGAAGAAAGCCTGAAGCACAAGGTGGGGGTGTACCAGATACGTCTCACCAACCAGGACGGGGTACAGCTTGCTCTTTTTAAGGGCACTTCTTACCGCACCAGCCGGGAGCTTTTATAATAAGGAAACATATTAGCTCCTTGGAAGAGGCACCAGCCAAACTGCTAAACGCACGCCCTGATAACAAGCCATACGTATGGCAAAATGCCTGTAAAAAGATCAGGCAAGTATAGATGAATACCGGAAGTACGTAATCTGTTGGGCTTCCTTAACATATAAACAACATGAAAGACGCCTACCTCATAGATGGCATCCGAACCCCAATCGGTAATTTCGGAGGAACCCTAGCTGCCGTACGGCCGGACGACCTGGCTGCTCTGGTGATCAAAGAACTGCTGAAGCGCAACCCGTCTGTAGATGCCGCAGGTATAGCCGATGTGATACTTGGTTGTGCCAACCAGGCTGGTGAAGATAACCGGAATGTGGCCCGCATGGCTTCCCTGCTGGCGGGTTTGCCCTGGTCGGTGCCCGGCGAAACCATCAACCGCCTATGTGCCTCGGGCTTATCGGCGGCTATCGCTGCCAGCCGTGCGATCCAGTGTGGCGACGGCGATTTGTTTGTAGCCGGCGGTGTGGAGAACATGACACGCGGTCCGTGGGTGATCTCCAAAACAAGCACGCCCTATGGCCGCGATGCCCAGATGTTCGACTCCAGTTTCGGATGGCGCTTTGTGAACCCTAAAATGGAGGAGCTTTTCGGCACGCACGGCATGGGAGAGACAGCAGAGAACCTGGTCGAGCGTGATAACATTTCCCGCGAAGACCAGGACCAGTTTGCCCTGCGCTCTCAGCAAAAGGCAGCTGCAGCACAGGAAAGCGGCCGTTTGGCCGAAGAAATTGTACCTATCGAAATTCCGCAGCGCAAAGGCGAACCGATCCTTTTTGAGGAAGATGAGTTTGTAAGACCAACCACCACCCTGGAGGCACTGGCTAAGCTGCGGCCGGCTTTTAAAAAAGGAGGAACCGTTACAGCGGGCAATGCTTCCGGGCTTAATGACGGGGCAGCGGCTTTGCTGTTTGCTTCCGAAGAGGGCGTTCGGAAGTATGAGCTCACACCTAAGGCCCGTATGGTGTCGATGGGTGTAGCCGGTGTAGAGCCGCGCGTGATGGGCATAGGCCCGGTACCCGCCAGCAAGATCGCTTTGAAAAAAGCAGGCTTAACCCTGGACGACATGGATATTATTGAGCTGAACGAAGCCTTTGCCTCGCAAAGCCTGGCCTGCATCAGAGCGTTTGGCCTGGAAGACAACGATCCGCGCATCAACCCGAATGGTGGTGCTATCGCCTTAGGTCATCCGCTGGGTATGAGCGGCGCCAGAATTTTGAATACCGCTGCCATAGAACTACAGAAACAGAACAAGCGCTATGCCCTGGTAACCATGTGCGTGGGCGTAGGGCAGGGCTACGCTGTTGTTATTGAGAAAGTTTAGTATAGCGTCATACAGAAATAATATACAGGCTATACTTTAAAGCGAAAGCGTTCATACTTAAAAAGCAGGACAAACGAAACGAACAATATGAGCACTAAACTGGAAAACTATGCGCTGGGGCAATGGATACCCGGTTCCGGAAAAGAAAGCGAACTGGTAGATGCGGTGACAGGCGAAGTCATTTGCCTCGCCTATAGCGGCGGCCTGGACTTTGATGCCATGATGCAGTATGCCCGGGCGAAAGGAAATCCGGCCCTGCGTAAGATGACGTTCCAGGAACGTGGGCTGATGCTGAAAGCGCTGGCCCTGCACCTTACCTCCAGAAAAGAAGATTTTTATAAGCTCAGTTACCGTACCGGTGCTACCCGCGCCGACAGTTGGGTTGATATTGAAGGAGGCATCGGCAACCTTTTTGCCTATGCTTCGCTGCGCCGTAAATTTCCGGATAAGCCTTTTTTTGTAGAAGATGAGCCTATCGGCCTTTCGAAGGGCGGCACCTTTATCGGCCATCATATTTTAGTGCCGAAAGAAGGCGTTGCCATTCATATAAATGCCTATAATTTCCCGGTATGGGGCATGCTGGAGAAGATTGCCGTTAACCTGCTGGCCGGTATGCCCGCTATTGTAAAACCAGCTCCTATCACGGCTTATTTGACTGAGGCTGTTGTGCGGGAGATCATCGCTTCGGGTATTTTGCCGGAGGGCGCGCTGCAGCTGGTTACCGGTACCGGCGAAGGAATACTAGATCATGTGACCTCGCAGGATGTGGTGACCTTTACCGGCTCAGCCAAAACCGGCCGGATGCTCAAGGCGCATCCCCGGCTGATTCAGGAAGCGGTGCCGTTTACCATGGAAGCCGATTCGCTGAACAGTGCCGTGCTGGGTGAGGATGCTGTACCGGGAACACCGGAATTCGACTTATTCATCAAAGAGATACGCAAGGAAATCACGTCCAAAGCAGGGCAGAAATGTACGGCTATCCGGCGGGCGATTGTGCCGGAGAAACTAGTGGAGGACGTACAGATTGCCTTAGGTCGCGAGCTTTCTAAAACTGCTATTGGCAATCCGCAGGCAGAGGGCGTACGCATGGGCGCTTTGGTGGGGAAAGAACAACTGCAGAAACTGCGGGAGCAGGTAAGCGAACTGGCAAAACAAACGCCTATTGTGTATGGCGATCTGGAGAAGGTAGAGGTGGTAGGGGCAGATGCTGAAAAAGGTGCCTTTATCTCGCCCATTGTGATGCTCAATGCTGATCCGTTCCGATACACCGATACCCATGAAGTGGAAGCCTTCGGACCGGTGGCTACGCTGATGCCGTACCGCACGATTGACGAAGCGGTAGCTATTACTAAAATGGGCAAAGGCTCCCTCGTGTCCTCTATCGCTACCGCCGATCCACGTATTGCGCAGGAGTTTACCTATGGCGCAGCCACCTATCATGGCCGCATCCTTATACTTAACCAGGAGTGTGCAAAGGAGAGCACGGGCCACGGCTCGCCGATGCCGCAGCTGATTCATGGCGGACCAGGCAGAGCAGGAGGCGGCGAAGAAATGGGCGGCATCCGCGGAGTAAAGCATTTTATGCAGCGGGTGGCCATCCAAGGCTCGCCCACCATGGTGACGGCTATTACGGGCGTATACCAGCAGGGGGCAAAACAGATAGAACTGGACGTACACCCGTTCCGCAAGCACTTTGAAGAGCTAGAGATCGGGGAAACCTGGGTAACGCACAGGCATACCGTGACCGAAGCCGATATTACTAATTTTGCCAATGTATCAGGGGATCATTTCTACGCGCATGTGGATGCTACCTCGCTGGAAGGTACCCTGTTTGAAGGCCGGGTGGCGCATGGTTATTATATTCTCTCCAAGGCGGCTGGTATGTTCGTGGACCCGAAGAAAGGACCGGTGCTGTTGAACTACGGATTGGAAGATTGCCGCTTCACCAAACCTGTCTACCCGGGCATGACCTTAGGCGTAAAGCTGACGGTGAAAGAGAAAGTAGGGCAGGAGAAGCGCAGTGAAGAGGACGTTGCCAAAGGCATCGTAAAGTGGCTGGTAGACGTAACCGACGAAACAGGCGAAACTGTTGCCATTGCCACTATTATGACGATGGTAAAAAAGAAAAACCAGGATTAGCTTTAAACGATTCTATAAACCTGAATGGGTATACCTATACTACTACTACCAAAGGTAATCCACCGCTTAACTTTTATTCAAGTAAGTATACCATTAAGAACTGTGAAATAACCCCTCATACATGAGCAAAACCAATTCCATTGCAGCCGGAAAAGTAACTATTGCTACTAACGAACAGGGTGTCAGCACCATTACATTTTTTCACCCTTCTCACAACTCCCTGCCGGGCGCGCTGCTGAACGAGTTGGCTGAGACAATCATTAAAGCCGGGAAGGAGGAGCGCACGCATGTCATCATACTTCAAAGCGAAGGCGACCGCACGTTTTGTGCCGGAGCCAGTTTTGATGAACTGATCGCGATAGAGAATAAAGAGCAGGGACTGGCCTTTTTCTCAGGTTTTGCCAAAGTGATTAATGCCTGCCGCACCTCTTCCAAAATTATTATTGGGCGTGTACAGGGCAAAGCCATTGGCGGGGGGGTAGGCGTTGCTGCCGCTACCGACTATTGCTTTGCTACCCAACATGCCGCTATAAAACTGAGTGAGCTGGCTATCGGCATTGGACCTTTTGTAGTGGGTCCTGCCGTAGAGCGAAAAATAGGTGTGGCTGCTTTCTCTGAGTTGGCGCTGGATGCCACCGAATTCCGCTCCGCTGCCTGGGCGAAAGACAAAGGCCTGTATGCCAGTGTGTTTGATAGTATAGATGAATTGGATGTCGCGGTGCAGGATTTTGCCGTTAAACTGGCTTCGTATAACCTGGAGGCACTGAGTGCGATGAAGCAGATCTTCTGGCAGGGCACGGAGCATTGGGAACAATTACTGTCGGAGCGGGCAGGTATCAGCGGCACCCTGGTGTTGTCCGATTTTACCCGACAGGCGATTCAACAGTTCAAGAGCAAATAAGCAGCATCATAGTATAAGTATAAAGGCCGCCAGCGAATTCCATTGGCGGCCTTTATACTTATACTATGATGCTGGGAGTTAGGAAGAAAGAGCCTGCTTCAGCGATTTATAGCTGCCGTCGTAGGAATTCAGCTTTTCGCCATTGATAAAAAAGGAAGGCGTACCATTTACACCGCTACGGATGCCACTCTCGAAGTCTCTTTCTACTTTCGAGGCAATCTCATCGCTTTTCATATCGCTGGAAAACTGATTCAGGTCTAGTCGCAGCTCACGGGCAAACTGCTCAAAGCTGTCCTCCCTTAGCTCGCGCTGGTGCTCATAAATTTTATCGTGCATTTCCCAAAACTGGTGCTGCTCCCCGGCAGCTTCTGCTGCCCGCGCCGCCAGCTCGGCCAGCGGATGAGACTCCCGCAGGGGAAAATTCCGGAAGATAAACTGGAAATCGTCGCCTTTTTCCTCCAGCAATTGTTTTACGAGGGGGTAGGCGTGCGCACAATGCGAACACTGGTAATCGCCATACTCCACTAGCGTAACTTGTGCATTGTTGTTGCCAGTCTGGTGATCGGATGATTCTACCGGCGGCTTAAGATGTGCCATAGCTTATTTTTCTTTCTGTTGCTTGTCCATTTCATCGAGCGCATCCAGAATGCCGTCTGCTCCGGGGTTTATACTTTCCGGTGACAGGTAGCTCCACTGAATTCTGCCTTCTTCATCCAGTACAAAAAGTGCCCGCTGGCTTACCCCTTTCTCTGCATTATACACACCATATTCCTGCGCCACTTTTCCTTTCGGTTCAAAATCGGCTAGCAGCGGGAAGTGGATATTGCGGTTTTCTTTAAAAGCATTGTGGCACCATTTGCTGTCCACCGAAAGGCCAACCATTTGGGCATTGTGCTTCTCAAAGAATTTCAACGTTTCGTTGTACAACGACATCTGGTCGCCGCAGACAGGGCTCCAGTCAGCAGGGTAGAAGGCAAGTATAACGCGTTTGCCTTTCAAGTCGCTTAACTTTAATTTCTGGTCAGGCGTGGCATTTAGTTCGAAGTCCGGAGCAATGGTCCCTTTTTGTAACAGCATAGTAGATGTATCATTTACTGGAAGATTCTGTAGAAGTTGTACCACATATAAAGCCATTTAGTTGCCATTGTAGCCAAGAGATAGGCAGCAGTACAGGTGTTTCTGCCACTCGTTTTTATCCCTTTTCTAAGTTTCTACGGATACATCCGTTATATTTTCGTATAGCTGTAAAAAGATGTATATACAACGATTCAGGCAAATTCTCCAAAAGCTAAGAGAGCAGCTTTGCCCTCTTAAAGTTATTCATACCAACAATTAAAAAGCTTTTCTGTTTGATTGAAAATTTTGACACCGCAAACCGACAATAAGCACAACCATTAGGCTACTCCAAATCAGTTATTTTAGATCACTTTAATATTTAGCAATGAAAAAACTTTACACACTCCTATTCATTTTGATGCTCTGGTCGCATCAGATGTTTGGGCAAACGATACAAGGAACGGTGCGGGACCGCTTTCAGCCGCTGGCCGGTGCCACGGTCAGAACCCTGGACCAGTCGGCCGGAACGAGTGCCGATGAAAACGGGCAGTATCAGCTGAAACTCACACCGGGCACCTATACGTTGGTGTCCAGCTATATCGGGTATGAGTCAGTGCAAAAGCAGGTAACCGTAGCAGCAGGGCAGACCCTCAACGTTGATTTTGTGCTGAATTCAGCACAAAACCTGAACGAAGTGGTGGTTGTTGGCTCCAGGGGTGCACCCCGTTCGCAGCTCACCACCCCGGTACCGGTAGACGTGATCGACATCCGCGAAATTACACACGATGCGCCGCAGGTAAATCTAAATCAAATTCTCAACTACGTGGCGCCATCCTTTACCTCTAATACCCAGACGCTGGCCGACGGCACCGACCACATTGACCCGGCCTCGCTCCGTGGCCTGGGACCAGACCAGGTGCTGGTGCTCATTAACGGGAAAAGGCGCCATACTTCCTCACTGGTAAACATCAACGGTAGCTTTGGCAAAGGTTCTGTAGGCACCGACCTGAATGCGATTCCGACTGCTGCCATTAAGCGGGTTGAGATTCTGCGCGACGGCGCCTCGGCGCAGTATGGCTCCGATGCGATTGCCGGTGTGATCAACATCATTCTAAACGATGCCGTGAACAAGCTCGACGCGAATGTGACCACAGGTGCGTATGTATCGAAGAATTCGGAGGATGGACTTGACGGTGAGAACGTGCAGGCAAATGCCAGCTATGGCGTGCCGCTGGGAGCCAATGGCGGCTACCTGAACCTGGCCGGCTCCTACGATTACCGCAACTATACGGATCGTGGCGGCGATTATACTGGCACCATCTTCACCGACTACAACAACCCTTTTCCGGGCGAAACACCTACTGGGGTAGATATTACGGAGCAGGAGCTGGCCCGTAGAGGCTTAACGCGCAATGATTTCAGCGGCCGCGTGGGGCAATCAGCCAACCGGGGCGGAAGCCTGTTCTTTAACTCTGCTGTGCCGGTTACCAAAGAAGCCGAAGTATACGCGTTTGGCGGTCTGAACCTGCGCCACGGCGAAGGCGCAGCCTTTTACCGTACGCCCGCGCAGCTCACACAGACCAATGCCGTCATTTACCCCAATGGCTTTCTGCCGCTGATCGTAACCGACAACAGAGATCAGTCTTTGGCAGTGGGTATACGCGGTGCACTGGGAGAGTGGAAGGTCGATTTCAGCAATACGTACGGCCAGAATGCCATCGACTTTTCGGTGGATCATACGATGAATGCTTCGCTGCTTACCGCTTCGCCAACTAGTTTTGAGGCAGGAGGCTACTCATTCACGCAGAACACGACCAACCTTGATTTCAGCCGTTTTTACAAAGATGTGATGAGCGGCATTAACATAGCGTATGGCGCCGAGCACCGTTATGAGAATTACCAGATTATTGCCGGTGAAGAAGCCTCGTATGTGAACTATGGCAAGGCTACGCTGGTAGGTGTTGATGGTGCTGGAAATGACATTCTTATCCCGGACCCGCAGGGAACGGTAAACACGCGCTTTGCGGCGAACGGATCGCCTTTCGCCGGTGGTTCGCAGTCTTTTCCAGGTTTCAGTCCGAAGAATGCCGTGAATGTATCGCGTACGTCAGTGGCCGCTTATGGCGATGTGGAGCTAAACTTTACAAGCCGCTTTATGGTGGATGCCGCCGCCCGGTTCGAAAATTATTCTGACTTTGGCTCTACGCTGAACGGTAAGTTGGCAGGACGGTATATCTTTTCAGATGCTTTTACGCTGCGCGGCGCCATCAGCAACGGCTTCCGGGCACCTTCGCTGCACCAGCAGTACTATAGCGCCACTTCCACCATTTTCACCAGCGGCGTATTTATCGAGTCTGGTACGTTCACAAACCAGAGCCGCGTAGCCAACCTGCTGGGCATCCCTAAGTTAAAAGAGGAAACCTCCTATAACTATAGCGCCGGCTTTACAAGTATATTCGGCAACTTTAAGCTGACCGTGGACGGCTACCTGATCCGCATCAACAACCGCGTAGTTTATACCGGCCAGTTTGGTAAAGTAACAGATAACCCTACGCCGCAGCAGCAGGAAGTGAACCGTTTGCTGGACCAGGCTAATGCTGGTTCTGCCCGCTTCTTTACCAATGCCATTGATACAGAGACAAAAGGAGTAGATGCCGTGCTGACTTACGTTACAGGCTTAGGCGGTGGTCGTTTTTCAGGAAGTCTGGCAGGTACTTTTGCCAAAACGGATCTGGTGGGCGACATTCATTCTTCGCCACTGCTGGCCGGGCGCGAGAGCACGTATTTTGACGAGGCAAGCCGCATTTACCTGGGTTCCGCGGTTCCGCAAACCAAGTTCAACCTCACCTTTAACTATGGGCTTGATAAGTGGGACTTCTTTCTGCGCAATGTATACTTCGGCAAAGTGCAGGAGGCTACCAATACTGTAACGGCGCAGGACTGGTATACCGGCAAAGTGGTGACGGATGTAAGCGTGGGCTATACATTCACCAAGAACCTGAAGCTGACGATAGGTGCCAATAACCTGCTGGATGTGTACCCCGACAGAGTAGCTGCAGCCAACTCCGGAACAGGCCGCTTTGTATATTCGCGCAGTGCGCAGCAGTTCGGGTATAACGGTCGTTTCCTGTTTACCCGCATCACCTTTAATTTATAACCTGGTCCTGACCAGAACAAGTATAAAGGTCCTGCCTCTGCTTGAGGCGGGACCTTTATACTTTTAAAAAACCACTAGGAGCCTGAGCCTGTAAATCGCTGCTTTGCAGGATTATACTTGTTGATCGGGCATAGAGCCACCGGTTGCTGCCCGTGACAGGTGCAGCAGGTCAACCAAAAAAATGTTTATCTTGGAGCAGGAAGCTTTTGCTGATTGAAGAGGGAAGCTTCCCTTTTGTTCGGGAACATCTGGTATATCAAGCGATCATTCACTTCCTTTTACAGGTACGTATGCTATAATTCTACATGACGGAACATACTTTAGAAAGACGCCTCGGACTGGGGCAGGCCACGGCCATCAACATGATCGACATGGTAGGGATCGGGCCATTCATTACGCTCCCGATGGTGATTGGCATGATGAACGGGCCATATTTCTTATATGCCTGGGTAGCCGGGGCGGCTTTGTCTTTTGTAGATGCTATGATCTGGAGCGAGTTGGGCGCTGCTTTCCCCATGGCAGGCGGCAGCTACAACTTCCTGAAAGAAGCGTATGGCAAGAACGGTGCCGGTCGGTTTATGAGCTTCCTGTTCGTGTGGCAAACGATGATACAGGCGCCGCTGGTGATTGCATCTGCTGCGATTGGCTTTGCCTCTTACTTCTCCTACCTGGTGCCGCTCACGCCTCTTACCTCCAAACTGGTGAGCGGTACGGTGGTGGTGTTAATTGTGATCCTGCTTTACCGGAAGATTGAAGCCGTAGGCCGGATTAGTGTCCTGCTGTGGTGCGGCGTAATCGTGACCATGCTCTGGATCATTGGCGGGGGTATTGCACATGGCAATTTTGTACAGCCGGTGCGGGAGATGAACGACGGGCTTACCCTTAACTATGCCTTTGTTACAGCCATTGGTTTTGCCAGCGTGAAGAGCGTGTACAGTTACCTGGGATATTACAATGTGTGCCACCTGGGTGCGGAAATAAAAAACCCAACCAAAAATATACCCCGCAGTATGTTTTTGTCCATTGCCGGTATTGCTGTGCTGTACCTGATGATGAATATCAGCGTGGTGAGCGTAATACCCTGGCAGCAGGCCAAAGACAGCCCGTTTGTGGTGAGCGTATTCATTCAGCAACTGGCCGGAAATACGGCAGCCACCATCGCAACCTGCCTGATCCTGTGGGTAGCCTTTGCATCGGTATTTTCTGCTACCCTGGGCTATAGTCGTATTCCGTATGCAGCGGCGGCAGATGGTGCTTTTTTTAAGGTATTCGCTCGGCTGCATCCCACCAAACACTTCCCGTATGTGTCGCTGCTGTTTTTGGGAGGCGTGGCTTTTGTGTTCAGTATGTTGTTTAAACTAAGCGATGTGATCAGTGCCATATTGGCCATGCGCATCCTCATCCAGTTTATCGGGCAGGCAGTGGGCTTGCTGCTGCTGCGCAGAGCCCGGAGTAGCAGCGCGTTTCCATTCAAAATGCCCTTGTTTCCGCTGCCTGTTATCATCGCCATTGCCATGTGGGTTGGCATTCTGATCTCGACAGGTCTCACCATGGTAGCAGCAGGACTAGCTGTGATCTCAGCAGGCACTGTGGTATACTTTATCAAAGCGAAGCTGAGCAACGAGTGGCCTTTCCGGAGCCATACTTAGCGAAAGATAAACGTACCTGGTGCAGCCTCAGGAAACATCCTTTTACTTTCATCGCCTGATTCTGGCCTGTTTTAGTTATTTTTGCAGCATGAAGTTCCTCGGGCTTATACTTGCTGCTTACGTTCTGCTGCTCACAGCCGTTCCGTGCTGTGCAGGGGAGCGTTGCGACGAAAAGGAGCAGGCAGGAGTAGCCCAGGCGTCTGAAAAGCAGCACCCGCAGGACTGCAAAAGCTGCTCCGCCTTTTTTGCCTGTGGCTCCTGTACCGGCTTTACGCTTTCCGAAAGCCCTTCCTTTTTCGCTAGTATGGCTGTACCTTCTTTGGTTGTTTACCATACTTTGTGCCGGGTAGCTGCTCCTGTTCCAGTTTGCTGCGCTATCTGGCAACCCCCGAAAGTAAGTTAATGCGTCCGTTCCGGTGCGCTCCGCACCAACAGCTGGCTGGCAACCCGGCAGCATTTTAACTGAACATTAGCGACTTCAAACTTGCAAAAATTTGTGCTCTTCGTATTCCTGCTCGGGAGTGCGACGCTGGCTCACGGCCAGCATACTTTCAATGCCCTGATTCGGGCTGCTGACACCCGCGAACCCATGATCGGCGCTACCGCTGTAGTGGCCGGCACCACAACCGGTAGCAGCAGTAATGCCGCCGGCCGTATTACCATACCAAATGTGCCTGATGGAGTGCAGCATATCCTGTTCCGCTATGTGGGGTATGAGCAGCAGGATCTGGCTGTTACTTTCCCGCTGGCTAACCCCGACACCACCTTTACAGTGCTACTGGTCCCGGCAGGCGAGGGGCTGGAGGAAGTGGTGGTGTCGGCTACCCGCAGCAGCCGCACCATCAGCGATATTCCGACGCGGGTGGAGGTGATCTCGGGAGAGGAGCTGGCAGAAAAAGGCAATATGAAACCGGGCGATATCCGGATGATGCTCAACGAGAGTACGGGTATCCAGACGCAGCAAACCTCGGCTACAAGCTACAACTCCAGCATCCGCATTCAGGGTTTGGACGGCAAGTATACGCAGATCATCCGCGACGGCTTTCCGCTCTACTCCGGTTTTTCGGGTGGCTTGGGCCTGCTCCAGATCGCCCCGCTCGACCTGCGGCAGGTGGAGGTGGTTAAAGGATCAGCTTCTACGCTGTATGGCGGTGGCGCCATTGCAGGGCTGGTGAACCTGGTCTCGAAAGTACCGACCGAAGAGCGGCAGCTGGATTTTCTGCTGAACGGCACGTCTGCCCGGGGGCTCGATGTCAGCGGTTTTTATGCTGAGAAGTTTAACAAGGTGGGCACCACGATATTTGCCTCTTACAACCACGGCACGCCCTACGATCCTGCGGGCATCGGCCTTACCGCCATTCCGGAGTTTAACCGCTATACCCTTAACCCGAAGCTGTTCCTTTATCTCACCCCAAAAACCACATTTTATACAGGTTTTAACAGTACGGTAGAGGAAAGAAGGGGCGGCGACATGCAGTACCTGCGCGGAGAGGGCGATGCGCTGCATGCCTATTTTGAGCGGAACAAGACCAACCGCCTGAGCACGCAGGCCGAACTGGACCACCAATTAGGCGAGCACGCGGCTCTTGCGATAAAGAACAGCGTGAGCCACTATGACCGGGTGATCGAATTGCCCGGGTACCGCTTCTCCGGTGCGCAGCTTTCCAGCTTCTCGGAGGCCACGTACCACTACACGTCTGAGAAAGCCGAATGGGTGGCCGGGCTGAACCTGCTGACTGACAAGTTTAAGGAAGATCAGGTGGCGGACGAGGTGGATAGAAGCTACAACTATACCACTCTTGGCGCCTTTGCCCAGAGTACGTGGAATGCATCCGATCAACTTACCCTGGAAGCCGGGCTGCGAGGCGATTATCACTCGGCTTACGGCTTTTTCCTGCTGCCCCGCTTGTCGGCTATGTTTCGCATCGGCCCCAACCTGACCACCCGTTTAGGTGGTGGCCTGGGGTATAAAGCGCCGACTGCGTTTACTGAAGACGCCGAGCGGATACAGTTTCAGAATGTGCTGCCACCGGACGTGCACAACACGAAGGCGGAGCGCTCTTTTGGCGGCAATTATGATGTGAACTACCGCACGGCCTTCTTCAACGATAGGGTGACGCTAAGCCTGAACGGGCTCCTGTTCTATACCCGTGTCAACGATCCGATAGAGCTGATGCCACTGGATAACGGTTACTGGCAATACCAGCAGCCCAGCGGTTTTATAGATACCAAAGGCATCGAAACAAACATTAAACTTACCTACCAAGACTTTAAGCTGTTTGTGGGGTATACGTTGGCCGATGTACACGAGCATTATAACCATAGCCAACAGGTATACCCGCTGGTGCCCCGCCACCGGCTGAACAATGTGCTGATGTATGAGGTGGAAGACAAACTGAAGCTGGGGCTGGAGGGCTATTACATTGGCCCGCAGCAGCTGAACGATGGCACCACCGGTCGCGCCTACTGGCTGGCAGGATTTATGGCCGAAAAGCTGTGGGAGCATTTTTCGCTGTTCATCAACTTTGAAAACCTGCTGGATACGCGGCAAACAGCTTTTGATACCATTTATACCGGCACCATCACCAACCCGGTCTTCAAAGACATCTATGCGCCGGTAGATGGCTTTGTGGTAAATGGCGGTATCAAGATCAAACTGTAAGTGGGCAATGGCAAGTATAAATCAGGCCACTATTTTTCACTTGGTGATAGGCTTTCGACAGTAACCTTCACGCAGCTGCTTATCGTACAAGCAGTGCTACATTGTAGCAGGATTTTACCTAAGCTATACTACAAGCCACGTTTCAGGTATGAAGATCAGAATGCAGGAAAATAACCTCCGCTTGAGGCTTACACAACAGGAGGTTGAACAGTTTTTGAGGGAAGGCAAGGTCACTACCACGACACAGATCGGTCCGTCGCCAGTGCACTCGCTCCGTTACTCCCTAATCCGGGAGGAGGAAGCAGAAGCTGTAACGGCCACATTTATCGCAAACAGCATTAAAGTATACGTGCCGGCTGCGCTCGCAGAAACATGGGCCCGTACCGCTCAAGTCGCTATAGAGGAGCAGATGCCGCTCGGGGATGATGAGGATGAAGAGACATTACAAATCCTTGTAGAAAAGGATTTCAGATAACACCAGTAGCTGTGAGACAAAGATTTATTGAATATTTTCCTGATGCAGCAGCTCAGAAGGGGGTGATACTGCTATAGGCTTGTTCGTGCTTATATTGCGTAATATGATTTCAGTGGCTGCTTGATTCAGGTGCAGAATATGCAGACCTTGCAGGCAGCAGGCTTGCGGGTAAGTATAAGTATAAGTATAAGGAGCTTCCTGGCCAGTGCTTTACGAAACACGAATGCGAACATGAGGAATCAGGTTGTAAAGTATAACGGTATCACGGTGCGTTACCAGCACCATATTTTGCTGGAGAACTTTAGCTTTGCTGTAAGCAGGGGAGAACACTGGGCGCTGGTAGGCCCCAGCGGATCCGGTAAAAGTGTATTGCTGGATGCCCTGGCCGGAAAGCTCCCCATCTCCAAAGGGCAAGCCGCTTATCCGCTGCTGGATGAGGTGGTGCGCGAGCAGCAGCAGGAAGATCCGCTTTTTAACCGGAGCAGGCTCATCGGGTATGTTTCTGCCCGGCATGGCTTCCGCACCCACTCCAATACCACTGAGTTTTACTATCAGCAGCGTTTCGACTCGTCGCATCTGGATGATATTCCGACAGTAGAGGCTTACCTGCAGGCCATTGTGGCGCCTACTGCCTCTGAGGTATGGACCTACGGCTACGTTACGGAACGGCTGCACCTAGAGCACCTGCTTGGCAAGCACCTCATTAAGCTGTCGAATGGCGAGACGCGGCGACTACTAATTGGCGCGGCTTTGCTCCAGAACCCTTTGTTACTATTGCTTGACAACCCCTTTGCCGGGCTTGATGTGGCTGCACGGGAAGAACTAAACCATTTGCTGCAGGAAATCGCCCGCTCCGGTATTACGCTTCTCATGGCTACGTCTCCCGCTGAAGTGCCCGAGGCTGTGACGCATGTGGCTGTGCTGGAGCGGGGCATATTAGTGCAACAAACGAGCAGGGCGAAGTTCATGACATCCGGGTTTAAGTTGCCTGTTCCAGGTGAGATCGCCACAGGAGAGCTGCGCGAACTGCTTTCGTTACGGCCTTATAGTACGTATGAGGTGGTAGTTGGCATGCAGCAGGTAAATATCCGATACGGCGAAAACCTGATTCTGGACAACGTGAACTGGACGGTGCGGCAGGGAGAACGGTGGGCGCTGCTAGGCCACAACGGAGCCGGCAAATCAACGCTGCTGAGCCTTATTAATGGCGACAACCCGCAGGCTTACGCCAACAAGATCGTCCTCTTCGACAAAGTAAAAGGGAAGGGGCTAAGCATCTGGGATATTAAAAAGCAGATCGGCTATGTCTCGCCGGAATTGTTTCAGTACTTTCCGGCGGGCAGCACATGCCTGGAAGTGATTGAGTCCGGCTTCTACGATTCGCTGGGGCTGATGCGTGCGTCTGAAGCTGCCAATGCTGCCCTGGCCCTGCGCTGGATGCACCTGCTGGAGATCGACGCCTACGCAGCCCACCACTTCCGGAGCGTGCCGGCCAGTATACAGCGGCTGTGCCTGCTTGCCCGTGCGCTGGCTAAAAACCCGCCCCTGCTTATACTGGATGAGCCGTGCCAGGGGCTGGACGCCCGGCAGCAGCAACATTTTAAGCAGGTGGTGGAAGCTATCTGTGCCAGCAGCAGGACCACGCTCATCTACGTCAGCCATTACCAGCAGGAACTCCCCGCCAGCATCACGCATACCCTTAAACTGCAAAACGGCAGCGTGCGCAGCAAATTAGTAGTGGCCTGACGGACCTCTACTTTAACGCATACCTTAATGGATGCTGTTGCTGTCTCTTTCCGTCAGGCCTTTATACTTATACTTATACCTCGCACAGAGCGCTTAGTGTTTGAATCTGAACTTGAACACGGTGCCTTTGCCAGGGCCCGACTTTATCTCCATGTTGCCACCCAGCAGATCTACGCGGTTCCGGATGCTGTGCAGACCAAGGCCGGTTATCTTGCCAAGTTCTTTTTCAGCAATGCCAATGCCGTTGTCGCGTACCTCTAAAACGATGAGGTCTTCTTCTGCGGTTAATTCAATGGAGGCTTTTGTAGCTTTTGCGTGCTTGGCCATATTGTTGAGTAACTCCTGTATGATCCGGTACAACGATAGCTCCACAGTAGAATTGATGCGCGCATCAAAGCCACTGACACTGGTGGAAATTTTCAAATGTGAGGTCTTAAATCGCTCCGCCATTTCTTTTATAGCTATTTTAAGGCCGAAGTCCTTCAGAACTGACGGGGATAGTTCTGAAGAAATATCGCGCGTGATATCAATGCTTTCCTTTAACAGTTCGTTTATCTGCGCGACTTCGGTTTTATTTCGCTCTCCGTCCAGCTTTATTGCATTAATGCGCAGCTTTGTAGCATAGAGTACCTGCCCCAAGCCGTTGTGCAGGGCCTCCGAAATGCGTCTGCGCTCTGTCTCCTGTGTCTGCAGCACAGCTGTAAGGATTTCGCGCTGCTGCGACAGCCGGAGCTGAATATTATCTTCCTCTGCTCTTTCTGGTCTTGAATATCGGTGGCGGTGCCAACCCATAAGTTGATCTCGCCCTGCTCGTTTCGGATCGGCACGTCTTTTATCAGGTGCCAGCGATACTCATTGTCTTTATAACTCAGAATGCGAGCCTGTACATTAACGATCTTGCCTTCAGCTAACGAGGCTTCATATCCTGGCAAAAGTGCTTCCAGGTCATCCGGGTGAAACGCTTTGGTCCAGCCCCAGCCAGCTGACTCCTCAACAGTCAGGCCGGTATACTTGTACCACTGGTCGTTGAAAGAATTGTTTTCGCCATTCGGTTTGTTCGTCCACGTAATGTGCGGTACAGCTTCCAGCAATCTGCGGAAACGTTCGGCGCTGGCCTTGATTTCTTCCTGCTGCTGCAGCAGTTGCTGTTCATACTGCTTACGCTTGGTAACATCGTGCAACGTGAGCACCATGCCATCATCAAACTTAATGGCAGTAATCTGCAGCCAGAAATTGTTATTGGTAGTGAGCTGTTTCTCCACGTTCAGTATCTGGCCGGTTTCCACCACCTGCACAAATTCTTCAAACAGGTCCTGCTCCAGTAGCTGCGGCAGCTCTTTCCCAAGGGTTTGGCCTGCCAGGCTCGCATCTGCGCGGTTAAATAATTCCTGTGCCTTTTGGTTGGCTGTGATGATAACAAAATCAACGATTGGGTGCCCATGCCTGCGGATCGCCTTTAGCGCCATAATAGCGTTAGGGGAGCTGTTCAGGATGCCGGTCTGCATCAGGTGCAGGGTCTTCGGTTCGCTTATCTGCACAAAAAGAATGATAGCCCCGTCGATACGGCGCTCCTGTGTTATATAGGGCAGAATGCGCATCTTGTACCAGATGCCGCGTTTGTCCTGTACTTCGCGCTCAACAGTTTTAGTAGATGTGATCACATGGCGGATATCCTCGATCATGTGATTGTAGCGCAGGTTGTTTGATATCTGGTAAATGGAGCGCCCGATGTCGCTCTCGATCAGGTTGATCAGGTGCGTGGCCGCTGGCGTATACTTGCGTATGATGAGTTGCCGGTCTACGAAGATCTGCCCGATATCGGTGCTGCGGAAGTAGTTGTTCAGGTCATCATCCAACTCCATTAAAGCTTTGATCTTGTACTGGTGCTCGGTGTTGATGGTATGCAACTCTTCGTTCAGCGACTGCAGTTCCTCGTTGGTGCTCTGCAGTTCCTCGTTCGCCATTTCTAGTTCCTCTACTACCGCCTGCAGGTCGTCTTTAGTATACTGCAGTTCTATTTCGAGCTCCTGCACCCGGTGTTCGTAGCGGTCGTTGCTCAAAACCGCCACCTGATTTTCCTCGAGGGGTGTGCGCGGCTGGTCTTCGGAGAACAAGACAAGTATAAACCGCTGCTTGGGCTTCTTTTCGGACAGGTATGGCTTGGCTGCCACATTGATGTAGCGGAGCGTATTGCCGTCGCGCACCTGTATGCCGTGCGCCGTTACCTTTTTATTATCGAGTATGACTTTGCTGAGAATGGAACCCAGGCTTACCGCCAGATCCTGCGAAACAAGTTTTAGTAGGTTTAACGTAAAGTTATGATCGGGCAAATCAAGGTAGTGCTTAAACTTACCGGTACCGTGCAGCACATCATAATTTTCGTCGATGTAAACGGCGGCATAGTCATATTCTTCCAGTATAGTCTGGCTGAGCACCTTGATAAAGCTTTGCTGCATTAAGTGCTTGGCCGATAACTCCCGCGGGAAGCTAGCTAAAGGCACGCTGGGGCTTCTCCTGCTCAGCGCGGTGCCAACAAACGTATTGGCGATACCCAACGACTGGGCAGGCTCCAGATTACGGAAGATCTTCCACTCCTTGTTGATCTCTTCGAAGCTCTTCAGGTCTCCGATGCTCTCGCTGGTACCCAGAAACAAGAAGCCGCCCACCAGCAGGGAATAATGAAACTTGTCGATTACCTTCTTCTGCAGCACCGGGTTCATGTAAATGAGCATGTTGCGGCAGCTTACCAGGTCTATTCTGCTAAACGGCGGGTCGTTTGATACGTTATGCGGGGCAAAGATCACCATGCGCTGTACCCGCTGTGTGATGCGGTATTTCCCTTCATCTTTAACAAAGAACCCGTTAAGGCGCTCTTCCGACACTTCTGTCAGGCTGCTCATCGGATAAATGCCTTTGCTGGCAAAATCCAGGGCTTTACGGTCAATGTCGGAGGCGAAGATCTTTACCTCCAGCTCTTTTTTAACCTTATCCATGTACTCCCTTACCAGAATGGCAATGGAATACGGCTCTTCGCCGGAAGAGCAACCGGCCACCCAGATGCGCAGCTGCCCCGAAGGTTTTTTACTATCGACAAGGGCAGGGATAACCTTTGTTGCCAGTACCAGGTAGGCTTCTTCGTCGCGGAAAAACTTGGTGACCCCGATCAGGAATTCCTTGCGCAGGACCTCTACCTCGCTGCTGTGCAGGTTCAGGTACTCCAGGTAATCATCCAGGCGGCTGATATCAATTGCCACCATGCGCCGGCTGATTCGCCGGATAATGGTTGGCCGTTTATAGTTGCTAAAATCAATGCCGGTACGATCGTGCACCATTTCCAGGATCTGGTAGAAAGAAGATTCCGTTTCGCTGTTAATCAGTTCCGTTAACTGATTGGTCAGGGGTTTTACTTTCAGATAATTGAAGATCTCGTTCGGCATTTGCTCCGGTGGCAGTATAAAATCGATGAAGCCGGTATTAATGGCATTCAAGGGCATGCTGTCGAACTTGGCGGTAGTGGGGGCCTGCACGAGCACAATACCGCCCGCTTTTTTGATGGCAACTGCGCCCTCGGTACCATCCGTGCCTGTGCCGGAAAGTATAATGCCTATGGCACGCTCCTTTTTATCTGCGGCAAGGGAGGTAAAAAAAGTATCTACAGTTTTGGAGCGGCCTGTTTCTGTCTTGTCCAGCAGGTGCAGGTGGTTTTCTGTAATGGTGAGCTCCTTGTCGTTGGGGATCACATACACTTTGTTTACCTCTACCGGCATGTTTTGCTCTGCTTCTAACACATCTAAAATGGAGTATTGCTTCAGCAGATCGGTTAAAAGGCTGCGGTGCTCCGAAGACAGGTGCTGCACTATTACATAGGCTACGCCATCATGAGGCACACTGCTAAACAGAGCATCCAGCGCCTGCAAGCCGCCCGCCGACGCGCCAATACCGATCACATTCAATTCGTTCGCTGTCGTTTTGCGGCCCTGGTTCCCCAACGCTTTCTTAGCGCTCTGCTTAGCCGACTTTGCCATACCTTAGTTATACGGAAGAATAATGAATTAACTGCAGACTACAAATCTACCACTTTAGGGCATCATAAGGTTCATTTTGTAGTGCCGGTATCTTTTTCTTTTCTGCTGCGGAGCGGCACGTGCGCCAGCGGGCCGGAGAGTATTCAACAGTGCCGATTAAACTGTGTAAACAATGGTTCAGACACCCTTAAACCGAACATTTTACTGAAAACAACTTTTATATGTTAAAGTAATTGTTACTGGCACTTCCGCCGGCGGTATGCAGGCACTCACTAAACTTTTGTCGAAACTACCCGCTGATCTTCCTGCTGCCATTTTCGTAGTGCAGCATCTCAGTATAGATTCCAACGCGAAATTTCTGGTGGACCGGTTAAACAGGTTTACCGAACTCTCCTGTGAGGTAGCCACGGACCGGCAGGCCTTTGCGGCTGGTTCCGTATACTTAGCTCCGGCGGACATACATTATTTGTCTTATTATTTGTAAGTTAATTACTAATTTTTAGATACTTTTGGCACTTTAAGCGCGTTCTTATTGTATAAGAGGGGAAAGAGACAATAGATTGAGCAGTCATAGAGGGATAAGAAAGCGGATTTAAGTCTAATAAAATGAAAACATTACTGGAAGGCATCAACTTTGTAGATCTGAGAACAGGCTTTATATTGACAGGCTTTGCTGACTTTGAGTCGGCCTTTGCTGCCTCAGAGGAGCTTTGCGGGAAAGGTTTTAAGGTTATCTACCTGAATGAAGCATCTTTTGTGCGGGAGTGCGAAGCAGTGGTATATACCCGCTGCTTCGATGCCGCAGACGCACGACAGTTTCAGAACTATCATCATACTTCTATTACCCAGGCCAAGTCTGATGCTCGCGAAAGCCTGCAAACAGCGCTGGAAGTATTGGAAGAAAAGAACCAGTACAAGGCGAGGTTCATCATGGTGCTTGCCCTCCAAAAGGTAAAATCACAGAAGCTTCAGAAGAATACGCAAAGAGCTGCTATCAGGTAACAGCTTTAAATTATACTATATAAAAGAGGGAACCAGTTGCTGGCTCCCTCTTTTTTTGTGTTTACTTCTTAATAATGGAACAGCCTGGATCGGCTTATAGTTATAGTACAACAAATAGTATAAGCAGTTCTATAAAAAGCCCAGCTCAAGTTTGGCTTCTTCGCTCATCATGTCGCGGGTCCAGGGCGGGTCGAAGGTGAGCATCACATAGGCATCTTCCACACCTTCGATAGCTTCCAGTTTTTGCTGCACTTCAAACATGATCTCGTCGGCCACCGGGCAGGCAGGAGCAGTCAGGGTCATCGTCACACGCACATTTTTGCATTCTTCCACTTTGATTTCATACACCAGTCCCAGGTCGTAAATGTTCACCGGAATCTCAGGATCATGCACCGTGCGGAGCACGTCCTCTACTTTATCTCTTATCTCAGATGCGTTCATACATTATTTATCTTGGAGCGACTGTGCCTGGTAAGCCACCGCATAAAGTTTGATCTGCTTCAGCATGGAGAGCAGGCCATTGGAGCGAGTGGGAGAGAGGTGGCTCTGCAGCCCGATCCGGTCTATAAAGTATAGCTCAGATTCTGCAATGGCCTTAGGTGTCTGGTCAGAGAGTACCTGAACCACCATGCTCACCAGTCCTTTGGTAATCAATGCATCGCTGTCGGCGGTAAAGTGCAGCCTGCCATCGGCATAATCCGCATGCAGCCATACTTTAGACTGGCAGCCTTTAATCAGGTTCTCTTCGGTTTTATACTTCTCGTCTATCAGCGGGAGCTCTTTGCCCAACTGGATGATGTATTCATACTTGTCCATCCAGTCGTCAAACAACTCAAAGTCTTCTATTATCTGGTCTTGTCGCTCTTTTATGGTCATAAATCGGTTGCTTAGCTCAGCAGCAATACTGCCTTTTTAACGGCTGCCACCAGTTTGTCAATTTCATCGGTGGTGTTGTAAAAGGCCAGCGAGGCCCTTACTGTGCCGGGTATTCCAAAGTAGTGCATGATGGGCTCGGTGCAGTGATGGCCGGTGCGTACTGCCACGCCATACTTGTCCAGGATCTCGCCCACATCAAATGGGTGCGTGTTGCCTACCAGAAAAGAAATGGATGCTGCCCTTGTTTCCGCCTCCCCGATAAAACGCAGTTCATCAATCTCCTGCAGCGCATTAACCGCATAGTCAAACAGCTGCTCTTCTGTTTCGCGGATGTTGTGCAGGCCCAGGTGGTTGAGGTAATCGATGGCAGCGCCTAGGCCAATGCCTTCAGCTATACTTGGCGTGCCGGCTTCAAACTTCAGCGGTAGGTCGTTGTAAGTTGTTTTTGAAAAGGAAACCGTCTTGATCATGTCGCCGCCGCCCTGGTAAGGAGGCATCTGGTTCAGCCACTTTTCTTTGCCATACAGCACCCCGATACCGGTTGGGCCATACATCTTATGGCCGGAGAAGGCCACGAAATCTGCATCCAGTTCCTGCACGTCCAGCGGCAGGTGCTGGATGGCCTGCGCCGCATCTACCAGCACCGGTATGTCCTGCGCGTGGGCAGCAGCAATAATCTCTTTCACCGGGTTTACCGTTCCCAGTGTATTGGAGACATAGGTAACAGAGATGAGCTTCACCGTTTCGTCGAGCAGCTGCGCAAACTCGTCCATCAGCAGCTCACCCTTTTCATTCATCGGAATCACTTTCAGTTCGGCGCCATGCGCCTCGCAGGCCATCTGCCAGGGCACAATATTGGAGTGGTGCTCCATGGCCGAAATTAGAATGCTGTCGCCCGCCTTCAGGAAAGCGCGGCCAAAGCAGCTGGCTACCAGGTTTATACTTTCGGTGGTGCCACGTGTAAAGATCACTTCATGCAGGTGTTCGGCATTGATAAAAGCCTGTACCTTTTTGCGCACGATCTCATACTCTGAAGTAGCTTTCTGGCTCAGGTAATGCACCCCCCGGTGAATGTTGCTATTGTAGTCGGTATAGTAATCCTGCATGGCTGCCAGTACCGACTTCGGTTTCTGGGTGGTGGCCGCATTGTCGAGGTATACCAGTGGCTTGCCGTAGACCTGTGTCTGCAGAATAGGGAAATCGGCGCGTAAAGCGACCGTATCCAGTTTGCGGGTTGTTGCTATCGTCGAATTGCCACTCATACTATAATTATACTTTCGCTAACTCCTGGCTGGCAGGAATATGCTGGTTAATGACTTTATTGATATAGGCTTCCAGTGCCGGTATGCCGATCTTCTCTGTTACATCATAGGCAAAGGCGCTCACCAGCATGGCACGGGCCGTAGTTTCGCCGATGCCCCTGGATTGCAGGTAGAACATGGCCTCCTGGCTCAGCTGGCCGGTAGTGGAGCCGTGGCTGCACTTAACGTCGTCGGCATAGATCTCCAGCTGCGGTTTGGAGTTAATGGTCGCCTTGTTGCTTAGCAGCAGGTTGTTGTTTTGCTGGAAAGCGTTTGTTTTTTGAGCATCTTCCTGCACAAATACCTTTCCGTTAAAAACGCCTACGGCATTATCGAGCAGCACGCCTTTATAGATCTCGTTGCTCTCGCAGTGCGGCATCTGGTGATTCATGAACGTATGATTGTCCACCAACTGATGATCGGCTGCCAGGTAGAGGCCAAAAAGATGACTTTCCGTATGCTCGTCGGCCAGGTTTACGTGCAGGTTGTTGCGCAGCAACTGGGCCGCTGGCAGTGAGAAGGTATAGTTGTTATAAACGCTGTCGCGCAGCTGGCATACTTCCGTATGCTGCAGGAGCCGTAACGAGGGAGCAGCCGTTTGCACCATGTAGTGGTGCATGTTGGCATTTTCCTCCAGCGCCACTTCCGTATGGCTGTTGACGAAGATTTTTTCTTCGGTGTGCGCAGATACCACGGTTTCAACCAGGCGCAACGAGGCATTGCGGTGCACCACGATCAGGTGCCGCGGCTGCACCAGTACATTAGTGTCGGTGGCATAGGTATGCACCAGGTGCAGTGGCTTGTCAAGCTGTGCATTGGCGGCAATCTCTATGTATAAGCCGTCTGAAAACAAGGCCGTATTGAGGGCAGCAAAATGGTGCTTGGCTGTATTGGTACTCTTGCCGAAATATTTCTGAAAGGTCGGGTCCTGTACCGCTGCTGCCATAGGACGCACTGCGATGAAAGCCGGTAAATCCAGGTCAGAAGCGCTCTCCTGCAGCTTGCCGTTCAGCAGCGTCAGCTTGTAGCAGTCCATGTCTTCAATATCGGCGGCATGTATGGCCTCCTCTGCTAGCGGGGTACCCACAGGCGCTTTCAGGTTGGTGGCGTAGTCTTCCCGCAGGAAGGGAGCGAGGTTCGTATACTTCCAGTCTTCTACTTTTGTATTGGGAAAGCCGAGCTTCCGGAAATTTTCGATCGCCTCCTGCCTTGCCTCTAGCAGGAATTCAGGCTCCGTCTGCCGGTCAAGGACACGTCTGGCTTCGAACCCATCCAGCAGCTCCTGAAACAGGGGTATGGATATTTGGTTTGCCATGCGTTATTGCGCTGATTCGGTGATAGGATAAGATTCTTTCAGCCAGTCGTAGCCTTTTTCTTCGAGCTCCAGTGCCAGCTCTTTGGTACCGGATTTTACAATGCGGCCATCATAGAGCACATGCACAAAATCAGGTACAATATACTCCAGCAAACGCTGATAGTGCGTGATGAGCACAAACGCATTCTGCTCGTTGCGGAGCTGGTTCACACCGTTCGAAACAATCCGCAGGGCATCGATGTCGAGGCCGGAGTCCGTTTCGTCGAGGATGGCAAGTTTAGGATCCAGCATGGCCAGTTGCAGTATTTCGTTGCGCTTTTTCTCACCACCCGAAAAGCCTTCGTTCAGCGACCGGTTGACCAGTTTAGCGTTAAACTCCACCAGCTTTTGCTTCTCTTTGGTCAGGCGAAGGAATTCTTTTGCTTCCATCGGCGGCAAGCCTCTGTAAGCCCTTATCTCATTCAGCGCAGTGCGCAGAAAGTTGATGTTTGACACGCCCGGAATCTCAATTGGGTACTGAAAAGCAAGAAACAGGCCTTCTCTGGCCCGTATCTCCGGCGCCATGTCCAGCAGGTCTTTGCCTTCAAACAGCACTTCTCCTTCTGTTACCGTATAGTTCTCACGCCCGGCCAGCACAGACGATAGGGTACTTTTGCCGGAGCCGTTCGGCCCCATGATCGCGTGTACCTCGCCGGGGTTTATTTCCAGATCGACTCCTTTCAGAATCTTCTTTCCTTCCACTTCTGCGTGCAGATTTCTTATGCTAAGCATCGTTCTATTATTTTAGTTTAACCTACACTACCTTCCAGTGTAATGGAAAGCAGCTTTTGAGCTTCCACGGCAAATTCCATGGGCAGCTGATTGAGTACCTCTTTAGCATAACCATTAACGATCAGGGCGACGGCTTTCTCCGAGTCGATGCCCCGTTGATTGAGGTAAAAGATCTGATCTTCGCCAATTTTAGAGGTGGTTGCTTCGTGCTCTACCGTGGCGGTACTGTTTTTTGTCTCGATGTAGGGAAATGTATGTGCCCCGCACCGGCTGCCGATCAGCAGCGAATCGCACTGCGTAAAGTTACGGGCATTATCGGCTTTGGCGCCTACGTGCACCAGGCCGCGGTAGCTGTTGTTGCTGAAACCGGCCGAGATACCTTTGGAGATGATGCGGCTTTTGGTATTGCGGCCCAAGTGGTACATCTTGGTTCCGGTATCGGCTACCTGCCGGTTACCTGTTACTGCCACGGAGTAAAATTCACCGCTGGAGTTATCGCCCTGCAAAATCACGCTCGGGTATTTCCAGGTGATGGCTGAGCCGGTCTCTACCTGTGTCCAGGATATCTTTGAATTTACGCCCCGGCAGGCCCCGCGCTTGGTTACAAAGTTATAGATACCACCCTTGCCTTCTTTATCGCCCGGGTACCAGTTCTGAACGGTGGAGTACTTGATCTCGGCATTATCGAGTGCGATGAGTTCCACTACGGCAGCATGCAACTGATTCTCGTCGCGCATGGGGGCAGTGCAGCCTTCCAGGTAGCTCACGTAACTGCCCTCGTCGGCAATAATAAGGGTTCGCTCAAACTGACCGGTTCCCTGCGTGTTGATGCGGAAGTAGGTGGACAGCTCCATCGGGCAGCGCACCCCTTTCGGAATGTATACAAAGGAACCGTCGGAGAACGCGGCGGTGTTCAGCGAGGCAAAGATATTGTCGGAGTGCGGCACCA
This sequence comes from Pontibacter chitinilyticus, assembly GCF_039748935.1. Taxonomy (NCBI): domain Bacteria; kingdom Pseudomonadati; phylum Bacteroidota; class Cytophagia; order Cytophagales; family Hymenobacteraceae; genus Pontibacter; species Pontibacter chitinilyticus. Next base: position 554,611 of record NZ_JBDIZJ010000001.1, read on the forward strand.
CCGAGCCCAGGTACTTCTTTACCAGTTCCGGGTGCTCCTGTACGGCTTCCCCGATGGAGCAGAAAATAATGCCCAGCTCATGCAGCTTCTCCTTATAAGTTGTTGCCACCGAGATGCTGTCGAACACAGCGTCTACGGCTACGCCAGCCAGGGCTTTCTGCTCGTTCAGCGGAATGCCCAGTTTGGCAAAGGTAGCCAGCAGCTCCGGGTCTACTTCGTCCAGGCTGTTATACTTCTTCTTGTTTTTGGGTGCAGCATAATAGGAGATTGCCTGGAAATCGAGCGGAGGCATTTCGAAGTTCTGCCAGTGCGGCATCTCCTGCTTCAGAAAGGCTTTATACCCCTTCATGCGCCAATCCAACAGCCACTCAGGTTCATTCTTCTTATCAGAGATAAACTTCACGATGTCCTCACTGAGCCCCGCGGGCGCAATGTCCATCTCGATATCCGTCACAAAGCCATACTCGTATTCTTTGTTAGCGAAATCGTTGATTATCTCATTACTATCTACTGTATTTGCCATATTATTTTATACTAGATGAAAATGCAGTATCGTGTTATACTGCAAAGCTTTCCCCGCAACTGCATGTCCGAGAGGCATTGGGGTTGTTGAAGTATAAACCCTTGCCATTCAGGCCATCAGAGTAGTCTAACTCAGTGCCGAACAGGTATAAAAGGCTCTTTCTATCAACCACAACAGTAACCCCATTGTTTTCAAACACCTCGTCGCCCTCTTTCTGCTGCGTGTCAAATGCAAGCTGGTACTCCAGGCCAGAGCAACCGCCACCCTTCACGCCAACACGAACGAAAGTTTCAGGCGCGCACTGCTCTCTTTCCATCTGCTTGCTGATATATCCTTTTGCTTTTTCAGATACCTTAATCATATGTTAGTGCTTTATATCAAAACAAAAAATATCCAAAATAGTGCCCCATTTGCAGCTATACTATAAGCCTTTATAAGAAGTATGGCCCGTTTCAGAAAAGGGGCTGTACCATTTGCGTTTCCTGTAGTATAACATACCGAAATGCAGCAAGTTAGTTGCTGCTTTCAGCTTCAATGTCCTAGTTCGGCTGTGGCAATAAGTATGGCGCCCTGAAATTGTAAACCTGTTGCGTCTTGGAGCAAAAGTATAGCTTCTGTAGCCGCTAAAGCCTTCAGACTAGCAGGGGCAAAGGTAAGGCTAAAAATTTAGAATAGCAGCCTACACGGCGAAAGGCCCTGAATTGCTGCGGAGACGCTGTAAAAGCTGTAAAAGAGGAGAAGGCGGAGCAAGCGTGATGTGCCCGCAAATACAATGCTTTTAGCTGTAACAGGTAGGCGAACCAGTACAGAATATGGGGCAAGACTATTCCGGATAAAGAAGCAGCAACAGACCAGCTGCAGCTGCAATGCGCACAGACGAAAATTATTAATGAATTTATTTGCAAGTGAGATTTACTGCCGTACCTTTGGACCGAAAAACGGATTTGGTCTAGTGATGTTAAGTGAAAAGGACGAGTGTATTAAGACAGACATTCTGAACGAGGCCCAGAAGTTGTTCAGACATTTTGGTTTAACTAAAACCACGATGGAGGACATTGCGAAAGCTGCCGGTAAAGGAAAGAGTACACTTTATTACTACTATAGGAGTAAAGACCAAATTTTTGATGAGGTGGTGATGCGGGAGATGGAAGCTCTCTTCAAGCTGACGAAAGAAGCCGTTAATGCTGCCGATACCGCCGAGGAAAAGCTGAAAGCCTTTTCGGTTACCAAGTTCAAGCACCTGCAGGAGAAAGCAAACTTGTATAAAGTAGTTCGGGGAGATCTGGAACATAACTTCCGCTGTATTCTGGACCTAAAGCACAGGTATGATACCCGCGAGATTAGCCTGCTACGGAATATACTGAAGCATGGCATGGACAAAGGCGAGATCAAGCATTATGCGCTGGCGGAGTTAGATGCAATTGCCTTTGTGCTGGTATGTGCCATCCGTGGCCTGGAGGTAGGGCTCTTTGTTGAAAACAAATTGCCTGAAAGTGAGTTTGATAACCTGGAGAGCCGCATGGATATGATCAATGACATTCTGATGCGGGGCCTTAAATCCTAATTTTTTTGCCCCTTAGCAGACCAAAATACCTTTTTAGTCTATTAGGGATGGCTGATATTTAAACCAATAAGCGCTTTAGCAGCAAAAAAGAGGTAAGAAATGCTAAGAAAAAGGGGGGAACACGATGGTCTATAATTTAAAGCTGCGTAAAAGGAAGGGCAAAGCCTTCTCCTGTTGAAAGAGAAGTTCTTTGTTATTCGGATAAAGAATTGTTTTTATTCTTGAAATATAAAGAAATTTTGATGTAATTCCATGGTGATTTAACAGTGGGTTCTTTCATTATTTCTGTAGTAATCATATATACTACTGTTCTGTTCTGCCAGAAGCCAATTTAAGGTTATTTATACTTCAGGCTCAGACCATTGCAGTACGAGTTTTTAACCTTAATTAACAGATGATGGGCAACAAACTTCGTGAAAAGATCCTGGCCCGCGAGAAAAGTGCTGCATACTATGCAGCGGCAAGGGCGATGGAACAGAATGCCTACCCTTATTTCAGGTCAATAGAGTCGGCGCAGGATACTGAAGTAATCATTGGGGGCAAGAAGGTGCTGATGTTTGGTTCAAATGCCTATCTGGGGCTCACGAATCATCCGAAAGTGAAAGAAGCTGCTGTGAAGGCAATCGAGGTGTATGGTACTGGTTGTGCCGGTTCCAGGTTCCTGAACGGCACGCTGGATATTCACCTGGAGTTGGAAAGGCGGCTGGCGGAGTTTGTAGGCAAAGACGAAGCGATCGTATTCAGCACCGGATTTCAGGTAAACCTGGGCGTTATTTCCAGCCTTACCGGTCGAAACGACTATATCTTACTGGATGAGTATGACCATGCTTCAATTATTGATGGCAGCCGGCTGTCATTCTCTAAGGTGATCAAGTATAGGCACAACGATATGCAGGACCTGGAGCAGAAGCTAAGTAAGCTGCCGGAAGAGGCCATCAAGCTGATCGTGGTGGATGGCGTCTTCAGTATGGAAGGAGACATCGTGAAACTGCCGGAACTCGTGGCGCTTGCTGAGCGCTATGGCGGCTCTATTATGGTAGATGATGCGCATGGTCTGGGCGTAATGGGGAAAAATGGAGCTGGTACGGCTGCCTACTTCAACCTGACAGATAAAGTTGACCTGATCATGGGCACCTTCAGTAAGTCGCTTGCTTCGCTGGGTGGTTTCATTGCCAGCGACAGCGATACCATCCAGTACCTGAAGCATCATGCCCGCTCGCTTATTTTCAGCGCCAGCATGTCGCCGGCGTCGGTAGCCAGCACCATTGCGGCCCTCGATATCATTCAGTCTGAGCCGGAGCGTTTGGAGCAGCTGTGGGCCAACACCCACTATGCAACCAAGCTGCTGCAGGACGAAGGACTGGAACTGGGACCAACCGAATCACCCATCATTCCTATTTATATTAAAGACAACGACAAAACGTTCCAGGTATCGCGGGTGCTGCAGGACAATGGCATTTTTGTGAACCCGGTGGTGGCGCCTGCCGTGCCGGCTGAATCTACCCTTATCCGTCTGTCTGTTATGGCTACGCATACATTTGGGCAGATTGAAGAAGCTGTTGCCAAAATATCCGAAGCATTTAAAATCGTGGGAGTTCCCATTCGCAACACAACATATGAAGCGAGTAACGCAGGTTGATTCAAAGAAAATGTTGAAAGTCTTCATTGACTTTCCCCACGAACTGTACAAGGACGACGCATACTATGTGCCGGAGCTATACATCGCTCAAAAAGATTTGCTAACACCCGGCAAACACCCTTTCCATGAGCATTCGTCGGTGCAGCTGTTTCTGGCTTATGAGGATGAAAAGGTGGTGGGACGTATTGCCGCTATCCTGAACAACAACCATAATGCTTTTAACAACACGCAAGATGGTTTCTTCGGGTTTTTTGATTGTATCAACGATGCCGAAGTAGCGAGTATGCTGGTAGAAGCGGTAGAGAAATGGCTGCTGGATAAAGGCGTAAAAACGATCATTGGCCCTGTCAACTTCTCTACCAATGAAACCTGCGGACTGCTGATCGAAGGCTTTGATAGCTCTCCGATTGCGATGATGACCTATAACTACCCCTACTACCAGCCCTTGCTGGAGCAAATGGGGTTTGAGAAAAAGGTAGACCTGCTGGCCTATCAGTTTCTGGCCGGCGCTTTTAACCAGAAGGCCCGCAAGATGACGGACCTGCTGGTGCAGCGCCTGGAGCAGAAAGGCATCACCTTGCGGAACATCAACATGAAGAAGTTTAAGGAAGAAGCTGCCAGTCTGCGCGAGATCTACAATGCTGCCTGGGATAAGAACCTCGGATTTGTGCCGATGACGCCGCAGGAGTTTGACTATATGGCCAAGGACATGAAGATGATTCTGGACCCCGACTTCTGCATGGTGGCAGAGCACGAAGGCAAGATCGTTGGATTCTCGCTTTGCATTCCGGACATCAACTACATTCTTAAAAAGATTAAAAAAGGACGCCTGCTGCCGACTGGTATTTTCAAGCTGCTGCTACAGAAGAAAAAGATCAACGGCATACGTATCATTGCCCTGGGGGTAGTCGAAGGCTACCGCAAGCTCGGTATAGAGGCCTGCTTTTATGGCTCTATCATGCAAAAGGGGTATGAGAAGAACATTCAGTATGGCGAAGCTTCCTGGATTCTGGAAAATAATGTGCTGATGAACCAGGCGCTGTTGAAGATGGAGGCTACCCCTTACAAGAAGTACCGGATCTACGAAAAGGCACTATGAGGGAAAAAGTACTGATTACAGGAGCCAGCGGCTTTGTGGGATACCACTTAGTAGAAGCTGCGTTGCAAGCCGGTCTGGAGGTGCATGCCGCTGTGCGCCCCTCCAGTGAGGTGGCCCAACTGGCGCCGTTCCCTGTAAAGTACGTTTACCCCGATTTTTCTGATGTGGCCGAGCTGCAGAAGCTGTTGCAAGAACATGAATACCAGTATATTATCCACACAGCCGGTGTGACTAAGGCCAAAACGGCGCTGGCTTATGTGACCGTAAATGCTGGCTATACGAAGAACCTGGCGCTAGCTGCTGTAGCCGTACAACCACGGCTGAAGAAATTCGTGTTTATCAGCAGCCTGGCAGCTCTTGGGCCGATTGCATACACGGATACGGCGCCGATACAAGAGGATAGCCGGGCACAGCCGGTAACAGACTATGGCCGGAGTAAGTTGTTGGCAGAGGAGTACCTTACCGAGATACCGGAACTGCCCCTGGTGGTTTTGCGGCCAACTGCAGTATACGGGCCGCGGGAGAAAGACATCTTTCTGCTCCTGAAAACCCTGAACAGCGGTCTTGACCCTTACATCGGAAGCAAGATGCAGCGGCTAAGTTTTGTGTATGTAAAAGACCTGGCAAAGGTAGCAGTACAGGCGCTGACAACAGTAGAAAGCCAGGGCAGCTACAACGTTTCGGATGGTAACAGCTACGACCGCTATGCTCTGGCTGATATTACCAAGCGCCTGCTGGACAAAAAGGCTATCCGGGTTCATGTACCCTTAAGCCTGGTGAAAATGCTTGCTAAAGTGATGGAAGCTGCTTATGCCCGAAGTGCTGTTGCGCCGGTGCTCAACAAGAACAAACTGCACGAGCTAACCGCTGAGAACTGGAACTGCAGCATCGAACGCCTCCGCCAGGACTTGGGCTATACTCCGGAATATGACCTGGAGAAAGGCCTGGCACAAACGTTACAGTGGTATAAAGAGAATAAGTGGTTATAAACAAGTATAAATTATTATTGATATAAATTCATACAATGGAATATCAAATTAAGAAAGCCGAAGGGCGATTGGGTATCCTGATCCCTGGACTTGGAGCAGTGGCTACCACCTTTATTGCTGGTGTGGAGGCGATCCGTAAAGGAATTTCGCAGCCGGTTGGGTCGCTGACACAGATGGGCAATATTCGCCTGGGCAAGCGTACGGAAAACCGCTACCCGCTCATCAAGGACTTTGTGCCATTGGCAACCCTTGATAACCTGGTGTTTGGTGGCTGGGATGTTTACGAAGACAACGTATACGAGGCCGCTGTAAATGCAAGAGTGCTGGAGCCTGGTCTGCTGCATGCCATCAAGCCGGAGTTGGAAAGCATTGTGCCTATGAAGGCTGTGTTTGATAAAAGTTTCGCCAAAAACCTGTCCGGCACAAACGTAAAAGAAGCTGCTACCAAGTATGAGCTGGCCGAAGCGTTGATGGACGATATCCGCAACTTTAAAGAAGAAAACGGTTGCGACCGCCTGGTAATCGTATGGTGTGGTTCTACGGAGATCTATGCGGAGCCAAGCGAGGTGCACGCTACCGTAGCGAACTTTGAGGAAGGACTTCGCCAGAATGATCCGCGCATTGCGCCAAGTATGATTTATGCGTATGCAGCCGTGAAGCTGGGTGTGCCATTTGCAAACGGAGCGCCGAACCTGACCGTTGACATCCCTGCTATTATCGAGCTCGCCAAGCAGAATGAAGTGGCCATTGCCGGTAAAGATTTCAAAACGGGCCAGACGCTGATGAAGACCATACTTGCGCCGGGCCTGCAGGCCAGGGCGCTGGGCATTAAAGGTTGGTTCTCTTCCAACATTCTGGGCAACCGCGACGGCTTGGTGCTGGATGATCCGGATAACTTTAAGACCAAGGAAGTTTCCAAGTTGGGCGTATTGGAAGATATCCTGCGTCCGGACGATAACCCGGAACTATACGGTGATATCTACCACAAAATACGCATCAATTACTATCCTCCTCACGGCGACAACAAAGAGAGCTGGGATAACATCGACATCTTTGGCTGGCTGGGCTATCAGATGCAGATCAAGATCAACTTCCTGTGCCGCGACTCTATTTTGGCTGCGCCGATTGTGCTGGACCTGGCCTTGTTTATGGACCTAGCGCAACGAGCCAATATGAGTGGTATTCAGGAGTGGCTGTCGTTCTACTTTAAGTCGCCGCAAACGGCTGAAGGACTGCGTCCGGAGCACGATATTTTCAAGCAGTTGATCAAGTTGCAGAACACGTTGCGGCACATGATGGGCGAAGACCTGATCACGCACTTAGGGCTCGACTATTACCAGGAGCTGGTAGAGTCCCTGTCATAAGGGCGGGAAATGATACAAGTACACAAGCTGGTTTCTACCAGCCTGGGCATTGGGTACATCGGCAAAGGAGGGGGCACCGTAGCAGCGGTTGCTACCTGCCTTTGCTGGTACCTGGCGCAGCAGGCAGGAGCCGACCGGCTGGTTATCTGGTACCCTTCTGTTACCCTGCTGCTGACCGTGCTAGGCATCTGGTCGGCAGGTAAGGTAGAGCCTCTGTGGGGCAAAGATGATAAAAAAGTAGTGATAGATGAGGTGGCGGGCATGTGCATCAGCCTCCTGTTTATACCTGTCACCCTTCCTTCCGTTTTGCTGGGCCTGGCCCTGTTTCGATTTTTTGACATTGTGAAGCCACTCTACATCAGAAGGCTGGAAAAAGTAGGTGGTGGCTGGGGCGTGATGCTGGACGACGTAGTGGCAGGAATTTATTCTAATCTTATATTACAACTTTTACTACACTTCAATATACTCTAAATGTTCACCTTCCTAAAGGCACAGGCTGCTTCAATAGTAGCGTCTGCTGTCGATTTTCTGGTGACGATCATCGCTGTTGAACTATTTGGTTGCTGGTATGTGGCAGGTGCCATATTAGGCACTATTTCAGGTGGCGTAATGCACTTCTCCCTCGGCAGAAACTGGGTTTTTGATTCTTCTGACAAAACGATACCGACACAAGCGTTTAAATACTTATTGGTTTGGACCGGCAGCCTGCTGCTAAATGCCTCCGGGGTATACATTATTACGCATTATTTCGGTGTAAACTACATTTTCTCCAAAGTAGGCATCTCTTTGATGGTCGGTTTCTTTTACAACTATATTATACAAAAAAGATATGTATTCAAGTAAGAATATATATGATACATATATAAAATGGCTTTTCCTTATACTGGTTCTTGTTATAAGTATACAGGCGAGCCCTGTGGCGGCACAAAGTGCTGTGACCACAATAAAAGGCACTGTAACTGATGCCATTACACAGGAGCCACTGATTGGCGTTTCGGTTTTTATACCTGGTACCAGCGTAGGCACCAGCACAGATTATGAAGGTAAGTATTTAATTAAAACAAGTCAGGCAGGTACAGTCCTGAAATTCTCATACCTGAGCTACAAAACAGCAACGCTGCCGGTAACAACAGGCCAGGAGCAGGTGCTGAACGTTAAGTTGCAGACAGACGCCAAGCAACTGAGCGAGGTGGTAGTTACGGGTAAAAAGCGGAAGGTAAAGTATAGCAACAAAAACAACCCGGCCGTAGACCTTATCCGCGAGATTGTGGACCACAAAGCGCAGAACCGTCCGGATGCGTATGCCTATGTGCAGTACGAGCAGTACGACAAAATGCAGCTTTCTCTGGTAAGTACCCCCGAGAAGCTCAAGCGCAACATATTCCTGCGCAAGTATGATTTTATCACCAGCAATCTGGATACGACTACGCTGAAAGGAAAGGCTGTATTACCTTTCTTTATACAAGAGGACCTTTCAGAACACTTCTACCGCAAAGCACCTGAAAGCAGGAAGACCATTGTAAAAGCAGAGAAAAAGGTTGATTTCGGTGCTTTTGTAGATAACAAGGGCGTGGGAGCTTACATGCAGCACTTGTACCAGGACGTTGATATTTATGCCAATAACATCACCATCGTCACCAATCAGTTTCTGAGCCCGATCGCCGATATGGCCCCGACCTTCTATAAGTTTTACCTGACCGATACAGTGACAACTGCCGAGGGACAGTCGCTTTCAGAGCTTACGTTTGAACCACGCAACCCGACCGCTTTTATGTTTACGGGCAAGCTGTATGTAACCATGGATGGTAACTATGCCGTGCAGCGCGTAGATATGAAGGTGAATAAAGGCGTAAGCATCAACTGGGTGCGGGACCTGCAAATTAACCTGGACTTTGCGAAGAATACCGATGGCCGGTATCACCTGAGCAAAAGCCAGGTGCGCACAGACTTCGGGATTACTCAAAACAGTAACGCTGGTTTTTATGGCGAACGAGTAGTTTCGTACAAGAACTTTACGATTAATGTGCCGCAGCCTGATACCTTATATCAAGGTACGGCTATAGTACACCAGGACCTTGCCGAAACAAAGGACGAAAGCTACTGGGTAGCAAGCAGGCACGACTCTCTTTCTGCCGTGGAGGCTAATACCTACACCAATATCAACCGGCTTACGCAAATGCGTTCTTATAAAAGAACGATGGACTGGGCCACTGCCCTGATTGCCGGTTATAAGCAACTGGGGCCAAACCTGGAAATCGGCCCGATAAATACATTTTATAGTTTCAACCCTGTAGAAGGATTTCGCCTGAGGCTGGGTGGAAGAACCACAACAACGTTTAGTAAAAGGTTTACAGCGGAGTCGTATGTGGCGTATGGCTTTAAAGATGAGCGGTGGAAAGGCTACTTAGGAGGTACGCTTTCCCTAAGTGATCGATCTATATATGAGTTTCCTGTACGAGCCATCCATGCCAATTACCAGCGCGACACGAAAATTCCGGGGCAAGACTTGGAATTTGTACAGGAAGATAACTTCCTGCTGTCCTTTAAGCGCGGCGAAAATGACAAGTGGCTTTACAACGAAACTTATAACCTGGATTACCTGCACGAGTTTGAGAACCACTTCTCTTATAAGCTAGGCGTACGGAATTGGCGCCAGTCGCCTGCAGGTTCGTTGCAGTACATGACGGGGCAGAAACTGAACAATGACACGCTGCCCCGCAACGTCATGAACCTGACAACATCAGAAGCTACACTCGAGCTGCGCTGGGCTCCGGGAGAGCAGTTTATGCAAGGCAAAATATACCGCACGCCCATTGCTAACCGCTATCCTGTATTTACACTGCGTGCGGCGGCAGGCATCAAGGGCTGGCTGAACGGCGGATACAATTACCAGAAAGTAGCTCTAAACATGTATAAACGCTTTTACCTGTCGCAGTTAGGATACTCTGATGTAGTTGCCGAAGGTGGTTATACATTTGGTCAGGTACCTTTTCCGCTGCTCACCATTCATCGGGCTAACCAGACATACTCTTACCAGATGCAATCTTATAACCTGATGAACTTTCTGGAGTTCGTCAGCGACCAGTATGCCAGCATCAACATCGACCATTGCTTCAACGGGTTTATCTTTAACAAGATCCCGCTGATCAAGAAAACGAAATTCAGGGAGTTTGCCACGCTAAAGGTGCTTTATGGCAAAGTACGGGATGAAAATATGCCAGAAACTAACTCGGACCTTTACCGCTTTCCCGAAAACGCCAATGGGGTGCCTGTTACGTATTCACTGAAAAAAAAGCCTTATGTAGAGGCAAGCGTCGGGGTCGGCAATATCTTCAACTTCTTTCGGATAGATGTGGTAAAACGTCTTACATACCTGGAGCATCCCAATGTATCAGAAATAGGTATAAGGGGTAGGTTTAAATTCGACTTTTAAGCTTTATCATCCAAATTATGAATAAAGAGGCGCTTCGCAATTCGCTGCAGCAGGGCATTTACAAGGTGATAAACCCTGTTGTGAGATTATTGATCAAGATCGGTTTTACGCCGAATGCGGTAACAACCACCGGACTGATCTTAAACATCGGGGTAGCGGCGATATTTATTGTTGGAGGCGAGCGCACCAACAGGGGAGAGCTGGCCTACGTAGGCTGGGCCGGTGCGCTGGTGCTGTTTGCCGGCGTCTTCGATATGCTGGACGGGCAAGTGGCCCGCTTAGGAAAAATGGGTTCTACTTTCGGGGCCTTGTATGATTCGGTGCTGGACCGCTATAGTGAAATGTTCATGTTTCTGGGTATCTGTTATTACCTGATCGCTCATCACTATTTTCTAAGCTCCCTGTTTGCTTTTATCGCCCTGATCGGATCTATGATGGTGAGTTATACCAGAGCCCGCGCGGAGGGACTGGGGGTAGAGTGTAAAGGAGGACTGATGCAGCGCCCGGAACGTGTCGTGCTGATCGGGCTTTCCGGCATCGCTTGTGGCATTACCTCCAGCATCATCGGGGGCGATTATAAGTTGTTTGTGCCCGGTATTCCGTTTCATATCTTTGAGACAATGACTATTTTTACCCTCCCGATTACCGTAATGGCAATATTGACGAACATCACAGCGGTAAGCCGACTAATGGATGCAAAGAAGGCATTGGAGCAAAAGGAAATGGTATTTTAAGGTAAAGAACGGAGTGAAGAGCGCACTACTTTTATTCTGCCTGCTGGCTTTTTGTAGTTTCAGCAGTTTCGCATTGCCCATCCTACCAGCAGATTTTCAAGCGAGCCCGCAAGATAGTTTTCCGGTCCCAAAAGGTATCCGTAATCTGTTGTTCTATGTGCAGCGCGACCCCAATGCCAACACGGTCATATACCAGCTGAACCAGACAGAACAGGGGGGGCTAAATGAACAGGAACCGGTTCATATTTTCTGGATACGCTACGCTGACAAGGGGGAGCGTAAAGAACTCAACTATATTCAGCGGAAGTTTGCCTATGGTTTAAAGTATAAAAAGATAGGCAAGGACAGCTATGAATTGGAGTTTGTAAGTTATCCAAAGCTACCCCTTTATCTCCGGAAGGCAGCAGACGGTAAATACCATGTGTATGCCACCATTAACCAGAAGCAGGCCATTCTGGATCGGATTTTTGTACGGATACAAGGCGGGACATTTTGGGTGCCAAATGTTCTGTATGTAGAATTGAAGGGGAAGGATGCTACAACGGGTAAAGTTGTCATAGAACGCATTAAGCTATAAGAGTAAGTTGTGTTTGTACTTGACTCGGAAGGAGGGTTAAGTATAACAGGAGGGTATAGCTCCTCTATGTTCAATTTCGCTACCGCTCTTTAGCAATTTTCTTCTTCTCATTTTGTCAATGTGATCATAATCTTTATAGCTCAACTGCTATCATTGCCTTAATTTTGGTGCTTACTCCTCCTTCTGAGCCAAGGTGTTCAGGTATAACTCTTATACAATAACATGCGCACAACTACTGCCACAACAGCGGAGAAGAAACGGGTTTTATGGAAAGAAGTGCTGCTGCTAACAGCTTTGTCAGTTGCTTACCTGCTGCTATCTTACTTGCTGGTGGGTTTTAAGCAGGACCAACTGGTGCTTGTGGCGTTAGTGAACGTGCTGTACTTTGCCTCCGGCATCACCCGAAAACTGATCACGGGCTTCTCCATTTTTATCGTTTATTGGGTTTTGTTCGATTACATGAAGGCCGTGCCGAACTACTGGATCAGCCCGGTTCATATTAAGAGCCTGTACCTGGCAGAAAAAGCGCTTTTCGGTATTGGAAGTGGCCCCGTTATACTTACGCCAAACGAATTCTGGGCGCAACACAGCACTAACTTTCTGAACGTGCTTACCGGCATTTTTTACCTGACGTGGGTGCCGGTGCCGCTTGCCTTTGCTGTTTACCTTTTCTTCCGTCGCAGGCAGCAATTCGTTTACTTTGCTTTGACTTTTCTGCTGGTAAATTTACTCGGATTTGTTATTTACTACCTCTATCCTGCGGCTCCTCCCTGGTACATACAACAGTATGGGTTTCAGTTTATACCCAATACCCCAGGCAACACGGCAGGGCTCGCCAGGTTTGATGCTTATTACCACATCAGCGTCTTTGGTTCTATTTATGCGAAGAGCTCCAATGTTTTTGCGGCAATGCCCTCGCTGCATTCATCCTACCCGGTTATTGTGCTTTATTATGCCTGGAAGAATAGGCTGGGCCTGATCTGCGCCTTTTTTGCGATCATCATGGTTGGTATCTGGTTTTCGGCAGTGTACAACTCGCATCATTATGTGCTGGATGTGCTGGCCGGTATACTATGTGCCTGCTGCGGCATAGGGCTGTTTAACTGGCTGCTGGCCCGCAAAGGATGGGTAAGCAGAAGAGTAGAGGCGTTTGTTGCCGCTATCCGATAGCGGCAACTACAGGGGGGTGCGGCAATTCAACAGCATGGTAGCTAAGCTTTCGCAGGAGTTGAGTATAAAAGAAGATTTCAGGCAAAATAATACTGGCAAAGGCAAAGCTTGGATTTATACATAATAGTTGAAAAAGGTCACTTCTGATCGGGCATCAAAGCGGAATGGAACAGAGGAAGTGCCAAAGCCTTTGGACAAGTATAAATAAGGAGGAGAACTGTTGTACCAGCCGTTGATATAGTCACCGGACTTATTAGGAAGCACCGGCACATACCCAGGCAGTCTAACCTGGCCACCATGGTTGTGGCCTGCAAAAATATAATCAAACTTCAGTTGTTCCTCCGGAGCACGTTCATGGTTAATGCGGGCTGTTTCGGCTAAAACTGGTTCCTGCTGCAGCGGGCTGTGGACCAGCAGGAGGTGATGCGCTTCTCTACCGACATGCTGCACGGCTTTTCGCAAACGGCATTTGCCCTCTATAAAATCATCCATACCGGTCACCATAATTCTTTCTCCGCGAAGCGTGTATGCCTTCGATTCATTTATCAAAAAGTCGCAATGGTGCTGCCTGTATACCTCTTTCAGGCTCTGCAGGCTTTTATCTGCCCGATAATCATTATTGCCGGGTATAGCCACTTTCTGTACCTTCTCATCCAGCAGGCGGAAGAACTTAGCCATTGGCATCGTATTGCCGCTCGAGTCAAGGGTATCGCCGGTGATAAGCAGCAGATCTGGCTCCAAGGCGTTTACTTTGCGGGCCAGCTTTCGGTATGGAGGCCATAAATGGTGTTTGAAATGAAGATCAGTCAGCAGGATGAGCTTCAACTTTTTGCCGCTACCTTCCGGAAGGCCGATGTTGAATGTCTTTACCTCGAAAAAGTACTTCTCCAGGAACAGAGCGTCTAGCAATGCAGCAGCAGCGCCAAACGCTACAGCACCTGCCAGCCATTTCAGGGGTTGTGATTTCATGTATAAACTTAATGATTTAGCTATGCTGCAGGTGCGTGACTCTCAACCCTGAATGCCAGCCTACCTGTACTAAATGTTGGATCAACTGATCTATAGAGCAAGTATAACCTAAGGCCAGATGCACCGGATTGATTAACCTACGCTGCCCTGCTGCTTTAGGTTCAAACTGCTTTAGGGGCATGTTTGTGTAGCGTGGGTGTCTTTAAAAGCGTGTTTGCAGCAGAAATTTTGATGCGTAAAGTTTGACAAGTATACTTTTCTGCGTATGTTTGCACTCCCAATCACGGTAACGTGGCCGAGTGGCTAGGCTCAGCTCTGCAAAAGCTGCTACAGCGGTTCGAATCCGCTCGTTACCTCCAAAGCTCCTGCTGCACGCAGGAGCTTTTTTTATTTACGGACTTGCTGTTTCTGAGAAGTTCGCCTGTTTATACTTGTGTCAACGTGCTGCTGCCCCTGCGCGGTCTTATCCCCTGTTTTTGGCACTCATAATCTTTTAGCCGCAGTTTTCGTAATCAACATACTTCATAGGTACAGGCATTTTAAAAGAAGCTCCCCTATGGCAGAGCAGTAGGATATTTAGTTGTGAACAAGTGCTGATTAAGTGTTGCAAGCCAGTAACAACTCGCTTATAAAGATCTGAACCTGAGAAAATTGAATAGCTTACCTGAGTAACCAACAGATGAACATCCTAGATTTGCGCATTATGCGCGGGCCAAATTACTGGTCAGTAAAACACCCAAAACTGATTGTACTAAAGCTAGCGCTGGAGGAACTTTCAGGAACCACTACTAACCAAATACCAAATTTTCTGCGCCAGCTCCGCAAGATGTTTCCGGGTATGGAAAACCACCGGGCTGCCCAGGGAGTAAAAGGTGGCTTCTTCAAAGCCGTTGAAGAAGGTATAAGCTTTGGCCATGTGGTGCAGCACATCGCATTGGAACTGCAAACGATGGCAGGCATGGAATGCGGTTACGGTCGCTGCTACCCTGCCAGAGAAGAAGGAACCATGTTTGTGGTGTTCTCTTATCAGGAGGAGCGTGCCGGCGAATATGCCGCTTATGCCGCCTTACGTGTGACAGATGCCCTTATCAAAGGAGAGAAGTACAAGCTGGATGAGGACATCAACCGCCTGCACGAGATCAGGGAAGACGGTTATTTCGGCCCTAGTACGTACGCTATCGTTTCGGAGGCGGTCAGCCGGGGCATCCCGTACATCCGCTTAAACCGCCATTCGTTAATCCAATTAGGGTATGGTGTAAATCAGAAGCGCATCCAGGCCACTATGACCAGTAGCACGGCTTGCTTTGCTGTGGAGATTGCCGGTGACAAAAACGCGACCAAAGACCTGTTGAGTGAAGCGGGCATTCCGGTTCCCAAAGGAACGACGGTTTATGACATGGAGGAGCTGAAAAAGGCCATTCAGTGGCTCGGCTTTCCTATTGTGACTAAACCGCTGGATGGTAATCACGGCAAAGGAGCTACCATCAATATAAAGGATATGAAAACTGCCCAGAAAGGCTTCAACGAAGCCCGAAGGTATTCGCAGGCCGTAATGGTGGAGCAGTATATCCAGGGAAGTGACTTCCGGCTGCTGGTGATTAACGGTAAATTTATAGCTGCTGCCAAGCGTACACCCGCTATGGTAACAGGCGACGGAACTTCCACCATCAAGCAGCTGATAGATGAAAAGAACCGCGATCCCCGACGTGGTTTCGGACACGAAAAAGTGCTCACCCGTATCACAATCGACAAGCATACACGCAGTATTCTCAAAAGTCTCAACCTCGACTCCCGCTCCGTATTGCCGGCAGGGAAGGAGCTCTACCTGAAGAGTACCGCTAATATCAGCACCGGGGGCACCGCTACCGATGTAACCGATTTGCTGGATCCTTATAACATCTTGATGGCTGAGCGCATTGCAGGGTTGATAGGCCTGGATATCTGCGGCATAGATGTCATGACCAGCGATATTGCCATTCCGCTGCATGAAACACGCGGCGCAGTGCTGGAAGTAAATGCTGCTCCAGGTTTCCGGATGCATATTTCGCCGACTGAAGGGTTGGCCCGCAATGTGGCGGAGCCGGTAATTGACATGTTGTTTCCGCACGGCTGCCCGTCGCGGATTCCGATAATTGCGGTAACCGGCACAAACGGAAAGACTACTACCACCCGCCTTATTGCGCACATGGTCAGGCACAAGGGCTACCAGGTAGGCTACACAACCACTGACGGCATTTACATACAGGATAAAATGCTGGAGAAAGGCGATACGACCGGTTCTTATAGTGCGGAGTTCGTGCTCAAAGATCCTACTGTAAATTTTGCCGTATTGGAGTGCGCCCGCGGAGGCTTGCTTCGCTCCGGCCTTGCCTTTGAGCAGTGCGACATCGGCATTGTGACCAACGTGAGCGCCGACCACTTAGGCCTGCGCGACATCCATACTTTAGAGGAACTGGCGCAGGTAAAAGCCGTAATACCCAGAAGCGTGTGCAAAGAAGGATACGCCATTCTGAATGCGGATGATGACCTCGTGTACCCCATGGCCGAAGGATTGAAATGCAAGGTAGCTTTCTTTAGTATGGATGAGGAAAACCCCCGCATCCTGAAGCATATCGCCAAGGGAGGACTGGCAGCTGTATTTGAGAACGGCTTTATCTCTCTTTTCAAAAACAGCTATAAAGTACGCGTAGACCGGGTAGCCGATGTGCCGATTACCTTTGGTGGGAAAGCCAGGTTTAACATCGAAAATGCGCTGGCAGCAACGCTGGCCGGGTATATCTCTCATTTTGAAATAGAGGACATTAAGACAGCGCTCCGAACGTTTATACCTTCTCCAAACAAAACGCCCGGTCGTATGAACCTCTTTAAATTTCCGAACTTTGAGGTGCTGATTGACTATGCACACAATCCCGGGGGCATGCGGGCCGTTGGAGACTTTATGGGGGCGGTAGATGCCTCGCATAAAGTGGGAATTGTTGCCGGAGTCGGCGACCGCCGGACAGAGGATATTTACGAATTGGGCAAAATAGCTGGCGAAGTATTCGATGAAGTCATTATCCGGCTTGATACGGACCTGCGGGGAAAGAAAGCCGAAGAGATCACAACGCCTCTGATACAAGGTATAAAAGACGCCTCAGCAGAAGAGAAGCCGGTGCGACTGATACCGGAAGAGATGCGCGCGATAGCTTATGCCTTGGAGCATGCAGGACCGGGCAGCTTTGTTGCAATTTTTACAGAGGACATCCAGGAAGCTGTTAAGATGGTTGAAAGTTTTAAAGTTATTCAGGACAGGCAAGAGCTTGTTGATTAAGGTTTTACAAATTTAGAGTTATTATATGTGAACGATGGACTAAAGCCCCTTCCGCAGGATTGGGGCTTTTTTTATACTTGCCCCCATCAATCAGCAGCAACAAAAAAGCCCCTGCAACTTGCAGGGGCTTTCTCAATTCAAACAGGTTTCGTGTTACTACTTCAGCGTGAAAGTAGTTTTACCGATCAGAAAGCCGTCTGTATACAACTCAATGGTATGCTGTCCTTTTTTGTAGGCGGCATCTTTATCATATACAAAGCTCAGCTGCTGCTGGGTATTGTCGAATACAAAATCACGCTTGGCGGTGTAGTACATGTTTTCCCCATCAATCTGGAAAGAACCGGAGCCGGTAGCAAGGTTGTACAGGGCCGCGCCATCAGGTTCTATCAGGCGCATGTATACTGTTTTCGGCTCTTTGGCAGCTACATCGTTCTTTGCGAGCTTGAAGACCACCCGGATCTTGTCTACACGCTTAGCCTTGAACTCATTGTCGTTGTCATCTTTCTCCTTACCGCGTTGGTTGATGATATTTACCTGCAGGTCCTGGGCTTCTAAACGGGAAGCAACGCGTACTTTATTAGACAATTCCTGGTTGGAGGTCTTTACTGTGGTGAGGCTGTCCGTCAGTTTATTCTGCGTAGTTTTCAAGTCTGTGTTCTCAGTAAAAAGCACTTCATTGTCTTCCTTCAGTTTGGCAATCTCCTGGTCTTTCTCCTTCAGCTGCTTCTCAAATGTTTGTGCTCTGTCGCGGAAGCGGCGCTGGTCTGCCAGGCTGTAGCTGCTCTTCCGGAAACCGCGCAATTGCAGCAGATCAGCATTGATCGCAGCAATTTTTGTCTCTAACGAATCGTTCTGCAGGCCCATCGCCTGTAATTCCTGGCTCTGCCGTTCGAAGTCTGATTTCAGGGCTTCGTAAATCTTGATCTGGTTTTCCAGTTCACTGTTCTTCACACGAATTACTTCGGCTTGCTCTTCAGTCTTCTCCTTCTTCTGATAATTCATGTAGATCAGGATACCGTTGATGCTGAGGAGGACAAACAAAAGGCCTCCGATCAACAGTTTGCGGTTGCTTCGATTCTCAGGAGTATTCGCTGACATAAGGTATAAGGTTAGGTGTTGCTTTAGTTGTTAACGGTTAAAAATAAATTGGGAAAAGGATATAGGAACGAATCAAATATAAGACATTTGCTCTATAATAATTAAGATATGCATCAAGAATTTAATGCTGCTTACTGGCAGAAGCGGTACCAGGTTGCCCAGACGGGCTGGGATGTTGGAGCTATAACGACACCATTAAAAGATTATTTTGATCAGCTAACGGATAAAAATAAGCGCATCCTGGTGCCGGGTTGTGGCCATGCATATGAGGCAGAATACCTGTACCGGCATGGTTTTGAGCAGGTATATGTAGCCGATATAGCCGAAGCGCCACTGCAGCAGCTGGCAGCGCGCGTTCCGCAGTTCCCAAAGGAGCAGCTGTTGCAGCAGGATTTCTTCACTCTGCAGGGCACGTATGACCTGATAATTGAGCAGACATTTTTTTGTGCGCTACCGCCGGAACTGCGTCCTGCCTATGCCCGGCAATGTGCCAAGCTGCTGGCACCCGGTGGAAAACTAGTGGGTTTGCTGTTCGACACGACATTTGAGCAGGCGGGGCCACCTTTTGGAGGCAGCAAAGCAGAATATGAAATGTACTTTTCCCCATACTTTGATTTCCTGCATTTCGATTCGGCTTATAACTCCATTAAACCCCGGCAGGGGCGGGAACTGTTTATGGTTTTACAGGTAAAGAGCCGCTGAGCATTGGCAGCTCACTTTGGTTTTTGAATTTGAGTATTCAAAATTTATTATTCCCCTCAGATGCCTACCTTTGTAGCGCCGGCAGGCGTCACCAATGTAAAAAACTATGTTCCAGATCCCAAAAATAAAGTATAGCGACACAGGTAACTTTTTTCTGATGGCCGGCCCATGTGCCATTGAAGGCGAAGAGATGGCCATGCAAATCGCTGCCAGGTTAAAAGACATAACCGACAGGTTGCAGATTCCGTGGATATTCAAAGGATCTTACCGCAAAGCCAACCGCTCACGCCTCGACTCATTTACTGGCATCGGAGATGAGAAGGCGCTGCGCATCCTGCAGAAAGTAAGCCAGACCTTTGATGTACCCACTGTAACAGACATTCACGAGACTACTGAGGCCGCTATGGCCGCTGAATATGTGGACGTGCTACAGATTCCAGCCTTCCTGTGTCGGCAGACAGACCTGCTGATTGCTGCTGCCGAAACGGGCAAAGTAGTGAACATTAAAAAAGGCCAGTTTTTATCCGGCGCAGCCATGCGCTTTGCCGTAGATAAAATCCGGGAGTCCGGCAACGACCAGGTTATCCTGACCGACAGAGGCAATAGCTTTGGCTACTCCGATCTGGTGGTGGATTTTCGTAATCTGCCGGAGATGCAGGCGCACCAGGTGCCGGTGGTGATGGACGTTACCCACTCGCTGCAGCAGCCGAATCAGAGCTCAGGCGTAACGGGGGGTAAGCCTGCGCTCATCGAGACGATTGCCAAAGCAGCCATTGCTGTGGGTGCTGATGGGTTGTTCATTGAAACACACCCGCAACCAAGTATAGCCAAATCAGACGGTGCCAACATGCTGCCCCTGGACCAACTGGAAGAACTGTTGCAGAAACTGCTGCGTATTCGCCAAGCCATCCGCTAAGTATATCCTCAGGCACAGATGCACCGTATGCCTTGGCTGCGGTGCATTTTTTATTTAAAGCGTAAGTATAAGTATGAGTAACAACGATTATAGTCCCGCGTGGGAAGTATACTTTTGTCATATTGAGGAGCAGCCGGCTTTTGTCAGCACCGACCTGGGGCTGGTGGAGGTGGCTCCGATGGAAACCAAGCCAAACCTGATAGAGATCGCCGTAGCACTGCAGACCACGGATGAAACCGGTTTTCCGGAAGCAGCGGAATGGGAGATGCTGGAGAAGATTGAGGATGCCGTGGTGCAACTGCTGGAGGAGAAGATGCTGGCTGTTTTTGTTGGCAAAACGTTACATAACGGCAAGCGCGGCTTATACTTTTATGGCGATCAGGTGCTGCAACTGGAAGACTGTGTGGAAGCTGTCAGGCAGAAATTCCCGGAGTATCTAATCGTATCGCAGGCTACCGAAGACGCTGATTGGGAGATATACTTCAACTTCTTATACCCGGATGATGAAAGTATGCAGCGCATTCAGAACACCCATTTGCTGCAGGAACTGGAGGAGCAGGGCGACCAGGCTTTCGTGCCGCGCAACATCACCCATTTTTTATACTTTAAAACAGCAGCCGACCGGCAAGCCATGATACAAGCGGCAGACCGCCAGGGCTACACGCTGGAGAGCGAAGAGGAAGCTCCGGAAGAAGAAGAATACACGTACAAGCTCCTGCTCATGCGGCCGGACAAAGCCGATGACGAAACGATAAATGTAATCACGTTGGAGTTACTGAACCTAGCCCGGCAGTTTAATGGCGAGTATGATGGTTGGGAAGCGCCGGTAATCTCGGAGAACGCCTGATCAGAAAGCTAAAGTAAAATCCTCTTTTAATTGCGTAGTGCGGAAGAAAACAAGCCCGACAGAAAACAGATCGACGGTTTGGCGCACCTGCGGGTGCCTTTTTATGTCCTGCCACGCCCGTTTCATCTCTGCAGACCAGTAAATATCATCTAACACAAAAACGCTATCTGCATGATGTTTCTGCAAACAGGCTTCAAAATAGCGCATGGTAGGAGCGTAGCGGTGGTTGCCATCAAAAAAAACAAAGTCCAGTTGCTGTATTTGCTGCAGTAGCGCCGAAAGGGTGTCATCCAGGTTCCCCTGAATAAGCCGGATATTCTTTAACCCCAGCTTTTGGAAATTTTTCTGTGCTTCCTGAGCAATGTTGGGGCAACCTTCAAATGTATACACCTGGCCCTGCCGTCTTGCTTCAGCCAGGTACGCTGTAGTAAGGCCCAGCGAAGTGCCCAGCTCAACAATGGTTTGGGGCTGAAAATGATTGACCAGACGGAAAAGCAGCTGCCCGTCTTTAGCTGGTTTAGCCGAAGTGCGGGCAATGTCTTTGATACTACGGCTTCGCTGCTGCGCTAACCGGGAGCCAGCTCCAAAGTCGGTAACCTGTAGCGGACGGTTATCCTGTTGCAGCTTCTTCCGCAACGTTTCTACGCGCTTGTAGGCCGGGAAGAGGCCATCGTGGCGAATAACCGTGTTATAAAGGCCAAATATAAAGGGCGAATGGACGCCATGCAGCTTAAATGCGCGTAGCCGGTAGAGCAGGTAATTAGTGGCAATATGGAAGGACGACACAGTTGTTAGGTTGGCAAGCCGAAAGGACCTGGCAGAAGTTGAGCGCAATTATACTTTCTACGCCATCACCTTAGGGCTTCTTCTTTGTTCAGGCTAGTTTAATTTATAAGGCACGATTAGGGTAAACTCCGGGATAGAAGCATTAAACTGTTTGCCATCCACGAGGCGCTCCATCAGGTACGTACCGCGCATCTTGCCCATACCGGTTTTCAGGTTGCACCCCGACACATACTCATGCGACTCCCCGGGTTCTAGGGTGGGTTGCTGGCCTACTACGCCTTCGCCCTCCACTTCGCGCACCACGCCGGTAGAATCGTGTATGTACCAGTGGCGGCGCAAAAGCTTCACCGTAAATTCGCTGTTATTCTCTATCTTTATTTTATAGGCAAAAACAAAGTGCTGCTGCACCGGGCTGGAGTAATCCGGCAGGTAATTGGTGGTTACCGTTACTTTTACACCTTGCGTTGTTTTTGTATCCATGTTTCGTCAGTTTATGTATAAGAAGGAAACCGGCTGCCTTGCCAAATCAGCAGTCGGAGCGATGGTTTCCGGTAAATAAATTTACTTTTCCCATACTAACTCATGACTGTAAAGATAGAAGAAAGCTGGCAAAAAGTGCTACAAGATGAATTTGAAAAGCCGTATTTCAACAAGCTTGTATCTTTTGTTAAAGACGAATACACTTCTCAAAAAGTTTATCCGGCGGGCAATGAGATCTTCAATGCTTTTATGCTCTGTCCGTTCGATAAAGTAAAGGTAGTGATTCTGGGGCAGGACCCGTATCACGGCCCTAAGCAAGCGAACGGACTGGCCTTTTCAGTCAGCAATGATGTACGTATTCCGCCCTCGCTGCACAACATCTTCAAAGAGATCAAGAGTGACCTGGGCAAAGATATGCCGGCTACCGGTAACCTGGAGCGCTGGGCCGAGCAGGGCGTACTGCTGCTGAATGCCACCTTAACAGTGCGGGCGGGTGATGCCGGGTCGCATCAGAAGAAAGGGTGGGAGGAGTTTACGGATGCCGTGGTGCAAAAGGTAAATGAGCTGAAGGAGCACGTAGTCTTTATGCTGTGGGGGGCTTATGCGCAAAAAAAGGGTGCTTTTATAGACGAAAACAAGCACTTGGTGTTAAAAGCTGCGCATCCTTCGCCCTTCGCAGCCGACAGAGGCTTTTTCGGGAGCCGCCACTTTAGCCAAGCCAATAAGTACCTGAAAGCGCATGGCGAGAAACCAATTGACTGGTGAGTACTGCGTTAGCAGGGTAGCTGTTTTATACAGTGAGATTTAAAAAGGAGAAGTATACTTACTTATACTTGTAACTAACAGAAACAACAAAGCCAGGCCTCAAGTCTGGCTTTGTTGTTTCTGTTAGTTACCTACAGTTTTAGTCAATGGTGTTGAACAACCTGTTCCAGCGGATCTTGTGGAGGAAATCGCCTTCCGGATTTACCGACATCCAAATCATTACAGCTTTACCTACAATGTGATCTTTGGGTACATAGCCCCAAAAGCGGGAGTCAAGGGAGTTGTGGCGGTTATCACCCATCATAAAGTAATAGTCCTGCTTAAAGGTATACTGGTTCACTTCTTTACCATCGATGTATAACTTACCATCCTGTACTTTGGCATTGGCGTTGTGCTCGTAGTCAAGTATAACTTTCTCGTAGAAAGGCAGCGTTTGCGGAGTAATCGCTACTGTAGCGCCTTCTTTCGGAATATAGATCGGGCCATAGTTATCTTTGTTCCAGTCATATACGCTAGGCACATGTGGGAAAACTTCTGGATCAGCATTACCCGGCGTATCTTTCTGCAGCACAACATCTTTGATAAAGTTTAGCTGCTTCATTTCTGCTGCCAGTTCAGGGGTGGCGTCCACCAGATAGCCTTCCTGCGTTGGATAAATGTCGTTCAGGTTGATGTTCCGGTCCTGAAAAAACTTCTGGCCAAGCTGCACGGTGGGCACAATCAGGTACTTATACTGCAGCTTTTCCGGGTTATCGATCGGTTTGCCGTTGATGTAGACCTGCATATCCTTTACTTGCAGCGAATCGCCAGGCAAGCCGATGCACCGCTTGATATAATTGGTGCGCAGGTCGGCCGGGTGCTCTGACTCAGGGGGGAAGTTAAATACTACCACATCAAAGCGCTTCACCTCTGAAAAGCCGGGCAGTCGGTGCGATTTCAACTCAATCGCATCCGAATAAGCGGGGATATTGGTGCCCCAGATGGTCTGGTGCGTAAGCGGCACCTGTAGCGGCGTCATGGGCGTACGCGGACCGTAGTGTAGTTTGCTTACAAATAGAAAATCGCCTACCAGCAACGACTTTTCCATCGAAGGGGTAGGGATGGTGTAGGCTTCAAAGGTAGCCCAACGGATCAGGCTGGCCGCAATAACTGCAAACAGGATGGCATCGCCCCATTCGCGCACAAAGCTTTTCTTCTTTTTGGGCTCTTTGGTTTCAGGCTTGCTGCCCATGAATTTTACTTTCATCAGCTTATACTATGATTACAGGTTTAGCATGTCTTTCATGCCGTAGACGCCCCGGCGGCTTGGTAGCCACTCAGCGGCCATGAGCGCACCTGCTGCAAAACCGGCGCGGCTATGTGCCATATGGCTAAGTTCTATGGTATCTACTTCCGAGCGATAAGTAACAATATGTGTGCCTACCACCTCTGGCTCCCGTTCGGAAGTAATATTTAGTTTATTTTTTTCTTCCGGATTATCACTTACCCAGCCTTTCAAGTTCTTGTAAATGCTCAAGATGCCCTCGGCCGCCGTAATGCCTGTACCGCTGGGCTTGTCCACTTTCTGCAAGTGGTGTACCTCCTTTATCCCTACCTCATACGCCGGATACGCCTGCATTTTGCTGGCAATGTACTCATTAAAATGGAAGAACAGGTTAACCCCTACACTAAAGTTAGAAGCATAGAAAAAAGCCCCCTGGTGCTGCTCACAAAGTATAACCGCTTCCTGAAAACGGTTCAGCCAGCCTGTTGAACCCACCACAACGGGTATCTGCTGCTGCAGGCAGTAAGCAATGTTGCCAAAAGCAGCTTCAGGATGCGTAAATTCAATGGCAACATCTACTTGGGCTGCTGTATACTGTTGCAGTTCCTCCGCATTGGTGTGGTCTACGATACCGGCAATCTGGTGGCCTTTAGCCAAAGCCATTTGCTCAATGGTCTTCCCCATTTTGCCGTAACCGATCAATAAGATTCTCATTCTTTGGTCTTTGGATTGATGTTGTAGAGGGTGAGGGTTACCCCGGGCGTATAGCTGGCCAGTTGTGGCACACGCAACAGGTCGGGCTGCACGCGCAGGCTCAGGTCATCACTGATGTCAAACTGCTTCATATGGGCGTGCACATACGCTTCCGCTATCTGCAGCCCGTATGCTCCGATAGAGAGCAGAATGGTTAGATCGCGGTTACGGCGATAAAAATCGCGGCTATAGCGCAGATTCTTAGTTCCTCGGGGGGTATTGATGCCATAGATCGGATCATTGATATACCTATCTGACGAGTCAGCTCTTTGGATAGTTGCTTTCCGGAAATCCTGGTATTTGTTGTTGTTATCAATCCAGTAGTAGCCCAGCACAGCTGCAGTAGCGTAAATAATGGGCAGCTTCCAGTAGCTTTTGTTGTAGATCTGGCCGCCACCCGGAAAAACTGCAGAGAAGAAGGCTGCTTTCGCAGGCTTGTCCCAACGGCTCAGGAAAAAGCCTTCGTGCAGGTTCAGCGTGTCCGATACCGGCACCACCACAGAATCCAGACCCTCGGTTATGAGCTGCCCAAAAGCGGGAGCAGCGGTAAAGTATAAAGTTATACTTAGCAATAAAGCCGTGGCACCGATCGTCAGCCTCATTTTAGCCTAGTAGTTTAGTATTTCCAGAATTCGGTTCAACTCATCCACCGACACAAATGGTATCTTGATCTCTCCCTTGCCGTCATTATTCGCCTTTACCAGTATTTTCGTGCCGAACTGGGAAGAAAGCTTGGTTTCCACCCCCTTGAGCTCCTCGTCATACTTGTTAAACTGAAGCTTCTGCTGCGGGTCGGGCTTCTTGCCGGCGTTCTGCAGGTTGCGCACCAGTTCTTCCACCTTGCGCACTGATAACTCCTTCGCTACCACTTCCTTAAACACGTCCAGTTGTTTTTCTACTGTATCAATGTTAATCAGGGCGCGGGCATGCCCCATGGTAATGAGGTTGTCGCGTAAAGCGATCTGTATATCCGGCGGCAATTTAAGCAGGCGCAGGTAGTTGGTAACCGTTGTACGCTTTTTACCCACGCGGTCGCCGAGTTCTTCCTGCTTCAGACTGCATTCTGTAAGCAGGCGCTGGTAGGAGAGGGCGATCTCAATAGCATTCAGGTTTTCGCGTTGAATGTTCTCGATCAGCGCCATTTCCAGCATCTGCTGGTCGTCGGCCTTGCGGATGTAAGCGGGTATCACCGTGAGGCCGGCAATTTTAGCGGCCTGGTAACGGCGTTCGCCCGATATCAGCTGGTAGCTGTTCTCCTCCAGCCGTCGTACGGTAATGGGTTGTATGATGCCCTGTATTTTGATGGACTCAGCCAGTTCTTCCAGCGCGGCCTGGTCAAAATGGGTACGCGGCTGGTAAGGGTTCGTCTGGATCTGATCAATAGCTATGTCTGCGATGGTATTGACAGTGTTTAGAGTTTCAGAATCGATTTTGCCGGTATACTTGTTTCCCTCCAGCAGCGAGTTAAGGCCTCTGCCAAGGCCGCCTTTGCGTTTTGCAGCAGAATTCTTGTTATCAGACATGTACCAGGTTAAAATTATTTTGCCAGTGCAACGCTGTTCTTCTCAGCGATCTCGCGGGCAAGGTTCAGGTAGCTCAGGGCACCCTTGCTCTCTGCATCATGCAGCAGGGCCGGTATGCCAAAGCTAGGTGACTCGCTCAACTTCACATTCCGGGGGATAATGGTATCGAACACCATCTGCTGGAAGTGCGTTTTCACTTCTTCCACCACCTGGTTGCTCAGGCGCAGGCGCACATCATACATCGTCAGCAGGATGCCCTCTATAGAAAGCTCAGGGTTCAGGCGCGACTGAATGATCTTGATGGTATTGAGCAGCTTGCCAAGACCTTCCAAGGCAAAGTACTCGCACTGCACCGGAATTGCGACAGAATCAGCAGCGGTCAGGGAGTTGACCGTGATCAGGCCCAGTGAGGGCGAGCAGTCGATGATGATGTAATCATACTGCTGTTTAAGGCTGCTGAGCGCTACCCGCATCTTTTCCTCCCGGTTGGGCAGGTTGATCATCTCTACCTCTGCGCCTACCAGGTCGATATGCGAGGGGATAAGATCGAGGTAATCAATGGAGGGGGACTTCAGGATAATGTCTGCTGCGTTCACATCCTCAACCATGCACTCGTAGATGCTGCTGGTAATGGTCGCGGGGTCAAAGCCCAGCCCCGAGGTGGCATTGGCCTGTGGGTCCGCGTCTACCAGAAGCGTTTTATATTCCAGCGCTGCCAGGCTAGCTGCCAGGTTAATGGCAGTAGTGGTCTTTCCAACTCCACCTTTCTGGTTGGCAACCGCAATTATTTTTCCCATTCTTGACGTTATAGGTTTATAGTTTGACCTATCTCCATTAAAATTAGTTCCTTACCAGCCATTTGTGCTACTTCTTTCACCTCCTGCTTATCAATTTCGATGTAGGGGAAAGTATCATAGTGCATACCGATTACGCGGTCTACCTGCACAAAGTCAGCGGCAACCAGGGCATCGTGGATGTCCATGGTAAAGTTATCTCCGATCGGTAGTAATGCAAAGTCCAGGTCAAACTGCTCCGGAATGAGCTTCATGTCGTAGGTGAGGGCCGTATCGCCGGCAAAGTAAAACGCCTGGTTCTCTGTTTCGATCACAAAGCCCGTGGCCACACCGCCGTATGAACCGTCCGGCATGGAACTGGAGTGTATGGCTGTCACCATTTTAACGGTGCCGAATGGAAGCGTTACTTTACCGCCGGGGTTTAGCGGGCGCGTGTTCTGCAGGCCTTTGTTGCTGAACCAGTTCGCCACCTCAAAGTTTGCCACAATGGTGCAGTTATTGTTATTGCGGGCGATCTGCTCGACATCATGCACGTGGTCCTGGTGGCCGTGAGAGAGCAGGATAAAATCTGCTTTGATGCCATCTACATCAATGTCCTTGGCCAGCTCGTTAGGTGAAATAAACGGATCGAATAGAACCCGGTTTTCTCCTATCTGGAATAGGAAACACGACTGTCCATAGTATGTTATTTGCATATTGTTGCTAGTTTAGTACTTTCCCTACGGCCCGCTTCTGCAGGCATAGGCATTCACAAAGATACATTTTTTTAGCCATTTTAGCTGATGCATTTCAGAACACAGCGCGTATTTTTATCCACACTTCTGGTCCTGCTTGCCGCCTGCTCTGGCGCAGATAACAGAGGAACGGAAAAGAAAGTGTTTCGGTATAATCAGCCCGAAGCACTTACCTCTTTAGACCCTGCTTTTGCCCGGAATCAGGCCAACATCTGGGCCACAACACAGCTCTACAACGGCCTGGTTGAATTGAATGAAAACCTGGAAACCGGCCCGGCGATCGCCAAAAGCTGGGACATATCGGAAGACGGCCGCACGTATACTTTCCATCTGAGAAATGATGTATACTTTCATGATAGCAAGGTTTTCAAGGACGGCAAAGGGCGTAAAGTTACAGCGCAGGATTTTGCCTATAGTTTCAGGCGCATTGTAGATCCTGCTACTGCCAGCACGGGCGCCTGGGTATTTAACGACAAGGTATTGCGCAATGCTGTTGGCGGAATATCAGATACTGCTTTTCAGGCTGTTAACGACAGCACTTTCAATATATACCTGAACCAGCCGTTCATCGCTTTTATGGAGATTCTGACGATGCCGTATGCCTATGTGGTACCGCAGGAGGCTGTGGAGAAGTACGGCAAGGACTTCCGCGCACACCCGGTGGGCACCGGCCCTTTTCAGTTTGAGTTGTGGGATGAAGACAATGCTATTGTGCTGCACCGCAATCCCCGCTACTGGAAACGGGATAAGTTGGGGCAGCAGCTGCCATATTTAGATGCAGTGCAGATCTCGTTCATCACTGATAACAAGTCTGCCTTTCTGACCTTTATGCAGGGCAAGCTCGATTTTCTGTCTGGTATAAAAGAAGGCTCCCGCGACATGATCCTGAACAACGACGGCACCGTGCAGGATGACTTTAAAGATAAGTTTACAGTACAAAAAGTGCCTTACCTGAACACCGAGTACATCGGCTTTCAGCTGGACCCGACGAACCTGCAAAATCCAAATCCGGCACTGCAGGACAAACGTGTACGCAAGGCCCTGAACTATGCGCTGAATAAAAAAGAGATGATCGCTTACTTCCGCAACAACATTGGTATACCCGGTCATTCCGGCATGGTGCCGCCTTCGCTACCCTCTTACAACGACAGCCTGGTGCGCGGGTACAGCTATGATCCCGAACGAGCGGTCGTCCTGCTGCAGGAGGCCGGATACTCCGCGCAGCATCCATTGCAGTTGCGCCTGAGCACCGTGCAGGAAGACAAAGAACAGGCTGAGTATATGCAGAAGAAGTGGGCGGAAGTAGGAGTACAGGTGCAGATCGACATCAACCAGGCACCCGCGCATCAGGAAACAGTGGACAATGGGCGGGCACCCTTCTTTCGTAAATCCTGGCTGGGTGACTACCCGGATGCCGAAAACTACCTGGCACTGTTCTACAGCAAAAACTTCTCGCCGGCAGGGCCTAATAAAACGCATTTTAAGAACGCCCGGTTCGACAGCCTATACGAGCAGGCCAAACTGGAGCGCGATAACCAAAAGCGCTGGCGCCTCTACCAGCAAATGGATCAGATTGTAGTAGACGAGTGCCCGGTGATCGTTCTTTTTTACGACGAAGTTATCCGCCTGACGCAGAACAACATCAAAGGCCTGGAGGCGAATCCCATGAACACGCTGAAGCTGGAGCATGTCCGCAAAGAGTAAGCATACCTGCTGTTCTATGGTCTTACTTAGCGGGAGCTTTGCTGGTAACGGTCCAGTCGGCATACATGTGGCAATAAGCACTGCCCCAGTACTTATACCGTGGGATGATGTTCTGTGCCAGGCGCCGCTTAAAGTCAGCGAAATCTTTTTGGCTGGGGGCCGACCACAAGGCTTCGCTTAGTGCCGTCATTCGCGGAAAGATCATGTATTCTACCTTGGCCGGCGAAGCCATGTATTCGGTCCATACATTAGCCTGTGCACCCAATATATACTTTGCTTCGGGCTTGCCCTTCAAGGACTGCGGAACAGGGGTAAAGGCATACACGGCATCCAACGGGTTATACCCATGTATGGCCAGGCTGTCGTTCGGATCCAGGGTCTGGTAGTTATCAAAGTATAAGGGTTTGCTGGGCGTCATGATTACATAATGATGGGCCATAGCAGCAGCAACAGCTTCTTTATCACCTGCCCAGTCCATGACCACAGTCGAGGAGTCCAGATGACCTTCCAGGAGTTCATGCCAACCAATTACTTTTTTGCCCTGTTGCGCCAGGTAGCCGGAAACCTGCTCCACAAAGTATGTCTGCAGGCCCTTTTCATCTTTTAGGTTGTGTTTCTGGATAAATTCCTGTGCCTGCGGGCTCGCTTTCCACCACATCTTACTGCATTCATCTCCACCGATATGAATATAAGGAGAAGGAAAAAGGCCCGCTACTTCGGCAAAAACTCCTTTCAGAAATTCAAAAGTTTCCGGACGGGGAGCCAGCACGTTGTTCTGCCGGTTATACATGCCCCACGTGGTAGCTACCTGCCAGGTTGTGTCGGGGCGGGTGCTCAGTTCAGGGTAAGCAGCGATAATGGCCCGGCTGTGGCCCGGAATATCGAGCTCCGGTATAATGGTAATACCCCGAACAGCAGCATAGGCAATGATATCTTTGATCTGCTCCTGCGTATAGTAGCCCCCATAGCGGGTAGAATCGTAGCGGACAGGTTTATCGTTGAAGTGGCCGATGAGCGTAGCCTTGCGCCAGGAGCCGATCGTGTTCAGCTTCGGATATTTTTTGCTTTCAATGCGCCAGCCCTGGTCGTCGGTTAGGTGCCAATGAAAGGTGTTAAACTTGTGAAAGGTAAGGTAATCAATGTACTTCTTAATAAAAGCTACCGGAAAGATGTGCCGGCTAACATCCAGGTGCATGCCACGGTAGGCAAATTGCGGAAAGTCCACGATCTGCACCGGCTCCACCTGTAGGCTGCTGGTCTGCTCCAATGGCAGCAGTTGCAGCAGTGTCTGAATGCCATAGACTATGCCGTTTATACTTCGGGCCTTTATCGTTACGGCTCCCTGGCCGGCCTGCAGCAGGTACATCTCTTTTTTTGTAACGGAAACAGTGTCCTGCTCCAAGTAGATACCGTCTTTCGGCGCAGTGCCATTTACCGGAAGTAGAGGCAACCGTAAGCCGGTTTGTGCCTGCAGTTGCTGCTGCAAGTACGCTGCCTGTGGTTTATACATGGCATCATAAAAGATGCGGCTTTTAATGTTGAGCTTTACGGGCTTACCCGGAAGCGTTTTGACCTGATAGGGTTTGGGTATGATATTAGCAGCATCTTGTGCCTGCAAGCGGTAAGGGAGGAAGAAAAGGAGCAGGGCTGCCAGTAAGATGTTCCGGTATTTCATACAAGTTGTAAGTAAAAGGAGAATAATTTTCGGGAAGTAAACAATCGTTAATTTCAAGCCTAAACGGTAGCAAGTTAAGGCAAAACGCTGAATTAATGAATTAAAGCAGCTGTAGGAGGTATAGGCAAACAGTTCATCCGCTCGGAAAACAGTGCAAGTATACAGTATAGGATGAATGCCTTTAAGTTTAGGGATAGTGCGGCCATTACATTACCATATTGGGGCGACAAAAAAAGGGCAGCCGTATTAACAGCTGCCCTTTTGTATTCCGAAGAGTTTTTACGCTCTTAGCTATCCAATTAAATATCGCGCTTGTTACGCATATCATCACGTTGGTCTTTTAACTTATCGATTTCAACGTCCTGCTTGCGTTCCGTACCACGAATGGTTTCATCACGCTCATTGGTTTCTTTGTTGAGTCGTACTTCTTCCACTACACGTGCCTCTTTGTTAACGACAGGCACCTCTGCGTGTTCTGTCATGGTGATCTCTGCGTCTTTGAAGCCGGCCAGGTCCTTCTCATTCGCCGGACGGTTTACCGGGCGACGTTCTACGTTTACGTGTTCTTCACGCAGGCGCAGATGCTCTTCAACCGGGCGCTCCACAATACGGCTTCGCAACTGTACGCCACCGGTTTCTACTTCACGTTTGCCTACCTGTAATTTTTCTTCTACCACAGGTATGGCTGCATTAGAGTTGATCCACTTGGCCCTGTTTTCCTTCGGAACGCTGCGGTATTTCTCCGCCCTGTCGTTCACGTCAATGGCACCACACTTGTCCAGCATTTCAGCTGCGCGCTTTGCCTGATCTTTTGAATCTGCGTGTACTGTTAATACAGCACCGTGCTTTGCCACTTCTGCATACTTGCTGGACTCATCACGGTCGTTAAACAGGGAACCGAAAAAGTTCTCTGTTCCTTGTTCATTTTTAGCGTCCGGAGTATTGCGCAACTCTGCATTAGCTGCTCGTTCCTGAGCGCCATTTACGGCAAGATCAATGTTATTATCAGGGATGCCACTCTTCATTAACTGTTGTGCGGCCATCTGTGCGTCTACTCCATAATCGAAAATTCCTATTACTGTCTGTTTTTCCATAGTTTTAATTAGCTTAGTGTTACAAATTACACAAGTCTGGTTTTCAGACTTGGTTTACAAAATCCGTGTCGTTTGTTTCCCGATTGACATCGATTTCTTCGCGGCGAACGGACACCTGCTGCTGTTCGTGTGTTCGCACAATGCGTTTGGTTACGTGCAGTTCTTCCACTAAAATAAGGCGTTTAACAACCACTGCCTCTTCCCGCATTACGGGAATAATAGTGGTATCACCTTCATAGCGTACTTCAGGGGCGGATTCCACATAGCGATTTACCGCCACCCGCTCCACGTCAATTTCTTCATGAGCGGTAGGAACGTCTACTATCTCCTCAGCAGTATGTACTCTTTTAGAGATGTGTACCCTGCCTGTTTCCACCGTCTGCTTGCTTACGTTTACCTGCTCTTCAATTACCGGAATAACCTCCGTTTCTCTAGGGCTTGTCGCGGCAGAAGCTGCAGGAGCCGGCTTGGCAGCAGTGTTTACTGCATCAGGAACAACCTGCTCATCAGCCGGTATACGTGCCTGCTTTTCGGCCATACTCTCGCGGAGCTTCTGGTCGAATTCTGATTGTATTTTATCTGATGGTTTGCTCATTTTCTTAATTTATTGCCATATTGAAATATAGCTTTTCCGTGTGCGGGCTACTGAAAGCCTTCTCTAATTTGTACGGGTGTGAGAGCTATACGTTTAAAATAATCTAAATTTGTAGGAGCACCCGGCCTGACCTGTTGGGTAACTTAAGGGCCGGCACAAGCTATGCTGAATAAATTGCCTGATAGCACATTTAGGTAGCCCTATAGTATAACAGGAGAATAGTTATACTTGACACGGAAAGCATGCAGGCACGCGGAAGCGGATAGTAAACAGGCAGCTGAGGAATCGACTGCTGTGAGAAAGAGATGGGCAGGAGAAAACATCAGTTAGCCCCAAATTAAGCCGGCCCCATCTGCTCCCGCTTATCAGAATAGCGGGAGCAGATGGGGCCGGAGCTGTTACCTTAATGAGCTTATCAGTAAAGCGCTACTAAAAAGGCGCTATAAGTATGACTTTATACGCGGTAGCAAATGGCATTGATGTTCATACCTGCTCCAACAGAGGCAAACAGCACAACATCTCCCGGCTGTAGCTCATGCTTGTCGTCTTTTCCTTTGTTCACAAGATCGTACAAGGTGGGAATGGTAGCTACCGAACTGTTGCCCAGGTAATGAATGCTCATCGGCATAATATCTTCCGGAATATCCCGCGTGCCGTATAGCTTATAGAAGGCCTGTACCATTCCTTCATCCATTTTTTCGTTTGCCTGGTGCAGGAAAATCTTTTTCAGGTCTGTTATACCTATGCCGCATTTATCCAGGCAACACTTCATGGCTTCTGGCACCATTTTAATAGCGTATTCATACACCTTGCGGCCTTTCATCTTGATGTATCGTACATCAGGGTCACTGTCAGGAGAGTAGGACTTGTCCATGTTGATGAAATAAGCCTCATCATTGCTGTGGCTGAGAGCACTACTGGCCAGGATGCCGCTACCTTCTTGTTCTGCTTCTTTGTACTCCACCACCGTAGCACCAGCTCCGTCACTAAAAATCATGCTATCTCTGTCGTAATCATCAATGACGCGCGACAGTGTCTCTGCACCAATTACCAATGCTCTTTTGGCGATCCCTGCTTTAAAAAAAGCATCTACCTGTATCAGCGCCTGTATCCAGCCCGGGCAGCCAAAAAGAATATCATAAGCAACGCAATTCGGGTTCTTGATCTGCAGGTTGTGCTTTACGCGGCTGGCCAGCGACGGCACGGCATCCGATTGAATGGTGCCTTTGATCACATCACCAAAATTATGCGCAACTACCAGCACATCTAGTGTTTCGGGGTCGATGCCACTATCCTTCAGGGCCTGCTCGGCTGCGATCGTGGCGATGTCGGAAGTGGTGAGGTGTGGGGCTGCATACCGCCGTTCTGCAATGCCGGTGATCTTCTTGAACTTCTCTACTATTACTTCAGCAGGGGAGTCAATCGGTGCGGCGCTCTCTGTGTAAAAGCTATTAGCCGTAAACTCCTGGTTCTTTTTTACTTCGGTTGGTATATAGCTTCCTGTTCCGATAATTACGGTACGCCACATGGTCATATGTCTGTTAATGATGTTCTTGATATAAGTATAACTACGTTCCGGAACTTCGGGAGCCCCTGTTTGTGCTTTCTTCTGCCAAAGGTGCTTCTTGCTCCGCTAATCAGCAACAAATATCGTGTTAAATATTTGTCTGAAACTAGTGTAAACAACACCTGCGCTTACATGTTGTTTAAGCTGTGTTTGATTTCAGCAAAATGCCAACCTAAGCTTACTCAATATACAAATTATTTAATAAAGTGCCTTTTCAGTTCTAAAAAAGTAAAGAGAAGGCAAAGTAAGCTAAAGTATAGCAATAGTTGTACCGCTTTGTTGCAGAATGAGTTAGCGGGCATCCGGCGTGAAAGGTATTTTGCTAGTTAGTTAAGCCTTAAAGGAGGACCAACCACGTGCATGTCGTTTTCAGCAAAGGTTCGTGCAATTTCTTCTGCTGAAGGGGGCGAGGTCCAGGCAGCAGTTTTCCTGAAAAACGCTTCCATTTTACCTGCTGGCTGGTAGATGACCAGTACTTTGCCCTCATCTGAGAGTTGTATAAAGGCATGCGGAACCTGGCGGGGGAGAAAAATAGTATCACCGGTTTTCAGTTCATACTGCTCATCGCCTACCTGAAACAGGTACTCGCCCTGCAGTACATAAAATATTTCATCCTGAAAAGGGTGGATGTGCAAAGGAGGTCCACCATGAGGCGTATGTCCGGTTTGTTCAAATATAGCCAGTTCTCCACCTGTGTCCTCCGGCGAAACTTTCAAGTCAAGCGTGTTCCGCGTTACCCCTTTCATTTCCAAGCTTACGCCATTCCGGCTGCCGGCAGCGTTAACTTTAACACCTTTAGTTGTTCTGGCCATGACTAATCTTTATCGGCAATCACTCCGGGCACATTTATAGTATAAGTCCTTAACAGATCAAGCATTTTCCTCCCATTTGATTAGAAGATAAAGTTTCAGGAGAGTATGTATATAGTTATACAAACGGCCGGACGACTAAGAACTGTATATGTTTTATGTAGTGTACTACCCGATATCACTTCTGTTCCGCTGCAAGCTTTTTTGCTAATAAGTCTGTAAAAAGCTGCTCTACTTTTCCTTTAAACTGGAGCAGCGCTTCCGGCCCACCTTGCTGATGCCTGATGCGCTTTGCCTCGCGGCCTTCCTTGTAAAAAGTAAGATAAGTGGACGGCATATCGGTGCGTTGCGCGCGGTAATTGTCCTGGAGGGAGGTGTAGTGGAGTGCTTCGATATCTTTTTTCAGCTGTTGCAGGTCCTGTTTAGGCAGGCAAAACTGGACGGTATCCTGCACAGGGGCGTACCGGTAACCGGTGTACGTTATACTTCCATTGGCATAGATCATCGCATCGTAGGCAGGGCAGGTACCGTAGCAGGGTGTTTTTTGAAAGAACAACAGCGATTCTGCCGGCTGGCCGGCCGCTGAGGTTTGGCAAACGGCAGAAGTAGTGCACCCGCTCCAGCAGAAAATTCCCATAAGGAGTAGTATAACGGCTTTGAGACAGGTGCGAAGGTGTAGCTGAAACAGATGCATATTACTTTTTAGGTGCTTCTACTTTTCGAAACCTGCCATTTTCAAAAATAAATGCCTGCGGAGAACAGTCGTAGCAATGGTCATAACTAATAGTAGAATCGGGCGGGTTGATGATGAACAAACGGCTATTGGCATTAAACCGGGCGCCTATACTACTCTGCACTTTATCCAGTACTTTACCAGTTTGCCTGTCCACCACATAGTGCGTCTGGCAGCCGGTGCCGCAGCCTATGGTTACTACCGTATACTGCCCGGCAAAATTCACGCCTCCTTTCAGCCCCTGGGCCAGGGCAGTTCTGTACTTGCGGGCTTCGGTACTGCTGCTTTCATCCAACGGGTAAAAGCGGCCGCGGTACATGTCCTGCACGGCATAGTCGCCACTGTTTTCATACTCCTGCAGTGTAATGCGGTACTGGTCATACAGGTCCGGGTTCTCGTTTGAGGAGATAGGCGTCTCCACAGCATCCCGGGCCAGCTGCTTCTCCAGTTTCGGGTGGGTGCTGGCGATACTCTTAGGCTCGTCGGTGCCCGAGTGGCAGGCTGCTGCGGTAAAAACCAGTAGCAGCAGCGTAGATTTTATCAGGATCTTTTTCATACTACACGTGTTGATTTCTCTTACGATTCTACAGCAAGTATAGCCATAAAAAAAAGCCTCCTGGCTGGCAGAGAGGCTTTTTTTATACTTAGATCAGGCCGTGCACAGGCGCGGCAGGGATCTACTTTTTAGCTTTTTTATTCTGCTGCTCTTTCTCCTGTGCAGCACGCATGGCTTCCTGCATCCGCTCGGTAAATGATGGGCCGCCGGTTTTCTTCTTCTCCTTGCGCTTGTGCTTGTTCTCTTCCAGTTTGGCGCGCACCTTGCCTTCGTCCACAAACTTACGGATAAGCGCCTGCTGGCTAAACGTCACCATGTTCGACATGAAATAGTATAAACTCAGGCCGGCAGGGTAGGAGTTCAGCACGAACATGAAGATAAGCGGCATCAGGTAGCTGTAATACTTCATCGGCCCCTGCATGGTGGAGTTTATCTGGTTGTTAGACCAGGTATAAAGTATGGTAGAAGCCGTCATCAGCAAGGTAAACAAACTCACGTGATCGCCATAGAACGGAATCACGAATGGCAGCTTCAGGAACACATCATAGGTAGAGAGGTCAGTCGCCCATAGGAATGACTCCTGGCGCAGTTCAATGGAGTTCGGGAAGAAGTTGAACATCGCAAACAGGATCGGCATCTGCAAGAGCATTGGAATACAGCCGCTCATCGGGTTCACGCCCATCTCCTGGTACAGCTTCATGGTTTCCATCTGCGTCTTCTGCATGTCGCCATCGTTCCGCTCTTTGATGGCGTCAATCTCTGGCTTCAGCACCTTCATCTTCGCCATTGAAGTATACGACTTGTAAGTAAGCGGGAAGAGGATGGTTTTGATGTAGAGCACCAGCAGAATGATGATGATACCATAATTGGCGATGTAGTTCTCCAGGAAGTCGAAGGCCGGGATGATCAGCCAGCGGTTCACGTAAGAGAAAATGCCCCAGCCCAGGTCCAGGTTGCGGTCAAAATCATTGCCCACGTGCTTCAGGATCTGGTAATCGTTCGGGCCAAAGTAGAACATGAACTCGCCTTTGCCACTTAGCACATCCTGCGTCGGTATCAGAATTTTAGAAGAAAAGGCTTTTACCACCGCCGAGTCGGCCGGGTCCAGGGCCGTTGTCATCGTAGCGCCGGAGAAGCTGTTGCCGGCAATAATGCCCGCTGTAAAGAAGTTTTGCTTGTTAGCAACCCACTTGATCGGCTCCTGCACATTCTCCGTCTGTTCCTTGTCTGAGATGCTCAGCTTCTCAAAACCATCGGCAACAGTGTAGTAATTAATCGTGGACTTGCGGCGGTTTTGCTGGATGTCACGCTCCAGTTGCTTCAGGCGGTCGGTCCAGGTAAGCGTCATGTTGTTGCCGCTGATCTGGCCATTGAAGCCGTTGAAATTAAGCTTATAGCCTAGCTGAAAGCTATTATCATACAACGTATACACCTGATCGATGTACTGGCCGTTGCCAATGCTGGCACGATAGGTAATTGTTTTGGCAGGCCCTGTAGTGGCCTGCACGTTCTGGATAGCTGACGGCTTGAAGTATAGATCGGAGAGCTGCACTTGCTTTCCGTCCGAAGTGGTGAAGGAAATATCTGTATCGCTGCTCTTGCTGTCGAACAACACTAGGGGCTCTCCCTGGTAGGTTTTATAGTTCTTTAGGACTACTTTTTTTACCTGGCCACCCTTGCTGCTGAACGTGATCTGTACATTCTCATTCTCGATGGTGGTGCTGGTGGCCTCGCCAGTTGCTGCAGCCCCAAAAACGCCCAGCGCGGTTGCCTTGCGGGCCTGCGTGAGTGAGTCGTTTGCAGCAATTGCGGTTGTGTCAGTAAGGTGTTGTACTCTGGCTGTTTGCTCGGTAGCAGCCTTCGGTGCTGTCTCCTCTTTCTTTCCTGCGAAAAAGAAAGAATATACCAGCAGAAGTGCGGCAATCAATCCAAAGCCAATCGCTTGATTTCTATCCATTTAATACTTGTTGATTTGTGTGTATGTTGCTTATTTAGATTTAGCGAAATTAATGGCCGCTTTTACAAATTTAACAAAGAGCGGATGGGGGTTTAATACCGTGCTTTTGAGTTCCGGATGATACTGCGCCGCAACAAACCACGGGTGTGTGTGCAGCTCGATTACTTCTACCAGTCCGGTGGCCGGGTTAATGCCTGTTGCTAGCATACCCGCCTGCTCAAAGTCAGCTAAGTATTTGTTATTGAACTCATAACGATGGCGATGACGCTCAGATATCTTGGCCTTCCCGTAAATAGAATAAGCCTTGGAGCCTTTTTTTAGTTCACAAGTATAGGCACCTAATCGCATAGTGCCGCCTTTTTGCGTGATTTCTTTTTGATCAGCCATCATATCGATGATCGGGTGCGGCGTGTTCGGGTCCATTTCTGTCGAGGCGGCATCTGCCAGACCCAGCACGTTACGGGCAAACTCTACGGCGGCACATTGCATGCCCAGGCAAATGCCCAGGAATGGAATATTGTTTTCGCGCACAAAACGGATCGCTTCCAGCTTGCCTTTAAAGCCACGCTCGCCAAAACCCGGGGCTACCAGCACGCCATCCATGGTGCCCAGCAGCGCGGCCACATTCTCGCCGTTGATGTTCTCTGACTGAAACCACTTAATATTTACTTTGCACTCGTTGGCTGCACCCGCATGTATAAACGACTCGATGATGGATTTATAAGCATCTGGCAGCTCGACATACTTGCCTACCAACGCGATATTTACTTCTGCTGTCGGGTTTTTAAGGCGTCCCAGAAACTCTTTCCAGCTCTCCAGGTTCGGTTCGGCTTTATGCGTCAGCTTCAATTTGCTGATTACACGTTCGTCCAGCTTTTCTTTGCGCATCAGCAGCGGCACATCGTAAATCGTTTCCGCATCCAGCGACTCGATCACTGAATTAGTCTTTACGTTGCAGAACAGCGCTATTTTCTTACGCATCTCCATCGGAATCGGGTACTCGGAGCGGCATACCAGAATGTCCGGCTGCACCCCCGCCTCCGACAGCGCACGTACGGAGTGCTGGGTCGGTTTGGTCTTTAATTCGCCGGCAGCTTTCAGGTACGGCACCAAGGTCAGGTGAATCACACAGGACTCGTGCACCCCCAGTTCCCAACGGAGCTGACGCACAGCTTCAATAAAGGGGAGTGATTCAATATCGCCCACACAACCTCCGATTTCCGTAATTACGATGTCATATTCGCCTGTTTGGCCCAGCAATAGCAGGCGGCGCTTGATCTCATCGGTAATGTGGGGCACCACCTGCACAGTTTTGCCCAGAAAAGCACCTTCCCGCTCCTGCATGATCACATTATAGTAAATGCGACCCGTAGTTACGTTATTGGCTTGCGAGGTGGGAGTGTTCAGGAAACGCTCATAATGCCCCAGGTCAAGATCTGTTTCGGCACCATCTTCCGTTACAAAGCACTCTCCGTGCTCGTAGGGGTTCAGTGTTCCGGGGTCTATGTTAATGTAAGGATCGAATTTTTGAATAGTTACAGAGTAGCCTCTCGCTTGCAGCAACTTGGCGAGTGAAGCGGAAATGATACCTTTACCGAGGGAGGAGGTCACGCCCCCTGTAACAAATATATATTTAGCAGCCATAAGTTTGGGTTAAGCTTATGGGCTGCAAAGTTACGGTAAATATTTCATTATCCTGACCTCGGCTTCGGAGTTGTGTGCTTGCTTAAGAGAACTTTGTTTATTTTCAAGTGATATGAGGTAATTTCTAGCGTGGTTTACATGAGCATTGTCTTTCTTTGGAGGCAATGTATTCTTATTTGGTTAAAGGGGTTCAGTTATACTTGGGCGTGTAAGTGATTTTTTTCTGATCTGCTGCGCAGGATGGCTGATAGTAGTGCGGCAAGGGGGATGTTAAAACTCCAGCGTAAGCTGATAACCTTCCTGCAGGCGGTCGTGCTGGTAGAGGAGCGAAGAGACACTAATGCCCAGCAGGCGCACCGGATACTGCGGCAGTTGGGGCGCTTGGAGCAATTCACGGGCAATGGTATAGAGGGCATCGGCACTGTTGAATGCGCTGAGGTAGGTCCGGCTGCGGGTGTTCAGCGTAAAATCGAAGTACTTTATTTTAAGCGTCACGGTTTTAGCGGAGGCTTGTAGTCGTGCCATGTCCCCGGCTACTTCCTCGGCCAGGTACTGCAGGCGCTCCAGCATATCAGCTTCTTCTACTAGGTCCACATCAAAGGTGCGCTCTGAGCCAATAGACTTGCGGATGCGGTGCGGTTGCACGTCGCGGTTGTCTTCGGCGCGGGCAATGTGGTAATAGTAGCGGCCTACCTTGCCAAAGTTGCGGATCAGTTCCTCTTCCGATCGTTCGCGCAAATCAGCACCTGTTACGATGCCCATGGCCTGCATCTTTGCTGCCGTTACTTTGCCGATGCCATGAAACTTATCAATCGGCAAGCTGGCTACCAGCGCCTCCGCCTTATCGGGTGTCACCAACGTCAGGCCGTTGGGCTTGTTCATGTCAGAGGCGATCTTAGCCAGGAACTTGTTGAAAGACACGCCTGCCGAAGCGGTTAGACCTGTTTCAGCCAGAATACGAACCTTTATTTCCTTGGCAATGATTGTGGCCGAGGGCATGCCGATCTTGTTTTCAGTTACATCCAGGTAAGCTTCGTCCAGCGACAGCGGCTCTACCAGATCAGTATAAGTATGGAAGATCTCGCGGATCTGGCGCGATACGGCACTGTATACGTCAAAGCGGGGCTTCACAAAGAGGAGGTGGGGGCACCGTTGCGCAGCGATTCTGGAAGCAAGGGCCGAGTACACGCCATACTTGCGGGCTTCGTAGCTGGCAGCAGCCACAACGCCCCGTGCTTTGGAACCACCTACGGCGACAGGTTTTCCGCGCAGCTCCGGGTTATCGCGCTGCTCCACCGACGCAAAAAAAGCGTCCATATCAATGTGGATGATCTTTCGGATAGGCTTGCTGACTAGGTAAACTATACCTGCAATTTACAACTTAGCAGCCATATTCTTCTGCAAAACTATTTGAAGAAGGGTCAACGCTGAGAAAATTATTTAACGCGCTTAAATTTTTTTATCAATCCTATCAAGGACAGTAGGATTTAGCTTTCGCACTGGCTTTAGAGGTTATAAAAGAACGTGAGCCGGTTAAAAGCAATATTGCTGCACAGGAGGAAAATGCTGGCGGCAGACAAGCTCTTACCTTTAGGAATAACGCTCGCTTCTCCCGATGCCTTCTGGTTCTTCTTCGATCAGGTCGAGTGTATTCTGCGGGTTTATGGCTGCTTGGTAAGCCATTTCGCTGAACTCGTCCTCACTTTTAGCGATGATAACGGTTGCAATGCCGTTGCCAATCATGTTGGTAATGGCACGGGCCTCCGACATAAAACGATCTACCCCCAGAAGAATGGCAATGCTCTCTACCGGTATCACCTGTAGCGCCGAAAGGGTAGATGCCAGCACAATGAAGCCGCTTCCGGTAACGCCCGCCGCTCCTTTGGAG
Source organism: Pontibacter chitinilyticus (assembly GCF_039748935.1). Classification (NCBI taxonomy): domain Bacteria; kingdom Pseudomonadati; phylum Bacteroidota; class Cytophagia; order Cytophagales; family Hymenobacteraceae; genus Pontibacter; species Pontibacter chitinilyticus. Next base: position 596,866 of record NZ_JBDIZJ010000001.1, read on the forward strand.
GTGATCATCAGCACCCCGATAATGGTGAGTTGCTGCCCCAGCGAAAGGTCAATGTGGTAGACCTGCGCCAGGAAAAGCGTAGCCATAGACAAGTAAATAGCTGTGCCATCCAGGTTAAAAGAATAGCCTGTCGGGATCACAAGTCCCACCACCGATTTTGAGCAGCCGAAGCGCTCCATCTTCGTCATCATACTTGGCAGCACCGATTCTGAGGAGGAGGTACCTAGTACGATCAGAATCTCTTCGCGAATAAATTTCAAGTATTGCCAGATACTGAATTTATAGAAATAGCAGAGCAGGCCCAGTACGCCAAAAATAAAAAGGGCCATCGTCAGGTATACCGACAACATAAGTTTGCCCATGGGCAGCAGTGTCTCCAGGCCATAGGTACCCACCGTGAAAGCCATGCCGCCAAAAGCTCCCACCGGCGCTAAAAGCATCACAAACTTCATGATGTTGAAGAATACTTTGGAGATCTTGTCGAAGGTGACGAGCAGCGAAGCGCCTGCAGCGCCCATGCGGTTCAGGCCGAAGCCAAAGAGCACGGCAAAGAACAGGATTTGCAGGATGTCGCCTTCGGCAAAGGAGGCAAACAGGTTATGCGGCACAATATGCGCCACAAACTCACCCCAGTTAATACCAGCGGCACCTTTTGTAGTATAGGCAGCTACCTCCGCTACGTCGCCGGCAGCTACTGCTACGCCACTGCCAGGGCGCAGCACATTGGCTATAACCACTCCAATGGCAATAGCAAAGGTCGTGACTACCTCAAAGTATAGCAGTGCTTTGCCACCCACTCGCCCTACCTTCCGCATATCACCCATATGGGCAATGCCCAACACGATGGTGAAGAAAATGATGGGCGCAATCAGCATGTTGATCATGTTAATGAACGTCTGGCTGATGAGCTTGGCGGTAGGCGCAAAGCCTGGAAAACTCATGCCAACCAGCACCCCTACTAGTATGGCCACAATTACCTGAAAGGTGAGGTGAGAAACAATTTTCTTCATGCAGTTCTTTTGGTCGGTTAAGCTTGTTGGCTTATGAGAATCTTAACAGGTATAAATTGCAAAATGGGAGTGATGCTTTACGTTTAGCATAACTACTTTCTTTTCATCTTTGAAAAGCTTCTCTCTTGAAAACGGATTACCTGCAAAGTTGAAGATACGATCTTTTACTTAAAAACCTTTGTCGCATTAGGACCGGCTTAAGTTGTTGAACTCATGGCCTGATCTGCACATAAATAGAGCGGAGCAGCAATACATGAGTAGTATAATATGTATTTAGACTCCGTTTTAGGGTACGAACAGCAGGGAAATCCCACTCAAAGCCTGATGCTTCGTACACATAAGCTGAAGCAACCAAAAAGTGTAACTATGAATGTATTATTTGTGCTAACCTCACATGCTAAACTGGGAGATACCGGGCAGCAAACCGGCTTTTGGGTAGAAGAACTTGCCGCTCCTTATTATACCCTGGCTGATGCAGGCGTCAACATTACGTTGGCTTCCCCCAAAGGCGGACAGCCACCTATCGATCCGAAAAGCGAGGCGCTAACGGCCCAGACTTCGGCAACTGAGCGCTTCTACCATGATAAAGAGCTGCTTGATAAACTTGCTAAGACCGTAAAGCTGCACAACGTAAAAGCGGAGGGCTTTGATGCCATCTTCTATCCCGGTGGCCACGGACCACTGTGGGATCTGGCAAACGATCAGGACTCCATTAAGCTGATCGGCGATTTTTATAAGCAGCAGAAGCCCATTGCTGCCGTGTGCCATGGCCCGGCCGTGCTAGCCGAAGCCAAAACCCCCGATGGAGAGCCACTGGTGAAAGGCAAAAAAGTGACGGGCTTTACCAACACCGAAGAGGCTGCTGTTAAACTCACAGATATTGTGCCGTTCCTTGTCGAAAATAAGCTGAAGGAACTCGGCGGGAATTACTCCAAAGTAGAGGATTGGCAGCCCTATGTGGTCACTGATGGGCTGCTGATTACGGGCCAGAATCCGGCCTCATCGGAGCCTGCTGCCGAAGCTTTGTTAAACATGCTGCAGCACTAACTCACAGCCAGCAACAGCAGATGTCCAGTTATGCATATTGTATGGGTGGGATAGTTATGTTAAGTATGAGTATGGCGCTTTAGAAGAATAGGAAATGCCCTGACTTGCGGTATGCGGAGATACAAAAACTAACGCTTACATTTGCTGTTGATACATTAACTGTAACAACAAGAGTTTTTTATGCCCACTGTACTCGATTATATAGGCAATACGCCGCTGGTAGAACTAACGCACATTAATACCAAGCCGGGCGTTCGGCTGTTGGCTAAACTGGAAGGCAATAACCCCGGCGGCAGCGTGAAAGATCGAGCCGCTTATAGTATGATCAAAGGTGCCCTGGACCGCGGCGATTTGAAGCCCGGTGTAAAATTGATAGAGGCCACCAGCGGCAATACCGGCATCGCCCTGGCCATGATTGCGCGGCTTTTCAACGTAGAAATAGAAGTGGTAATGCCCGCCAACGCAACCAAAGAGCGCGTGCTGACCATGGAAGCGTATGGGGCAAAGGTGATCCTAACACCCGCTGAGCATGCGATGGAAGGGGCTATTGATTACGTGCATGCACAGGTGGCAAAAGGCGGTTACCTGGTGCTGGACCAGTTCTCCAACCCAGACAACTACCTGGCCCATGTGCACACCACCGGCCCTGAGATCTGGAATGACACTGAGGGCGCCGTAACGCACTTTGTGTCCTCGATGGGCACGACGGGCACTATCATGGGGGTGTCGCGCTACTTGAAAGCGCAGAACCCGGACGTGCAGATCATAGGGGCGCAACCCCTGGAAGGCTCGCAGATACCTGGCATCCGGCGTTGGCCGCAAGCATACTTGCCAAAGATATTTGAAGCAGAACGGGTAGACCGCACGATAGACGTATCACAGGAGGAGGCAACGGCCATGACCCGGCGGCTGGCCCGCGAGGAAGGCATTTTTGCCGGCATGAGCAGCGGAGGTGCCGTGCATGTCGCCACCAAACTCATCGATGAGCTAACGCAGGGCGTCATTGTCTGCATTATCTGCGATCGCGGCGACCGCTATCTGTCCTCCGACCTGTTCGGGTAAGTATAAGTTTTAGCACCTGATCATATATAGTATAAGCGCAATTATTAACTAGTGACTATGCGAAAAATCAAAAAGCAATACAAAGCCATTTCGGCCCCGGTAGATGATCTGATCACGTATCGGGCATTACCCACACGCGAGGTCGAGTACATCGACCCTTTCCTGTTCCTCAACCACCATGGCCCACAGCAGTATGGCCCCAACAACCGCGGGCTGCCTTTCGGGCCGCACCCGCACAGGGGCTTCGAAACGCTGACCTTTATTCTGGAAGGCGACATCATGCACCAGGATACTGGCGGCGGGCAAAGTGTGATTGAGGCCGGAGGCGTGCAGTGGATGACCGCCGGCCGCGGACTAATTCACGCAGAGATCTCTTCTGATGACTTCAAAAAGAAGGGAGGCAAGCTGGAGATCCTGCAGCTGTGGTTTAACCTGCCGGCAAAATATAAAATGGTGGAGCCCAAGTATGTCGGGCTTCAGAAAGACCAGATTCCAACGGCCACCGAAGATGGTGGAAAGGTGAAGGTCCATGTGGTCTCCGGCACCTGGGGAGATGTGAAAGGCCCCATCGATTCGCTCAGCGACATCAGCATGAGCAGCATCGACATGGAAAAAGGCAGCCGCTTTACTACGCGAGTGGCAGCAGCGCGAAACATCTTCTTTTATGTTGTGCGCGGGGCAGTAAAGGTGAATGGCGAAACAGTAGAGAAACTGCACCTGGTAGAATTTGAAAACGAGGGGGAGGAACTCCAGGTGGAGGCGCTGGAAGATGCCGTGCTCCTTTTCGGACATGCTCAGCCTTTCAACGAGCCGGTCGTATCGCACGGTCCTTTTGTAATGAACACGGAAAATGAGATACGCGAGGCCTTCCGCGATTATCAATTGGGCAAGATGGGGACCTGGGAACATTAACAACACCCAGCATTATAAAAAAGCCCCGGCGCAAATTCGCCGGGGCTTTTTTATAATGCTGCTTTGATCATTTTGCCTTATTAATGATCAGAAGCGAAGCCTGTCAGCTATTTATTGCGGTGCTCGTATAGTTAGTGTTACGCCTTAAAATCTTATACATGGTTACATATTATACTTGTTTACGTGCTTTCGGTAATAGCGCCATCGTTGCACTTTTGGTCTTTTGTATGGGGTGCAGTACTGCCAGGCAAGATTTCAGAACAGGAAAAACGGATACACCTGTGGAGCGGTACGGGCAACTACAGGTGCAGGGGAACAGCATTGTAGATAAAAGAGGTAACCCGGTACAGCTGCGGGGTATGTCTTATTTCTGGAGCCAGTGGCAGGGCAAATATTATAATCCTGAAACGGTGGCCTGGCTTAAGAATGACTGGCGTGCAACCATTGTGCGGGCGGCGATGGGCATTGAATCAGGGGGTTACCTGACCCACCCTGAGGAGGAGCAACGGAAGGTGATGGCTTTAGTAGATGGGGCCATTCGGGAAGGCATGTACGTCATCATCGACTGGCATGATCATCACGCGCAGGATCATACAGAAGAAGCTAAAACGTTCTTTTCAGAGATGGCACGGCGCTACGGTCATCAACCCAATGTCATCTATGAAATCTATAACGAGCCGGTTGATGTGCCCTGGTCGGGGGTGATAAAGCCGTATAGTGAGGCTGTGATTGCCGCTATCCGGGAGCACGACCCGGACAACCTTATTATCTGCGGCACGCCTGAGTGGTCGCAGCGGGTAGATGAGGCTGCTGCCGATCCGATAGCAGACAAGAACGTAGCTTATACATTACACTTTTATGCTGCAACGCACAAAAAGGAGCTGCGGGATATTGCCCAGAAGGCGCTGGACAGTGGCGTGGCGCTGATGGTAACAGAATTTGGCACCTGCGAAGCCAGCGGCGATGGTCCTGTAAATGAAGCGGAAACAAGGGCGTGGTGGCATTTTCTAGACCGGTATCATATTTCGTGGTGCAACTGGTCAGTTGCAGATAAACTGGAATCAGCTTCTGCCCTGAAGCCTGGTGCCAGTACACTCGGGGGTTGGCCCTTGGAAAGCATCACCACCTCGGGCAGGTTAGTGCGCGGTGAGCTGCAAGCTCAAAATCCGAAATAAAGAAGTTGTACCTGACGTATAAAAGCAAAGCGCCTGCACATAATCTTGCAGGCGCTTTGCTTAAATAATTGATGTTAACGTTGCTTGCCGGAGTTTCCGCGGGGAGTACTGCTTTTGCTACCTGAGCGGCCTGCCGGCGTTCTTTTGCCAGGCGTCGCTCCACCGGGTTTACGGCCTCTGCCTGATGAATCTTTAAAGCCTTCACTGGCCGAAGTTTTTCTGCCTGCAGCGCCTGAGCTGCTTTTCGCAGTGTTGTTACGCTTGGAGGTAGTATTTTCAGGCCGGCCTTTACCGGCAGCTCCTGAGCGGTCGGGTTTAGCGCTGGCGCTACGTCCTTTTGAGTGCCCACCCGCAGCTGAGAAGGCTTTCTGGTAAGTGTTTCTTTTTTCAAGCTGTCCATTTAGGGTACCTTTACCGGCTATAGCTACCTGTACCAGTTCCTCTACCTCCTGTGCGGTCAGCTGACGCCAGAAACCGGTGGCGAGCTTTGCCAGTGTTATGTTGTTAATGCGTACGCGCTCCAGGTGCACTACACGATATCCCAGCGACTCACACATTCTTCTGATGTTATGATTCGTACCGGGTTGCAGGATGATTCTAAATCGCGCCGAGCCTTCTTTGGAGATATGATTCTTCTTCTTTGCCTCACCCGCTTCTTCCGCACCACCGCTGCTTAGTTTCTGAATAAAATCAGGCGCAAGCAGCTTGTCTACCGTTACAATATACTCCTTCTCATACCTGTTATCGGCACGTGTCATTTTGCGTACCAACTCGCTGTTGTTGCTCAGGAAAAGGAGCCCTTCAGCCTCTCGTTCCAGGTGGCCGATAGGAAGTATGGAAGCGGGGTAATTGATGGCGCGTACCACGTTGTCGCGTACCCCCGGGTCAGCGTTGGCCGACATGTTGGCGGGCTTGTTGAACACAAGAAAAACGGGTTCCTCCTCCCGCACCTGCAGCAGCTGGTCATCAATCCTTACCTTGTCTTTGGCAGTCACCTTAGTGCCCGGGGCCGGTAGTTTGCCGTTTACCGTCACCCGTTCTTCTTCAATCAGCTTGTCGGCTTCGCGCCTGGAGCAGAAACCGGCATCACTAATAAATTTATTTAATCTTTTTTCCATTCGATGTTGGGGCGAGATATACAAGCTGCTGTTCAGCTGCCTGCTTTCTAAGCGCCTTTTAATAAGATACGAAATTACGAGAATAGGATTGATTAACCTACTGCAGAGATCTTGACAGGTACGTAAGCGCTGAAAGGTATAAAGCTAACAGCACTTTAACCTAAGTCTAGAAAGGTGTTGATGATGAGAACCGTATACTTATACCACTTAGAGAGAACACAGAACTGCCGCTTAACGCCGCTTACCACTTTTAGGCGTGCCACTTCTTCGTCCACCTCCAGCGGAGCTGTTTTTAGCCGCTCCACGCGCCCCTCTGCCGCTTCCGGCGCTGCTCTTCGGCTTGTCGCGCTTCGGCGCAGCATGTCCTTTGGCATTGTTCTTTGGAGTTACGCCAGACCGGGCAGGTCTGTTGGTGGAGGAAGCTTTCGGCGCCTTATTGTTGTTTCTTTTGGCAGGGAGATCGTCAGTATCAGTCCGTTTCTTGCCACCAGAGCCTTCTTCGGTTTTGGTAGAGCCAGCCACTTGTCGTTGCAATTCAGCAACTTCTGCTTCCGTCATGTTGCGCCATTGGCCCAGGGGTAACTTCTTTAGAGACAAATGCATGATGCGCGTGCGCTGCAGGGTTTGCACTTCATAGCCAAGCGCTTCGCACATGCGGCGGATCTGGCGGTTCATGCCTTGAGTAAGTATGATCCTAAACTTGTTAGGGCCTTCCTGCGCTACAAAGCACTTTTTTGTATTTACCCCAAGTATAGCTACGCCATTGCTCATCTTCTCAACAAAGTCCGCGTTGATGGGCTTGTCTACGGTTACTACATACTCCTTTTCATGCCGATTGCCTGCCCGCAGGATCTTATTTACGATGTCACCGTCGTTAGTCAGGATGATGAGACCTTCGGAATCTTTATCAAGGCGGCCAACAGGGAAAATTCGCTCCGGGTAATTTGTAAAGCTGATGATGTTGTCGCGCTGCGAAGTATCGGTGGTGGTCTCAATACCAACGGGCTTGTTTAGGAGCAGGTATATCGGTTCTATGGCATCTACCTCCAGCAAATTGCCATCTACGCGCACTTGATCTTTGGGCTTTACCTTGGCGCCTACTTCGGGTCGTTTGCCATTCACGGTTACGCGGCCTTGTTCAATCAGCCTGTCGGCTTCGCGGCGGGAGCAGGCGCCGGTATCGCTTATAAATTTATTTAATCTGATCGGTTCCATGGCTTGTGTAGGCGCTTAAAGTGGAGGCGCTGTAAAGGGAGCACCAGGCAGAAACGCTTGTAAAGTACACGGCAAAAGTACGAAAAAGAGTTGGATAGCGGTAGCGGCCCTACAGAAGTGGGAGCTGCTAAAAGCTTTTCAGAGTTACGCTTGCTGTAAGTTTCTCTGCCTGTCGCTCCTTTGTAAAGAGCTACAGAACGGGGCTGGCACGAGCTGTTACAAAATCACAGCGAAGCGGTTATTCTTTTACGGGAGGAGAGGAGGGTGCTAAAGTCCGGTCATCACCTTCGCCGGTGGCCTCCCGTTCTTCCTCCATTTCCTTGGTCAGAAAATAATTGAGCATCGTTCGAATCACAGCTATGGCGCCAAGCTTACCTATCTGGTCCCAGGAAGGAGCAATGGCAGTAGAGAGAATATCGGCGCCCAACTGAAACTCCAGCGCCAGCGCCAGGTAACGGGCCAGCACCAGACGTATCTTATTATAACTTTGCACCTGCGGCGGAATAAGGGCTCTTATAAAATAGTAGGCGGCGATCAAAACGCCTAAGCCGATGATCAGGGCGCCGATCGTTTCAACCCCCAGTTTTAGCCATTGTACGGCGCTGATCACAGTATCTTCAACGCCGCTGTGGTGCGTTTCCTGAACGGGTTTGGCAATCTGCTCCTGTATTAAGTAAAATAGCTGCATGTATGATTTTTATAGTTTGAGGAATAGAAATAGTCCGTAATCGATGCTTCATCCAATTACGACAGACTTGCTGTTTCTACGCCGTTAGGCTGGAAAGGTATACATAAGTTTTAGGACGGAAACGAGATTCAGTATTTTGTATTCTCTTAAAGAGGCGAGGAAATTATCAGGCGAACCAGCAGCTTTGAGACAGGGAAGGCGGTACTACCTGCCCTGGTAAGTATGGAATTCTGATTTGTTTTGCCACAATGTTTTTAATTAGCCATCTCTGATAGGTGATGTGCCGTTACAGGATTATTACCGGTCAGTTTACCCCCTGCTTACTTCCTAAGTAATTTCCCAAGAAGCTAGTTGCAACAGCATTTATTTTCTGGGAGCTGTATTTTTCATAATTTGCATAGCAGCAAATTTGGCGGGGAGCGAAAAAGCAGCTTATGGAACAGGCAAGTATAGCCCGAGAATGGCACTGCTAGAGCGGCATACAAGTATAAACAATTATACCTGTCTTCTTCCTGGCCAGTATGTAAACGAATCGTATTCATGCAAATACCTCGCTAATTAGCGGTATGCTCCTGTTTAAGAACAAACGAGCTAAACTGGAGACGCTTTTTATACTATTAAATTTATCACCTAACCTAATAACTCATTAATGAAAAGAAGATATTTACTGTTGTTGCTGGCGCTGCTTTTCTACGGCACCGTATCAGCCCAAAACAACTATGCCCAGGAGCATTATAACAAGCAGGATGTATACATTACCATGCGCGACGGCGTGAAACTGTTCACCTCGATCTATACACCCAAAGACGCATCCAAAAAGCTGAAGTATCCGATGGTGATGCAGCGCACCTGTTACAGCATTGCTCCATATGGCGCAAACAAGTTCCCGGAGCACCTGGGGCCTTCTGAAACGATGATGAAAGAAGGCTACATTTTCGTGTACCAGGACGTACGCGGCCGCTATAAAAGCCAAGGTACCTGGACAAATATGACGCCGATCATCGACAATAAGAAAGGGAAAAAAGACGTAGACGAAGCCTCTGATACCTACGACACCATTGATTGGCTGGTAAAGCACGTGGATAGCAACAATGGCAACGTGGGGCAGTGGGGAATTTCTTATCCGGGTTTCTATGCCGCTGCGGGCATTCTGTCCGGTCACCCGGCGCTGAAGGCTTCTTCGCCACAGGCACCGATCTCGGATTTCTTTTTTGATGATTTTCATCACAATGGCGCTTTCCTGGAGAGCTACTTTTTTACATATCCGGTGTTTGGCGTGCAGAAAACCGATACCACCAGCAAAGCCTGGTACACGACCCAGATGATCAAGCCTGACACTAAAGACGGCTACCAGTTTTTCCTGGACCTGGGCCCGCTGACCAATGCCGACAAGTATTACCACGATAACTTTTACTGGCAGGAAACCATTAATCACCCTAACTATGACGAATTCTGGAAGAAGCGCAGCCTGCCGCCGCATTACGGCAAGGTAAAGCCGGCCATCATGTTTGTGGGCGGCTGGTTTGATGCCGAAGACTTGACAGGCCCACTGAAGCTGTTCAAGACGATCAAGAAGTCAGATCCGCAGGCCTATAACTCTATTGTGATGGGGCCGTTCGGCCACGGCCGTTGGTCGCGCGAAACAGGCCATACCATGCACAGCAATGTATACTTCGGTGATAGCATCGCAACTTTTTATCAGAAGAATATTGAAGCGAAATTCTTCCACCATTTCCTGAAAGGCAACGGCGACAAAAACAGTGACTTACCGGTAGCTTACATGTTTGATACGGGCAAGAAAGAATGGCAAACCTTTGACCAGTGGCCAGCCGCTAATGTGGCGCACCAGCAGTTGTACCTGGGCGCCGATGGCAAAATTAGCATGACGGCGCCTGCTGCTGCCGGTTCTGTTTCTTACCTGAGCGACCCGGACAAGCCCGTGCCCTACACCGAAGACAATACCACCACCATGGGCTTTACGCCGCACAACTATATGAGCGAAGACCAGCGCTTTGCCGGCCGCCGCCCCGACGTGCTGGTGTACCAAACTGATGTGCTGGATAAGGACGTAACACTTGGCGGCGAGATCATGTCGCACCTGAAAGTAGCCTCTACGGGTACGGACTCAGACTTCATCGTGAAGCTCATCGACGTATATCCGGGCGATACGGAGAACAACGACTATATGCCCAACAAGAACATCATCCTGAGCAACTACTGGCAACTGGTGCGCTCCGAGATCATGCCTGCTCGTTTCCGCAATAGCTTTGAAAAGCCGGAGCCATTGGTGCCAAATCAAAAAACGGATGTGAACGTGCGCCTGCAGGACGTGCTGCATACCTTCAAGAAAGGCCACCGCATCATGATTCAGGTGCAAAGCACCGATTTTCCGCTCTTTGCCCGCAACCCGCAGAAGTTCGTGGATAACCCCTACAAAGCCGAGGCAAGTGATTATGTAAAAGCCACCGAAACCATTTTCAACGATAGCTACATTGACGTAGAGGTGCTGAAGTAGTCCGCTTTTATACTTCTAAAGAGCCGCTGTTGGTGCGAAAGCACTGGCAGCGGCTCCTTTTTTAGTAGTAAAACTGGTGCAAATATAGCGAGAAGTGTCACTTGTGCGGGTGCATGGTGGCAAGGCTTCAGACTTGCCGGCATTAAATTCATAAGCCACGTTGCGCTTAAGACTTAAGCCAGGAGGGGCGGAGGTCTACTTTGAAATCGCTAAAGGTAAAGTACTATAAATTCCTTTCTTTTTATGTGACATTTTGTTTTATACACTTGCACACGGCCCCATTTTCCTTACTCTGATGGGTGTTTTACTCTTAAATTTGTTTTATTCAAACCAATTCGGAGTTCATTAACGTAAATATTAATATAGAATGATATTTTGATTAACTTAAAACCCTATTAACTATGAAAACAGGAAATTTAAATTTAATAAAATGTATTGGTACTGGTCTTTGCTTTACACTTATGACAGGTTTAGTATCCTGCGGCGGTGAAGCTACTGAAACAGCCGATGATACGGAGGTAGTCGCAACTACACCCGATACAGAGGTGGCCGACACCTGGGACAATGACAGATTTGGTACAACATTCGCCTCTAACAGAAGCTATGGCGACTGGGACGCAAATGATGATAACCTACTTGATGAGAATGAGTTTGACAACGGTTTCTATAACACCTGGGATACCAATAACGACAACAAAATTGACGAGAATGAGTGGACCACCGCAAACAACGATTATGGTTTAGATGGCCAGAATTGGGCTGATTGGGACACAAATAATGACAAAACGCTGGATGAAAACGAGTTTAAAACCGGATTTGATAAAAGCGGTTACTACAGCAACTGGGACAAAGACGGTGATAAAATGATAGGAGAGCGGGAATACTCCGATGGTTTGTTTGGACTGTGGGATGATAACGGCGACAGCATTTTAGATAACAACGAGTACAACGACCGTTACAACCGTTACTATGGTACAATGTAACATCCAAGCATAGTATACCTTATTATAAATGGCCTGCAGCTAACTGCAGGCCATTTGTTATTAACAACAGGCTGTTGTTTTTCTCTGTAGGCCAGCTATAGTATAAGCTAAACTGAATGGCTAATAAAGGAAAGTGTAGATAATTAAGAAATAATTGTTTGAACTTTGGATTGAAATTTAAATATTAGAATAACAATATTTTGACTTGTCATCATATTGAATTCTGTTTAATCACTAACTAAGCCGATCCAAACTTAATCAACATAAAATCTATTCTCTTACTCGTTGCAGCATTACAACTCTCGCTTTTAGCCACTGCCCAAACACAAAGGTTCTCCAAACTGGAGGTAAAGTCCGGAGAGGTCTTTAAGGTAGAACCAGGAAATGCGTTGCTTGTAAATACCCTTATATTGCACGATAAATCAACCATTGGGTTTACGCCAGAGAGCAAGGCGCTGCTGAGCGCCAAGGTTGCCTATGTTGGGGATAACTGTACCATTGCGGCGAATGGCTCAAAAGGAGAAAATGGGGAGAAAGATACGGATAAGGCAACTGGTGAAGATGGTGGAAACCTGAAAATAGATGTGCATTTCATAGCGCTCGGCTCCCTGACCATTGACACGCGCGGTGGAAATGGCGGCAACGGATACAAGGGTAAAAATGGGTAATGCCAAAGAAAAAAATTTCCTCTTATCAGGTATCCGACGGTAAAGGCGGGACCCGAACAGTCATCAATGTTATTTATGTAAGAATGGGTAGCAAGAGAGAGAGCGGCACATCGGGTGGAACTGGAGGAAACGGTGGCAACCTTATCCTGACCTATAGTACAGATAACTTTCCTTTTAATTTAAACCACAACCCAAGCCGCAAACAGCATGGAAGTACACACCTGATTGAAATTTTGTATAAGGCTGGTAAAGACGGAAAATTTGGAAGAAATGGGGATTCTTATGTGGGCACAGAAGCCATAATAACAAGTATGAAGCGTGGAATGCCGGTTCCCGCTAATCATCCACCGCAACAGGACGGGAAAATAACCTTAATCAATGCGGATAAGCCTTTGTAGGTACTGCTTTAGTGGCTGCTGCTAAAATTTAAAATCATACTTATGGCAGCTATTTCCCAATTATACTTTGCGTTTGATGTTATTGACGTAACCCCTGACTTATACATGAGGGGGTAAAGCTTGCGAAGGTATAATAGGGGTCAATAGAAATGCACATCTAAAGACCTGCTGGCATGTAAAGTTGCCACTTTAGACTTACGTCAGAGGCGATCAGCGCTGTGCTTATACCTGTTAGCAGGCCTGGAGGTAAGCTATAGTAGGAGTAAGGCAAAGTACAGTGACGTAAGTCTAACGTTGAGCTACGCAAGTATACATGCGCTAGCTATGCAAAGTATAGCAGATACCCAGGTGCAGCAGAACATATGTTAGACAACTCTGAAAACTTCCATATTTGTTAAGTCTCAACAAGGGTAGCTACTTTTTAGTTAAATAAATGTATATCAGAATAAGGCAACATATTAGTGGAATAGGAGTAAAAGTATAAATACATTGAGAAGCTATTTAGTTAGCTTAATACCAAATACTCTATTTATAAAATTAGCCTATTAAAAGATCACCCGATTCTTATAGGCAACTAGCTTAAAGCATCTAAAGTAAGCTGGGTAGCACCGTCTCCAATAGCCTTTTTCGGAAAAGTAGCTAAGTAAAAGGCAAACAAGGTTGCCTCTCAGGAGGAGAAACCCTACTATCTTATACGGCTGGCACGTCTAAAATACATAAACCTACTCACACGCCCCGGCACAGATATTCTTGTCTAGCATCGAAGCTAATCACATCATAAAAGTGTTATGGCTATTAATTCTACCTGCTAAAGCAAACAGGTAGAAACGATCTGTCTGCTCCCGCTCGTGAGACATGGAACCTACCACCTAAAAGTATAATAAGGTAAACTGGCCATGTTGTTGATGTATGAGATTAACATTTAATGAAAGCTTTAAAGGTTAGTGTTATGCTTAAACCGTCTATAATTTATGAAAACAACCGGCAGCAGATAGCGAGAACCGGTAAACTGTTATTTTTATTTTTAACCATCGTTCTCACATCCTGTGAAGATGAATCATTTCCTGGAATAGAATGGCCACAGCCAGATATTGTGGTAAATCCCGGGAGTTCTATACAGGAAGCAGTAGATAAAGCCCAACCCGGCGATGTTATCCTGATCAAGTCAGGAACTTACCGGGAAGCCATTAAAGTTGATAAGCCTGATATTACAATAAAAGGCAGCGATAATGTCTTTATAGAAAATCCCGCTGATGAAGAAGATGGAATTCATGTAACTCAAAATGGAGATGGTTTTAAGCTCTATAACGTTACACTGCGTGATTTTGAGGAAAATGGTGTGTTTATGATCAGGGCAGATGATTATGTGCTGAGCCATGTAACCACCATAAACTGCGGCGAGTATGGATTATTCCCTTTAGCATCTAACCGGGGGCTTATCGAGTATTGTGTGGCTAGCGGGCATACGGATACAGGCATTTATGTAGGGCAGTGCGAGGATGCTGAGTTATACCATAACACAGCTTTTGGTAATGTAAATGGCCTGGAAATAGAAAACAGTTCTAAGGTGATAGCCCGCTACAACCACTGCTACGACAACGTAGCAGGTATACTTGCTGTGCTTCTGCCTGGCTTAAAGGTCACCACTTCTTCTGATATTCTAATTGCTGATAACAAAGTGACAGACAACAATCACGAAAATTTTGCTGAGGCTGGTGGTGGCTTTGAAAGTTTTGTGCCGAGTGGTTGCGGCATTTTAGTCGTGGGAACAGATAATACGAAGGTGGAACATAATAACGTCTCCGGGAATGATTTTCTGGGCATTGCTGTGACAAGCACACTCTTACTAGGAAGTCTTGCCGGATTGCCTCCTGAAAAGTTTTCTTCTATAGAACCAAATCCAGATGGAGCACAGGTTGTAAATAATGAGGTGAATGACAATGGTACCGCTCCTCCTGAACTTCCTATACCAGTACCCGGAGTTGATCTATTCTGGGATGGCTCCGGAAGTGATAACTGCTGGCGCAATAACACTTATGCCTCCGCTTATCCGGAAACATTGCCAATATGTCCTAATTAAGGGTTCCATTATCTCTACAAGCTTATCAAAAAAACGGGTTTATGTGATGGAAAAATCTGAACCTATAACTGTTATCCCTATACATATAGCTCAGCCGTTTTTCTCCGATAAGTAAAGTTTATGACTATTGTTGTTGAGTAAATTATTTAAATATGTATAATATTTTGATGTACAACCAAGCTGTAGGCTGATATATGAAATCTAGATAACCTATAAGTTTATAGCTGAGTTTTCTTTCTCTTGTAAGTTAGAGGTATGATTTAAGTTTAATATAATAAGTATAAGAGAGCCCGCTCCGCCAATGATGTCTGGCAGGGGCGGGCTCCTTTCATACCTATACTTCTACTCACACTCCAACTCTTCCCCACTGCCAATCGGCGAGCCCGGCGGCAAGTCCAAGGTATGGCTTGGCTTCAGTTCCTCCTGTTCCGGATGGTTTATCCGCTCAAGCGCGAAGGCCAGGTGATCCTGGTAAGTGTTTTGTCTGCTTTTATAGTGCTTGTTCTCGATAAAAGCTTTTAGGTCAAGCAGCGCGGCGGTGGCTACAGCACGGGCCTGGTACGAGGCGCTTTCGTTGTGGGCCAGCGCCAGCAGGTGTGTTAGCACTAGTTGCTCGGTTTGCAACTGCACCAGTCCCTGCAGTCCGTCTTGGCGGCGGCTCTTCCAGGTGCTGTTTACCAGTTGCTCTACTACCTCCTGAAAGCCCAGGTTGTTGCCGCGGGCACCCAGTTCTACCAGATGCGAAGCCCGCTCCGGGTGCAGCAGCAGCGTGAGGGTAAAATCAGTAGCAGCTTCGGCGGCAGAAAGCGGATCGAAGGTGAGGCCGGTGCGTTTTTCGAAGAGCTCCCGGGTAGTGTGCACGTCCGGTGCCCTCGGCGGAATCATGCTGATGATGTTCTCGGGCAAGGTGAGCACCTCCGGCAAGATGGTTTGCAGCAGCGCATCCAGCGCCTGTTGCTGCGCACGTTTGTCTACTATGGCTGTTACTACCTGTCCATCGCCTCGAACCGCGTAAGTATAGTTCACGCCACCGATTAGCTTGGCTACCGCTTCTGTCTGATAACGGTGGTAGTTGTAAAGCGGCACCAGCACATCCTCCAGCGTACTCATCGCTGCGCCAGGCTTGATGTTCTTCTCCGAGAAATTCTGCAAGGCCTTCTTCCTAATCTTCAGCACATTAAGCAACTCGTCGGTGGCGTTCGGCCCGTTATCCCAGAGGTGAGCCGAAGGGTTGGCGCCTCCGGGAGCACGCGCATCGCGGTCTGAGATGTAGTGCAGGCCCTGTTTTATACTTTGCTGCAGAATGTTGTTCAGTTCCTTGGGTACATCCGTTCCTGCCGGAAAATCCTGGTAGCCGTACGTGATGGCCATTTTGTCCCAGGCGCCGATGCCGGTTTCATAGGCATGGCTCAGGTCGATGTTGCCGGCGCGGTCCAGCTTCACCATTGGGTGCGGATAGTCCATAACGGAAGCATTTTGGTTGGTGCTGGCAGCAAAGTTGTGCATCAGGCCTAACGTATGGCCCAGTTCGTGTGCCGCCAACTGCCGGATGCGCGCCAGCGCCATCTCCATCATGGCCGGGTTCACCGGCTTGCCTGCCTCATACGGGGCCAGTAGTCCTTCGGCAATCAGGTAATCCTGGCGCACGCGCAGGGAGCCCAGCGTTACATGCCCTTTGATGATCTCGCCGGTGCGCGGATCGGTTACGGAGGCCCCATATGACCAGCTGCGGGTGCTGCGGTGCACCCATTGGATCACGTTGTAGCGCACGTCCATGGGGTCGGCCGAATCGGGTAGTATTTTTACCTGAAACGCATTTTTGTAACCTGCTGCTTCAAAAGCCTGGTTCCACCAACTGGCGCCTTCCAGCAACGCTGTGCGGATGGGTTCCGGTGCACCGTTGTCAATATAGTACACGATTGGCTCCACAGCTTCGGATATTTTGGCTGAGGGGTTTTTCTTCTGCAGCCGGTGCCGGGCGATATAATGTTTATCGATGTCCTCGCTTATGGGAGTGGCATAATCAAAGTATGAAATACCGAAATAACCGGCACGTGGGTCCAACGGACGTGGGGTATACTTGTTATTGGGTAGTTGTATAAAGGAGTGATGTTCCCGAACGGTCAGGGCTTGTGCATCCGGGGCCACTTCGCGCACGTATCGGCCGGCATCTTCGCCACCTGTAAACGTGAGTGTCGCTTCAAATTCACTATTTTTTGGAAAATTCTTGATCTTGGGCAGGTATAAGGCCGAGCGGCTGGCATCGAGGTGGTAGCTGCCCTGCTTAGTGCGTTTTATACTTCCGGTTACATCATGCGCATCGCGGAGCAGGAAGTCCGTCGCATCTACCAGCACCTTTCCGTTTTCTTCTGCTTCGGCTTTAAATCCCCAAAGTATGGATTGCGCAAACGACTCTTCCACAGCACGCCGCTCGTTTAAGTTATCAGTTGAGGCGCGGTAAGCAAGATTCGGCTGCACCAGCATCACCTTCGGCCCCTGCTTGCTGAAGTATACTACTTTGGTATCGCCAAGCTGCCCGCGGTCCAGGCCAATGTCGTTGGAGCCGAGCCCTGCCGGCAGCGAGTTCACGTACAGAAACTCCTGGTTCAGCTTGTCAATCTCTAGCCAGATCTTGCCGGTGTTATCATCATAATAAAAAGTAAAATAACCGGGGTACTTTTTCATGCCCGCCGTTTTGGTGCCTATATCAGGCAACTTTTGCGCTACAGCAGCAGCGGACAGCAAGAGCGGCAGCACCAGAAGCCAGAAATATTTTATAGAAGGAGATCTCATGTGTTTGTATCTTGGTAAGTGTACCGATATTAAGGATTTTCACTCGGTTTTGAAAATACTACCTGGAAATGCCACCTGTGCAACCACTTCCTTATAAGTTTAGGGATACTTAGCTGGCTGATTAGGGCACGGTTATGTTTATACTATAAATGCAGCAATTTACTTTATAAAAAAAGAAGAAAAGGGGAGCGGAAAACGAAGCTGCTAAGATAATAAAAGCACTTTTAGAGCTATTGTCGATTGCTGGTGTAACTATATACGCTATTCGAAGTATTTATACTAGCATGACTATGTTTGCATGTCACAGCTGTGCTGTATTTAGAACTCATTTAAAAAGATGATGAAAAAAGTAATGCTTTTTTTGGGCTGTTGTGCCCTGCTTTCTGCCTGCGGCGGTAATAACGAGAATGCAGGGTATGAAAAGTACTATGATTCGGACCGCAAAGTAGACACTGCTGCTTCAGCAGACACGTATGTCACGCCGATTCCGGATGTACCTTCTACAGATGATGCAACGGCTGACACTAAAACTGAAGCAACCGCAACTGCTCCGGCTACAACAGCGGCTGCAACTACAACACCTGAAACTACAACAACGACTGCAGCAGCACAATCATCAGACAACGCGGAAGGCAAAAAGCTGATTGCGCAATCCGATTGCCTTTCCTGCCATCGGGAGCAGGAGAAACTGGTTGGTCCTGCCTATGCCGATGTAGCCAAGAAGTATGAAGCTACAGATAAAAACATCTCCTACCTGGTGCAGAAAATCCAGAAAGGTGGTGCTGGGGTATGGGGGCAAATCCCAATGACGCCGCACCCGGACCTAAGTGATGCTAATGCCAAAGCCATGGTGCAGTATATTCTGTCGCTCAACGGCAAATAAGTTACTCATCTATCCTTCTGTAGCATAAAAAGTATTTTTTGTGGCGGAGGAGAAAGTATAACATAAAAAGCACGGCTTTCACCGTGCTTTTTATGTTATACTTTCTCGTTTCCCCATTAAAATGAGGGAGAATAGCTTTGAAATAAGTTTCTTTTCGACACGTAAAAGGAGCAGCTATCACCAGCCGCTGTTCTGATAATTGAAATTATCGTAAAAAATTTACCAGTTTAAACACTTATTATCGCTTTACACCTGCTATAACGCTTGCTATTGTAAATTCTAAACAATAAATTGGTTTCTGATTGAGTGGGCGCTCACGTCAGCAGTGCAACCAAAGGGCAAATTTTAGGTTAGAAGTCTCTTGCAATTTAGAGGCTTAATCAGAAGTTGTTCAAGGGTTTAGAAGTGGTTTGCCTCTTAACATAGTATAGCTCGGGTATTCCCGTTTTCGTTCTTATACCTGCTGCCAGGCCACTGGTTTATACTTTAAAGCAGCCCTGGCACCAAGCTGAATAGCAGCAGCGCTTTGCCTGTTGCTGTTGCAATACCACGTGCGATCTAACCTTTAAAACATAATTAACCTGTATGGTTTCACCCTTTATTGCTTCTGGTTATGGCCAATAATGTATATGATGCGATTGTAGTTGGTTCAGGTATTTCTGGTGGCTGGGCTGCCAAAGAGCTTACGGAAAAAGGTCTCAAGACCATTATGTTAGAGCGTGGCCGTAACATCGAACACGTGAAAGATTATGTGAATGCCAACAAAGATCCCTGGGAGTTTCAGCATAGGGGAGGGCGGACGCAGCAAATGATAGAAGATCATCCTGTGCTGAAAAGAGATTATGTGCTGAATGAGCAGAACCTGAGTTACTGGGTGAACGAAAAGGAAAGCCCCTATACCGAAGTCAAGCGTTTTGACTGGTTCCGTGGATATCATGTAGGAGGACGCTCCCTGATGTGGGGTCGCCAGAGTTACCGCTGGAGCGACCTGGACTTTGAAGCCAATGCCAAAGACGGCATTGCCGTAGACTGGCCCATCCGTTACAAAGACCTGGCGCCCTGGTATAGCTATGTAGAGAAATTTGCCGGCATCAGCGGCTCTAAAGAGGGCATTTCACACTTGCCCGATGGGGAATTCCTACCTCCAATGGATATGAACTGTGTGGAGAAGGATGTCGCTGCCCGTCTTAAAACGCATTACAAAGGCAACCGCCACATGATCATCGGCCGCACTGCCAATATTACAGTGCCCCTGCAAAGCCGCACCAACTGCCAGTTCCGCGATAAATGCTGGCTTGGTTGCCCTTTTGGCGGCTACTTTAGCACCCAATCTTCTACGTTGCCGGCTGCCATGGCCACAGGTAACCTTACATTGCGTCCTTTCTCCATTGTTACTAAAATCCTGTACGACAAAGACACCAAGAAAGCCCGAGGAGTGGAGGTGCTGGATGCCGAAACAAACCAAACATATGAGTACTTAGCCAAAGTAGTGTTCCTGAATGCCTCTACGCTCAACTCGACCTGGGTATTGATGAACTCGGCTACCGATGTATGGCCAGGCGGTTTGGGAAGCAGCAGCGGAGAACTCGGTCATAACCTGATGGACCACCACCTGAAGATTGGCGCTACCGGCACTGCCGAAGGCTACGAAGACAAATACTACTATGGCCGCCGTCCGAACGGCATCTATATCCCGCGCTACCGCAACATGAACGGTGAGAAGCGCGATTATATCCGAGGCTTTGGCTATCAGGGCCGCGCCGGTCGCGACCGCTGGAGCCGCGAAATTGCAGAAATGAGCATCGGGGGTGATTTCAAAGATGCCTTGAGCGAGCCCGGACAGTGGAACATGGGGATGACAGGGTTCGGCGAAACCCTGCCATACCATGAGAACCAGGTCACGCTGGATAAAAATAAGAAAGACAAGTGGGGGCTTCCGGTATTAGCCATTGATGCGGAGTGGAAGGAAAACGAACGCAACATGCGCCGCGACATGAAAGCAGATGCCATTGAAATGCTGGAGATTGCCGGCCTCAAAAATGTGCAGGGCTACGAAGCCGAAAGCCCGCTCGGCACAGGTATACACGAAATGGGCACCGCCCGCATGGGCCGCGATCCGAAAACATCGGTGCTGAATGCACACAACCAAGTATGGGACGCTAAAAACGTATATGTTACCGATGGTGCTGCCATGACGTCTGCTGCCTGTCAGAATCCATCGCTTACGTACATGGCCCTCACAGCCCGTGCCGTGGATCATGCTGTGGGCGAAATGAAAAAGCAGAATATCTAAGCGCAATGCATCGGTATTCCTAATAACTTTCTGTTTTACTAAATTATTCAGCACTTATGTCAGAGAATAAAAAAGCCCCGCAGGGAGCAGAGAAAACAAGAAGAGACTTTTTAAAAGCAGGTGCAATGGCAGCTGCCGGTTTCATGATTGTGCCGCGCCACGTGCTGGGCGGCAAAGGCTTTATAGCCCCCAGCGATCGCCTGGTAATAGCCGGTGTCGGGGTAGGAGGTAAAGGAGAAAGCGACATCGCCAACTTCTACAAAAGTGGCAAGGCAGATATTGCTTATCTGTGTGATGTAGACGACAGACGTGCGGCCACTACGCTCAAAAACTTTCCCAAAGCAAAGTATTACCACGACTGGCGTGAGCTGTTCGATAAAGAAGGGAAGAAGTTCGATGCTGTCTCCGTATCGACGCCCGATCATAACCATGCCATCATTGCCATGTCGGCCATGCAGATGGGCAAGCACGTGTATGTGCAGAAGCCACTGACACATGATATTTATGAGGCCCGCATGCTGACCGATGCTGCCAAACGCTACAAAGTGGTGACGCAGATGGGCAACCAGGGCGCTTCGAACGATGGCACCCGCCTGATGACAGAATGGTATGACGCCGGCGAAATCGGCGATGTGCATACCGTATACTGCTGGACGGACCGCCCCGTATGGCCGCAGGGAATTCCGTGGCCCGCAAAGGCTGCTGACGTACCGAAAGAACTGGATTGGAACCTGTGGCTGGGCACCGCTCCTTACAAAGACTACGTTGAAAAGCTGGTTCCCTTTAACTGGCGCGGCTGGTGGGATTACGGAACAGGAGCTCTTGGTGATATGGGCTGCCACCTGGTTGAAGTGCCATTCAGGGTGCTGAACCTGAAATCTCCTAAAGATGTACAATGCAGCGTGGGCAGCGTGTATGTGGATGAGTTCAAGCGCGGCTACTTCCCGGAAAGCTGCCCTCCCTCCAGCCATGCCATCCTCACCTTCCCTAAAACAGAAAAGACAAAAGGCGATATCACCCTGCATTGGATGGATGGCGGCATACAGCCGGAGCGTCCGGAAGAACTGGGGCCAAATGAGGTCTTTGGGGATGGTGGAAACGGTGTGCTGCTCATCGGAACAAAAGGAAAGATGATGTGCGGAACCTATAGCGAAAACCCACAGCTGCTGCCGACGTCCAAAACAAACCAGGTGAAAGTGAAGCAGGAATTTGCCCGTGTTCCGGGCGGTGCTGACGGCCATTATGCCCAGTGGGTAGAGGCGGCTATCGCAGGTTACGGTAAAAAAGAGGTAAGCTCTCCTTTCGAGACTGCCGGTCCGTTAACCGAGACGCTCCTGATGGCGAACCTTGCCATCCGTGGCTTCGACATCCGCAACCCGAAAGCAACAGGCAACGGATACGATTTCCCCGGGCGCTACATTAAGCTGCTATGGGATAACCAAAACCTGCGGGTAACCAACTTTGATGCTGTAAACCAGTTTGTGAAGCGCGATTACCGCAAAGGCTGGACCATAGGCGTATAGGTACCGGAATTCCGGAAGTTATCTGCCAGCCTGAAAACTGGCAGATGATTTATACTTAAATAGTCGATTACATACTGTCATTTAATATACTATGAACAGAAGAGAAGCTATTTCGGCGGTAGCGTGGCTGCTGGGCGGAACAGTGGTGGGAGCCGACCTGCTGGTGTCCTGCACGCCAAAGGCCAAAAAGGTAAACGACCTGTTTGATCAGGACCAGGTGGCGCTGCTGGACGAGGTAGGCGATACCATACTTCCTGCCACTAAAACGCCTGGTGCTAAGGCGGCGCATGTCGGTGATTTTATGGCCATGATGGTACAGGACTGCTATCTTCCTGAAGACCAGCAGGTTTTTGCAGATGGCATTAAACAACTCAACAAAGCCAGTAAAAAAGAGTATGACAAGGATTTTATGGCCTTGGATACTAAACAGCGTACCGCCCTGCTGACCAGCCTGGATAAGGAGCAGCGGGATTACATGCAAAATAAAAAGCCGGATGCCCCGAGTCATTATTTTAGAATGATGAAAGAACTCACGTTGCTGGGTTATTTTACTTCGGAAGTAGGCGCTACGCAAGCCTTGCGGTATGTGCCGGTGCCGGGGCGCTACGAAGGCTGCACCGAGTATAAGAAAGGGGAAAGAGCCTGGGCCACCTGATCATTTTAAAATTAAAAGTATATATTAGAGATTCAGAATTGGGAAGGAGCTTCTCGGAGAATGGGAGTAGCATAAGCCGCTACTTCCTGCTTCAAGCACCCTTTTCATGATCCTATCATCTAAAAACGATACATGCACAAAAAACTACGTTTAGGAATGATTGGCGGTGGGCAAGGCGCTTTTATCGGCGCTGTTCATCGCATAGCCGCCCAGTTGGATGGAATGTATGAGCTTGTCTGTGGTGCCTTTAGCAGCAACCCTGAAAAATCGAAAGCCAGTGGCGTGCTGTTGGGACTGCCGGAAGATCGGGTTTATACTTCATACCAGGAGCTATTTGCTCGGGAGCAGCAGTTGCCCGAAGAGAAGCGGGTACAGGTCATTTCTATCGTTACCCCTAATCACGTACATTTCGCGCCTGCCAAGCTGGCCCTGGAGAATGGTTTTCATGTGATCCTCGATAAGCCTATGACCTTCTCGCTGCAGGAGGCCCTGGACCTGCAAAAAGTAGTAGAGCAGACAGGTAAACTCTTCTGCTTGACGCATACTTATACCGGCTACCCGATGGTGAAAGAAGCACGGCAACTGATAGCTGCTGGTAAGCTGGGAAAAGTTCGCAAAGTATACGTAGAGTATCCGCAGGGCTGGCTAAGCACTTTCAAAGAAGGCGGTGATGACAAACAGGCTTCCTGGCGTACAGACCCCAGCCAGAGTGGCATTGCCGGCGCCATGGGGGATATCGGTACCCACGCTTTTAACTTGGCGGAGTATGTAAGCGGGCTGGAAGTAAGCAAGCTCTGCGCTGACATTAATGTGGTAGTGGAAGGCCGGCAGTTGGATGACGACGGCGCTGTACTGCTTAAGTTTGAGAATGGCGCCAGCGGGGTGCTTTTTGCCACACAGATAGCAGCAGGCGAGGAAAACAACATCAAAATTCGGGTATACGGAGAACGTGGCGGAATTGAATGGCAGCAAGCAGATGCTAATTCGCTCCTGCTGAAGTGGCTGGACCGGCCGGCGGAGATCTTGCGCACCGGGGGTGTCTATACCAGTACGTATGCGCAGCACAATACCCGCACCCCGGCAGGTCACCCGGAAGGATACCTAGAGGCATTTGCCAACCTCTACCGCAATTTTGCCCTGAGCGTGCAGGCGCAGGAAGCAGGCAAGCAGCCAGAACCGGAATGGCAGGATTACCCAAGCGTAGAAGAGGGCGTGCGCGGCATGGCCTTTATCGAAAACGTGATCGCCTCAGGCAAATCAGACAAGAAATGGACAGATTTTACCATCTAATATAAACTATGACAACGATACAAGGACCAGCCATCTTTTTAGCTCAGTTTTTAGGAGATCAGCCTCCTTTTGATACCCTGGAGAACATTTGCCGCTGGGCAAAAAGCCTAGGCTATAAAGGGGTGCAGATCCCCACATGGGATACGAATTATTTTGATGTACAAAAAGCGGCTGAAAGCAAGACGTATGCCGATGAGATTAAGGGCATCGTAGAAGGGCAGGGGCTGAAGATTACAGAACTTTCCAGCCATTTACATGGCCAGTTGGTGGCAGTAAATCCAGCTTACGATACACTTTTTGATGGCTTCGCGCCGGAAGCTTACCGCAACAATCCTAAAGCCCGCACCGAATGGGCCGTGCAGCAGCTGAAAAATGCTGCAAAAGCATCCCAGAACCTAGGGCTGAACGCCCACGGCACTTTTAGCGGTGCTTTGCTTTGGCATACGGTATACCCATGGCCGCAACGCCCTGCGGGCTTGGTAGAAGCAGGTTTCAAAGAACTGGCGAATCGCTGGCTGCCGATATTGAATGCTTTTGATGAGGCTGGCGTAGATCTGTGCTACGAAATACACCCGGGAGAGGATCTGCACGACGGGGTGACCTATGAGATGTTCCTGGAGCAGGTCAACAATCATCCCCGTGCCTGCCTGCTCTACGATCCGTCGCATTTTGTGCTGCAGGCAATGGATTACCTGACCTATATCGACTATTACCACGAGCGCATCCGGATGTTCCATGTAAAAGATGCCGAGTTTAACCCAACTGGTAAGCAGGGCGTGTACGGTGGCTACCAGAGCTGGGTAAACCGTGCCGGCCGCTTCCGTTCCTTAGGTGACGGGCAAGTGGATTTTGGTGCCGTTTTCAGCAAATTAACAGCGTATGATTTTAAAGGCTGGGCCGTGCTGGAGTGGGAGTGTGCCCTCAAGCACCCGGAAGATGGTGCCCGCGAGGGAGCTGAATTTATCCAGAATCATATTATCCGTGTAACCGATAAAGCCTTTGACGATTTTGCTTCCTCCGGTACCGACGATTCGCTGAACCGTACATTGCTGGGGCTTTAATATTCCATACTTACTTATCAGAAAATAATGAAAAAGACTATTGCGATACTTAGCTGCTGCGCCGTAATGGTGGCCTGCAACAATGCAACGGAGAACACCGCTGAAAATGAAACAGCGCAGGAAAACACCTATACAGATGCGACTTCAGATGCAGAAGTAAATGCCGCTAGCAGGCAATCGGAGGTAGATACCAGTGTCAATAACATTGGTACCGATCGGAGTAATGTGGCTGAACAGACGACGGACGATTATGAGAAAGGTAAAAAACTGATCGCACAGTCTGATTGCCTTTCCTGCCACCAGGTAGATAAAAAACTGGTTGGCCCTGCTTATGCAGATGTAGCCAAGAAGTATGAAATGAACGAAAAGAACATCGATTACCTCTCCAATAAAATTATACAGGGTGGAGCCGGCGTATGGGGCCAGATACCAATGACACCTCATCCGGACCTGAGCAAAGAGGATGCGGCTGAAATGGCTAAATACGTTTTATCCCTAAATAAATAAGCACCTCTATGAAGCGACACCTGCTCACCTTATTGCCCCTTGCGGCGCTCATGCTAGGCTGCCAGTCAGAGCAGCAGGACACCACGGCCGACAACGCCAACGCGACTGCTCCGACAGAAACGCAGGACGGGTGGATACCACTTTTTAATGGAAAGAACCTGGAAAGCTGGCATTCTTACGGACAAAGTACTGCTGGGAAAGCCTGGGAGGTGGAAGACAGCACCATTCACCTGGCAACCACCAACCCTTCCGGCGGAGAGCCGATCAAAGGCGGCGACCTTGTAACAGACGAGTCATTCGAAGACTTTGATTTGAAACTGGATTGGAAGATCTCGCCCAAAGGCAATAGCGGCATTATCTTTTACGTGCATGAAGATACTGCCAAGTATAAGGAAACCTGGAATACGGGCCTTGAAATGCAAGTGCTGGATAACAATGGCCACCCGGATGCGCAGATTGTGAAGCACCGTGCCGGTGACCTGTACGACCTGATCGCCAGTAGCTCAGAGCCGGTGAAACCGGCAGGAGAGTGGAATCATGCTGAAATCATCAGCAATGACGGCAAACTGGACCTATACCTGAACGGCACAAAGGTAGTAACGACCACCCTTTGGGACGACAATTGGAAAAAAATGGTAGCGGACAGCAAGTTTTCTTCCATGCCTGATTTCGGCACTTTCAAGTCCGGTAAAATTGCGCTGCAGGACCACGGCCACGATGTGTGGTTCCGGAATATCATGATCAAACGCTTATAGCCCCGAAAGAGCAGTTCAAACCCTGTTGTACAACCTTCTACTCTAAACTTTATACTCCTTATGCAAACGATTCAACGCGGCAAACTTTTCTGGGCAAGCTGCTTTGCCCTGCTGGTAACCTCACTATCCTTTGGTATTCGTGCAGGCATCCTGAACCAACTGGGGATTGATTTCCAGTTAAATGCCTCTGAACTGGGTACTATTACAGCAACTGCCTTCTGGGGCTTTCCGCTGGCCATCGTGATCGGTGGTTTTATTGTTGATATCATCGGAATGAAACGGCTGCTGGTGCTGGCCTTCTTCTTTCACCTGGCAGGTATTCTGATGACGGTGTTCGCACAAGGCTACTGGACCCTGTTTCTCTCTACGCTGCTGATCGGCATTGCCAATGGTACAGTAGAGGCGGCGTGTAATCCACTGGTTGCAACACTTTTCCCGGAAGAGAAAACAACACGCCTGAACTATTTCCACCTGTGGTTCCCGGGCGGTATTGTGATCGGTACGCTGCTGGTTTTCCTGTTCAACATGATTGGGCTGGGCTGGCAGATACAAGTTGCTGTGATGATCATTCCGACGCTATTCTACGGCTACCTTTTCCTGAAGTTGGACTTCCCTGTTACCGAGCGCGTAGCTTCCGGTTATACTACTTCGCAGATGTATAGATCCATTTTTACGCCTTTATACCTCTTCATCTTCATTTGTATGTTTGGCACTGCCATTACCGAGCTGTTCACCGGCCAGTGGATTGACGTGCTCCTGAAAAATGTGACAGACAACGCGCTCCTGATTCTGACGCTGACGACAGGCGTACAGGTGCTTGGCCGTGCAATGGCAAAGCCTGTGCTAAGCCGGCTTAGCCCCTCTGGTGTATTGTTTCTCTCTGCTATACTTTCTGCAGCGGGCATTTACCTGCTCAGCACCTTAACCGGCAACACTATTTTCCTGGGCGCTATCATCTTTGGTCTCGGCGTTACCTACTTCTGGCCAACCATGATCGGTTTTGTGGCGGAAAACGTACCCAAGTCCGGTGCTCTTGGCTTGAACCTGTTAGGTGGTGCCGGTATGTTTGCCGTGTCCATCTATACTATTTTCATGGGCGGATATTACGACAGAATTGTAGCCAGTCATTTGCCTGGCGGTGCTAACCTTGAAGAATACGTGGGAGCAACGCCGGGAACAGGGATGGCAGCAGCGCTGGACAATGCTAAGAATCTAGCTGGTCCGGAAGTGTTGCAGGCTACCCTGCTGATCCCCATTTTCCTGAGTGTAGCATTCGGTGGTCTTTTCTTATACATGCGTAGTAGAAAAAAGACACATCCGGAAGGAAACCTCGCTACAGCCTCTCATCATTAATTATTTTTAGACCTTTTCATGACGCAAATGCCCGGCCGAAGAACTGTCCTTAAGAATGTGTTAGCAGGTACTGCTGCGCTAACTACTTCCGGAATGCTGCACCCTTTACTGGCAAGTGCTGATTCCCCTGCAGTGCACAAACTGCGGGGGAACATCAAGCAAGCCGTTTGCCGGTGGTGCTTTGGCGATATACCGCTGGATAAGCTTTGTGCAGCTGCCAAAGAAATGGGCCTTAAAGGGATTGACCTGGTAGGGCCTCAGGATTGGCCAGTATTGCAGAAGTATGGTCTGCACTCATCCATGTGCAACGGTGCGGAAATTAACCTGACCGATGGCTGGAATAATAAGAAATACCACGCCACGCTGATAAAGAACTATACCGACATGATTCCGCTGGTGGCTAAAGCCGGTTATCAGAACCTGATCTGCTTTAGTGGCAGTCGGAATGGAATGGACGATGAAAGGGGTTTGAAAAATTGTCAGGAAGGGCTGCAGCAGGTGTTGCCTCTGGCCGAAAAGCACAAGGTAACCTTGGTGATGGAGCTGCTTAACAGCAAAATCGATCACAAAGATTACCAATGCGATCGCACGCCTTGGGGTGTAGCGCTGGTTAAACGACTAGGCTCTGAAAACTTCAAGCTCCTGTACGACATCTATCACATGCAGATAGACGAAGGCGACGTGATCCGAACCATTAAAGACAATCATCCCTACTTTGCCCACTACCACACCGCAGGTGTGCCGGGGCGGCATGAGTTAGATGAGACACAGGAGCTAAATTACCCGGCCATCATGCAGGCGATTCGCGATACGGGCTTTACAGGATTTGTAGCACAGGAGTTTATCCCCGTACAGCCTGACAAACTTGCATCCCTGCGAAAAGCGGTGCAGCTCTGCGATGTCTGAACGGCCGGTAACTTAATGACGAAACAATTTTTACTATAGAGAAATGAACAATAGACGATCTTTCCTTCAAAAACTGGGGATGCTATCTGCCAGTTTTGCTTTGGGCCCAGTTTTGGTTGCCTGTAACAACGAAAACAAGTCAATGGCAGAAAGCGATACAGCTGCTGCTACTGCTGGTGGTGCCGCTGAGAATAAGCCTACTCCCGTAAATGTCAAAACAGTCGGGCTTCAGCTTTATACTTTGCGCGACGTGATCGGGGACGATGTAAAAGGAGCTTTGTCTAAAGTTTCTCAAGCAGGCTATGCAGATGTGGAAACCTTCGGCTATTCCAAAGACAAAGGTTTCTGGGGACTGGATCCGAAAGCGTTTAAACAGGCGCTGGATAACAGCAACCTTATATCATCCAGCGGCCACTATGGCATGGAAGATTTCCTGGTTAAAGGAGATGAAGACCTGATCAAACATTATGCTGAAGTTGGGAACGCGGTAGGGCAGACGTACATTACATGCCCATGGTTACCGGAGCAATTGCGTCAAACCGCCGCCGATTACAAGGCACTATCTAAAAAGCTGAACCGAGCAGGTGAAATCCTGAAAGATGCCAACCTGCAACTGGCGTACCACAACCATAATTTCGAGTTTCAGAAGGTTGGCGACACGACAGGCTACGACATCATGCTGCAAGAAACTGATCCTGACTTGGTGAAGTTCGAAGCAGATTTGTACTGGGTGGTTAGAGCGGGCAAAGATCCGCTGGCCTTGTTCCAGGAGGCTCCCGGCCGTTTCGTGATGTGGCACGTGAAGGACATGGACAAGAACCAGCAAGACCTGAACACAGAAGTAGGCAATGGCAGTATCGACTACAAAAAGATATTCAACCAGGGCAATGACTCCGGTGTGAAGCGTATTTTTATGGAGCAGGAAAACTTTGCTTCCAACATGGACCCATACAAGAGCATTGCACAGAGTGCCAGCTATATCAAGAACACGCTCTTGCAGGCTTAGCAAAGTATAACATTTTAGCGCCTCTGATGCTGCCGAAAGCAGCAGGCAAGGGCAAAGTATAAAAAGAGCACTTCCCGTTCAGAGAAGTGCTCTTTTTATACTAGTGAAGCTAAAAGATGCTGCTTTGCTTTATCATCTGGGTTGTCGCAGCATACTAACAGTAGGAAAGCAGGTAACTTTGGTTATACTTACACTTTGGGTAAGACAACAAGTGCCGATGTCAGTTACTATCTGATACACAGCAGGACCGGGAAATAACTATTGTGGCACTTTCAGGTTTATGTATGTACATTTGTTCAGTACTTCTTTCATATTAAACCCAAAACCATGCTAGAGACAAAAGGATATGCGGCACACGATGCTGCTTCATTACTGGGGCCGTTTAACTTCGAACGGCGGGAGGTAGGAGCGCATGACGTGCTGATTGATATTTTATACTGCGGGGTTTGCCACTCCGATATTCACCAGGCGCGCAACGAATGGGGAGGTTCTATCTACCCGATGGTACCCGGACACGAGATCGTAGGCCGCATCAGCCGGGTAGGAGAAAAAGTTACCAAGTTCAAGGAAGGCGACCTGGCCGGCGTTGGTTGCTTTGTTGATTCCTGCCGCACCTGCCCGAGCTGCCAGGAAGGGCTTGAGCAGTATTGCGAAGTGCACAACGTGGGCACTTACAACAGCTATGAACTGGATAAAGAAACGCCTACTTACGGCGGTTACTCGAACCAGATTGTAGTAGATGAACAGTATACGCTTAAAGTTTCAGAAAAGCTCGACCTGTCGCGCGTAGCGCCGCTGCTTTGCGCCGGCATTACCACCTACTCGCCACTGATGACCTGGAAAGTAGGAAAAGGACACCGCCTGGCGGTTGTTGGCTTGGGCGGTTTAGGCCACATGGCCGTAAAACTTGGTGCTTCGCTGGGAGCCAATGTAACGGTGCTGAGCACCTCGCCTTCCAAAGAGAAAGACGCCATTGACTTGGGCGCGCACAGCTTCGCCATTACTAAAGACGAGCTGGTGATGCGCGAGTTGCAGGGCTCCTTCGACTTTATACTTGACACGGTGTCGGCACCGCACGACCTGAATCTATACCTGAGCCTGCTGAAGCGGGATGGTACTATGATTTTGGTAGGCGCGCCGCCAGAGCCGGCTGCCGTAGCTGGTTTTAGCCTGATTGCCAAACGCAAACGTTTGGTAGGCTCCATGATCGGCGGTATCAAAGAAACACAGGAGATGTTAGACTATTGTGCTGAGCACAACATCATGTCTGATGTGGAGGTGATTCCGATCCAGGAGATCAACACTGCCTATGAGCGGGTGCTGAAAAGCGATGTAAAGTATAGGTTTGTCATCGATATGGCTTCACTGAACTAAGCTTCGTTGCATGGCCAAGTAAAAGTAAAAAGCCCCGGCAAGTATAGCCGGGGCTTTTTGTTGTGTTAGCATTTCAGATTACCTACACAAGTATACATCAGGCCATTACCGGGCGCGCATAGGCCTTGGCATCTTCCAGTGATATTTCTGGGCCGCTCATGATTACGAGGCGCTCTACCACGTTGCGCAGCTCCCGCACATTGCCGCGCCAATCTAGTTGCTGCAGGTATTGCAATGCCTCTGGTGTAATTACTTTTGGCTTATTACCATAATCGGTGGCTATGTCGTTCAGGAACTTGCCTACTAACTCCGGTATATCTTCGCGTCGCTCATTCAGCGGCGGCACATGAATCAGGATCACGCCCAAACGGTGGTATAGGTCTTCCCGGAAGTTGCGGGCTTCGATCTCTTCCAGCAGGTTTTTGTTGGTGGCCGCTACCACCCGCACATCCACCTGAATGTCTTTGTCGCCGCCTACGCGGGTGATCTTATGCTCCTGCAGCGCGCGTAGCACCTTAGCCTGTGCCGAGAGGCTCATATCACCCACCTCATCGAGAAACAAAGTGCCGCCGGTAGCCTGCTCAAATTTACCGATGCGTTGCTTTACCGCCGAAGTAAACGAACCTTTTTCGTGGCCAAACAGCTCACTTTCGATCAGTTCGCTAGGGATGGCAGCGCAGTTAACTTCTACTAAAGGGCCACTGCTGCGGTTGCTTTGCTCGTGCAGCGCACGCGCCACCAGTTCCTTGCCGGAGCCGTTCGGGCCCGTAATCAGCACCCGTGCATCGGTTGGAGCTACTTTTTCGATGGCCTGTTTCACCCGCAACAGCGCAGGCGAAGTGCCCACCATTTCATACGTTTTGGAGATCTTCTTCTTCAGGATCTTGGTTTCTGTTACCAGGCTCGACTTGTCCAGCGCATTGCGTACTGATACCAGCAGGCGGTTTAGATCCGGTGGTTTCTGCAGAAAATCGTAGGCTCCTTTTTTTGTGGCTTCCACAGCGGTATCAATGGTGCCATGTGCCGAGATCATGATGAAAGGGGTGTCGGGTGCGAGCTCCATCGCTTTTTCCAGCACCTCGATGCCATCCATGCCCGGCATTTTGATATCGCACAGCACGGCATCATACCTGGCTTTGCCCATCAGCTGCAGCGCCTTTTCGCCGTCTGCGGCTTCATCTACATTATAATCTTCAAACTCCAGTATTTCTTTCAGGGTGCTCCGGATGGCACGCTCGTCATCTACAATCAGAATTTTAGGCATAGGTATGCGCTGTTATTTTATGGCGAAGTATAAATAAAATACAGCCGCTTGTCAAGCGGCTGCTGCGTTGTACGGGTAAAATCTGCTGAATGGTTAGATTAACAATGCCCTATCTCACTTTGCGCCTTCGAATGCTCTCTGCTTTTCGCAGGTTAAGCCAATCGACCTGGCTTTGCTGATCATTTATTAAAAGTAATGACACTGTAGAGCTTAGGTTCCAGGAAAGGACCTCCGGGGTAATGGGCCGTATAGTCGAAGTTGATCCAGAGCTCGCCGTTTGTTTCATGGAAGTGGATTTTGTCACCGCTTACCTCATCGGGGAAAAGTGTGCGCACAGCATAGCTGATATTCTCCAGGTCCTCTACTTTGCCTACTTTCACCTCGGTATACATGTGGTTTTCAGTGATCACCACGCGCGCCTCACCACCTACAGCCATTACAGATGAGGCCATCAGGATCGCATAATCGTCACAATCGCCAGCCAGTAAGCCCATACTTTCAATAGGCGGCGCATAATAGTCCATTCCGAGCGGGTCACTCACATACCTCCAGTTGAGGCGGATATGTTTGAAAAGTGAGAAGTAGCGGGTTATTTTGCCAAACTTACGGTAATACTCATCATTAAAGTATCGGGTGGAGTTCTCTACCGCAAAAGCGCGCACTTTTGGATGTGTGGGCTGCATGGCATCTTTCACACGCTGGTTCTGAAAATAAGTGCCCCGTACCGGCTTCAGGTATGACACCTTGTGCGGATTACTTTTCATATTCACCAGCATGGCATTGTAATCACCATAGACGCCTTCCAGCGAAGTATCAGGAAAAGCGGTGTTGAAGAAAAGCACGGTCAGTAACCCGAAAAACATCAGCACAATAAGCCGTGGGCTATACCGGGTAACTACAACGGAAACAGTGGCGGCGAGCATAAGGCACAGCAGAAAGTGCAGCTCATACTCCATGGAGCCATAAGGGGGGATGTAAAAGCTAAGTAATACGGCCATCGGGAACACGATCATGATCTGAATGAACCGCAGGGCGAACTTAGCCAGTTGTAACGAACGTAAAAATTGCGGCATAGCTTCCCATTTAATTTCCTCGCGTAAAAATGTTCCTGCTACTAGCGGCAACACCTACGCTTCTATTAATCTAACGCAATTACCGGACCTTTTTGCTCCTGAATAATCCTGTTTTTTTTATTTTTTTACTGTGCCTTTATTTTTGGAATAGCGGCAAATGATGCGTATATTATTAAGTTTGTTGTTCATCACAGCTATTGCTTTCTCACCTATCATATGGCCGTACTGCTGACGCCCGCTATTGCCTTCTGTTCTATACTTCTTATGAGGGAAAGGAAGTGGTGAGGTGCAGCTATCTGAGACTGGCTTTTGTGAAAACGAAACAGAAACTGGAGCACGGGCAGCATTAGAGGCTATCCCATACTTGCGTAACGGAATAAGCCTGCTACAGACAGAGATTCTTAGAGCTTCTGTTTATAGCAGGCTTATCATTTTAATATCAGGAGTACATCCTGCCAAACCTGTTACTGGTACTGAATGTACAGCGGTGTAGGTGTTAATGCCAGAATCTCTTCCGGTGTCATCAGGCGTGGGCTCTTTTTAAGGTCGTTTTTATAAAACAGCTTAAAGCCTGTAAACTGCACCGGTTCTTTCTGAATGTAGCGGCGGTACGTATCGCGCTTCAAAGTATGATGGCCCCAGCCGTCCATGTGCATCACGATCTCTACTTCTGGCCGTAGTTTAATGTTCTGGTAATTGGTAATCATGTGCTGTGTGAAGCGGTGCACGATCAGGAGCTTGGGAGGGATGTTATTTTCCTTCACCAGGTTCGCCAGAAACTGAGAGGCATAGTTAATATCAGCGGCATCATACGTGCCTATCTTGCGGCCGGGTACGCCGCCTTCTTTCATTGAGAATTCCGGGTCGATACCCAAATGCACCTGCGGCAGCTTAAGATATTCTGTCAGGCGTGGCAGCTCTGCCTGTAGCGTGCTCCTGCCCACCTGTAGGTCCAGGAACACAATAGCATCGCGCTTTGCAGCCATTGCCAGCACATCATCTATCATCTTGTTGCTCATGCGCAGGCTGTAAGTGCCTCCTTTTCCGGGCTGGCCTTGTGCCGTGAGCACAATGGCATGCAGGGCAGGCTGAACGGGCGTCAGCGAGTCTGCTTTGGTCCATTTGGCCACTTCCTCGTCCAACTTGGCCAGCATTTGCTCTGGCGGCAATTCCCCAAGTATACCCATCCGCTTCGACAGCGGGTTGCCATAAAAAGCAACGATACGCTTGCCCGGAAGGATGGCGCCCGGTAAAGGGCGCGGGCCCGGGTACGTCCATTCCGTATTAGCGGGTGCCGGATTTATATGTGCCGAAACAGTAGTAGCCTTTAGCGCGGTGGTGTCTGACGAGGGGAGTGGTGTGACAACGGAATCTGCTGAAACAACCTGCTTAGGATTGGCGGGTACTTCTGCGGTTTGCTGCTCCTGCTGTTGTGTGCAGGCGCTGGTCAGCAGCAGGCCGCAGAGGAGGGCTGTGGCCCTGTGCGCATAATGCTTGTATAAGGGTTGAGGCTTGCGCCCGGATGCTGTGTTTAACGTAGTAAAATGTGAAAGGATGATTTCAACGGGCAGTCTGCGCAATGTCATTCTAGTAAGTATAAAGTATTTGAGCTGCTGAATTTAAGCGTTTCCCCTGATAATAGCAGCTTGCTAGTGGTAGATTTATTTAATTATTTTTATTGATGGGTGTAGTGCCGTTTCAGCCACTGGCTCAAACCGGAGAGACCCGGCATCAGCACCCGCTCGGTAATATTGGCCTGATCCAGCTTGTCCCGGATCTCCCATTTCACCTTTCCCGGTACGATCACCCGGAAGTATAACTCTGTGTGTTTTTTCAGCCACATACTCATGTTGCCCTTAGCCCGCGACATCATGGAGAAGAGTGCGTACTGCTGTACGATGCGGTTGTCGAGTGAAGGCGGCTCTAGGAACAAAACATAATCTTCTTCCTGAAAATCGGCCAGTGTTTTTAAAGAAGGGCAGACCGGCTCTAGCAGCTCAGGGGTGAAAACATTTCCTTCATTTTCCAGTGCTTTTTTAAGCGGCACCGGCAGGTACTCCTTTACCTTTACATAGTCAATGCACCAAACGGCAGCATCTTCATCATACTTCGACAGGTCTTGTGTGGCAAAATGCAGGGCCACAAGTGGCGAGTAGGTCCAGTCGAGGAGGCGGGTGGGCAAGCCATGGTGCTGTGCCACGGCCAGCCAGTTCCAGACCGAATTGCCCGGCGAAGCATTGCTATGCGCATATTTTTTAAAGTTACGCAAAATATGAGGCTCCAGCTGGTCATACTGGCCACCCAGACGGGTAAGGCTGGAGCTCAGGTCGAGGTCTTTGCGCCCAGTGCCCCGGTATACATAATTGGAACGGAAGCGTTGTATGTGCTCGTTCCAGCTGTGGTTGAATAAAGCAGCCTGCGCCTCTTCCCAACTATTTACTACAATATCCTGTCCGGGTTCCATTAGTTTGCTTTGGTAGGTTGTCGGGTGCATGCGTATTCATACTGCCAAAGTGCCGTCAAGTTGCAGCCGCGCTGCAATCAGAGCCTTAAATTTTATGCTTTTCGGCATGGCTCCTCTCGTAACCAGCAGGATTTTTGTTTTTCTTTCTTATTGCCTGGCGGTCATTGTGCCGTTCTGCTTTTATGGCCTGCCAAGTGGTATACAGGGCAGCTTCCGGTGTGCGGCCATGCCGGTATGATTATACTAGAGTAGCAACTATGGCTAATTTTGGTGTAAGCGGCCTTAAAATATACCTAGCTGCTTGCCTGCGCGGGTACAGAAATGGTCGTAGTTATAAGGTCTGCTGCTGCGGCCTGCCATATACTTCTTTTTGCTCATTCGAAACAGGTTGCCGATGATTTCAGCAAACTTGCCTTCGCCACGCATACGGGTGCCAAAGCGGCTGTCGTTTAGCTGGCCGCCGTGGCAGTCGGCAATCTGGTGCAATACTTTCTCGGCTTTGTCAGGAAACGCCTGCCGGATCCAGTCCTCAAAAATAGGTCCGATGCTGCCGTTTAGCCGCACAATGGTATAAGCGGCATTGCAGGCCCCAGCCTCCGCTGCCTTCTGAATAATCTGCGGAATCTCCGAATCATTAAGCCCGGGTATAATCGGCGCGACCATCACGTTCACGTCCAACCCGGCTGCCGCCAATTGCCGCACCACCTCCAGGCGCTTGGCCCCGGAAGCTGTGCGCGGCTCCAGCTTTTGCCGCAGCTTTTCATCCAAAGTGGTAATGCTGATGTTCGTGTGCACCAAATCCAGCTTGTTGAGCTCCTGCAGAATGTCCAGATCACGAAGTATGAGTGCATTTTTCGTGATGATGCTGACCGGGTGGCGGTACTGCAACAGCACTTCCAGGATGCGGCGTGTGAGTTTCTTTTTCGCCTCGATGGGCTGGTAGCAGTCGGTGTTGCCCGCGAGCATCAGCGGCATAACTTTCCAGTTTTTATTCTCCAGTTGCTGGGCCAGTACTTCCGGAGCGTTTTCCTTGATGATGATCTTGCGCTCGAAGTCCAGGCCGGCGCCATAACCCCAGTACTGATGCGAGTTGCGAGCATAGCAGTAAATGCAGCCGTGTTCGCAGCCTTGATACGGGTTCAGCGAGTAGGAGAGGCCGATGTCAGGACTTT
Organism: Pontibacter chitinilyticus; assembly: GCF_039748935.1. Classification (NCBI taxonomy): domain Bacteria; kingdom Pseudomonadati; phylum Bacteroidota; class Cytophagia; order Cytophagales; family Hymenobacteraceae; genus Pontibacter; species Pontibacter chitinilyticus. The sequence continues at coordinate 634,109 of NZ_JBDIZJ010000001.1, forward strand.
CCACTTTGTTTACGATCTTTTTAGGATGCTCTGTAAAGAATTCAGTTCTGGAGTTAGACAGCATTGGTTCATCCAGCCCTTCGATGTGCTCAGCGACGTACTCGTTTTTTAAGTAAGGGTTGGCGGGGTTGTATTGGGCACCGCGGCCTTTCAGGTATTCTTCTGGTTTCATAGTTGCTTGTTGTGAGGTTGTGTTACTAAGGCTTTGTTCCTGCTATGCTTTCTAGCTGCGGTTTGATACTTAGTTTTATACTGCGGCTATACTTGCTAGCTGTTGGTTGATGCTCAGTTTTATACTTGTCTTGTTTCACTTCTTGCTTTGGTGCGCTCTGGCCCGTGAGGGTACGTCCTGGGGGTGCAGGGGCCCCCGACGAGGGCATCGCGCGGTGGCGTGAAGCTGCTCCTCGCTGCGCTTGCGCGCTGCCTTGCAGGCACCGGAACCAGCCAAGGCGCTCCACCCAAGGACTGGAATCCATTCGATAGCACAAGCTTATACTTGTGCTCGAATATAAACTTCATACTTCTACTTCTTCTCTTTCCCATTTTGTCATCCTGAAAGGATCTTAGTAGAAAGGAGCTTAAGCTTTAGCTATACAACCTATACTTTACCTTTCACCCTTAGCCGTATTCCCTTCTTGAGGAGGGTAGGAGGTGTTTATAACCACAAGGCTATACTCCAACCTAAGCAACACCTGAGGCTATACTTGTATGCAAAGCAGCTCCTCCCAATGGGTGGTATAGCGGCTTGACCGGTGTGCTTTGCGCATCTCCCAGGGGTTTACCCGTTTCTTGTTTTCCTTATTCCTATAGCTCACCTCGTCATACACGCCTTGGGCAGCCAGAATAACTGTTTCTTTCCCCCATTTGCTGTTAATTGTATCGAGGGCCTGCATCAGGCGCTGGTGCTTTTCACGGTCTGTGGTATCAAGGAGCGGTAACTGCGCCTGCTGGCTGAGTTCGGCTACGATTACGGCACTTTTTTTATAGCGGTAACCTCTTCGGTAAAGTAGCTCCAATGCTACATTTGCGTAGTGAATCAGCTCCAGGGTGCTGTTGGTGGCAGCCGGCAGGTGCAGTGTCTTGCTGTTGTAATAGGCCTGCCCATTGTTGTGTGGGTATGCCTGCAGGTAAACCGTAATGGCGCTGGCGTAACTCTTCTGGCGGCGAAGCTTGGCAGCACACCGCGAGGCGTACAAGCCGGTAGCTTCTTTCAAGAGTTCCAGGTCGGTAACAGGGTTACCAAACGACCGCGACGTGCAGATGTGCTGCTTTACGGTAGACACTTGCTCTAACTCCAGGCAGGACTCGCCGCGCAGTTCCTTCGCTGTGCGGAGCCCCACCACGGTCAGGTGTTTCCGCACGAAGGAGTCGGAGGCGCGGCTCAGGTCCCAGGCTGTATGAATGCCCAAGAGTTCCAATTTGCTGGCATTCCGGCGCCCGATGCCCCATACCTGGCTTACTTTTGTTTTCTGCAGCACCTCATCTATAAGTTCCTTCTCCTGCAGCAACAGCACGCCTTCCATATTTGAATTCAGGTTCTTTTTAGAGAAGCGGTTGGCAAGCTTTGCCAGAGTTTTAGTCGGCGCAATGCCTACCGACACGGGTATTCCCGTCCACTGCTGCACCGTGGTACGCAGTTGTTGTGCATGCGCCTCTACATGGCTAAGCGGCAGGTGGCTCAGGTCTAAAAATGCCTCATCAATGGAATATACCTCCAGGTGCGGAGAAAAATGCCCGAGCGTTTGCATCACCCGGGCCGACATATCGCCATACAAGGCATAGTTGCTGCTAAATACGTGTACGCCGTTCTGTTTCAGCATTTCCTTTGCCTTAAAAGCTGGTTCGCCCATGGCTATACCCAGTGCCTTGGCTTCTGTAGAGCGGGCAATAATACAGCCATCGTTGTTCGAGAGCACCACAATAGGCTGGTGCTGCAGCTTGGGTGCAAATACCCGCTCGCAGGATGCGTAGAAGTTGTTGCAGTCTACTAAGGCAAAGAGCTTGGCCATGGCTATGATCGTTGAACTTTGTGTAGCGACCATACCACCACGCCCCAAGGCTGGAAATCCATGCCTTCCGTCAGTTCCAGCGGCAGGTACTGGTCGTTGGCGGGTTGCAGGTAGCGTTTGCCTTCCTGGTACACCAGCCGCTTCACCGTAAATTCGCCGTTCACAATGCCGATAATTATGTGTCCTTCCCCTGGTTTCAGAGAGCGGTCTACCACCAGCACATCGCCATCGTAAAGGCGGGCATCTTCCATGGAGTTGCCCTGCACCCGTACCAGGTACGTAGAGGCCGGGTTGTGTATGAGCATGCGTTGCAGGTTCATGGCTTCTACCATGTAATCATCGGCCGGAGAAGGAAAACCCGCTGCCACATAAGACGAAACCAGCGGAACTTCCAGATCAAGGGTGTTGGTGGGTAATACCTCTATAAAGCTGGGCAATATAGTAGGGAGGGGATACAGTACTTCTTCCATCGTTCTATCCTTTCATTTATCTAGTGCCAAATATATAGATTAAACTAATATATTTAGCATTTAATACTAAATTTATTAGTAAATAGTTGTGTGCTGAATGAAATAAAACAGGAAATTGCTACTGCAGGGCAGATAAATCAGCCAAGGGTTAGGATGATTTTAGAAAGACTATGGCATCCGAGTATGCTGATTAGCAGTATGCTAGAGCATGGAGATACAGGAAAAGGAGTACGCTGTAAACGAAGTGACGCTGCACGTTGCTGAAGCGGGACCAGCAGAAGGGAGCACGATCTTGTTTCTGCACGGCTTTCCGGAGTTCTGGTATGGCTGGCAGCAGCAGCTTGCTTATTTTAGCGCCCACGGCTACCGGGCCATAGCACCCGACCAGCGTGGCTACAACCGCAGCAGCAAACCGGCAGGCGTAAAAGCTTATACACTGGAGAAGCTGACAGCCGACATAGCTGCACTTATCCGGCAAATGACGCAAGAGAAAGTATATCTAGTGGGGCACGACTGGGGCGGAGCCGTAGCCTGGGCCGTGGCCCTGCGCTACCCCGAACTGCTGCATCGGCTCATCATTCTCAATATGCCGCACCCGCAGGTAATGGCGCAGTCGATGCGCACTAACCCGAAGCAGATGCTGAAAAGCTGGTATGCCGGCTTCTTTCAGTTGCCCCTGCTGCCGGAGGTAAGCAGCAGTGCCTTCGATTATACCCTGCTGGAGCATAGCCTGCAAACATCCTCTAAAAAGGGCACTTTCCCGAAGGAGAAAATAGCTGTTTACAAAGCTGCCTGGCGGCAGCCGAAGGCGCTGGAAAGCATGATTAACTGGTACCGTGCCTACAAGTATAGCCGGCTGGATTTGTCGGGAGAGATAATAGTGCCCACGCTGTTGATCTGGGGGAGGAAGGATACTTTTCTGGGCCAGGAGATGGCGCCGCCAAGTATAGCCCGCTGCAAACAAGGGCAGCTTAAATTTATAGACAATGCCACGCACTGGCTGCACCACGAGAAACCGGACGAGGTAAACCAGTTGATACACGCCTTTGCGCAGGCAAGCGAAAGCTGAACCGCTATTGCACCGGTTGTACCTGGCATTGCTGTAATAGATAAAAGCCCCGCAGAACTTAGTCCGGTGGGGCTTTTATCTATTGAAATTTAATAGGAATGGCGCTTAGTTGCCTGGCCATGCTTGCCATGGAATACGAATTAATATCAGGATAAGCGCTATACTATAAAAGATGAGAATGTTACGGAAACCGCTGGGGCTGCCGACCGCACGTTTGGCACGGGCATAACCTACTGTGATCAGAATAACGGCAATGATCATGGTAAGCGGGTGCTCCAGGATATAAAGCCGCGACACGCTATCCTTCATGGCCACGCCCGAAAAATTAGAAGCTCCCAGCGGCGAAACAAAGTATAAGATCACACCCACCACCCACTGCAGGTGTGCCGGAATCAGGCCCAGCAGTGCCAGTTTTCGGTTGCTATCGGTAAAAGGCTTTTTGCCAGAGCTGCCGCTGATAGCCCCGATAATGCCTGCTAGTAGCCCCAGCAGTACGAAATAGGCCAGGCCCGAGTGGATTTGTTGCAGTACCGTGTACATGTTGCGTTATGGTTTTAACTGGATGAACAGATAGATCACTGGCAAAAGTACACGTCTTTTTGGGATTGTTCGCTAAAATAGGTTTGATTTTAGGCAGAGCAGGAGTAAACAGCATCTGCTTGCAACACAGGTGCGGCAGCAATGCGTAAGCTTTAAACGACCAGCTAAATACCCATGCAAGCGATTATTTTCTGCGGCATACAGGCCAGCGGCAAGTCCAGCTTTTACAAGGCGCACTTCTTTGATACGCACGTGCGCATCAGCCAGGACTTGCTGCGTACACACCACCGCGAGCGCCTGTTTCTGCAAGCCTGCCTGGCAACTCAGATGCGCTATGTGGTAGATAAAACAAACGCTACGATCGAAAAGCGGCACCTATACATGAAGCAGGCAAAGGCAGCCGGGTACGAAGTGATCGGCTATTTTTTCGATACCGATATCAAAAGTGCATTGCAGCGCAACAGTCGCCGCTCCGGCAAAGCCGTGATTCCGGAGCGGGGTATCTTCGGCACATTGAAAAAGCTGCAGCCGCCAACTTTAGCGGAAGGATTCGATCAGCTTTATACTGTTCGGCTGCTCCCAAACGAAGGGCAGTTTGAGGTGGTACCGCATCTGCCGCAGGCAAACAACTAAACCCGGCAGGTTTTAGAAGCCTGCCGGGTTGCGATGATCAGCAAATGTTATTCTGTCTTCAGCGAGGCAACCGGATTGGCAATAGCAGCCTGTATAGCTTTCGTGCTCATTGTAATAAGCGCTATCAGCAGGGTGGCCACCCCGGCAAGTATAAAGGGCCAGTAGTCGATGTGGATGCGGTAAGTAAAATCCTCGAGCCACAGGCTGATGATGTAGTAGGCGATGGGGGCTGCTACCACAAAAGCGATCAGTACCAGCTTCACGAATTCTTTCGAGAAGAGCACCGTGATGTTGAAGATAGAAGCGCCCATCACCTTGCGAATGCCCACCTCTTTGGTACGCTGCGCCGCCATAAAGGCCACCAAGCCATACAAGCCCAGGCAACCGATGAAGATCGCGATGAAGGAGAAAACCTGGAACAATTTGCTCTGCCGGGCCTCATCTTTGTAAAAGTCAGCAATCGTTTGGTCCAGGAACTCATAGCTGAACACATCATCCGGGTAAGCCATGTTCCATACTTTCTCCAGCTGGTTAATGGCCTCCTGCTTATGGCTCAGGTCTATTTTGGCCGACAGGAACATATACTGCTCCGGGCTAGTCATGATGATGGTCGGGTCGATAGGCTGCTGCAGCGGGTTCTGATGAAAGTCTTCTACCACACCAATAACGGTGGTCTTTAAGCCGCCACCCCACAGCGACAGGCTTTTGCCTACGGCATCTGCCGCTGTCTTCAGGCCCAGCTTACGGCGCATCGTTTCGTTGATGAGCACCACCGCCGAGTCGCTGCGGGTGTAAGCCCGGCCGGCAGCCAACTTGATGTTGTACAGGTCGAGGTAATTTTCATCCGCATACTTCATGTTCGACTGGAAATTAACGTCTTCGCTGGCGTTGTCGAAAGCGAAGTTAGAGCCCCAGGTCATCTGGGCAGAAGGCGGTGCGGCGGCAAGGCTCACGTTACGTATGGCGGGGTCGCGGAGCAGTTCCTCGCGCAATGGCATCATTTTAGAAGCCGCCTGGTTGGGCAGCTGCACCGTCACCACGGCATCCTTGTTAAAACCCAGCGATTTGCTTCGGAAATAGTCCATCTGCTCGTTCACCAGAATGGTACAGATGATGAGTACCTGGCAGATGGTGAACTGCAGCACTACCAGCCCCTGCCGGATGGGCAGGCCGCCCACCTGCTGCGTGTTCAGTCGGCTTTTGAGTGCCGCTATGGGTTGGAAGCGCGACAGGATCATAGCCGGGTACAGCCCTGCAAACAGCGTGACCAGCAGCACCTCTGCCACCAGGAACAGCAGCAACACAGGATCCTGCAAAATGCTGAAGGTGATTTTCAGTTCCAGCAGGTCGTTGAGGTAAGGCAGTGCCAACTCGGCGAGTATGATCGATATAAACGTGGCAAGCAGCGTGATCAGCAGTGTTTCGCCAATAAATTGCAGCATCAGCTGGCTTTTGCTGCTGCCCAGCACCTTGCGTACACCGACTTCTTTGGCCCGCTTCACTGCCTGTGCGGTGGCCAGGTTCACGAAGTTAATGCAAGCCACCAGCACCAGGAAAATGCCGATCAGCGCCATTGACCAGATAATTTCCCGCGAGATAGTACGGTTGCCGTAGTTGCCATAATCGGCATTGAAGTGCAGGTCGCTGAGGGGCTGCAATGTGTAGGTTTCCGTCACTAGTCTATCCTTTTTCTGGTGTCTTGCCAGAAACCTGGTTAGGTCCTCTGCCTTAGCCTCCGGCGACACGCCCTCGGGCAGCAGCACATACAGCTGCTGGTTGCTGGAGAGCGTGTTAAAGTTAGTCAGGTCCAGCGTCGTATAGTTTTTAAAGGAGCTGAAGGAAATCAGCATCGCAAACGGGAAATCAGTGTTGGGCGGAAAGTCAGGCACCACCGCAGTTACCTTGAGTGTGAGGTTGTTGTTAAACTTAATGAGTTTGCCAACGGCTCCTTCTCCGGGGAAATACTTGTCGGCAATACTTTGCGTCAGCACCACATTGTTTGGCTCTGCCAGGCCCGGACGCGGATCCGTCGTGCCGGTTTCAAAATCAAACAGGTCGAAGAACTCGGGCTCGGCAAAGGCAATGTTGCCTTCCTCCAGAAAACGTCTGGGCGCAGCACCATTATCTCCTAAAATATTAATCTGAGCACCTTCCTCCACATATAATTGGGTGATTTTCTCCATGCCCAGGTTGCTGTTGCTGCGGAGCAGCCGTGGTATCGGAAAACGTGTGCCAGGGTTTTGATCTGCACCATCGGCAAACGCCATGCGCGTATCTACCCGGTAAATGCGGTCGGCTTTGCTGTGGAAAGTATCATAGCTCAGTTCATACTTGATCACCAGGAACAGCAGCACACTGCACGTAATGCCCAGCGCCAGGCCGGCAATGTTCAGGAAGCTATAGCTCTTGTTGCGCAGCAGCGACCGGAATGCAGTTAGGAAGTAATTTCGAAGCATAGTTTTATCAGTTTGTAGCGTTGGCAAAGTAGGAATGGCAAAGCTTGAGCCGCCTGTTTATACTTTGCCAGTGGCGTGCCAGAATCAAAAACAGCCTTATCTGCCACTCAAAGCCCTGCGCTGTCCTTTTAAGTGTCCGGCACCGGACAAAAGGTGTCCACGGATGGACAGCCGGCACTACCGTTTATCAACTGAAAAAAGTATATTTATAGCAGGCAATTACAAAAGTATAAAGCCCTGAATATTGGCAAGTGTACAAGTATACGCCACTGAAAGCATATTTTTAAGTGATCGGGAGCTAAACAACACTACCTGCTGCTGCACGGGCAGTACCTTAGTATAGATTTGGCATAATATTTCTGATGTATAGTAGCAAGAGCAGGCAACCTGCTGCTTCAAGGCAATCTCTCACATAACTAACTATGGAAGAACAGAATCTCGGCAGAATTTTAGTTATCGATGATAACGAGGACGTGCTGTTTTCGGCAAAGATGCTGCTGCGCAAGCATGCGGAAGAAGTGGTGATGGAGAAAAACCCGAAGAAGATTCCGTTTCTGCTTTCTAATCAGGAGTTCGACCTTATTTTGCTCGACATGAATTTTACCGAGGATATTTCCAGCGGGCAGGAAGGCTTTTACTGGCTGAAGGAGATCCTCAAGTATGATCCGTCGGCGGTGGTGGTGATGATCACAGCCTTTGGCGATGTAGAGATGGCGGTGCGGGCGCTGAAAGAAGGCGCCACTGACTTTGTGCTGAAGCCCTGGCAAAACGAAAAGCTGCTGGCTACCCTTTCATCAGCGTCTAAGCTACGCCACTCTTACAAAGAAGTAAGCCAGCTGAAAGAGGTGAACCGCACCTTGGCTGCCGAACTGCACCCGGCACAAAACATCATCACCGGCCAGAGCGCTGCCATGCGGCAGTTGTTTTCCATCATCGACAAAGTAGCCAGAACCGACGCTGATATTCTGCTGCTGGGCGAAAACGGAACCGGCAAGGAGGTTATCGCCCGTACCCTACACCAGCGCTCCTCCCGCGCTGACAAAGTGTTCGTGACTGTGGACATGGGTGCCGTGACGGAATCGCTGTTCGAAAGTGAGCTGTTCGGCCATAAAAAAGGCGCTTTTACCGATGCCAAAGAAGACCGAATCGGCCGAATAGAGGCAGCTAATGGCGGCACCTTGTTTCTGGACGAGATCGGCAATCTGTCATTGGCCATGCAAGCCAAATTGCTGACGGTGCTGCAGCGGCGCGAGGTAATCCGGGTAGGGACCAACAAACCCATACCCGTAAATGTACGCCTGATCTGCGCCACCAATATGCCGCTGAAGGAGATGGTGCAGCGTAACGAATTTCGCCAGGACCTACTTTACCGTATCAACACTGTGGAGCTAAACCTGCCGCCGCTCCGCAACCGCCTCGATGATATACCGCTTTTTGCAGAGCACTTCCTGGCCACCTTTGCGCAGAAGTATAAGCAGCCGGTAAAGCGACTGGGCACATCGGGGCTGAAACGCCTGCGCCGCTACAACTGGCCGGGCAACGTGCGGGAGCTGCAGCATGTGCTGGAAAGGGCCTGCATCATGAGTGATAACCGCGAGCTGGAAGCAGACGACTTTTTCTTCCTGGGTGATGAGGAAATTGCCGCCACTACATCCCTGGAGGTGCAAAGCCTGGACCTGGACGGACTGGAGCGCGAAACGGTGCAACGGGCCTTGCAGAAGCATGAAGGGAATATCTCAAAGGCTGCGAAAGAACTGGGGCTGTCGCGCGGCGCCTTGTATAGACGACTGGAGAAGTATGCACTTTAAAACCTACCGCCTGCAGTTGCTGCTACGTGTGCTGCTGTTGGGTGCAAGCATCTATTTCTTTGCCCGCCTCGATTTTAATCCAGCCTACCGGGGTACGCTTTTAGGGTTAGGCCTGTTTATTTTGCTGCAGGTAGGGTTGCTGATGGTGTTACAGGAACGTACCAACAGGCTTTTTCTCCGCTTCCTGAACTCCATCAAGTATGATGATTTTACAGAGCTTTTTCTTGTGAAAGGAGAGGGAAAGCGACAGCAAGAGCTGGCGTTGCGGCTAAACCAGGTGATGGAAAAGTTCCGGGAAGTACGGGCTGAGAAGGAAGCCAACATGCACTACTTCGAAGCAATTGTGCAGCACATCGGTATCGGCATCATCACCTATCAACCGAATGGAAGTATACTGATGCTGAACAATGCCGCCAAAAAGTTGCTGCAGGTAAGCCATGCACAACAAGTGCAGGAGCTGGCAACCGTAAGCCCCGAACTGGCGCTTGGCCTGCAACAACTGGAGCATGGCGAAAAAGTGCTGGTGCCGCTGCGGCAGGACGGGGAACAGGCGAACCTGTCGGTGCATGTTATAGAACTTTCGCTGCTCGGCAACATGGTGCGGCTGGCCTCCCTGCAAAACATTCAGCCGGAGCTGGAGGAGAAAGAAATGGAAGCTTGGCATAACCTGATCAAAGTGCTGACGCATGAGATTATGAACTCCGTGACGCCAATCGCCTCACTGTCGGCCAGCGCTTCAGAAGAGATCAACGGCTACACCGATACCACGGCAGAAGAAGTAACGCTGCTGCGCGAGGAGCTGACAGATATAGGCCAGTGCCTGCAAACCATCAGCCGTCGCTCCGATGGCCTCATCCATTTTGTGCAGGACTTCCGCAACCTGACGACCATCGCCGTGCCGCAACTGAGCCGCTTTAATGTAACCGAGCTGTTGCAGGAAATTAAGATGCTGCTGCGGGAGCAGTTGGCCGCGCGGCAGGTGAAGTTACAGGTAGAGGTGCCCACCGAAAGTCTGCTGCTCTCTGCCGACAGAAGTATGATTGAGCAGGTGCTCATCAACCTGGTGAAAAATGCCATGGAAGCCGTGCAGGAGCAACCTGAAGCCCAGATCATTCTGCGCGCCTTCCTCGATGAGCGCAGCCGCGTCAGTATTGAGGTAGCCGATAACGGCAGCGGCATGACAGAGGAAGCCATGGCCAAAATCTTTATCCCCTTCTACAGCACCAAAAAAACTGGCTCCGGCATCGGGTTGAGCTTATCGCGCCAGATCATGCGCCTGCACAAAGGCACTATTTCCGTGCAATCTGAACTGGGCCAGGGTACGCGCTTTGCGCTGCGGTTTTGATACTGCGGAGCAGGTATCAGCTTGTTCAGTAGAAAGGAACCTAACTAGAGCAGCTTTACTGGCGCAAGCGCTCACTGTAAAGTTATAAATGAAAAGAAGCAGGGTGAATTGTTGTTTATTCCCGGCTCCTTCGCGAAAGCTTATACTTTAATTCTGAACTGAGGCAGTAGTCGGAGCGATGACGGCGGCTTCCTGTAGTTTGGGGTAAGGCAGCAGGCCGGTATGCATGGCAAAGACATTAGCTACCTGCAGGCCCTCGCGTTGTACAGCCGCCACGACTTCGGCAATGTAAGCGGGCTGAAAGAAGCTGCCGTCACGGTTTTGCTGCACTAGGTCGCTGGCGTAGAGCAGGCGGTGCTCCGGAAAGTAGACCATCAGCATGCGCTCACCGCTCTCACCTCGGATGGGGTAGAGTTCCATGTGGTTCGCGCCTTTGCCTACAACCGTCTTCTCCGTCACAGGCTTGATCTTCGCTTTCGTCGGGTGCTGTGCCAGGTTATCGGGTGTGGTGGCGAACGGCGCGGCCACCAGGCGCTGCAACAGCGGCTGGTTCAGAACAAGTGTATACACCGGCAGCTTTTGCGCTACTGCCTCGCGTACACCGGCCACGTGGGGCCAAGCATCCGAGGTACTCACCACAGCTTTTACCTTCAGGTTCGGATAAAGTTCTTTAGCTTTTGCAAGTGCTTTGGCGGTATAACCTGGCGAAATGGGCATTTCCAGCAATACCACGCCATCGTCTTGTTTGATTAACGCCACATTCCAGTAGCCGGGTATCTGCAGCACGCCCGGGGCAAGTTCCTGTGCCAGTTGGTCGGGTCGGCCGAGGGGGAGTTGGTTGTAGTTCTGCACCTGCTGCGCGGCAAAAGCTTTTTGCACCTGCTCTGGTATGGCAAAGGTATCCGCCGGGATAGTGGGGTTTAGCTCGAGTTGCAGGATGGTGAACTCCTGGTAAGGCTGGTTGTTGCGGTACAGATTATACTGTAGCGGGTACTGCACGCCCTCAGGTGTTAGCGACCAATAAGAGAAGAACATATCGCTGCGTACATCTCCCCAAACAGACCAGAACAGCTCCTGAGGGTAAGCACGAGTAGTTTGCAGCAGTGTGGGCAGGTGTGAGTACTTGTTCAGGTACAGCTTTACCTGTGTGGCACCTTGCCTAAAAGCCACGCCGTGGTTCACCACGCCCTGCAGCACGGTATCTTTTAATGCACGTAGACCAGGAGCTTTCAGAGCCAGAAGCAGTACCTGCTCGGGAGCCAGCTGCAGCGTTTCCTCTGCCTCCTCGGCCATGGTTCTGCGGCCGGGCATCAGCTGTCCCGCGGGGGCCAGAATCGCGGCAGCGCCATCGGAATAAACAACTGTTTGCGGCGCCCACTCCGGCTGCTGTGTATTGCGGCTTTCTTTTAAGGTGCGCAGGCGCTGATGCTCATAGTCGCGCAGTTGTTGTACCTGGGTATAGTTCACGACCCAGGGACCCTCCGGCCGCTCCGACTGCTCTAAAAGATACGTATGGCCGATGCCAGTGAGGCGGAGGGTTTTTAGCTGCACCAGCTTTTCCTGTCCGCCCATGGCAGCGATACTTTGGGCGACAAGTTGTTGCGGATTGGCCGGCGTAGGCGTGGTGCCGGCATAGATGAAAGAAGTGTTGCCGATAAATAGCAACAAGGCAAGCGTTTTTTTCATGGTTTTATAGGTTATGGAACAAGGCTGCAAATTGACACAAAAGCTGCCAGTAAATCCAGTGTTTCGACCAAGAGTTGCGCAGCATCTGCTAACATCTTAAAGTTGCCGACCAACAGCACTGCACCCTTTGGAGCCATATTCGTGTAAAACCTTTTCCGGCCGTTTGGCTTATATACTAGAGCCTATTACTATATAGGAGCATCTGGAAATGACGATAACAGAAAAGGAAGGCTTTTTAACAGTGAGTGCCGATAAAGCATCGCCCTATGTTGCCCACATCAGGGCTGGTGGCCAGCAAATGACCATTGATGAGTCGGGCTTGGTAAAAGGAGAGCAGAAAGTGGGGCCAGATCCCTATGATTTTATCTTAAGTGCGCTGGGATCCTGCACCGTGATAACGCTGCACATGTATGCGCAACGAAAGGGCTGGCCCCTCGAGCGGGCGGAAGTAAGCCTGTGGCATGAACGGGTTCACCCTACCGATTGCGACAACTGCGATCAGAAAGATGCTAAACTGAGTTTAGTTACCAAACGCTTGCGGTTAACCGGAGACTTAACACCTGAACAACGGGTACGACTGGAGTCTGTCTCCTCCAAATGTCCGGTACAGAAAACCCTGGAAACAGGCATCTCTATCACGACAATACTGGAAGTATAGCGGCTAAAGTATAAAGGTTATGTTAACAGCACGTCCTGCCGCCATTGTATAACTGGTGCTGCAGCTAGTGCCTGAGTTAACAGCAGTTTCGGTTTTTGTAGATCAGCTCAAGAGGGAAGCTATCTTTTCTGCCTGCCTGTCTAGCACGAATACGGACACAGGAGAAGCTGCTCTTATGCGCAGGGTTGCATTTAGTATAGCGGAGCTCCACAAACGTGCTTTTAAAGTTGTTGCTTGTAGCTGGGGGAACTGCAGGTAGCACGTCAAAGTATATCAACTCAAAGGTGCTTTTCAGCCGTTGTGCTGGTAAAGCTTTTCCGACAGGCATAGGGTATAGTATAATTTGCCTATATTCGCTTTAGCGCCTTCTCAAACCAAGGAACTGATCGTATCCATGCTAAAAAAAACAACCTATACTTACCTGTTAGCCGCCGCTCTGGCTTGTGGCACTGCTGCCTGTGTGCCTGTAGAGCAACAAACACAAAGTGCCGGCAACTCCGGTGCTACGGCCAGCGCTTTGCGCTACGACGACTTTATCTACAATGAAAGTATAAAATCAGTACAGACATACCGGGCGACCGGCTCTCCAGACCAGGTACTAAATCCGCCAATCGTTGCTTTGCGGCAGGCAGAGCCAATTTTGCTGGAGTTTGACCGCCTCAATGTCGGGCCGCAGCGCCTGATAGCAAAGCTGATACACTGCAATGCTGACTGGACTCCTTCAGGACTTAATGAAACACAGTACCTCAACGACTTCAATGAGTTCTTTATAACCGATGTGCAGAGTTCGGTAAACACGCGCATCCCCTATGTGCATTACCGCTTCCGGGTACCGCGGGTAAAACTGAGCGGCAATTACCTGCTTGTTGTAAGCGAGGAAGGAGGTAACCTGTTGCTGACGCGTCGTCTGCTGGTATACCAGAATGCCATTACGGTGACGGCAAAGCTAGGAGCTCCTGTTGGGCCTGGCGGCCGCGAAACACGCCAACCAGTAGAATTTAACGTATTTTATCCCGATTTCCCGATCGTTAACCCGTCTGTGGAAGTGAAGGCCGTCATGCGCCAAAACTATCGCTGGGACAATGCCAGAGCGTACCGCCCCACATATGTGCACGACGACCAGCGCCGCCTGGAGTACCTGTCCTTCGACCCGAAAGACCAGTTTAAAGGCCTGAGCGAGTTCCGGGTTTTCGATACGCGCAGCCTGAACTTCAACGATGTGGGGGTGCAACAAATCAACCTGCAAGAGAGCCCAATAGAAGTGAACCTGCAACCAGACAAAAGCAGGCAGACAGCAGTATACAGCCAGGACCCTGACATAAACGGGCAGCGGATTTTCGGCAATAAGCAATATGGCAATGGGGAAGTAAACGGCGATTATACCTGGGTAGACTTTGAACTGCAAACGCCCGAAGCGGTTCCGGGAGCCGTGTACGTAATGGGCGAACTAACCGACTGGCGCCTGCAAGACCAGGCCAAATTGCTTTACGATACCGAACGAGGCGTTTACTCCGGACGGCTGCTGCTAAAGCAGGGCTACTATAACTATTATTATGCCCTACAACAGAACAATTCTACCGCACCAGATGCCAGCTTCTTTGAGGGCAGCCACTTTGAAACCGACAACGTGTACGACATCCTCATCTACTACCGCCCACCCGGCACCCGCGCCGATTTGCTGGTAGGCTACCAGGAGCTGTTTTATAATAGGAAGTAGGCGAAATATATAGTGCAGCTAATAGGAGGATTACTCCTGTTAGCTGGTAGGAATTAAAGTATGGATAAAAACACTCACCTTTGCGTATTATTACCAGCTTTATTTTCACTCGCGTCTTATCAGCAGACTGACAAGATGAAATCCAAAGAATAAGGAGTAGAGATTCGGACATTCAGTCGTAATACAAATTCGAGGCATTCATGTACAATACTGAATTGGCCGTTTATAACCGCCAGCGCTAAAAAATCAATAATGGCCGCTTGGACGAGAACACACTTTATATTCTTAAGCACCACTCTGAAGAAATTGTTGAGGTTGTTGATACATTGAAGGTGAAATTGCATGATAGCGTAGTGGACTCTCTCTACGATTTGACGCAAACTTACCTGACCACAATTGATATGAATAACGAAGTTGAGGTAGGTAGCCATAATAGACAAAAAGTTGTGGATGGGGCAAACTTCACAGTCACACTCATAAATAATCAAAAGCGATTAGAAGGTTCTCAACGGGGGCTGCAAGGTGCTTGGCGTGCTTCACAGCAGGCTGCTCAGCTCTTCCACTTTTGTTAATAGGAGGCTACCTGAAGAATTTATGCTGTACTAAGAATCTGCCGCTAATACGGCACAGGCACTATGTTCGGCTTTTGCTTCGCCCGTTACCTGTAAATACCATTGTAGTTCTTTTAAATTAATGACATGAGTTTCTTAAAAGCCGAATGGCGGAAATTAGCTATTGCAAACTATGAAGTAGACAGTTCTTTGCTGACTGATTTTCTACCGTATGGGACGGAACTCGATTTTTGGAAGGACAGGTGCTATGTGAGTTTAGTGGGTTTTATGTTTCTGAATACGAGACTGCTCCATTTTAAAGTCCCTTTTCATGTAAATTTCGAAGAGGTTAACCTTCGGTTCTACGTCAGGAGGTTTGAAAACAATGCGTGGAAGCGGGGCGTTGTATTTATCAAGGAGATAGTCCCAAAGCCAGCATTAGCATTGGTTGCGAATACTATCTACAAAGAGAACTATGAAACGCTACCTATGAAACATGCGTGGAGTGAAACTGAAACAGAAAGGCTGGTTGAGTATAGCTGGCAGAAAAATTCAAAGTGGTATACTTTCCGCGTAAAGGCGAGCAGGGATGCAGCAGAGATAGCGCCCGGGTGTGAAACCGAATTTATAACAGAACATTATTGGGGATATGCGAAAGCTGGCAATACCAGGACAAACGAGTATGAAGTAACGCACCCGAGATGGAATGCCTATGAGGTGCTAGACTATACCATAGATGTTGATTTTGAAGATGTTTATGGAGCAGCATTCAGTTTCTTAAATAAACAAACTCTTGTTTCAGTCATGCTTGCTGAAGGTTCTGAAATAACAGTTGAAAACAAGAAGAGTATCCGAAAATGACAAGCAACAGCTTGGCTATAGCTCCGTAAAAGCACCACAACCATTGCCGGATAGCGCCTATTCTTGAAAGTGAGTAAAACTTTAATGAGCATCTTTTGCTTCGCGTTTTACGTGGTAGCCTCTGCTCAGAATGTTGCTGAGAGAATAAAGCTTGAAGTAAAGTAGAGTATCAAAGCAAGAGCAACTGGCGCACGGAAGAGCTTCTCTCAGAATAGTTACTCAAGCAAAATAGAAGTAATGGCTGTCATTTATATTATATAAAAGTCTACAAACTTTAATCTAAGCCTCACATGAAATACCGCAGCACCGCTTGTCTTGGCTTCTTTTTCCTGTCTTTAATTACCGCGTCCTGTAAGTCGGATAAGGCCGCTGTAAACGGAACAGCTGCCGCCGCAAGCAAAGCAAGTATAACCAGAGGCGACAACACCGCGATGGAGAATAACATGATTGCTCCCGGAGCCACGCCCCAACTGATTGCCAGGCAGTTCAGCTTTACCGAAGGCCCGGCGGCCGATAAACAGGGCAACGTTTACTTTACAGACCAGCCCAACGACAAGATCTGGAAGTATGACACCGATGGAAAGCTTTCTGTTTTCATGAACAGCACCCGCCGCGCCAACGGCCTATACTTCGACCGTAATGGCAACCTGCTGGCCTGTGCCGACGAGCAAAACCAGCTTGTGTCAATTTCTCCGCAAGGAGAAGTAACGGTGTTGGTGCAAAATTTTCAGGGACACCGGCTCAATGGTCCGAACGACGTGTGGGCGGCCCCGGACGGCGGCATTTACTTTACGGACCCTTTATATAAGCGCGATTACTGGGATCAACAGCCCGATGTAGCAGGGGAGAAGGTATACTATCTGGCAAAAGGACAAAGCCAGCCTGTTGTTGCAGCAGAAGATCTGGTGAAGCCTAACGGCTTGGTGGGTACCCCCGACGGCAAGTACCTTTACATCGCTGACATAGGCGGCAATAACACCTACAAGTATAAAATTGGACCGGGCGGTAAGCTACAGGACAAGCAACTGTTCGTGGTGCAAGGCGGCGATGGCATGACCATCGACAACAGGGGCAACGTGTACCTGGCTGGTAAGGGCGTGACCGTGTTCAATCCTGCTGGCGAGCAGGTGGCGCACATCGATATTCCGGAGGACTGGACTGCCAACGTATGCTTCGGCGGCAAAAACCACGATCTGCTGTTCATCACCGCCTCAAAGGCTATTTATACTTTGCAGATGAACGTGCAAGGCGTGCAGTAACAAGTATAAATAGCTCTAAAACAGAAAAGGCAGGTACTTATACCTGCCTTTTCTGTTTATAAGTTAGCCGCTGTGTGGCCTTACACGTTAAAGCGGAAGTGCATAATGTCGCCGTCCTGCACCACGTAATCTTTGCCCTCGACAGCCATTTTTCCAGCTTCTTTTATTTTAGCTTCGGTTTTATACTCCTGGTAATCTTTTAATTTGATTACCTCGGCGCGGATAAAGCCTTTTTCAAAATCAGAGTGAATCACGCCGGCAGCTGCAGGCGCTTTCCAGCCTTTGCCAATCGTCCAGGCACGCACTTCTTTTACGCCAGCTGTGAAGTAGGTGATCAGGTTCAGCAGGTCGTAAGAGGCGCGGATCAGCTTGTTCAGGCCAGATTCTTTCAAGCCATACTCGGCCAGGAACATTTCCTTCTCCTCGGGGTCCGTCAGCTCGGCAATCTGCGCTTCAATCGAGGCGGAGATCAGCACCACCTGTGCATTCTCGTTCTGCACATTTTCGGCCAGCGCTTTAGAGAACTGGTTGCCAGTGATCATAGAGTCCTCATCAACATTAGCGGCGTAAATAACAGGCTTCGCCGTCAGCAGTTTCAGATCGTCTACTGCTTCCAGGTCATCTTCGTTCACGTCTAGGCTGCGGGCGCTCTGGCCTGCCTCCAGGTGCGCTTTATACTTCTCTAAGCTGGCCAGCTCCTTTTTCGCTTTTGCATCGCCTGATTTAGCAGCGCGCATGACCTTCTGTATCTTCTTATCGATCGATTCCAGGTCTTTAAGTTGTAGTTCGGTATCGATGATCTCTTTATCAGCAATGGGGTTTACCTTGCCATCTACGTGCACAATGTTTTCGTCTTCAAAGCAGCGCACCACGTGTATAATGGCATCTACTTCGCGGATGTTAGCCAGGAACTTGTTACCTAAACCTTCGCCTTTGCTAGCGCCTTTCACCAGGCCGGCAATATCCACGAACTCAATTACGGTTGGCAACACTCGCTCCGGATGCACCAGTTCTTCCAGAATTTCCAGGCGTTCGTCCGGCACCGTAATTACACCCACGTTGGGCTCAATGGTACAAAAAGGATAGTTGGCAGATTCTGCCTTAGCATTAGAAATAGCGTTAAATAAAGTAGACTTGCCCACATTTGGCAGTCCTACAATTCCGCATCTGAGTCCCATTAATTCTTCTTATTAATTTCAGGGGGCAAAGATACGAATTTTAAGCAGTTGTGGCGAAGGATTGTATTGTTTATAAGAGCAGGGAAGGGGCGTATTGGTTAGTCCTAAGTATAAATATGCATGCAGCACATGCAAAGGAACGGTATAAACGCAAAATCGTGCGTCTGTGCAATCATAAAATCCTGCCGATCCTGAAATCCAGATGCAGGCAAGCGCCGCGGCTCATCCCGATAAAGCAATTACAAGTATGAGCGGCAAGCAGGGCTATAAAAGACAAAAGCCTGTGGAGGGCCACAAGCTTTCTATCTATGCAAAGTAGGAGCTGGGTACTACTCCCACTTTAGCTCTTCGTCGAAAGAAGGTTCTGCTATTACTTCAGCATTGGTCGATACTTCCACTTCAGCAACAGGAGCTTCCAAGGCTGCCAGAGCCTCTTCTGTCAAAAGCTCAGATTTAACGTGGTCTATCGTTCCCTGAAGTGCTTCCATAAATTTGGCGAAATCCTCCTTGTAAAGGAAGATCTTGTGTTTCTCGTATGAGAAGGTCTCGTCGTTAAACTTGCGCTTGCTCTCCGTGATCGTCACGTAGTAGTCGTTCGAACGAGTTGACTTCACATCAAAGAAATACGTTCTCTTCCCGGCTCTTACTCTTTGGGAATAAATTTCTGCTTTTTCGTTGTTCTCTTCCACCGTAATTAGACGTTAAATTCAACTTTGTGAACCTAAAAGTAACATATGCATCCGATATATAAAAATTTTTGAATTTAAATTTAAGTAAATTTTTTCTGATATATTTGCACCCGGACCAATATAGTAAAGTATGAATTTATGTTCACTTTTACTAGTATTCCTTTTCTCGTTCTTTTCGGGTAACCCCACCGCTTATACTGCCCAAGGAAAGGCATCTTACTACGCCGACCGTATGCATGGGCACC
Source organism: Pontibacter chitinilyticus (assembly GCF_039748935.1). Lineage (NCBI taxonomy): Bacteria > Pseudomonadati > Bacteroidota > Cytophagia > Cytophagales > Hymenobacteraceae > Pontibacter > Pontibacter chitinilyticus. The sequence goes on from NZ_JBDIZJ010000001.1 coordinate 653,283, forward strand.
GCACCGCCAGCGGCGAACGCTACGACAAAGCGAAGCTCACTGCAGCTCACGCGTCACTGCCGTACAACACCAAAGTGTTGGTAACCAATCTGGAAAACGGCAAAAGCGTGGTAGTTACGATAAATGACCGCATGGCCCGCAGCCGCCACAACATCATCGATCTGTCGAAAGCTGCTGCCAAAGCGCTGGATATTGTGCGGGCCGGCTCCGGGAATGTGCAGCTTAAAGAACTTACTTCTGAGCAGGAGGCGCAACAAGCCTCAACCGAAAGCGTTTCAGAGTAGAGTCTTTCTAAACCGATCAGCTCGCATGAAAACGCCCCTTACCCTTGCCGATGTTCAGAAGTTTGAGAACATGGAGTTCCTGGCCAAGCAACTGGTAGAGGGCTTTATCACGGGGCTGCACCAGTCGCCGTACCATGGCTTTTCGGTGGAGTTTTCGGAGCACCGCCTCTATAACAGTGGCGAGAGTACCCGCCACATCGACTGGAAAGTTTACGCCCGCACCGACAAGCTGTTTGTAAAGCGCTACGAGGAGGAAACCAATTTGCGCTGCCATATGCTGCTGGATGTGTCGCCCTCTATGTATTACCCGACAGAAAACAACGGCAAGCTTACCTTTTCTGCTTTGTGCGCCGCTGCTTTGGCCACGCTGCTGCGCAAACAGCGCGACGCAGTAGGCCTGGTTACTTTCTCCGACAAAATAGAACTACAAACCCCCGTTCGCTCTACGGCTTCGCACCTGCATACTTTGTTGCTGCTGCTGCAAAAGCAGTTGGAAGAAGAGCCGGCAGCCACGGATACCAATGTGGCAGAAGTCGTACACCTCATCGCGCAGCAGATTCCCAAACGTTCACTGGTCATTATCTTCAGCGATATGCTGAGCCGTTATGATGATAGTGAAGCCATTTTCGCTGCCCTGCAACACCTCAAGCATCAGAACCACGAAGTGCTCCTCTTTCATGTGATGGACCGCAAAACGGAGGAGGAGTTTGATTTTGCTGAGCGCCCTTACGTGTTTGTAGATGTGGAGACAGGGCAGGAGCTAAAATTGCAGCCATCGCAGGTGCGCGACCATTACCGCACAGCCGTAGAAACCTACAAACGCGAACTGGCGCTGAAATGCGGGCAGTATAAAATAGACTTTGTGCCCGTAGACATCAGCGAGCCGTTTGACAAAGTATTGTACAGCTATTTGGTGAAGCGGGCCAAAGTGCGCTAACTATACCGGCAGTTTGTAACCTGTGTTCGCAGCCAGCAGCACCAAAACAAAGTCGCTGCCTCTGCCCACAGACCAGGGTTTGAACTCCGGCTTTTCCGTAGCTTTATACTCTCCGATTTTCTTGGAATGCCCGTCTCTGGGGTTGAACCAGAACGCCTGCACAGCATCCGTGTTTAACTTCGACAAGTCTGCTTTGATAGGTTTGCCCATCGGCGTGTAAGCAAGTATAAAGTTATGGTTTTTACCGATGGCGCCGACAATGTAGCTGGAGTCCTGGGGATTAGCATTAAGTATAACTGATTGGTCCTGCGCCATGTCCTGCCACGGAAAAGCCGTCAGCAGTGCCTTCATATACTTTACTTGTGTAGAGCCTGGCAACTGCAGGGCTTCTTTCCAACTGGTTCTGGCTCCGTTTACCGGCGTTACTTTGTTGCTGAACATCTGCCAGATGTCGTGGCAGCCATACGTATAACCGGCTGCGCCCGAGAGCATGGTCCAGTAAGCTGACGTGCGTACATCCGAGGCATCCATCCAGCCATAGATCTCCGGCCTAAACCTGTCGGGGTGATCTTCGTAGCGGGGCTCGCCGTTGATGACCGGCCGTGCAGGTTCTACTGCTCTGGACGCCTGCACAAAGGCATACTCTTTGGCCTGCCGGTCGTGTCCGGTCTGGAGCATATCCACGTCCAGCCATGCTTCATTAAAGAAGTCGGTTGCCTTTTTTGCGCCGGACGGATGATAGGAGACGAGGTGTTCTGTATCAACTTTCCGGATGCCCCGCGCCATCGCCCTGATAATTTCCCTGTCTTCTTCGTTGTCAGGCCAGCGGTCGCCACCCAGAATCCAAATAATGTTCCGTTGGGTTTTATAACGCTTCGCCAGCAGCTCGCCGTAGATTTCTGCGTTTTGCGGTGTAAAGATCTCCGGTCCTTCGCCCCAAGCTTTATTAAATTTATCGCCCCATGTCGGGAGTAAGCCCATGTATAAACCCAGTTGCCCGGCTTGTTTGATAACAGCATCTACATGCTTAAAATATTTCTCATTCAAACGCGTCGGATCATTGTTTAGCAACGGCACATCGCCATAGACATTGGGCGTTTTCAAACCGTCCAGCTCCGCTAAAATAACAGCCTGAATAACGGTGAAGCCTTTTCCGGCGCGGTCCTCGAGGTATGTTTTAGCTTCTTCTTTGGTAAGCCGGTGAAACAACTCCCAGGCAGTTCCGCCCAGCCAGAAGAATGGTTTGTTAGCATCGGTAACAATGTAGTGCTTGTTGTTGCTCACTTTAAGTACCGGCAGTTGCTGGCTAAACACTGACGTATAAACCGTGAGGCTGCTGAGGAAGGCTGTAAGAATCATTTTCATACTTGTTTTCGCTTCGGTTTCATGCTAAGGTATACCGGCATAGCAGAAAGCAGCAGCTGCCTTTCTACTGCTGCTGTGGCTCAGCTGTTGTTAAAAGTAGCAGGGCTGCTCTTTGATAGTTGAGCTGTGCTTTATACTTCAATTTATACTTTGTAGTGCCTACTTTTACGCGTTAAGCATCCTTATTTTTAACAAGTGCCATCGCTACTGGCGTCAGGAACAAGACGAACCTGCCGATAACAGGATCTATAAAAATGGCGGTCAGCAGCGATAGAATAAAGACCAACGGCAGAAGCAGTGATCGGATCTTAGCTTTTTTCAGAAAATCGCCTGCCGGAAAGCTTCCGGTTAAGGCGTGTTTTGGATTGCCGATGTAGCTCCACAGCAGGTAGTTCAGAACTCCCGTGAGGCAGATATTAAAGACATATACCACATACGGTGAAATAAGGCCGATGTACTCCGGAGAGGAATAGTCGCTGTATACCGCTGTAGAAAAGGGCATCAGCACAATCGAAAACAGGAACAGGAGATTCAGCATGATCAAGCCCCTGTTATAGTTGATCACATAGCCAAACATGCGGTGGTGAATAAACCAGTACAGCCCGATAATAAAGAAGCTCAGCACAAATCCTAAGAACTTGGGAAACAAGGAGGCCAGTGCTTCCACAAAGTGCTGCTCAGTTGGCAACACGCCTTCCAGTTCAGGAACTTTGATCTCGATGATCAGCAGCGTAATAGCAATAGCAAATACGGCATCGCTGAAAAACACCAGGCGCTCAACCTGAAACTCTTTCTTGCTGTGGTGGTGAAGGTTTATCATTCGCCTGATTGGGTGGTGGTGAATTCCTGTTGAGGAGGGTCTTAATACTTAAGCTACCATAGTCATTTCTGTATTCAGGAGCTTCAGGGAAAGGTTTATAGTGAAGCCTAACGGGTTAGTGCTTGACAAAGAAGCGGGTTTCCAAGTTTTAATTGTCTGATGCAACTGAGCTCAACGTGGGTTGAATGTTTGTTTATCCACTTTACAGCTTTTTTGACAAGCGTTTGTTGGCTGTTGCCTTTTCTATTCGTAGTTTAACCTTATATTTTTATAGTGGCTTCTTTTGCTATTTGGTTATATAATTCGGTTCTATCCTTTTCATTAAGCGGGCCTGGTATGCAATGAAGCATCCCTTTTACTTCTTTATGTATAGTGGGAACGTTGGCTTCTTTTAATTTTTTTGCATAGTCCCGTCCAGTATCTTTCAAAGGGTCAAATTCACTGGTGATGACAACGGCCGGGGGGAGGTTTGACAAATTATCCGCGTAGTATGGCATCGCTAACGGATTAGTGTAATCAGCCTTGTTGGGCAGATAACTTTCTACGCCGTAAAGCATTTCAGTTTCTTCTAAAAAGTACCCCCGCTTAAACTTATGATAAGCGTCTGTTTCGAAAGGAATATAGGTGACAGGACAATCCAAAAGCTGATATTTAATGTTTGTTAAATTCTCTTTCCTGGCTTTGATGGCTACTGTTGTGGCAAAAGTCGCCCCTGCACTTTCGCCAGCTACAATTATCTGATTAGGATTTCCTTCCCACTTTTCTATGTTTTGTATTGTCCACAGTAAGGTAGCATAGCAATCATCATTCGGTATGGGAAAGGGGTGTTCTGGGGCAACCCGGTAGTCAACGCCAACCACAATGGCATTGAACGCATGCGCCAGGCGCATGGCATAAGTAACTGACAGATTTGTCCAGGGCAAAACAAAGGCCCCGCCATGGTAGTAGACAATCACAGGTTTATTTTTGGATAAATGCTGCGGTTTGAAGACATATATAGTTAGGCTGTCCTTCGTAATTTTAAGCGTGTCAATAGTTAAACCAGTGATATTGAAAGGTACTGCATCTGTGAAATGACTACGTTGCTGAACTGTCATTTTTTTGAGTAGCTCTATTTGTTCATCATTGTCACCCACCAATTTCAAAAATAAAGCTTGCCCCCAATCCAAACGTCCTTCAGGCTGAAATGTCAAAGAGTAGACATATCCAACAAGAAGTGAAAATGCTATCAGGATTACAATGAAAATGGATTTCAGAATTTTCATGATTCTTCTATAAAACCGTGTTCAGATTATCGAAATTAAATTGTTATAAGGTTGAAGCTAACGATTGTATATAAGAAGGACATCCGGTTAACAGTCAAATATAACAAATAACCGGAACAGCTATTTGGCTTATCCGCACTATGTGTGGAGGTGATCAGCTTCTTCCACAACAGGCGTGCTCCTGATTATTAGCTAAATATAGTATAAGTTTAATGCATTTATACTATAAACTTTACTTCGGCGTGTTGTCCAGCGATTGCCATAGGTATTTGCTGGCGATAGTGCGGTAAGGGCGCCAGGATTCGGCAATTTCCTGCATGCGCAGGCGTAAGGTTTTGCCGGTTTCTTCCAGGCCATAGTGGCGCTTCATAGCATTCTGAATACCCAGATCATCTACCGGGAAGACATCCGGCCGCTCCAGGGCAAACATCAGCAGCATCTCCACAGTCCAGCGGCCTACGCCTTTGATCTGCGTCAGGTGCTTGATCAGGTCTTCATCTTCCAGGGCATCAATAGCAGCATGCTCCAGATTGCCGGCAGCTGCAAAAGCGGCTACATTGCGCACATAGCCGATCTTCTGGAACGATAGCCCGGCACCGCGCAGCACCTCGTCCGGTGTTTGCTGCACCAGGTGCGGGTGCGGGTACTGGTCCGCAAACAGCTCTGTAAATCTTCTGAAAATAACGGCTGCTACCTTGGTGCTGAGCTGCTGCGATACGATAGAGCCGAGCAGCTTAAAGTATAGATCCTCCGATCGGGAGCTCTTGAGTGGACTCCCGTTGGCTATGATAGCGGCTAGTACAGCATCCTGCGAAAGGACGGCCATTATTTCGGAGGAGGGGGATAGATGCATTGCTTTCTTTTGCTTGAAACCGCTAAGTAAAGCATATCCCTTGAAAATCAAAAAGAGCAGAACACCACCTGGCGTTTAAGCCAGCGAAGCATTCTGCTCTTGGTTAAAGGAATAAGGTAAATTGAGTGGCAACCAGTAACGGTGGGCCGCCTAATAAGAAAAAGATGTGTAAAGGCGAGCGCCTATTTTGCTGTGAAGGAGTAAATGAAGGCGACACCGACCGTTGGCTGGCTTTTTTTAGTGATGGCGCCCTGCTTATCTTCAAAAAAGTCATCTTGGGTAAAATCTACCCGCACTTCCGGTTTGATGAGCAGGTGATCATCGGCCAGTTTTACATTGCCGGTCAGGGTGAAAGCAGTGGCTTGTATGGGACCGAAATAGCGGATGCCATCCGGGTCTGAAAAGTACTCGCCCCGCAGGCCAATGCCAAACGTAGCGGTGGCATCGTAGTTCAGGTAGAGAGCTGCACCTTGCCAATCAGCATCACTTGACCAGGGGTCGGACGGAATCACTTCTGAGGTGCCGGAGGAGAAGGCGCCATATGCCGCATTTAAGCCCACCTTGAACGCATCATTTACCTGGTAAGTGGTGGTGAGGTCAAATAAACTGGTATAGGATCCATCTGCTGTGCCGAAGTTAGAGAGGGTATTATTCTCATCACCCCCGATCCAGTTCACATATACATCAAACCCGCTGGCCGGTACCACATGCACCTGCGCAGTTACTGATTTCTCTTTGTTAAAGTCCGTCAAGCTATCCCAACCATTCACTACTCCCAGCATCAGCCCCAGGTGGGGACTAAGCGCATAATCCAGTTTGGCGCCAGTATGGTAAAAGGGCCCGTTGCCAAATAAATAGGAGAGGCTGTAGTTAAAGTTCAGCGGGGCATCTACCAACTCATACCCGATATGGGTGCCGTACTGGCCAATGGTGAAAGTCAGCTTATCCGACAGGTCATAAGCAATGTAAGCCTGCTTGATCATTTTGGCAGCTCCTTCGTTGCCGAAATCTGCCAGGTCGGCGTTGGGCCCGAAGATCAGGTCGGCCACTACATGGGCTTTGCCATAGTTGTAGGTAAATTTGGTTTGCACCAGGCCTAAGTAGAAGGTGTTGTGCTTGAGATCGAACACGCGGCCACGGTTGGTGGCGGATTCCGGCCGGTTCAGGTTGTACTGGTAGTAGGTGTCTACGTACCCCGAGATTCCCAGCTCGCCGGGAGGTTTTTCGGTGGAAATGTCCTGTGCAAAAGCTACATTTGCACTTGTAAAGATGGTCGCTGTCGCGAGAGATAAAAACTTTTTCATGCAGGTTTATTTAGCGTTAGAAAACTTTAGAGAAGTGAAAAATAGCAGCCGATCCGTGAAGGCGTCACAAATTGCCGTTTGTGAAGCCGATCAGATTACGGGGAGATAAGCTGCTACTAACAGATTAGACTAGCATCGGAAGCTCTTGAACGCGAACCTTTACAGGTAGTAAAATGAGTGGTAGTGTGGCCAAACACTACCACTCGCTTTTTCTAACCATGTCAATGCTATTTGTCTTGCAGGCAGTTATTCTGCTGCTACAGGTGTATTTTCTACTTTATACTTGCTGGGCTCTTCCATTATTTCCTGCTCCAGTACACTGGGGTCGTATCCGGGTGCAATAAAATCGGGATATGCATGCATTTTGTGTTCGTGCTGATCCAGGCCTTCTATCTCTTCGCGGGCAGTTACCCGGATGCCCATCGTTACTTTTAGTACATACCATAGGACAAAAGCAAAGGCAAAGCTGAAGGCACCGATAGCACCAATCCCAATCAACTGGCTGATCAGTTGACTAGGGCCGGCCAGGTTACCGAACAGGCCAACAGCCAATGTGCCCCACATGCCGCATACCAGGTGTACTGATAAAGCGCCTACCGGGTCATCCAGCTTCAGCTTGTCGAACAGCACCACACCCATAACTACCAGCGCCCCGGCAATAAACCCGATCGCTACCGAATCAACTACGCCCATCTGGTCTGCTCCGGCGGTGATGCCTACCAGGCCAGCCAGTATACCATTCAGGATCATCGTATAGTCGTTGGTCTTGAACATGATCAGCGAGAAAACATAGCCCCCGACCGCACCGGCAGCTGCTGCTAAGCTCGTCATAACCAGTACCCGCGATACTGCACCCGGATCGGCTGAGAGAACAGAGCCACCGTTAAACCCAAACCACCCCAGCCACAGGATAAAAGCGCCAATGGTAGCCAGCGGCATGCTATGGCCGGGGATCGGCTTTATCTTGCCATCCACATACTTTCCTAAACGCGGACCAAGGAGCAGGATGCCTGCCAGCGCGCCCCAGCCCCCAACAGAGTGCACAATGGTGGAGCCGGCAAAGTCATAGAAAGGGGTGGAAAGCGTTTGCAGAAAGCCGCCGCCCCACTTCCACATACCCACCATGGGGTAACAAATGCCAACATAGAAAAGCGTGAAAACGAGGAAAGCTGACAGCTTTATCCGTTCTGCCACAGCACCCGATACAATGGTAGCGGCCGTGGCGGCAAACATGCCTTGGAATAAGAAGTCGGTCCAGAATGTATAGCCTGGGTTGTAGGCAGCTGTTTCGCCTCCGTCCGGCAAGGGGATACCGAATCCGCTGAAGCCGAAAAGTTTACCGGCAAAGCCTGCTCCGGGATACATCATGGAGAAGCCCCATAACGCAAAGGTTAACAGGCCGATCGGCGGTATCATGCTGTTCTTGAACAGGATGTTCACCGTGTTTTTCGAACGCGCCAGACCGGACTCCAGCGTGGCAAACCCAAGGTGCATGACAAATACAAGGAAGATGGAAACCATCATCCAGACGTTGTTAATGACAAATAGATCTTGTGACATGGCATTATAGTTTTAGTTAGAAATAAGAAAAGCCTTTGTTTAAGCGAAAAGATTAAGATCAGAGGGCCAACTCACCGATCTCGCCTGTTCTGATGCGGATCACCTCCTCCACATGCATGATGAAGATCTTTCCGTCACCAACCTTACCCGTATTGGCCACGCGGAGAATGGTGCTCACAACATCGTCTACCTGCTCTTCGGTAGCGATTAGCTCAATTTTAGTTCTGGGAATGAACCCGACGTTGTAGGTGGTGCCCCGGTATACCTGGGTGGAGCTGGCTTCCAGCCCAAACCCCTTCACATCGTAAGTGGACATAAAAGGAACACCAATTTTGGTTAACGCTTCATACACGTCTTCAAATTTGGACGTTCTGACGATGGCTTCAATCTTTTTCATATTACATTTATTTAAGTAGGGGGTGTTTTGAAAGGGGGTATATGCTGTAATTTTGATGAAAGTATAAAACAACCCCCATATAAACAATAGGGGTATGTAAAATAATTATCAATAATTTAAAATTATGGGGTGTATGTTGATAGGTATTTAGTAAAAGTGGGTTTTCGTTAAATATTTGTATTTGGAAAGGGTATGCCTGTAACAAGCTGTTAGTGGTAGCTTCTGCTTGCCGACTGCTGAAACTTAGTCACGCCTTATACCTAAAATCAGTTGTGCATATATTGGCAGCAGGAAAAGAGCATTAATGAAAAGGCGGAAAGCAGATTTGAGCAAAGACAGCATGTTAATTTGCCTTCAAGTAATTACCGGCTATACCTATAGTACCATGTGGCAGGGTTGATGCTGGCCTTAGGATGACATTATGCTGAGAGAAAATAAAAAAGCGCGGGCTGCAGGCCCGCGCTGAAGAAGAGTTGAGTTGTGCTGAGATAACTAAGGCAACAAGCGAAAGCCACCTGCAAACCGTTGTTCAGGAACGGCTTGCAGGTGGCTTTCGCTTTTATATGGGTAGTTTAGAAGCTGCTATGCTGTTGCTACGGCAACCGTGTTCATAGCTTGCAAAACCTGCAGCAGGTGCTGCTGCATCTCGTCTGTTATATCCAGGTGCGTTACAAACCGGATCATCTGCGGGCCAAAGCTGGAAGCCAGGATGTGCTGGTCGGCCAAGGCCTTCACAAAAGCGGCATCCGTATACTTATTGTTTAGCTTGAAGATGACGATGTTGGTTTCGACGGGCAGGATGCTGTCCACGTAATTGGCTTGCCGGAGTACCGCTTCCAGTTGTTTGGCCTTCTGATGGTCGTCCTGCAGGCGTTCGATGTTGTGTTCGAGCGCATAAATACCGGCTGCCGCCAGAAAGCCGGCCTGGCGCATGCCGCCACCAAACACTTTCCGGATGCGGCGGCTTTTATGGATAAACGCTTTGCTGCCCAGCAGCACCGAACCGACAGGGGCGCCCAAACCTTTAGATAGGCATACTGAGATGCTGTCGAAGTATAAGCCATAGTCCTGCGCCTGGTCGCCGGAAGCCACCAAAGCGTTAAACACACGGGCGCCATCGAGGTGCAGGGCCAGGTGGTGGCGCTTGCACACTTCCGAAATTGCTGCGATCTCCTGTAAAGTATAAAAGGAGCCACCTCCTTTGTTGCAGGTGTTTTCTAATGAAACCAGCGTAGTTTCAGGAAAATGCACGTTATCCAGCGGGCGGATATGGGCTTCTACCTGCTCCGGCGTCATTTTGCCGCGCTCCCCGTGTACGAGCGCCGTAGATGCCGCTGAGTTAAAAGCAATACCGCCACCCTCGTACTGGTAAATATGCGACGTAACATCGCAGATCACTTCTGAGAGGGGTGCTGTATGTGCTTTAATGGCGATCTGGTTGGTCATGGTGCCGGAAGGGCAGAAGAGCCCCGCTTCCATGCCGAAAAGGGCCGCCGTTTTTTGCTCCAGCGCATTTACCGTCGGGTCTTCCCCGTATACATCGTCGCCCACAGGCGCGTTCATCATCGCCTCCAGCATGCCAGGCGTGGGTTTGGTTACAGTATCGGAGCGGAGATCAAGTATCTTTGTCATGAATTTGCTTTTGGAAATGCTTTACTTTGTAAAAATAATAACTTACTTTTGCCGTTCAAATTAAAATTTTGCAACGATGGGAGTTACCAGATTAAAACGAAAAGACCGCAGAAATAAGGCAAGAGCAAACAACAGAGTAGCAAGGATTAAGCAACTGTTGTTAACACCTGTTATCAAGAACGTGGACATGGATGAGTTAAGAGCTCAGTTTGGTGAAGCGCCTAAAAACAAGGTAGCTGAAACTGAAGCGCCAGTAGCACAAACAGAAGAAACTTCTGCGGAATAACCTTATCTCGGGTCAGTAAGCCCATCTGTCTGCCGCTGCTGTTTAAGCAAACGGCGGCGGCTTACTAGGTAAAGATTTCAGAGTGTGTTTGCTAGCGCAGGCACACTTTTTTTATGCCCGTTTGCCCAGTTCTATCACCTGCAGATCGCGTACCTGCCCTTCTTCCACGGCAAAGCGCACCATTGTCCGAATTTTATGGAAGCCGTGTTTGCCCGCCGCACCCGGATTGATGTGCAGCAGGGAAGGCCGCTGCTTATCGGGCATGATCTTCAGAATATGGGAGTGGCCTGTGATGTACAGCTGCGGCGGATTGGCTTTGATAAGCTCGCGCACGTCCGGGTGGTACTTGCCGGGGTAGCCGCCGATGTGTGTCATCAGCACATCCAGCCCGTTGGCATCAAAGCGCAGCACCTTCGGGTATACCTGCCGAATGTCCTGCCCATCGATGTTGCCATATACGCCCCGCAGAGGTGCTACTTCACTCAGCCGCTCCGCCACTTGCAGGCTTCCGAAATCGCCCGCATGCCAGATCTCATCCCGATCCGCCAGCATCCGCAGAATCTGGTCGTCCAGGTAAGAGTGGGTGTCGGAGAGAAGGCCTATTTTCATTTTTTCGTTTGTTCTGTGTTGGTTTTTCTACTGGATAAAGTAAACAGGGGTTTTGAACTTGCAGTAGTTTGTGGTACTGAAAGCTGCTGCTTTGCTGCGCTTGTTTCTAGTTATGCTTGCTGTTGGCTGTTTGGCTTTATACTTCCAGTTTATACTTCACCAAGCAGGCGATACTTGCTAGCAGCTGTTTGATGCGCAGTTTTATACTTGTCCTGTTTCATCATATACTTTGGTGCGCTCTAAGCCCGCGAGGGCACGTCCTGGGGGTGCAGGGGCCCCCCGACAAGGGCATCGCGCGGTGCCTGCAAGGCAGCGCGCGATGCCTTGCAGGCACCGCAACCCAAGAACTGGAATCCTTCTAATAGCTCAAGCTCATACTTGTGCTCAAGTATAAATAAGAGTACTGGCACGAATCTCTCCAGATTCGTGGCGGAGATGAAGTCTAATTTCATCGGCCTGAAGGGACAAAGCAGTACTACGAAGCGAAGCTTATACTATAGCACGTACACTTCAACTCGCTTCAGCTACAGAACTCCCCTCCTTAGACATGCGAGAACGCGAATTCGAAGCTTGCGAGCGCAGCTCTGAGGGGCAGGGGTGGTTGGACCCGGAACCGCATTCCGAAAAAAATAAATGGCAGAAAGCTACTTCACACTATTCTCAGGCACTCCAGGTGTCCGGGGATTGCCGCCACTGTGCCAGTGTTTCCATAGCGGAGGCCGGGATGTAGCCTTGTGCGGCAGCGGCTTCCGTCAGAGCATCATAGTGGCTGAGGCAGTGCAGCGGGATACCGGCTTTTTCGAAGTTCTGCTCGGCCAGAGCAAAGCCGTAGGTGAAGATCGCAGCCATGCCGACCACCTCGGCACCGGCCGCTTGTACGGCTTCAGCAGCTTTCAGGGAACTGCCGCCTGTGGAGATCAGGTCCTCTACCAGCACCACTTTCTGGCCGGGCAGCAGGCGGCCTTCAATCTGGTTGCCCATGCCGTGCTTCTTAGGCTCCGGCCGTACATATAGAAAAGGCATTTCCAGCAGGTCAGCTACTAAAGCTCCTTGTGCGATACCAGCTGTTGCTACGCCTGCTATGGCTTCGGCCTGCGGATATTGTTCTTTTACCAGTTCGGCTAACTTTTTTTTGATGTAACTGCGTATATGCGGAAAAGAGAGCGTGACACGGTTATCGCAGTAAATAGGTGAGTTCCAGCCACTGCTCCACTTAAAAGGCTGTGTGGGCTGGAGCTTAACCGCCTCTGTTTCTAGCAGAAAGGAGGCTACCTGATGTGCTGTGTTCGAAGAATCCATGCCCGAAGTTACAGAATTATTCTTCCTTTTTGAGACGCCAGGTTTTCTTTCAGGTGATTTATTTATTGATTTGTATATTCTTTACCCAGAGTTGAAGCACCGAATCCCATGAACGTTTTTATAAACGACATTCCCCTGATCCTGAAAAAAGCCACGGAGAAGGTATACAAGCACCAGTATGACCTCATGCTGAAAGCTTCCGATCACTTTACTTCCAAAGACCTGGTGGGCGATGTGCTGATCAAAGATGCGGATGTCCAGCTAATTGACAGGCTGGTGCGCCTGATGGAGGTAAAGAAGTTAAAAAAGCTGAAGTCGCTGACGTTGGTGACTAATAAGAACAAGAAACTGATAGACCACCTCAAAGATCAGTTCAAGATCGTAAAAGCTGCCGGTGGCCTGGTGCTGAAAGATGGCAAGATCCTGATGATCTACCGTATGGGCGTGTGGGATCTGCCAAAAGGAAAGCTGGAGAAAAAGGAAAAAGTAGAGGCCGGTGCCTTGCGCGAAGTAGAGGAGGAGTGCAACATACAGGTAGAAGTCGTTGAGAAGCTGCCCAAAACCTGGCACTCGTATGCGTTTAAAGGGAAAAAGATCCTAAAGAAAACCAGCTGGTTTGTGATGCATTGCACCGACGACAGCCTGATAAAGCCCCAGGCCGAAGAGTTTATTGAGGAAGTGCGCTGGATGACGCCAGAAGAAGTGATGGAAGTGCTGCCAAAGGCCTATACATCCATTGCCTTTATTGTGCGGCACTATCTGCAATCTCTGAAAACCGGAAAGGTATAAATTCGTCCACATTGCCGCCGAACCGGTGTATCTCGCGGATGATGGACGAGCTGATGGCTGCCAGCTGTGGCGACGTGATCAGAAACACACTTTCCAGGTCGTGGTTCACGTGGCGGTTTGCCTGTGCAATGGTGTTCTCATACTCAAAATCGGTGGTATTGCGCAGCCCTCGCAGTAAAAACTGTGCACCCGACGCACGGGCAAACTCAGCCGTTAAGCCTTTAAACGCCTGCACTTTAATATTAGGTTGCTCCTCAAAAAGGTGTTTGATCACTTCCAGCATCTTATCCACCGGAATGTAGCGCTGCTTGCTGCTGTTGTTGCCGATAGCCACAATTACCTCGTCAAACAGCTTTGCCCCACGCATCACCACATCATAATGCCCGTTGGTAAACGGGTCGAAGGAACCGGGAAACAGCGCTATTCTTTTCATGTACGAGATGGCTTAATGGCTGGGTGGTTAAATGTTTGTTTAAGGTATGGGTAGAACAACAGCTTTCAATTACTTACTGGAGATGGAAGTTAATTGCTATAAATCGGTACTAAATAGTTTTAGAAAAGGCCTATTAGCAATTTAACCATCCAGCAACTTAACCCTACTCGCACAAGTGCAGGCTATAGAGTTCGAAGTAGCGGTGCTCAAAAAGTTCATGAAACTTATAGCTATATTCCACATCGCTTGGCTTTTTGCCCAGTTTTACATGGCGGATGTACCTCTTGAGCATATTAAAGAGGCTGGAATCATGCGTAATATCGCCCCAGAGGGTAATGGTTTCCTGCTCAGGGTTTAGCTTTTGCTCCTGCATCACAAACACGATGTAGTAGATAAAGTCTTCGGGGCTAAGGTAGTGGAACACGTTGCAGAGCTCCAGGCCACCCGGCCCCACCATTAGCAGTGTAACGTAGTCGCGCTCCACAAAAGCATATAGCTGGCGTGTGGCGGGGCGCTCGGTATAATGCAGCACACTGCGGATCAGGGCGCTGGTCTGGTGTACGATCAGTACCGGCTGCTCCGGAAAAATATCCTGCAGCGTGTCGGATAGAACTGTGGCTACCGCGAAAATATTAATAGCTTCCAAACCCGGATGACGGTAGGTCAGCACCACTTCCTGGTGTGTGTTCAGGTTGCTGTGCAGGCGCAGGTAATCGGCTTGGTGAGCGGGATCATATAGCGTTTCCGGCACCAGCGTAAAGTGCAGGTTACTCACCGATACGCGCACCTCCTGCCAGTTGCAAACTTGCAGCAACTGGTTCTCCGCCGCAATCAGCCGCAGCTGCTCGGCTACCTGCAGCGGCGTAAATACAGTCAGCAGCTCATAATCTTCCAGCAGCACAAACTTATGGCGCTCTGCATCAACCACCGTTAGCCGGATGGATTTCTGCGTCAGGGACAAGTATAACTGGCAATGCGGCGACTGCTCCAGGGCAAAAGCTTCATCCTGTATCTTATGCGAAAGCCGGAAATGCGTGCTGATTGTGTTCAAGATATTCTATAGTTAGGCGCGGCATGGCTGCGCTTCTGCAAGTATAAAAAAAATATGGCAAAAGGCCGCGCAGCGGCGCTTATCTCTGCAGGTGATGCGGTAAGCCCAGCAGGTCGTCAAACGAGAAAAGATGTTGTAGCGCCCGGTGCTTATCGGCTGTAGGAATGGCGTGCAATTCTTTAATGCTAAGCCACTTTACCTGCTGGATCAGCTGCTTGTCGGGTGGGCTTTCCGGATCAGTGCCGGTGATCAGGTTACCGCCAAGTATATGCACCTCAAAAAAGAACTCCAGCGCGTGCAGCGGCGGATGCACAAACTCATTTACAAACAGGAAACGGTTAACCGCGACTTGCAGGCCAGTTTCTTCCTGCAGCTCACGCACCAGCGCTTGCTGCAGCGTTTCGCCAAAGGCTACGCCGCCGCCAGGCGGTGCCCAGAAGGCTGTATTTCTCACCGTTTTATCATGCCGCACCAGCAGCAGTTTACCATCCTGCAGGCACACGCCACATACCCGCACGCGCAGCTGCTGGGCATACGGAGCGGCATTGGGGTTAAGGTCTGTCATATTTTGTGAACTGTGGTATTGGTTGTAGTTTTGCCTGATGATACAGACTTTAAATCCTGACTTCGAGCAGGACATACGTGCTAAACTCGGGCGCCAGGAATTTATGAAGCTCCTGGGCTTTCACGTTACAAAGATAACAGCCGGCAGGGTAGAAGGCGAACTAAAGCTGGAAGAAAAGCACAAGCAGCACAAAGGCTTTGCGCATGGAGGTCTTATCGCCACGCTGGCCGACATTGTGGCGGGCTTTGCCGCAGTTAGCCTAGTGCCCAAACACCACCATGTGGTTACCGCCGACCTGAAAGTATCCTACCTGCACCCGGGCGTGGGGGGCAAGCTGGTTGCTATCGGGTACGTGCTGAAGCAGGGACGGAAACTCAGTTTCTGCGAGGCCGAAGTATACGCGGAAAAGGAGGGAGCCGGGCTGCTCCTTATTGCTAAAGCCTCTGCCACAATGGCTACCATAACCCCTGACGATATCCCGCGTAAAGAATAGAAAATAGGTAGATTAAGGCTGAATCAGTGCTGTTTTACCATTTCATTAAGCAGATAAAAACGTAAGATTTCAGAAAATAAGGTTTTACAGTAGTTTTTTCAGTATTAATTTATATTTTTGGCAAACTAAAATAATAGCATGAACACAGGAGTAGTAAAGTTCTTTAATGAATCAAAAGGATTCGGGTTTATTAAGGATGAAAAAACAGGACAAGAGTACTTCGTACACGTTACTGGCCTTGTAGACGAGGTTAGAGAAAATGACGAAGTTACTTATGAGTTGAAAGAAGGAAAAAAAGGTCTGAACGCCGTGAATGTGAAGCGCGTTTAGTCGTGGCATCATACTCGTTTTAACATCATTAAAGCCTTACCTAGTGTAAGGCTTTTTTTTTGCCTGCGGCTGCTTATAAGTATAAAATGGCGTAAATTTGCAGGTATACAGGCGCTTTAGAGTGCCTGAGCACTGCCTGCCCCTTGTCCGGACTGGCGGCTCCGCTTTACCATATGTAGCCTCATCATGCACCCCGTAGAAGCTCTCCGAAATAATTTTCCGTTTGAACCCACCGAAGATCAGGCCCGGCTTTTTGCCCGGCTGGATCAGTTTATACTTGCCAAAGAACAGGAACGGCCAGTCTTCCTGCTGAAAGGCTATGCTGGAACCGGTAAAACCACTGTGGTTACCTCGCTGGTAAAAATACTGAATGCTTTTGGCTACAAGTATGTGCTGCTGGCGCCCACCGGCCGTGCCGCCAAAGTAATGGCCAGCTACAGCAACAGCCCGGCTTTCACCATTCACAAAAAAATCTACAGGCAAACAGCCAACCCATACTCCGAGGGCCTATCGTTTACGCGGCAGCCGAACAAAGCCGATAACACCTTCTATATTGTAGATGAGGCCTCGATGATCTCCGACGAGAGCGGCTTTGGGCAGAACGGCCTCCTGCAGGATTTGATGAGCTTTGTGTTTGATAAAAAGAATAACAAGTTGCTGCTGATCGGCGATACGGCACAGCTGCCGCCGGTGGGGCAGGCGCTCAGCCCCTCGCTGGAAGCGGAGTACCTGCGGCACAACTTTCGGTGCCAGGTACAGGAAACGGAGATGAAGCAGGTAATGCGGCAGGCCGAGTCATCGGGTATTCTGATGAATGCTACCAACCTGCGTAACCAGTTGGGCAACGAGAAGCCCGACATTAAGCTTGCGACCAAAGGCTGGCGCGATATTTACCAGATGACAGGCGAAAAGCTGGAGGATGGGCTGCGCTATGCCTATGATAAATTCGGCATTGAGAACACGACCGTAATCTGCCGCTCCAACAAATCAGCCAACCTGTACAACCAGCATATCCGGCAGCGCATCTTTTTTGCCGAAGATGAACTGGGCGTAAGCGATTACCTGATGATCGTGCGCAACAATTACTTTTGGCTGCCCAAAGATTCTGACATCGGCTTTATGGCCAACGGCGACTTTGTGGAGGTCACCAAGATCATCCGCTACGAAGAGATGTATGGCCTCCGCTTCGCCGACATCCGCATCCGGTTTGTAGATTACCCCAACGCCCCCGAAGAAGAGGTGAAGATCATGCTCGACACCCTGTACTCCGACTCGCCGGCGTTACCGGCCGACCAGAACAAGAAGCTTTATGAAGCGGTGTTGCAGGATTATCTGGATATAAAAACTAAGCGCGACCGCAGCAAAGAAATGAAGAAGAATCCGTACCTTAACGCGCTGCAGGTAAAGTTTGCCTACGCCCTGACCTGCCATAAGGCACAGGGTGGCCAGTGGAAGGCCGTTTTTGTGGATCAGGGCTTTCTGAAAGACGATATGCTGAACGATGAGTTTGCCCGCTGGTTGTATACGGCGCTAACCCGCTCGTCAGAAGAACTTTACCTGCTGAACTTTAGCCAACAATTATTGGTTAGCTGACAAACGATTTTGTAACTTGTATCGTTTTAACGAAAATTAAGTATAATAGCGCAAGCAATCCATTTAACCCTTTTTATCAGATGAAAAAAGTAATTCTTTCCATGGTTTTCGCCGCGCTGGTAGCCGGTGGTGCCAGTGCTCAGACTCAACCGAAGGCGCAGGCGACTGCCCCTCAGGAGCAGGCAAAAAACGGTCCTGCTATTACGTTTGCCGAAACAGAGCACAACTTCGGTGACATTTCGCAAGGCGATGTGGTGGAGTATACCTTTAAGTTCAAGAACACTGGTACCCAGCCACTGGTAATTGACCGCGTGGACGTAACCTGCGGTTGCACAACCCCAAGCTGGACAAAAGAGCCGGTAGCACCAGGAAAATCAGGCGAGATACATGCTAAATTTAACAGCGCCGGTAAAATGGGCCAGCAGAAGAAAGCAATTACCGTGCACTCTAATGCTGCAGGCGGCGATGCATACGTATACATCGTAACCAACGTGAAAGAAAAAGCTACTGCCAGCGCTCAATAAGCTAAGGCTAGTATAGCAAGTATAAATTAAAAGCCCTCCTCACCGGAGGGCTTTTTTTGTGTCCTAATAGTATAAAAAAGAAATAGGCGCACATCTAAGTATAAATAGCTATATTCATTTGCTAACTAGCTAATTGCTAAATTTATACACAGCTATGAACAAACGAATACTTGGAAGCGCCTGTGCCTGCCTGTTCAGCTGCCCGGCGCTGCGGGCGCAGGACCTCTCACAAAGCAGCAGCGCACCTGCTGGTCTACAGGATACCCTTACGACAGCCGTTCCGCGCCCCAGGCATGAACTCTACGCGGCTTATGGGGTGCTTTCCTTTCCTGCATGGATGGAGGCATTGTCCACGATTTTTCGTCCGGCAATTACCGTGTTCGAGGGTATGGGCCGGTGCAGGTGGGATACAACTACCTGCTGAGCGAGAAATGGAGCGTCGGGGTTCTTGGCTCCTTCACCTCTTTTACTGGAAAGTACATGGATACGGGAGAGATAAAAAACGCGACCGCTTCTATTGCCTGCTGCCACGCGTAGATGGCTATTGGGTGCGGCGGCAAAAAATACAGCTCTATTCCGGTATAGCGTTAGGCACCTGTGCTTACCGCTACTATGATGGACGTACAGGTGAAACAGAAAAGTTCTCGACTGTTGCCGGGCACCTGCATGTGATGGGTTTGAGGATCGGAGAACAGCGGACAGCCTATTTTGCTGAATTTGGTTATGGGCTATAACGGGCTTATCAACTTAGGCGCAAGTATACGCTTATAGCTGCGCCCTAAGTCCGGTAGTACTCATTTATACTTGGTTATAATTACAGCGCCTTTGACACGGCGTAGAACAAAGCGCCCCAGCCTACGATCATTAAAGCGCCGCCAATAGGAGTGATGGCGCCTAGCCAGGTGATGCCGGTCATACACAAAGTATAAAGTGAGCCCGAAAAAATCAGGATGCCCAGGAAAAAGCACCAGGCGGCTACTTGTAGCGCCGGCTGCTCTACACGGAATAACAGCAGACCTACGGCTAGCAAGGCCAGCGTATGGTACATCTGGTATTTCACGGCTGTTTCATAGGTGTCGAGGCGGCCGCTGGCTTTTAGCAACGGGCCGAGAGCATGTGCACCAAAAGCACCAAACACAACGCTTAAAGCGCCCAGTAAGCTGGCGATCAGGAGTATATTTTTTTGCGTCAAGGTGTATTAGAAATTATCTGTGATGTATGCTGCGTAGTTGCTGTGTTGCAAAGGGAAAGCTGCTGCCCTATTCTTTATCGTCGTCTGTGTCTTCATCCTCTTCGCCGCCTTCGAGCGCTTCTACTACTTGCTCTTCAAAATCTTCCTGGCTGTCGTACTGCGTAAATTCCAGGGTCTTGTTTTGTGCTTTAAGTTCCTGCACCACGTCCAGGGCTACCTCCAGCGGCTCTGCTTCTTTGCCGGTCAGGTCGGCATCCCAATCGGCACCGAGCAGCAGGGCATCGCCATACATCCCAACACACCAGTTCTCCAGGAACTCTACCAAAGTGATAGATTCTGTTTTATAATCTTTCCAGTCGTCTTCAGCGCAGGCTTTAGCTCCGCTCTCCTCAGACCAGAACAAGATCACTTCGGTTTCTTCGTACTCAGCTGAGCTGGATGTGGCCCAGGTATCGTCCTGCGTGAGGCCCCAAACGCTACCATTGGCAACAATCTGCTGGATAAACGCTTTATACTTACTTTCGAGGGAGGCTGCTTGTTGTGCCATAAGTTGATTTGGTTAAAGGTTCGTCATGCTGCAAAAGCAGGATTATCCTCAAAGATAGCATGAAACGGGATAATCTCTATAACACCTGCTCCCTTACCGGAACAGATTGGGATAGTCGGTAATGATGCCATCTACGCCAATGGCATGGAGTTGTTCTATTTCGGGGAGCTTATTCACCGTCCACGGAATAACTTTCATTCCCTGTTGGTGGCAATCTGCCACCAGCTTATTTGTTACTAATTTGTAATAGGGGCTATAAATAGTAGGAGTGAAGCCTAGTTTGCGCAGGTTCGCCTGCCATCCTGCGCTGTTTTCTACCAGTAAGGCTGTTTTCACCTCCGGGTAAAGTTGGTGCAGCACCTGCAAGGTCCGCACATCAAAGGACTGAATAATGACCCAGGGAGTAATGCCTTTTTGCGCCACCACCAGCATCAGGCGCTGCACAAATTCTTCGGGGGCTGGGTGCAGAATGCTATCCGTTTTCGCGGTCGATTTTGTCTCGATGTTATAAAAGACCTGCGGCAAATGGTGCGCAGCAATATAAGCCTGCACCGTATCGATAACATCGGAGAGAAGCGGCCGATGCACCTTGATCTTTTGCTGTTCCGGAAACTTAGCGTAAAATTTGGAACCTGTGTCAAATTGCCGGATGCTGTCATAGTCCATCTGGTACAATACATACCGGTGTTTGTCAGCTGCCGGAATTTCATCACCGCTAGGTAACAGGTCGTGCTCAGGGTTGAAGTAAGGATCATGCGACAGCACAACCTGCCCGTCGCGGGTGATGTGCGTATCCATCTCCAAAGTGGTGACGCCCAGTTCCAGCGCTTTCAGCATAGCAGGTATGGTGTTTTCCGGCATCAGGCCGCGGGCGCCGCGGTGCCCTTCCACATCGAAAGCCGGAAACGTGCCAGGCGCAGGAGACAGGGCAGAAGTCATAGGATTAGTGGCGGTACAAGCGGTTATAAAAAGTGCCAGCAGCATGAGTTTACAACGCATCATTTATCAGGATGATTTCTGACAAAAATCAGACAAGCTTTTTCCAAATCAAACCCAAAAGGCCAATGGTGATGATTTCTTAATATTTACCCCCGCCGGAACATGGCTCCGCTGCAGGGCAAGTATAACAAGTATAAATTTAGCTTATCTTTTGCTATAGTCCCGCGCACCGAAGATCCCGCTGCCCACCCGGATAAGGGTGCTACCCTCTTCCAGTGCCAGTTTCCAGTCCGACGTCATTCCCATGGATATCTCGCTGAAATCGGGGTTGGCGAAGAAGAACGTGTCGCGCAGCTTTTCATAGCACTCGCGCAGGTAACGGAACTCTCCCCGGAGCTTAGCCTCATCGTCCGTGTTCGTGGCAATGCCCATCACCCCCACAACCCGAATGTACGTCATGTCGCGGTATTCTTCCGACTGCAGCAGTGCCACTGCCTCCTCGTAACTCATGCCATACTTAGTCACTTCATCGGCAATAGAAATCTGCAGCAGGCAGTTGATGGGAAGCGTACGGCCATACATCTCGGCGCGCCTGTTAATCTCTGCTAGCAGCCGCAGGCTATCCACCGACTCGATGGTATTTACAAACTCAGCGATATACTTCACCTTATTGGTTTGCAGGTGCCCGATCAGGTGCCACGTAATATCATGGGGCAACTGGGCATACTTGTCTACAAGTTCCTGCACTTTGTTTTCGCCAAAGAGGCGGTGGCCTACTTCATAGGCTTCTTTTATGGCTTCAATGGGCTGTGTTTTTGATACCGCTACCAGGCGGCAATTCACATGTTTCAGTTGCTCGTCGAAGTATAAAATGTTATCGGCTATGCTCATAGGTGTTGTTATTCGTTTAGCGTTGCTCGTTTTAGAGTAATCTACAAAGTATGGTTACGGAATCAACAGGAAATTCGATTTTCAACTAGTGAAATCAGCGCACAAGTATAAAGCCTCAACGCTTTAACTTTCTAACTCTTTAACTCTCAAACTCAAAATCAATCTTCCAGCACACTGGTAACAAAGGTGTTTTTCAGCAGCATCCAGAGCAGCAGCAGCAGCATGGCCCATTTCAGGTATACCTGGTAATAGTCGCGGGTGTCGCGGAAACGGCTTTCCAGGATTTCAGTTTTCTCCAGGCGATTGATCTGGCGGAACACTTCCTGCAGCGCTACTTTACTATCAGCCCGGTAAAATTGCCCTTGCCCAATCGCGGCGATCTGCCGAAGCGAGGTTTCATCCAGCTTGGTTTCCACGAAAAGCGTTTTGCCGCTCTCATCTATATCGTAAGGTACCTGCCCGTCTTTGCCAATGCCAATGGTGTACAGCTTGATGTTGTAGCCGAACGCCAGTTTGGCAGCCATTTCAGGGTCCAGGCTGCCGGCAGTGTTTTCGCCATCGCTGATGAGGATGATAACCTTACTCCGGGCATCGGAATCGCGCATGCGGTTAACGGCGACAGCCAGGGCGCTGCCGATAGCCGTTCCGTCGTTGGGGATCATCTTAAAGCTTATATTGTTGATACTTTCGCGTAATAGCTCATAATCAGTGGTTAAGGGAGCCAGAGAATAGGCATCTCCGGCGAACACCACCAGCCCGATGCGGTCCTGCACACGGCCATTGATGAAGTTTTTGGCCACCTCTTTGGCGGCATCGAGCCGACTTGGCTTAAAGTCCTGCAACTCCATGGAGCCCGATACGTCCAGCACCAGCACAATGTCAATGCCCTCGGCAGAGAGTTCCACCTGTTCGTTCACCCGCTGCGGGCGGGCCAGCGCCACCAGCACCAGCAGCACAAAAAGGATGAACACCAGCGTCGGAATAAAGCGCAGTACACTGCTCCATTGCCAGCGGGAGCGATGCTCAAACAGGGCCATATCCAGCTTGTTGCGGGTGTTGCGCCGCACTGTATTCTTGAGCAGGAACAGCAAAGGCACAGCGGGCAAAGCGTACAGCACCAGCGGGTATACCCATTCAAACGCGTGAAAGGTGCTATAGCTAAACCAGTCCGGGCTCAGCCATTCCCAGAAATCATCAGGCAAATTTGACATTTTTGGTCATTTCTCGTTGCGTTTTATAGCGGCTTTTGGCAAAGCGCCGCAGCATGCCCAGTGCCAGGTTGGCCTCGCCCTCTGACTCTGATTGCAGGTTGCCATAAATGGCTTTATCCAGAATGCGCAGAGCGGTATTTACCTCTTCATCATTTAGGTAAAACTCTACAATTTCTTTGGTGGTGAAGGAGTTGATGGCGCTGCGCTCCAGCTTGGTTAGGTAGTTTTTCCACAACGCAACAGCTTTTTCTATACTTGCAGGGGCAGCGGTTTTTACAAAGCGGTCCACGTGCGAGCCATAGCGGGAGGCAAAGTATACATGGTCTTTCCGCAGGCGGTATAGCCTATACTTGGTGCGGATCGCCTGCCCGAAAATAAACCAGATCAGCGCCAGGAAAGCGGCACCTGCTACCAGCCACACCAGCAGCACGGGCCAGTTAAAGCGCTCCTCTACAGCAGCCAATCCTGTTTCGGCCTTCAGCCGCAGCGGTTCGTTTACCTGCTCTACCAGTTTTTTTAGCACCACGGCATCAGCGGGAGCATACACGGCAATCGTATCGCTTCCCTGCAGTGCATACACCGGCAGTGCCAGCTGTTGCACCGGCTTGGTTTCGAAGGTGCGCAAAGTATAAATGACACTATCAGTGCTGATGCCACCTTTGGTAAGGGTGGGGAAGAATGTTTTTTGCACAAACTCAAAGGGTGCAAAGGTATAGGCCGAGTCAGGGAGAATGATCTCTTCGGTGGCCGGATGATGATGCACGAGGGTATACGTCAGCGGCTCACCCAGCTTGACTGTATCTGTGCCGAAGCGGCCGGTGGGCGGCGGCACCTGCCGGGCCCAGGTTAGTGCCGGTGACAGGCTGAACAGGAGGAGTAAGGTTAGCTTATGCACTCTTTTTAATCGACTTGTTGCGGAGCCGGAACAGGTTAATCAATTGCGGAACGTAATCCTCGTTGGTTTGAATAGCCAGGTAATTGGCCTGATACTTCTGGCAAATGCGCGCTACAATCTGCCTGTTGGTAGTATACTGTTGCAGGTAACGGCGCTGAAACTCGCTGCCAGATGTGTTCAGCCATAGTATCTTACCTGTTTCTTTATCAAGTATGGGTATAATGCCCATCGACGGCAGCTTCTGCTCCCGCAGGTCCTGCAGCTGAATTACGATAAGGTCGTGCCGCCGAGCCAGCATCGCCAGTTCTTTCTCATAGTGCACATCAATAAAATCGGAGATAAGCAGAATAATGCTTCGCCGTTTGATGATGTCGAGGGTGAGCTTGATGCCCGCTGCCAGGTTGGTTTTACCGGATTTTGGCTGCAGCTCAGTAAGTGCTTTAATGATGGTATAAGCCTGCTGTATACCTTTGGCCGGTTTAATATACTTCTCTTTCACATCTGTGAAGCAGATGATGCCGATCTGGCTCTGCTGCCTGGCCGCCGATAGCGCCAGTACCCCGCAGATCTCTTTGCCCACATCAATCTTCTGCTGCTTGCCGGTACCAATGGCCTGCGACGCGCTTACATCCAGCATCAGGAAGACGGATTGCTCCTTTTCCTCGCGGTAGGTTTTCACAAACACGCCATGGCCTTTTGCCGATACGTTCCAGTCAATGGCCCGCACGTCATCGCCATACTGGTACGCCCGCACGTCATCAAACTCCAGCCCTGTGCCCTTGAACACGGAGTGGAAGTCACCCTGCATCTGCGTGGTGATTGCCTTTCTGATTCGTATCTCGTACTTTCGTAGCTTTTGTACAAGCTCCTTCATAGCTTTGTGCCGTAGCGTCAGACTTTAAAATTAGCACATGTTCTCATACTTTGTATCCGTGAAAAGACTTTTCTGCATACTATTTTGCCTGTGCCTGTTCAGTTGCCAGTCAGAGAACGATCAAAAGCCTGTCGATATGATACCGGAGACAGATATGGTGCGGATCTTAGCGGATGTGCATACCACGGAGGCGCAGATTGAACGCCAGATCATATACCCGGACACGGCGCTGATGAGCTACAACTATATACAGGATGAACTCCTGAAACGACATGGCGTTACGCAGCAGCAGTTTCGCGATACCTACCGCTACTACCTGAACCACCTCAAAGAGATGGATCAACTCTACGAAGAGATTATTGATACCCTTAGCACAAGGGAGAGCAAAGCCAAAGCAGCAGCCGGCATTCAGGAAGATTCGACTCAGTCCCAAACGCCTTCATCACGCCGGCGCTTTATCGATAAACTAAAGTAAGTACGCTGCAACGGCCGCTTACATCAGTTTGCTACCGTTGGGCACCGGGCCAGCAGGTTGCGCCAGCACAATATCTCCGTTTGCATCTGCAAAGCCGGTTACCAGCACTTCCGACATATACTTGCCAATTTGTTTTTTCCCCAGGTTAGTGACGCACAGCACCTGTCGGCCTACCAGTTCTTCTTTGGAGTAGAGCGCTGTGATCTGCGCACTGGATTTCTTCAGGCCCAACGGCCCCAGGTCAACGATTAACTTGTAAGCCGGGCGGCGTGCTTCCGGAAAGTCCGTAGCTTCCACAATGGTTCCGACGCGGATATCTGTCTGTTCGAAATGCTGCCAGCTAATGGTTTCCATAGTTTGAGGAGGAAGATATTTGTTTTGATTTAATTTGAGGAGATAGAGAGTACACTACAGCATGCCTCTTACCTGCTTAGGCTTCCAGTTGCCGGATTACTTTACAGGGGTTGCCGGCGGCAAACACACCGGAGGGGATGTCTTTGGTCACCACGCTTCCTGCTCCAATCACCGTTCTATCACCTATGGTCACGCCCGGACAGATCACCACACTGCCGCCTATCCATACATCTTCTCCAATAGTGATCGGCTTGGCAAACTCCAGCCCTGACGCTCTTTCGCTGTAGTTCATGGGGTGCGTAGCGGTGTACACCTGCACATTTGGTCCGAATAATGTGCGGCTGCCAATGGTTACCTGCATCACATCCAGCACCACACAATTGAAGTTGAAGAATACTTTCTCGCCTATTTTCAGGTTTGTCCCATAGTCGCAGAAGAAGGGCGGCTGTAACCATAGCCCTTCTCCGGCATTCGGAATGAGCGCCTTTAAAATGCGCATCCGATCCTCTGTTTGATCTTCGCTGCTGTCATTGAGTGCCTTCAGCAGAAGTCGTGTACGTAGTCTTTCTGCAGACAGCTCCGCATCGAGGGCGTTATACAATTCGCCTGCCAGCATCTTTTCTTTTTCTGTTTTCATACGTATGCTGTGTTAGCACGTCAGCGTTTTTCAGCACGCCAGGTAAAGTTGTAAAAGCAAGACCAAGGTTCCGTTTTGGTTGAACTATACCTGTCCTTTCCATCTTCACCTACAGCCTTTTCAAAGGCTAATATAGCACTTTTTGTTTATACCTGTAATGGTGCTCTCCGATGCCTTCAGAAACATAAGCCTCACCACTTCGTAATCCTATGCAGACGGCCTTTCTGCCTGTAGCGAGTGCCAGTATCTGAAACAAGTGCTAAAAAGTGTAACTATGAAAAAAGGAACCGGAGCGAGCCTACCTGTTTGGGACCAGGAGGTAACCATGCCCACCACCAACCCCTTGTATGAAAATCAAACCTGTGATGTGTGTGTTGTAGGCGCCGGCCTGGCCGGACTTACGACAGCTTATATGCTGGCAAAGGAGGGGAAAAAGGTTGTGGTGCTTGAAGCCAGGAACATTGGCTCCGGCGAAAGTGGTCGAACGGCCGGGTTCCTGTCTAATACCCTCGCCGGCGATTATACGCAACTCACCAGCCTTTTTGGGAAAGAAAGCGCCCGGCTCATCTACCAAAGCCATAGCAGCGCCATCGATAAGCTGGAGCATCTGGCAGATAAAGCAGACATAGATTGTGACTTTAGCCGTGTAGATGGCTACATAGTTGCGCATAACCGGGAGCAGGAATCACACCTGCTGAATGAACTGGAAGCGCTGCAGGCACTTGGCTGGCATGATGTAGTACTCCGCAAAAGAGGACCGCTAGAGTCGCTCTCGCCCTTACCGGCTCTGCATTTTCCCAATCAGGCACGCTTCAATCCGCCAAAGTACCTTGCCGGTATTGCAAAGGCGTTTATGGATGAAGGCGGCCGTATATTCACAAATTCACGGGCGGTAGATTTTAAGCAAGGCGCAGTTTTAACCGTGATGACAGCTGACGGACATGCCGTATCGGCCAACCACCTGGTGATGGCTACCAACGCGCCGGTGAATGAAAGAGGTGGACTTCAAACTAAACTAGCTCCGTACCGCACCTATATGATCGCTTTTTCGATTCCGGCTGGGGCTGTGCCTGATGCTTTATACTGGGATATAGAGGCGCCTAATCATTACATGCGTCTAATCAAAGGTGAAGCGCAGGACGATAACGCCGCTGCCAATGATATCCTGCTGGTAGGCGGCGCAGATCACAAAACTGGTCAGGCAGAATTTACCGCACGCCATCTGCTGGAATTGGAAGAATGGACACGTCTCCGTTTTCCGATGGTGAAGGAAGCGCTTTACGAATGGTCAGCGCAGGTAACAGAGCCTTTAGATGGCCTGCCATATATTGGCCGAAGCGGAAGTGATGCGGGCAATGAGTACGTAGTAGCCGGCAGCTCAGGACATGGTTCCAGCCATGCTTTTATCGGGGCAATGGTCCTGACGGATCTGATCATGGAACGCACGAACGCCTGGGCAGCACTCTACGACCCATCCCGTCTCAAATTAAAATCAGCTGGCGATTACCTGAAAAAATACCTGAGTACGGCTGCTCAGATGAAGGAGTATGTGACACCGGGCGAAGTTGATGACATGATGGAGGTAATGCCCGGCACGGGAAGGATTATTCGTGATGGGATGAAGAAAATAGCTGTTTACTGCGATCCGGATGGAGCACGGCACCAGAGCTCTGCCACTTGTACCTACATGAGCTGCATCGTGAACTGGAACAGCGTCGAAAACTCCTGGGACTGCCCTTGCCATGGTTGCCGCTACGATCCTTACGGTAAAGTGATCAGCGGA
Source organism: Pontibacter chitinilyticus (assembly GCF_039748935.1). Classification (NCBI taxonomy): domain Bacteria; kingdom Pseudomonadati; phylum Bacteroidota; class Cytophagia; order Cytophagales; family Hymenobacteraceae; genus Pontibacter; species Pontibacter chitinilyticus. The sequence continues at coordinate 681,470 of NZ_JBDIZJ010000001.1, forward strand.
CCGGCTACAAAGGATCTCGGGCCAATATAGCGTTATTGGTTACCTGAAGCATAACAACCTTACCTGCACCAAGCAGGTAAGGTTGTTATTTTTTATAGGCTTACTGATAGGCTTTTAATTCCTCCAGCCGCTGTGCTATGTGGGTAGCCCATACTTGCTCCACTTCCTCCTGTAACCCGTGGTTGGATGTTGTATCGAATGCCTCCTGTTCAGCTTTCCATTTGTGGAACGTATCACTCACAGCTATACTTAGCTTTTGATTGAAGTCCGGGCAGGTAGGGGACAGCAGGCGAAGTTTCTTACGCAGCAGGCGGGCATAGATTTCTGTCAGGTCGAAATGCAATTGCTCATGCTGCAGCAGCTTTTCTGACTTGTTGTTCTTCGTCCATGATTCTGAAGGCAGGAAAACACATCTGACATCATAGTCCAACGCATTGTGGCTGCGATGCGCATCTACTGTTAAGTTTGCTGCTGTTAACGCGTGGTGCGGGTTGTCGTGCTGCGGCACTCCTTTAAAATCATTCCAGGAGAGGCGGCGCGAGGGAGACCAGGCCAGTTGTTCTTTAGTTGCCACCGCATGGGCATGGCTGACAGCAGCTTCCATTTCGGGCAGGTGCAGAGAATTGGGCAAAGCTGGCAGGTCGTAAGCGGGTGTAGCTATTCCTGCCCATAAGTAGAGAAGGAGGATAAAGGTAAACATTTATCGTATGGCTAAAAGTAAAAAGCTCCTTTTTTGGCTATTTCAGGGGCACCATATCGCTCCGCTATACTATGCAGTAATCTTTCTATACTTGTTGCTTAACGTTTTGAAACGCAGGAACAAAAGAATAGCGGCAACAGATAGACCCGTTAACAAGCCTGTCCAGATGCCCTCCACACCAATGCCGGCTTTAAAGCAGAGCAGGTACCCGACAGGTAATCCTATTCCCCAATAAGCCAGCAACGAGATCAGGCTCGGGATACGTACGTCCTCCAGGCCCCGCAGGGCACCTAGTCCCACCACCTGCACGCCATCCGAAATCTGGAAAAGCGCTGCGATGATCAGGAGGCCGGCGGCAATCCGTATCACTTCCGGGTCATCAATATACAACATCGGAATGAGTTTATTACCAAGAATCATCAGAAATCCGCTACCGATCATAAAGAGTATACCCATTGTAAAACTGGTATAACCCGCCATGCGCATGTCGTGGAAGTGGCCTAAACCTTTCTGGTTTCCAACCCGGATCGTGGCAGCCGCAGCTATGCCGCTGGCCATCATGTAAGTGACTGAAGCCACATTGATCGCGATCTGATGCGCTGCCAACTGCTTGGCACCCAACCACCCGATCATGATGGCGGAGAAGCTGAAAGCGCCCATTTCAAAGATCATCTGCCCCGAGATAGGTAGCCCTAGTTTAAAGATGCGGTACATGTGGATGAACGAGAGATGCCGCAGGTGCATAAACTTCGTGAACACATAAAACCGCTTGCCATACAGCACCCAGCCGCCCATCATCAGGGCCATCACCACCCGTGAAATGAACGTAGCCCACCCGGCGCCGACCAGTCCCATTGCAGGAAGACCTAGTTTGCCCCAGATAAAAATATAATTCAACACAATGTTCAGGCTGTTGGCGATGATAGAGATATACATGGCCTGCTTAGTAAATGACAATCCCTCCGCAAACTGCCGGAAGGCCTGAAACACCATGAGCGGCACCATTGATAAAAACAGGATATTGATGTAAGGAATAGCCTGTGTTACCACCTCCTGCGGCTGGTGCAACTGCGTAATGTGAGGTGATAGAAAATACCCGGCAATAAAGAGCAAGATGCCCAATAAGATATTCGTAACCAACCCGTTGAGCAGCAGCAGCGAAATACGCGTATAGTTGCGGCGACCGTCTGCCGCGGCAATAAGCGGCGTGATGCTATAGGAAATGCCCAGGCCGAATACCAGCGTAATGGTAAAGATGCTGTTGCCGAGCGAGGCGGCTGCCAGTGGTATAGTGCCTATCTGCCCCACCATCAGGCTATCGAATACGCTTACCATGATATGCCCCAATTGGCTCAGCACCACCGGGTACGCCAGTGTAAAGTTTTTAGAGAAGTGCTGTTTATAGCTGAGCGTGTTCATAGGTATTGCTTCTGAATGGGCCCGCAAAGGTAAAGAATTTCAAAACAAGCCCTTGTGCTCGGTCGTATTCTTTCTTTTGCTGTGCTTGAGGTGGTATTGAGGAGGTTATAGTAGTTGCTTCTGTAATGTAAAGCTGGTTGTTGAGCGAGGATAAGTGCTCCTTGTTTTCTTCTTTGTTACAGTCTCTTGATTATACTTGGTCGCAGCTATTGCTGTCCAGTTATACTTGAGTGCAGCTGTCTATTTCCAATTTATAATTCTGGCTATACTTGGTAGCTGAGGTTTATACTTTAGCAGGCAAGCTATACTTGCTAGTTGTGGTTTGATGCGCAGTTTTATACTTGTCCTGTTGCATCTTTAGCTTTGGTGCGCTCTTGCCCGCGAGGGCACGTCCTCGGGTATCGCGCTGCTTTCGTTTCCTGCCCTCGTGCCTCGGGCTGCCTCGCTAAAAAGCTCGGTACCGGAAACTCTCGAGGCGCTCAACCCAAGGACTGGAATCTTTCTCATAGCTGCTGCTTATACTTGTGCTAGAGTATAAAAAGAGATCTGGCGCAAATCTCCAGATTGGTGACTTACAGCGAAGGTGCAGTTTCTGACTTCACTGACCTGCAAGACCAAAGCACCACCATGAAGCGAAATTTAACTTTAGCTCATATACTTCGACTTTCCGCTTCCTTACAGCTGGTTTCTCTGCCTGAGGAGGGTAGGGAGGTGTTCCTCAACAGCTAAAACATTAATCCCTATACTTTAGCTGTCTGTTGCAAGCATCTCCGCTACACTAACTTCAAAGGCCTGCTATACTAATGTTGCCAAGGCTTGTTTTAAGCGCTGCAGGCCTTCCTGCAGCTGCGGCTTTTCTATCGCGAAGGACATACGGGCATGGCCGGGGGCACCGAAGTAATCGCCGGGGGCGAGGTCCAGGCTAAACTGCTCCCGCAGGAAGTGGCACAAATCAATGCTACTGCTGATTACTTCTCCGGCAGGTGTTTCCCGGTGAAGATAAAAACTTAAATCGGGAAAAAAGTAGTAGGCGCCTTCCGGTAAATAGTAACGAACGTGCGGAATAGCATCCAACCCTTGCTGCATCAACGTGCGGTGTTCCTGCAGAACTGCCAGCATCGGGGGCAGGTCCTGTGGCCAGTTTTGGAGAGCAGCTAGGGCACCGTCCTGCAAAAGCATGCTAACACCAGCCAGCGTGCTTGCCTGGAAATCGAGGCATTGCGCTACTATAGCAGCTGGCCCAGCCAGGTAGCCCAGCCGCCAGCCGGACATGGCAAAAGATTTGGAGAAACCGTTTACGACAAAGCTTCTTTCTTTTGGCGCCCTTTGGCAGGAAAGGAGAGAAGTAAAAGACTGGCCGTAAGTAACAAAGTCATATATTTCATCAGCAATCACATAAAGTTCCGAAAAATTCTCCACCACCTCTAGCAGCGCTTCCAGTTCGGCCTGGCTGTAAAGGCGACCGGTAGGGTTGCCGGGGTTAGTTAGTAGCAGTATACGGCTGCGGCTGTTTAGTGTCTGCCGCAGCATGGCTGGCGTTAAGGCATACTCCTCCTCTAAACTGGTCGGCAGGGTAACAGCGGTGCCCTTGCTATACTTTAGCAGCTCATGAAAACCAAACCAGGCAGGGGTAGGCACCACCACTTCATCGCCATCGCGCAACAGCACCGTAAACAGGTTATGCAAGGCCTGCTTGCTGCCCGGGGTTACAAGCACCTGCTCCGGTTGTAGGTCCGGGTACCTGTCAGCAATGGCTTGCCGCAAGGGCAGCGTGCCTTCGGTAGGGCCATAGTATGTTTTGCCCTCCTGCAGTGCTGCGATGGCAGCAGCGGTAGCAGCACCTGGACTACGGAAGTAGCTGGCGCCGGAAGCGAACGTAATATTTTCCATAACTGCTAAGTTACGGAAAACAGGACATCCGCAAATTGTTTGTTGGTATCGTAGAACACAGTTTCGACGGTAAAGCCGCAGGTGCGACCTATCGCCTCGATCTGGGGTAGCGTATACTTGTGGGAGTTTTCCGTATGTATGGCCTCCCAGGCAGCAAATTTAAACGACCGTCCGGCCTCCCGGATGTATACTTCCTGCTCTGTTTTGCTCACAAGGAAACTGCGCATTACCCCATCGCCCGGGTTATAGAGAGCATAGTGCCGGAACTGATCCAGGTTAAAGGTGCCGCCCAACTCCCGATTAATGCGGGCCAGCAGGTTCAGGTTAAAAGCGGCCGTTACGCCGGCAGCATCGTCGTAGGCCCGCAGGATCTTGTCAGGGTCTTTGCGCAAGTCAATGCCCAGCAGCAGCTTGTCACCGGGCTGCAGGTAACTTCGAACGCTGCAGAGGAAGGTCTCGCTCTCTTTTTCCTTAAAGTTGCCGATGTTAGAGCCCAGGAACAACACCACTTTCCGCTCGGCTTTGTGCTCTTGTAGCCACTTCAGCGCCTGGAAATACTCGCCCACTACGGCTTGCACCTGCAGTTCTGGCATTTCCTGCTGCAGGTCGGCGTTTAGTTGCTGCATGGCATCACCCGAGATATCGACCGGCACATAATCAAAATCAAGTTGCCGTTCTGCCAGTTGCCGAAGCAGAATCTTGGTTTTCAGCGCGTCGCCAGCGCCAAGGTCTATCAGGTGAAAGAAGCCATCTCCGGCAAACTCGCGAGCCATCTGCGCTTTGTTTTCCGTGAGCACCTCGTGCTCACAACGGGTAAGGTAATATTCCGGCAGCTCCATTATTTCCTGAAAAAGCCGGCTGCCTTCACCATCGTAAAAATAGCGGGAGGGGAGTGACTTTGGGTACTGGCTCAGGCCCTGCAGCACATCCTGTGCAAAGGCGTTGGTATCGCTCGTGCCATCTGTTTTCAGGCTAAGGTCTATCACTGTGGGGTGTTCAGATGAAATTCTCATGTCTTATTTTTGAGCGAGGCGGATGCCCGTAAATTGCCAGCGTTTATCCGGATGAAAGAAGTTGCGGTAAGTTGTGCGAATGTGATTTTCGGAGGTGGCGCAGGAGCCGCCGCGCAGCACCATCTGGTTGATCATGAACTTGCCATTATACTCGCCCAAGGCACCCGGCGCTTTCGTGAAACCGGGGTAGGGATGATAGGCGCTGTAGGTCCATTCCCATACATCGCCATACAGCTGCTGCAAGCCTTCCTGTGCCGGATCGGCCGCAGTTGGCTCCAGCAGGCCGTTCTCCACAAAGTTGCCGTGCTGCGGCGGGTATACTTGCGTGGCCGCTTCCCATTCAAATTCGGTGAGTAGGCGCTTGCCAGCCCAGTTGGCATAAGCATCCGCCTCATAGAAGCTCAGGTGGCATACGGGGTCCTGCAGGTTTACTTTCTGTAGCCCGTGCAGCGTAAAGCGGTACCATGTTCCTTCCTGCTGCAGCCAATACAAAGGCGCTTCCAGTTGCTGCGTCCGTACCAGCGCCAGCCCCTCGTCCAGCCAGTGGCGGAAATCACTATAACCCCCATCCTGCATAAACTCCAGGTACTCGCCATTGGTTACCAGCCGGTTCATGATCCGGAAATCCGCTATCTGCACCTCGTGTACTCCTAACTCATTGTCGAAACTAAAGCCTTCTGCCTGGTGGCCGATTGTGTAAGTGCCACCGGGCACTTCCAGGTAGGTTGCGGGCGTAGCAGCCTGCTGTGGCTCCTGCGCCTGTGGCCTGTATACCGGCAGCAGCGGGTTGGTACTCAGAATATACTTGATATCTGTGAGCAGCAGTTCCTGGTGCTGTTGCTCATGCTGCAGGCCTAATTCCAAAACAGGCAGCAGTTCGGCACTACGTTCTTCCGGCAAATCCTGCAGCAGTTGCGCCATGTGGCGATCTACATACCGGCGGTAAGCGTAAATGTCGCGCAGGGGCGGGCGGGTGAGCGTACTGCGCTGGTGGCGCTGCACACGGTTTCCGACGCTGTTATAATACGAGTTAAAAAGGAAGTTATACTTGGGATGATACACCTGGTAGCCGGGTAGGTAAGGCTGTAGCACAAAAGTCTCAAAGAACCAGCTGGAGTGGGCCATGTGCCATTTGGGCGGACTCACATCTACCATAGGCTGCACCACGGTATCTTCCGGCTCAAGAGGTGCACAGATGTGTTCCGTATGGGCGCGAATGGATGTAAAGCGCTGAAGCGCGAGATGTGTTAAGGACAATGTGCGGGTTCTCATAAATTAGAAGCTACAGTGATACGGCCTGGAAGGGCATTTTTTATCAAACAAACGAAGTTGCTCTGGGTTTTGGATTTTGTAAATTCAGGATAAACACCTGGTCCGTCTTCAACACTAGTATAACGCAACAGTTTAAAAGCTGTTTTTAAGGAACTAGCGTTTGGCCGGTGCATGCTATTTACGTCAGTTTTGCGGATAATGGTTTATCTTGCCAGCTGTTATACACCCTATATGTAGCCTCTTCATACTTATGAGTCTGACGCTCACTTTCAACTCCCATACTTTGCAGTTCAAGTTTGATGCCCGTACTTCGCGCGGTGCCCTCTCAGAGCACAAGGTTTACTACCTGCAGTTGGCAGATACGGCACAACCAGGAGTAACCGGAACAGGAGAGTGCGCGCCGCTAAAAGGCTTGAGTATAGACGACCGGCCTGATCTGGAACAAAAGCTGCGGGAGGTGGTGCAGCTCGTAAACGGCGGCACGGTAGCCCTGCAGGCAGGCCAGCCGCTGCCGGAGGCACTGCAGTTGCAGGAATGGCCTTCAGTGTGCTTTGCTCTGGAAACAGCCTTGCTCGACCTGCAACATGGTGGCCGTGGCGTGCTGTTCGATACTACCTTTAGCCGTGGCGAACAGGGCATACCCATCAATGGCCTGATCTGGATGGGCAATAAAGCCTTTATGCAGCAGCAGATAGAGCAGAAGTTAACACAAGGGTATACGTGCCTGAAACTGAAGATTGGCAGCCTGGATTTTACCTCGGAGTTGGAGCTGTTGCAACAGATTCGGGAGGTAGCCAGTGCCAGGGACCTGATGTTGCGCGTGGATGCCAATGGCGCGTTTGCGCCGCAGGAAGCATTTAAAAAGTTGGAGCGCCTGGCAAAGTATGATATTCACTCCATTGAGCAGCCTATACGGCAGGGGCAGCCGGAGCACATGGCACAGTTATGCGCTTATACACCCATCCCCATAGCACTGGATGAAGAACTGATCGGGGTGCAGGCGCAAGAAGCAAAAGAAGCCCTGCTGGCAAGTATAAAACCGCAATATATCATCTTAAAGCCTACACTGTTGGGCGGACTGGCAGCCAGCGCTGCCTGGATAGAACTGGTAGAGAAGCAGCACATCGGCTGGTGGATGACCTCAGCCCTGGAGTCCAACATTGGCCTGAATGCCATCAGCCAGTTTACTGCCACCTATGCGGTTACTTTGCCGCAGGGACTCGGCACCGGCCAGCTTTACCATAACAATATTCCGTCGCCACTTCAAATCGAGCAAGGAAAGTTATGGTTCCGGAACAGGTAGTTGCCGCTCTAAAGTTGGTAAGTATGGAGAGGGTATAGGCAACCTGTATTGGCGGGTGCGCAGCTTGTAAGGGAATGATCCGTTTTTAGTATTGCAACAACCCTACGGAAATAGCCGCGTTTACTCAGTTAGCACTAAATAAAAGAAAGAGTACTATGCCTACAGATCAGTATCACGAACCACCTCAGGAATTATCACAGGAAACGCGCACTTTTGCCCGCATGATCACTTCTGTTATCGAAGAAGCGGAAGCTATCAGTTGGTATGAACAGCGGATTTCGGTAGAAAAAAACGAAGAAGCAAAGGCCATCATGAAAAATGCTCAGAATGAAGAGTTCAAACACTTTGGCATGGACCTGGAGTTTTGCCTGCGACAGAAACCTAAATGGCGCGAGATGATGAAAATAATCCTTTTTACAGAAGGAGATATAGTAGAAAAAGGAGAGCAAGCAGAGGACTAAGAATCAGGAACACGAACGTGTGTGGTAGCCCTGTTTGCTGCCATACCTGTACAACAGAGCTCCTGCTGCCATAGAAACATGGCTGGCAGGAGCTCTGCCGCTTTTAGCTTATCGTATAATTTTAAACCTTTCGGATCAACAGAAACTAACCGGTGAAAGGCAACGGGAGCTGTTGCAGCATTAGAAGGTTCTTTCCGTGTCCGACATGGCCTTGTCGAGGCTGAGGTAGCCGGCGCCGCCTACGACCAATGCCCAGGCCATACCGATCACCAGCAGGTGGTACTCAAATCCTTCGCCTGCCTGGTTGCCGCCCCAGTTCATAAAAAAGCCGTTGCCCATGTGCACTGTCAGGATGATACCTGCAAAAAGGCAGATCATGCAGAAAGCCCAGAAACGGGTAAGGAATCCGAGAATAAGGCAGAGCGCACCAAAAAATTCAATAATAATCACCAGCCAGCCCAGGAAAGCAGGAAGTCCCGTCATATGACCAAAGCCTCCTACAAACCCAGAAGGGCCGGGGCCTCCAAACCAACCCAGCAATTTCTGAGCGCCATGCGGAAAAATGACTATTCCTAAAAAGATCCGGACGATGGTAAGACTCCAGGTACTTGCCGTATTGACTAAGCGGTATTTAAAATCCATTTCCTTGCTGATTAGGTGATAGGATAGTAGGCAATACGGAATTTATGGAATTTTGATGAGGAAGGAAAGAAGCGCGTTGTGGGGAACACTTTTGTCAACTCACGGCAAGTATCAAATAATGCCTGATGCTGCTAGAATGTGTAGAAGTATAAAACCGTATAAAACTCATTTTATGTGGTTTCTATAAGTATGATGAAGAGTAGGGATGATAGTGGGAGGTTAGCTATACTTCTCCCGGAGCAATGCTGCCACTTTCTGCATGCCTGTGCTGGCATTTTCTTCATACAGGTGCAGGTTAGGATGGTGGCGCAACTCTGGCATCTTCGGGTCAATCACAAATACAGGTACCTCATCCGGTACAATGTCCACCAGGCCGGCAGCCGGATACACGACCAGCGAAGTGCCGACCACCATGAAAATATCGGCCTGCAGGGCTTCTTCAATGGCTTTCTCCATCATCGGTACCGGCTCCCCGAACCATACAATATTTGGCCGCAATTGGGAGCCGCGCTCGCACTTATCACCGAGTTTCAGTTCCCAGCCTTCTATCGGGTATACCAGCGTGGGGTCTTGTGTACTGCGGCTCTCGAATAATTTGCCATGCAGGTGCAGCACGTGGCTCGAGCCGGCGCGCTCGTGCAGGTTGTCCACGTTCTGCGTAATGATGCGCACCTCGAAATCTTTCTCCAGGTCGGCCAATGCCAGATGTCCCGCATTAGGCTTTACCTCGTGAGCATTCTTGCGGCGCTGGTTGTAAAAGTCCAGCACCAGCGCGGGGTTCTTACGCCAGCCCTGCGGCGAGGCGACCTCCATCACATCATACCCTTCCCACAAGCCGTTGGCATCCCGAAAGGTGGCAATACCACTTTCGGCGCTGATGCCGGCTCCTGTGAGAACTACCAATTTCTTTTTCATCGGTTGCTTTTCGCTGCTAACATGTATACCTGAGTTTTTACCGATTGGGATACCGCAAGGTTTTAATTAGATGGTTGAGAACTTGAGCGAAGATTATGCACAAGCTTTTTTCACGAATAGAACCAAAAAAAGCCACTCTGCTGAGTGGCTTTTTTTGTAAATTACTTGCTGGCAGGTTTTTTCTTAGCCGGCGCCTTTTTCTTGGCGGGTGCTTTTTTAGTAGCTGCTTTCGCGGCAGGCTTTTTCTCTGCGGCAGGTTCGGCTTTTTTCTTGAAGCCGCCACGTCCTTTCTTCTCCGGCGTTGCTTCGGCCAGATCGAGGCATTCCTGTAAGCTCAGTTCAGCGGGCTCCTTGCCTTTCGGAATTTTTACATTCTTCTTACCAACTACAATGTATGGTCCGTAGCGGCCGTTTAGTACCTGCACCTCCGCATTTTCGGGGAATTCCTTGATCAGCTTCTCCGCATCAGCCTTGCGCTTGGCATTGATGAGTTCTACGGCTTCCTCTGCTGTAACTGTCATCGGATCTAAGGTTTTCGGCAGCGAGTAGAACTTGCTTTCATGGCGGATATAAGGTCCGAAGCGGCCGATGGCCGCCGTCATGTCCTTGTCTTCGTAAGTGCCCACAATGCGGGGAAGCTTGAATAGATCAAGGGCATCTTCCAGGGCAAGGCTCTCGATAAACTGGCCTTTGCGCAGGCTGGCATACACTGGCTTCTCACCGGTCTCCTCATTCTCTTCGCCCAGCTGCACGTAAGGCCCGAAACGTCCCAGCTTTGCAATAATAGGTTTGCCTGTTGCCGGATCTGCTCCCAACGCGCGTGCACCGGAAACATCAGCTCTGGAAATGTTCTCGCTGGACTCGATCCGCTGGTGGAACTTCTGATAGAACTGATCCAGCATAAATTCCCACTCTTTCGTACCCTGCGCGATCTCATCAAATTCAGCTTCTACTCGAGCGGTGAAGGAGTAGTCGATCACGTTCGGGAAATGCTCCACCAGGAAATCATTCACCACCATGGCCATGTCCGTCGGGAAAAGCTTGGCTTTCTCTGCGCCGGTAATTTCCGTTTTTGTTTGGCTGCTGATGTTGTCGTTCTTTAGTGTGAGGACCTGGTACGGCCGCTCTTTTCCTTCGCGGGTATCTTTCTCCACATACCCGCGTTTCTGGATCGTAGAGATAGTAGGCGCATACGTGGACGGCCGGCCGATACCCATTTCTTCCAGCTTCTTCACCAAACTAGCTTCTGTGTAGCGGGCCGCCGGCCGGGTATACCGCTGCGTTGCCAGCATCTGGCGCAGGCCAATTTGCTGGCCAATGCTAAGGGGCGGCAACATCCCTTTTACATCCTGGTCTTCTCCATCGGTTTCCTCTTCGTCTTTCGATTCAATGTATACTTTCAGAAAGCCTTCAAACTTGATCACCTCGCCGGTTGCCTGCAGCTTATGCTCCGGCTGCGAAGAGATGCCGATGGTTACGGTTGTCTTTTCTATTTCTGCATCGGCCATTTGCGAGGCTATAGCACGCTTCCAGATCAACTCATAAAGTCGCTGCTCGTTGCGATCAGAGCTGGCTACCATGCTGGAAAAATCTGTTGGCCGTATGGCCTCATGCGCTTCCTGTGCCGATGCGTTCTTTGTTTTGAAACGTCTGGTCTTAACAAAGCGCTCTCCAAAAGAGGCTTGTATTTCACGGCTCGCTCCCTGTATAGCTTCCTCCGACAAATTCAAAGAGTCTGTACGCATATAGGAGATCTTACCGGCTTCATACAAGCGCTGCGCCACCGTCATGGTTTGTGCCACCGAGAAGTATAACTTGCGGCTCGCTTCCTGCTGCAAGGTAGAGGTAGTGAACGGCGGAGCGGGGCTGCGCTTCAGCGGCTTCTGCTCCAGGTTCTCTATTGTATAGGCTGCTCCAAAACACTTTTGCAGAAAAGCTTCTGCTTCAGCTTCTGTTTTATACTTGGTGGGGAGTTCCGCTTCCAATGTGCGCCCCTGCACATCAAAAGCAGCTGTAATTTTAAAAGATGCTTCAGCTTTGTGGCGATCTATTTCGCGCTCGCGCTCCACCACCAACCGCACTGCCACCGACTGTACCCGGCCGGCTGATAAACCAGTTTTTATCTTCTTCCAAAGCACCGGCGACAACTCAAAACCTACCAGGCGATCCAGGATGCGGCGGGCTTGTTGGGCATTTACCAGGTCCATGTCGATGCCGCGCGGAGTGCTGATCGCATTCAGGATAGCATTTTTGGTGATTTCCCGGAACACGATGCGGCGCGTCTGTTTGTCATTCAGATTCAGGGCTTCGGTCAGGTGCCAGGATATAGCTTCTCCCTCCCGGTCGTCGTCCGATGCAAGCCATACGGTTTCAGCCTCTTTCGCCAGCTTTCGCAACTGGGCCACTACATCTTTTTTATCACTGGAGATAACATAGGTAGGCTTGAAGCCGTGGGCCACATCAATCGCATTGTTATCTTTAGGCAAATCGCGTACGTGGCCGAAACTGGATTTCACCACAAAATCTTTTCCTAAATACCCTTCAATTGTTTTTGCCTTTGCCGGCGACTCGACTATAACTAAGTTTTTTATCATTCTTTATATTTACAGGGGAGTGGGGAGCGAAAATTTGCTCAAAGTTCCAATAATTTTTCTATTAATTACAACCTCATTCGTATAACATAGGTTTAACACGCATAAATCAACCAGTAGTTCACTAAAATAAAGCTATACGGAGCAATTTTATTTATATGCAACGAACGCTACTCATCTGTCGCCATGCAGAAACTTACGACCCTTACCCACTGCAGCCAGACTTTGAACGTGAGTTAACACCAAACGGTCACCTGCAGGCCACCCGCACCGGTCAGTGGATTCGTGATAAATTTTCAAGAGTGGATACCCTACTTGCCAGTCCCGCCCGCCGTGCCAATGACACCGCACGAACTATTGCCAAACGGTTATACTTTGATGAGGAAAAGATCAGCTACCTGCCGGGCCTGTACAACGCCCGTGAAGGGGATCTGCTTCGCTGCCTCGCTGCATTGCCCCAGCACGCAAAAGCGGTCTTGCTTGTAGCACATAATCCGGGCATTACGCGGCTGGCCCGCGACCTGAGTGGTACCCACATCGGTTACCTGGAGCCGGGCAAAGTAGTAGCTGTGAAACTGGAATTTGAGGTTTGGTCGGATATTTATACTGCTACCGGCACCCTGCTGGACGACAACACCAAACAGTTATCCTGAAGCCATACTTGTAAGCCGGATAGTTATTCCGCCAAAACGGTAGCACCGCTGCAGGGAAGTATAAATCAGATCTATTGATCTTCCGTCGTTAGCACATAGCTTTATTTTGTTGTACAGGCCTACCTGCCAAGTATAAGTTACGTCCTGTTGATGTGCTTGCCTGCGAGTTGGTACAGGATTAAACAGAAATTTCGTAGTTTAGAGGCGCTGGTTTTATGCTGGCATTTGCTTTAAAAGCTTTAAGTATGAGAACAACCGTTGTGGCTGTCATTAACCAGAAAGGCGGCACTGGGAAAACCACCACTACTATTAATCTTGGCAGCGCCCTGAGCAAGTTAGGGCATAAGGTAATGCTGTTAGACCTGGATCCGCAAAGCAACCTGTCGTATTCGCTAGCAGCTTCCCGGCCTAATGACACACTAGCTGATGTTTTTACAGGTACCAGAACAATTCAGGATATCCTTGTAGAGAAAGACGGCCTCTGGATTGTGCCTGGCTCCAATGATTTGGTAGATGTAGAAATATCACTGGTGCAGCAGCCGGAGCGGGAGCAGTTCCTCAAAAAAATACTGGCTGACGTAAAGGGTTTCGATTACATTCTCATCGATTGTCCGCCGTCTTTATCTGTGTTAACGCTTAATGCGCTTACTGCCGCACAAGAGGTGCTGATACCATTGCAAATGGAAGTGCTGACGCTGCAGGGGCTTGACCAAATCATGCAAACGGTGCAAAAAGTACGCAAGGCGTTCAATCCAAAACTTAAAATCAGGGGGATCGTAGTTGTCATGTTTGATGTGCGCCGTAAGCTGAGCCAGGAGGTACTGGACTACCTGCAGGAGAACGTAAAAGAAAAGATATTCGACAGCTATATTCGCCTGAATGTCAAGCTGGCAGAGGCTCCTTCTTTTGGTAAAAGTATAATTGACTATGAACCCTCCTCTAACGGGGCGAAAGATTATAGGGCTTTGGCCGAAGAATTTGTCAGTTCCTGATGGGCTGTTATTATCGTTCCTGCTGTTTCAAGCATTCGATTAAAATGATTAAATTGCATTGATTTTGGTGCCTGCCCGTGCGCAATGTTCCTTTTGCATGTGCTTATACATACCAAGCAGATTAAGAAGACCTTACTCAATCAAACCATATGGCCTTAGGTAAAAATTTGAAGTTGAGCAAAGACAAGCTCATCAGTGAAGTAGAAGCCAATCCTGAAAATGCCCCTGCCGCTGCAATCAAGCAGGAGCGGCAGTCCGGCCCTACGTCTGCCGTGGCCGAGGCTCCGGTAAAGACTACTATAAGTGAGAACGGCGATAATAAATCCAAAGAGGTGGCCAAAAAGGCGGCGGCGGCTTCAGCTAAAATTGCCGGAGATGCTCCGGAGAAAGCGACCCAGGACCGCAAACAGATTTTGCCGCAAAGCCCGGAATACATTAGTGAGCAGCTCAACAAAGTTCTCTATGCCTTAGATGCTTTTAAGAAAGGTGACATTTCCGTGCGCCTGACCAAGCAGAATAACGATATTTTCGCTGAGATCGCCGAAGCTTACAATTCTATGGTGGAGATGATCGGCGGTGTAGGAGGCGAGGTGTCCCGTATCTCCAAAGTAGCCGGGGTAGAGGGAAACCTGAAAGCCCGTGCTTCTGCTGAAAATGCTTCCGGTTTCTGGAAGGACATGATCAACAACATCAACGGCCTGGTAGACTCGATTGCGGTGCCGGTATTGGAAGTAGGGAAAGTACTGAAGAACATTTCGCGTGGTAACCTTGGCGAGACATTCCAGATCCCGGTTTCCGGTGACTTCAAAGTCATGGCTGAAACTATCAACCGCACCATCGATAACCTAAACCTGTTTGCTGGGGAGGTAACCCGCGTGGCGCTGGAGGTAGGTACGGAAGGAAAACTGGGTGGCCAGGCCTCGGTACCAAATGTGGCTGGAATCTGGAAAGACCTTACGGACAACGTAAACACCATGGCCAGCAACCTGACTGCCCAGGTGCGGGACATTGCCAATGTAGCCACGGCGGTAGCAAAAGGTGATTTGACACAGAAAGTGTCGGTGGATGTGCGGGGTGAATTTGCCCAGCTGAAGGACAATGTGAACCAGATGGTGGACTCGCTCAACATCTTTGCAGACGAGGTAACCAGAGTGGCCCGTGAAGTGGGTACGGAAGGAAAACTGGGCGGTCAGGCGAATGTGCCGCGCGTAGGTGGTGTTTGGAAAGACCTCACCGATAATGTGAACACAATGGCTAGCAACCTGACTTCGCAGATGCGGGACATTGCCAACGTGGCCACTGCTGTAGCGAAAGGCGACCTGACTCAAAAAATTACGGTAAATGTAAAAGGCGAAATTGCCGAACTCAAAGATATCATCAACCAGATGGTGGACTCATTGAATGTGTTCGCCGGCGAAGTAACCCGCGTGGCTCGTGAGGTGGGTACAGAGGGTAAACTGGGTGGCCAGGCGACTGTGCCACGAGTAGAAGGTACCTGGAAAGAGCTGACGGATAATGTGAACCTGATGACCAGCAACCTAACCTCTCAGGTACGTGACATTGCCAACGTTGCAACTGCTGTGGCTAAGGGTGACCTGACGCAGAAGGTATCAGTGGATGTAAAAGGGGAACTCGGAGACCTGAAAGACATTCTGAATGACATGGTGGATCGCCTCAACGTGTTTGGCGCAGAAGTAACGCGTGTAGCACGGGAGGTAGGCACCGAAGGTATACTCGGCGGTCAGGCCAATGTGCCGAACGTGGCGGGCATCTGGAAAGAACTGACCGACAACGTGAACAATATGGCCAGCAACCTGACCAGTCAGGTGCGGGATATTGCTAACGTTGCGACGGCGGTTGCAAAAGGCGACTTAACGCAGAAGATCACAGTAAATGTAAAAGGCGAACTGGCAGAGTTGAAGGTGAACATCAACCAAATGGTGGACTCACTCAACATCTTTGCTGACGAAGTAACGCGCGTAGCACGCGAAGTGGGTACCGAAGGTAAGCTTGGCGGCCAGGCAACTGTGCCAAATGTAGGCGGAGTTTGGAAGGAACTGACGGACAATGTGAACACCATGGCTTCCAACCTCACCTCACAGGTACGTGATATCGCTAAGGTATCTACGGCGGTAGCCAAAGGTGATCTGGCGCAGAAAGTGTCTGTGGATGTGAAAGGTGAAATGGCGGAGCTCAAGGAGAACATCAACCGCATGGTGGACTCACTGAACGTGTTTGCCGGCGAAGTAACCCGTGTGGCGCTGGAGGTAGGTACTGAAGGTAGACTGGGCGGACAGGCCAACGTGCCAAACGTAGCCGGTGTGTGGAAGGACCTGACTGATAATGTAAATACGATGGCTTCTAACCTGACCATTCAGGTGCGGGGTATTGCCAAAGTAGCTACCGGCGTAGCCAAAGGCGACCTGACCCAGAAGATCACAGTAGAGGCGCGCGGTGAAATAGCTGAGTTAAAAGAGAACATCAACTTCATGGTGGACTCCCTGAATATATTCGGTGATGAAGTAACCCGTGTAGCCCGCGAAGTGGGTACAGAGGGTAAACTGGGTGGCCAAGCTAATGTGCCAAACGTTGGTGGCACCTGGAAAGACCTCACCGACAACGTGAACTCGATGGCCAGCAACCTGACCAGTCAGGTGCGGGACATTGCCAAGGTAGCCACTGCCGTAGCCAAAGGTGACTTAACCCAGAAAGTGTCAGTGGAGGCCCGTGGGGAGATACTAGACCTGAAGGAGAACCTGAACCAAATGGTGGACTCACTCAACATCTTCGCTGACGAGGTAACCAGGGTGGCCCGTGAGGTTGGTACCGAGGGGAAACTGGGCGGCCAGGCGAATGTGCCGAAAGTAAGAGGCACCTGGAAAGAGCTCACCGATAATGTGAACACCATGGCTTCCAACCTGACACTGCAGGTAAGGGATATTGCCAAGGTATCTACGGCGGTAGCCAAAGGTGACCTGACGCAGAAAGTGTCTGTGGATGTGAAAGGTGAAATGGCGGAGCTCAAGGAGAACATCAACCGCATGGTGGACTCACTGAACGTGTTTGCCGGCGAAGTAACCCGTGTGGCGCTGGAGGTAGGTACTGAAGGTAGACTGGGCGGACAGGCCAACGTGCCAAACGTAGCCGGTGTGTGGAAGGACCTGACTGATAATGTAAATACGATGGCCTCTAACCTGACCATTCAGGTGCGGGGTATTGTGAAAGTAGTAACAGCCGTTTCGAAAGGAGACCTGACCCAGAAATTAACGCTTGAAGCCAAGGGAGAAGTAGCCGAACTGGCTGAAACCATCAACACGATGGTGGTAGACCTAAACCGCCTGGCGGGTGAAGTAAGCCGTGTGGCCAGGGTAGCCGGTGTGGAAGGTAAACTAACCGAGCGTGCCACCCTGCAAGGTGTAGGAGGCAGCTGGAAAGAACTGGTAGACACGCTTAACGACCTGCTGGAGTCCATTGTGACGCCGGTGCTGGAAGTGTCGCGCGTAGTACGAGCCATATCGGAAGGCGACCTGACACAGCAGGTGGAAATACAGACAGCAGGTGATATCCTGGATATGGCTAATGCGCTAAACTTGGCGGTAGAAAACCTGAATGCGCTTCTGGGAGAGATCAACGATTCTTCGCTAGTAGTGGGTGGCTCATCGGAAGAGATGGCCGGTAAGGGACTGGAGATGAACAAAGTGACCCTGGATGTGGCGCTTGCCATGCAGCAAATGGCGGAGGGAGCCCAGAATCAGGCTCTTAAAACAGACCAGGCCTTTAAGCTGATCGAAGAGATCATGAAAGCGACGAAGGAAACTGCCAACCGTGCCGAAGTGGTGAACAAATCAGCCAAAGTGGGTGAAGAAACTTCACAGTTGGGCTTGAAAACAGTGGCAGAAGTGGTGAAGAACATGGAAGAAATTTCCAGCTCTGCAGCCTTGACCGCTAAAACCATTGAAGTACTAAGCACCCGTTCGCAGGAAATTTCCAAATCACTTGGTGTTATCACGGATATTGCTTCTCAGACAAACCTGCTGGCTCTTAATGCTGCCATTGAGGCGGCTCGTGCAGGAGAAGCTGGCCGTGGTTTTGCGGTAGTAGCGGAAGAGATTCGCAAGTTGGCGGAAGGATCGCGCAAATCAGCAAACGAGATCGCGACGCTGGTTGACGACGTGAAGAAAGATACAGCCTCTGCGGCAACAGCGATTTCGACGATGGAAGGCCGAGTTTTGAAAGGAAAGAATGCCACCTTCGAGGCTTCCGGTGCTTTCAAGAACATTGCAGCCTCCAGTGGTGAAACCCTGCGTACAGCACAGGATATCTTAACTGCTACTGAAGTCCAGAAATCATCTATTGGTGACGTGGTGAAGTATGTGGAAGAAGTGGTTGCGATTGCCGAGCAGACAGCCTCTGGCACGCAGCAGGTAGCCAGCACGGCCAAACACCTGTCAGCGTCGATGCAGGAATTGACGTCTTCTTCGCAAAACCTTAATGATATTGCAGCCGACCTGCAGATCAGTATCTCTGCCTTTAACCTGGTAGATGGTAACCTGGTATTTAACAACGGTAAAAACCGGCGGCTGACTTCAAACCCTGTAGCGATGCAGAAGCAGTTGAAATCTTCTTCGGGCAACACCCGGCTTTCTACCAATTCCCGGATCAGGGGAGCGGCAAAATCATCAGGTGACGAAAAGACGAAGTAATGCCAAAGCAGAAAGATAAAGAGGAGACTAGCACAGCCTTCCAGGACACCGCTACCGAAAAAGCAACCGCCTCCGCTGGAGAATCTTCCGTTGAGGCGGCGAAGCAGACGATGGCAGAAGAAATGATCCACCTGATCGTTTTTAAGCTGGGCACGGAAGAGTATGGCATCAAGATAGAGCAGGTGAAGGAAGTTACAGTAACCCCTGGGATTACACGTATGCCGCGTACACCTGATTTTGTGAAAGGAGTAGCCAACATTCGGGGTGATATTATTGCCATTATGGATTTGGAGGACCGCTTCGGCATTCCGCCAGCACCTCCCTCCGAAGAATTCAATCCGGCTATAACTTATACGCTGGTAATTGAAGCAAGCGAGTATAAAATAGGCGTTGTGGTGAAGGAAGTGCCGCAGTCGCTGAACCTTTCCATGTCAAGGATCGACAGAACCCCGGCTTTCCTGCAGGACATCAACATTCAGGACAATTACATTGAAGGCATTGCAAAAATAGGGGAACGCCTGATCATTGTATTGGATATGTTGAAAATACTCACCAGCGATGAAGTACAACAACTTAAGCAGTAAATAATTGCAGGCTTGAATTTAAATTTATACTTATACTTTATAGTATGAAAAGAATATTGATAGTAGATGATTCTTTTTACATGCGTACCATGTTAAAGAATATGCTAACAGATGCAGGCTACGATGTAGTAGGAGAGGCGCCTAATGGGCAGACAGCCCTGGAACTGGCCAAGACTACATCGCCAGACCTTATTACGCTTGACGTAATCCTGCCTGACAACACCGGACTAGACGTGCTGAAAGGCATAAAGGCGGACCAGCCTGACATGAAAGTGATTATTGTAAGTGCAGTGGGCCAGGAGGTGATCGTAAATGAGGCCATGGAGTATGGTGCCCTGTCTTATATCGTGAAGCCTTTCTCGGAGGAGAAGGTACTGGAGGTGGTCAGTAAAGCACTAGCAGGCGAATCTCAGCCTTGATTCTGAACGCGCTATATCATTAAACTCCGAAAGGAAGAGAGCAGGAGTATCGTGCACGAGCAGGCAACCTTGATTCAGGTGGTAGTAGCCGTGGGGACGAGCTATAGCAGGCTGGTACTCGACGACATACTGAATGCAGAAACGGATATCCATTCGGCAGCCCTGCTGACGGAAGCGGATACTTTGTTGCAAACCTTACGGGAGCAGCAGCCTGATGTGGTGCTGGTAGATTATGAACTGCCACAGAACCGCGATATGCTGCTGTTGAAGCAAATATTTAGTGAGGTGCCTACACCGGTTATACTGCTGCTGGAGCCGGAAAAGTTAACGCTGGAACTGGTAAAGGAAGCAACGGCACTCGGCGTATATGCTATAGTTTTTAAACCGGGAGCAAAGCCATATCCTGACTACAGAAGCATTACCAGCGAGTTGTGTTACAAAATCAGGGCTGTACGCCAGACGCAACATTGGGATACCCGGCAGCGCTTGGCTTATCTAAAGCAGGAACTTTTTGCATCGCCGCCTATCCGCAACAAGAAGGCGGTGATGCCAGCTACGGTGATACTGATCGGAGCTTCAACAGGAGGAGCCCAGGCGATTGAAACAATTATAAAAGAATTGTCGCCAACTTTTAAAGCATGTGTGCTGGTCGTAATGCATCTGCCGCAGAATTTTACACACTCGTTTGCCCGAAGGCTGCAGGAACTGACACCATTGCAGGTGCAGGAAGGACGGGAAGGAATGCTACTAAAACCTGGAAGAATCATTATTGCACCGGGTGGCAGAGATATGCTGGTGGTGCCGGTGCTGGGAAACAGGAACAACCTGAAAATCAGTTTTTCTACAGTGCCAACCGGTTCCTTCGATCAGCCAAGTATAGACTTGTTGATGCAATCCGTGGCGCAGAGTGCTATAAAGCAGGTGATTGGAGTTATATTGACGGGTATGGGAAACGACGGAACCTTAGGTGCCAGCCACATCCGGAGCCGGGGCGGGTTTGTTATCGCCCAGGATGAAGCATCATCCCTTATTTTCGGGATGGCCAGATCCGCCATCAACAGCGGGTTTACCGATACGGTGCTGCCTTTAACTGAAATACCGGCCTTACTGAACCGGTTAGCGGAACAGCAGCCCGCAGTCAGTGCAACTGACACAAGAATATGAAATCGAGAGAACAGGAATACAAGGAAATATTTATAGCTGAAGCGCTCGAGTACTACGATGCGCTGAACAGGCACATCAGTGCGCTGGAGAAGCAGCCCCAGGACGAGGGGACGCTGGCGGAGATATTTCGATTGCTGCACAACCTGAAAGCGAATG
This sequence comes from Pontibacter chitinilyticus, assembly GCF_039748935.1. Lineage (NCBI taxonomy): Bacteria > Pseudomonadati > Bacteroidota > Cytophagia > Cytophagales > Hymenobacteraceae > Pontibacter > Pontibacter chitinilyticus. The sequence continues at coordinate 702,347 of NZ_JBDIZJ010000001.1, forward strand.
CAAAAGCAATCGGTTACCTGCAGATCTCTGATGTATCGCACAAACTGGAGACAGCCTTTAGCCTGATTCGTAACAGGGAGCTGAACTTTAGTGATGAAGTAGTAACCGTGCTTTTTGATGGGATCGACATGCTAGGCGATCTCATCCACAACATCGATAGCACCAACGTAACCGAACCAGATCCAGTGCTGCTGCGCAACCTCGATATTATTGTGGACAGCCTGTCTGACAGCACGATAGAACTGGCAAAGGTGCAGAAGTATCATACTTCTAAAAACCTTTCGCTTTCGGATCTGATCTACATCCAAATCAAAAAGCTTGACCACCTCATGAATTTGGTGGGGGAACTGATCATCGACCGTGACCGGATTCTTTCAATTAGCAGAGAACTTGAAAGCGATGAACTGAAGAGCGTGAGCTCCCACTTATATCGCATCACAGATGAACTGCAGTATAGCGTGATGAATGCGCGGCTGGTGAGCATCGGAACTTTGTTCAACAAGTTTCCACGGGTAGTGCGCGATGTAGCCGTAGCAGAGAAAAAAGAAGTAAACCTGCAACTGATTGGCCAGGATATACAGATTGACCGTAATATCCTGCAGATCATTACTGATTCGCTGCTGCACCTGGTGCGGAACGCGATTACGCACGGAATAGAGACCCCGGAAGAACGGGAGAAAAATGGCAAGCCTGCTGTCGGAAACCTGAAGCTGGTAGCCCAGAACGACCGTGAGAATGTGGTGTTGACGCTGTCGGATGATGGAAAGGGCATTGATTTGAAGCAGGTGAGACGAGCTGCTGTCGACCGGCAGCTGGTATCGGCAGAGACCGCTGACGGATTGTCGGAAACGGAGGTGCTGTCCTTTTTGTTTGAGCCTGGTTTTTCCATGGCTAAAAAGGTAACAGAGTTTTCCGGAAGGGGCGTTGGGCTGGACGTGGTCAAAAATGCCATCGATTCAATTGGTGGCCGCTTGCAGGTAGATTCTACAAAGAACAAGGGAACAACATTCACCTTGCGCCTTCCGACCTCCATTGCCGTAAAAGGGGCATTGCTATTCGAGGTGGATAATATCTACTTTGGCATACCGCTCATACATACCGACCAGGTGGTAGCCTTGGATACAGACGAGCTACACGAAGTTGGTGATGTACTAGTAGCAGATATCAAAGGTGAGACAGTGACTGTTGTTTACCTGCATGAATTGTTGAATGCCAAAGAAACAAAGATGCGTCTTGGTGATAAATCTAAGTTAAAAGGGTTGGTACAAAACATTATTGTTGTATCGTATAATAACAGAAAGCTGGGGCTGATAGTAGATAAGCTATACAGGCAGCAGGATATTGTGGTAAAGCCCCTGAGCAAACCGCTTGATACGCTGGACCTGTACGGCGGGGTAACCCTGTTGGGCACAGGAAAGGTTTGCCTGGTGCTGGATGTGCCTGCACTCACCCGAACTTTTATGAATAGAAAATAAAACGACAGCGGCGATGGGAAAGGAAACTAAAAACTTAATAGGTATGATGGAACCTCAGATTACAGAGCTAGAGCGCGATATCATCAAGGAAATACTGAACATCGGGCTGGCGCGTGCCGCAGATTCCTTTGCAGTGGTAGCCCGGGACCGGGTGCTGCTAAAGGTGCCTGATATCCAGCTTATTGAAGTAAAAGACCTGCTGCTGCTCGTTACACGGTATGAAGATACCCATACTATCATCCAGTCAGACATCAAAGGTGATCTTAATGGCGCTACTTTAATGCTCTTCTCAGAGGATCATATCATACGGCTTTCCGAAGTATGCCTGAGTATGCTGGATGTGCAGAAGGGAGAACTCTCTGTAATGCAAGAGTCTCTGTTGCTCGAGATCAGCAATATTATTACTGGCGCTTTGGTTACGCAACTGGCTAACATTCTCAAATCCGACATCTACGGTTCTCCTCCTAAAATCCCTAAAAGCCACATAGCTGATTCGCTGAAAGACATTCTGGTGCAGCACCCGCTTTTTCAACCGCTGGTTTTTACTGTGATTACCCAGTTCAAGCACAATTTTAAAAGTGTAGAGCTGCCGTTGCTGTTGTTTTTCGATACTAATACGCTTCTGAAAATGCTGGAGATCATCCGGTCGTTCGGCAACAATAAAAACGCCATATTGGAAACCGACTAACCCCAAACACAGTACATGTAGCGAACCATTACGTAGCGCAGCATTTGCTCATGTCCGGACCCAAATTTAAACTCAGCGCCTATGAGCTAACCGGTTACCTATTAATCATAGCCGGCGCCATTGTACTTGTCTGGGGTACCATCAAATTTAACCTGCTGCAGGAGCTTTACCTGGAGCCGGAGCAGCGCAAAGGCAATGTGTTCGGCGAGTATGGCGAGTTTATCGGCGGCATTGTCGGCTCGCTTTGGGCACTAGCCGGTGTATTTCTCTTCTTTGCCACTTTAACGTACCAGAAGCGGGAATTTGAGCTGCAACGCATTGAGCTCCGGAAAACGCAACTCATCAACCAGCAGCAGAATTTCTCTACGCTGTTCATCAGCTTCATCAGCAAGCATAACGAAATTCTTAACGCGCTGCAGGCCTTCGATATCAACGAAAGTGTCTGGAAAGGTATAAATTTCTTCGTTTTTATACAGGAAAAAGTGCTTTCGTCTTTTGTGCAGCGCGCCCGCAGTCTGCCACCTACTGACAAGTCTTACGAGCAACTCTGCCAGATCTTTCAGGATTATTTCATCTACCATTTCAAGTTTTACCAGTCCAGCCTGAATCCCTACCTCATCAACCTGAGCGTGGTGTTTAAACTCATACAGCGCTACCGCGCCGAGGCACAGGAGGAGGACGAGTATTACAGCCTGATCACCAAAGCCAGTTTTACGCAATCAGAGCTGTTCCTGATCTATCATGTCGTCAAGTTCAACCTGCTCAAGGAATTTCAGAATTTCAACAACACCTTTAATGTATTTGAGGACTTAGTGGAAGAGTATAAAGTAGATTACCTGGTGCGGCAGGAGATGAAGTATGAAGCAGGCCAGGCCGATGTGCTGGCAAAGGACAGTCATAATATTTAACATACTAATATTTAGGATGTTAGCGTATAAAGGACGGCTTTAGCTTTTGATTATAGCTATAGTTTTCGTTTTTTTGCTGCCAATACATCTTGTCACCTTTCTTAAATTACTGAATGAACGCTTTAGGCAGACACATTTTAGTTGAATTTTATGATTGCTCGCCTGAGCTCATGAACGATGTTGTTCATATCGAAACCAGCATGGTTGCTGCGGCCGAAACTGCTGGTGCAACGGTCATTAACAGTACTTTTCACCACTTTTCTCCTTACGGCGTTTCCGGTGTAGTCGTCATTCAGGAAAGCCACTTAGCCATTCATACCTGGCCCGAGTATGGCTATGCTGCCGTTGACCTCTTTACCTGCGGTGATTCTGTTGATCCCTGGGTTTCTTACAATTACCTGAAAGATGCTTTTGAGGCCGGTCATGGCTCCTCGATGGAGTTACGTCGCGGACAGCTCAGCCTGCTCAAGCGCACAGATTTTAACCTGGATGCGCTGCGTAATTTACATCCAAAAACAGTAGAGACAGATGGTGTTATTTCGCGCGATGTGTGGTTTACGGAGCGGGACGAGAACATTGCACTTTCCCTGAAACACTCCGGTAAGCAATTGTACAAAAAAGACTCGCCTTACCAGCGTGTGGAGATATACGAAACACTGGCTTATGGCAACATGCTTACCTTGGATGGGATGGTGATGTGCACCCAAAAGGACGAATATGTGTACCACGAGATGATCACGCATGTGCCAATGTTCAGCCATACTCAGGCGAAGCGGGCACTAGTAATTGGCGGCGGCGACGGCGGCACGGTGCGCGAACTGCTGCGCCACAAGCAACTTGAAGAAGTAACGCTGGTAGAAATTGACGAACTGGTGATCGAGGCCTGCAAGCTGCACCTGCCGGAAACGGCCATCGCTTTTGGTAATCCGCGCCTCAACCTGCTGGTGGAAGACGGCATTAAGTATATCAACGCATGCGCCGACGGTCGTTATGACCTGATTATTGTGGATTCGGCCGATCCGGTAGGTCCCGGAGAAGGGCTTTTTACGACCGAATTCTACAGCCAGGTATACCGATGCCTTACCCCGGATGGTGTGATGATCACGCAATCTGAGTCGCCTCGCTTTAACAGCGGGGTGTTTGTGGAAATATACGATACCTATAAGCAGATCTTCGGTAAGGATAAAGTGCATTGCTACCTGGCTGCCATTCCTACTTACCCAACCGGTACCTGGAGCTTCTCTTATTCCTCCAAAGGCGACGCGCACCCGCTCCACTATAACCGCGATGCCGCTGCCCTTTTTTCAAAAACTCAGGGGCTGAAGTACTATAACGAACAAATGCATACAGCAGCTTTTGCGCTACCTAATTTTGTGCAGGCGCTGTTGCAGCATCAGACAGAAACTATATCGAACTAACCTGCTTCGGCAACTTATATGAACAGTAAAGAACAGAAAATCGCCAACTTCGATCCGAATGGCGTAGGCGATGTGAGCGGGGGCGTGTTTGGCCTTCCATTCTCCATCGAAGAAGCAGAGGTTGTGATTATACCTACTCCTTGGGAGGTGACGGTGTCCTACAGTGCCGGCACGGCGCAGGGGCCGCAGGCTATAAAAGATGCTTCTCCGCAGCTCGACCTATTTGAACCAAACATCAAAGATGCCTGGAAACTTGGTATCGCTATGGAGGAGATTTCGGAAGAATGGGCTGCCACTAGTGATGACCTGCGCCAACAAGCGGAGCGTTATATCACCTGGTTGGAAGAAGGAAAGCCGGAAGCGGGAAGAGCAGAGTTTGAGCAATTGCCAGCGAAGATTACGGATAAAGGTACTGAGATGCTGCAGTGGCTGAAGCAAAAAGCATTGGGCTACCTGGAGCAAGGCAAAATTGTCGGAGTGCTGGGCGGCGACCACAGCACCCCACTTGGTTTAATGCACGCATTGGCCGAAAAGCACGAAGAATTTGGCATTCTGCAGGTAGATGCGCATGCCGACTTACGCGAAGCGTACGAAGGCTTTGAGTTCTCCCACGCATCCATCATGTATAATGCTTTGAAACTGCCGCAGGTCAAAAAGCTGGTGCAGGTCGGCATCCGAGATCTGTGCCAGGCAGAAGCAGAACTGGCGGAGCAGTCGAATGGCCGTGTTACTATTTTCTATGATGCTACGCTGAAGGAAAACATGTATGGCGGCGATAGTTGGAAGAAGGAATGCAAGAAGATCATCGCACAGCTGCCGCAGAAAGTATACATCAGCTTTGATATCGATGGGCTGGACCCGAAACTTTGCCCCGGCACCGGCACCCCTGTACCCGGCGGATTGGAGTTTGAACAGGCGGTGTTCCTGATAAAGCAACTGGTAAAATCCGGCCGTGAAATTATTGGCTTTGACCTATGCGAAGTAGCGCCGGGTGAGACAGAGTGGAACGGTAATGTAGGCGCTCGCATGTTACTCAAACTCTGCAACTGGACAGCTGCCTCGCAGCAGAAATTAGTAGCCCAGTTGTAGCAAGTATAAATCAGCTTTATGAAGCCGCACCACCACTGGTGCGGCTTTTTTATGCTTCAGCAAGTGCGCAGGAGAAGCCGGTTTATCTTTCTTTAAGTGGTTGCGTATGTATGGGCTACAGAAAATTAATGAAAATACGATACACCTAAAAAACGAAACTATGGGATTTATTATCAGATTATTGATTGTGGGCGCTGCAGCTATGCTGTCTGCTTATTTCCTGCCCGGGGTATCCATTGATGGCTTTGTAACGGCAATTATTCTGGCATTGGTGCTGGCTGTTCTGAATGCTATTGTGCGCCCTATACTTGTTTTTCTCACCATTCCGGTCACCATACTTACACTTGGTCTTTTCCTGTTAGTGATCAATGCGCTCATCATACTACTGGCCGACTGGCTGATTGCCGGCTTCCAGGTAGATGGTTTCTTGTGGGCGCTGATCTTCAGCCTGGTGCTTTCACTCATCACCGCTATACTTGATGCTATTTTTTAAAGCTGATAGCAATAGCTATTATTAAACTGAAAAAGCCCCTGTTGCAAACATTGCAGCAGGGGCTTTTCTTATGAACTACAGCTATCTTACAGCTTAGATTGTTTGTTGCTGATCCATTCTTCGCAGGCTTTCGCCGTTTCTTCACAAATATCAGCGCAGTGCTGGCAATGGTCGGTGTCGTGCTTGCGACATTCCTGCTCACATTTACGGCAGATCTCGATACACTCCTTCATCACATGTACGGCATGAGCTGAGTTGCGCGCCACAAATTGTGCGGTAAGAATGCAGATATCGGCGCAGTCGCGATCTATTCTGATGCAGTCGGCCATCATTTTTACATTGTCCTCTTCCAGGCAAAGGGTGGCGCAGGTTTCGCAGGCAGTCATGCATTTAACTAATTGATGCTCCAGGTTATCTGTTATCTCTGATTTCATAGCGTATAAGTATAGTTTTATTTTGGATAATGTCTTATAAGGTACGGGAGCCATTTCACATAGTTATTTGTTAGGCACGTGAGCATGCTTAAACCCGGCCGGTTGCTGAATTTATACTTATCTTTGTAGCAGAGAACAGGAAACAGGAAGCAGGTATGCCTGCGCAGCGAAAGAGAGAAAACATGGATATTCGAGCAGCACGCGAAGCACTGAAGTTATACTTCGGATACGACCAGTTCCGGCCTATGCAGGAGCAGATTATCGGCAGTGTGTTGCAGAAAAAAGATGTGGTGGTGTTGATGCCTACCGGCGGCGGAAAATCTGTCTGTTACCAGGTGCCGGCCGTGGTGCTACCTGGTATTTGTGTGGTCGTGTCGCCGCTGATAGCGCTGATGAAGGACCAGGTAGAGGCGCTGCAGGCCAACGGCATTCCGGCGGCTTATATGAACAGCTCGCTCTCCGGCGAAGAACAGTATGACATTGAGAATAAGTGTCTTGGAAATGAGCTGAAGCTGCTCTATGTGTCGCCGGAGAAGCTTTTATCAGCAGGATTTATCTCGTTCCTGAAACGACTGAACATTTCGCTGTTTGCAATTGATGAGGCGCACTGTATTTCGGCCTGGGGCCACGATTTCCGACCCGAGTACACACAGCTGAAAGCGCTGAAGCAGCAGTTTACGCACGTGCCGGTAATTGCCCTGACTGCCACGGCTGATAAACTCACGCAGAAAGATATACTGGAACAGCTTTACCTGCAGAATCCGCAGGTATACATCTCTTCCTTCGACCGCCCTAACATAAACCTGATGGTACGGCCGGGGCAGAACCGCTTTAACCGCATCCTTGATTTTTTGGAGCGGCGAAAGGGACAGCCCGGCATTGTGTACTGCCTCAGCCGAAAAGGAACAGAGTCGCTGGCAGAAAAGCTGAAAAGCAGCGGCTATAAAACTACCTACTACCATGCCGGTATGAACCCGCAGCTGCGCGCTAAAGCGCAGGAGCAGTTCTTGCGCGATGATGTACAGATCGTCTGTGCCACTGTTGCCTTTGGCATGGGCATCGACAAATCCAATGTGCGCTGGGTAATCCACTACAACCTGCCGAAAAATATTGAAAGTTATTACCAGGAAATAGGCCGCGCCGGTCGGGATGGGGCAAAATCAGATGCATTGTTGTTTTACAGCTTTGCTGATGTGATGAACATGCGCAACATGCTTGCGGAAGGCGAAGGCAACAAAAACCAGACAGAGCTGCAGTTGGTGAAGCTGGAGCGGATGCAGCAGTTTGCCGAAGCCTCGGCCTGCCGCCGCCGTATTCTGCTGCAGTATTTTGGTGAACAGATGAAGAAAGATTGCGGCAATTGCGATATCTGCCGCAACCCGCCCTCTACTTTCGACGGCACGCTGTTGGTTCAAAAGGCTCTCTCCGCCATTGCTCGTACGCAGGAGCAGGTCACGATGGGGTTGCTAGTCGATGTGCTGCGTGGTTCCCGTAACAGCCAGGTGCTACAGGGAGGCTTCGATAAAATTAAAACGTACGGGGCCGGCCGCGACATTGGGCCGCTGGACTGGAACCGTTACCTGCACCAGATGCTGAACGCTGGCCTGATTGAGCTGGCCTACGACCAGAATTATACTTTAAAGCTGACAGAGCAGAGTCGGCAGGTACTCTTCGAAAACCGGAAGGTACAGCTGGTGAAGTTTGAGGAAGTAAAGCAAAAAGAAGAGGAGCAGCGCATCAAGGCACGTCCGAAGAAGGAACTGATCAAAGATGCTTTGTTTGAGCGCCTCCGTGCTTTGCGTAAGCGCATTGCTGATGCCGCCAACGTGCCGCCCTACGTGGTGTTTACCGATAGCACTTTACTGGAAATGGCAGCCGAAAAGCCCACTAATAAGATTGCAATGCTGGCGATCTCGGGTGTAGGCAAACTCAAGTATGAGCACTATGGCGATGCCTTCATCAACGAGATCATCGACTTTGTGACCGAGGAGCAGGCAAAAGGCAACAAGCTGAAAGGGGCCACGCACCTGGTCACGCTGGAAGCTTTCCAGAAAGGCCATACGCCTGACCAGATTGCAAAGCAGCGCAATCTAAACCCAGTAACCATCTACTCACACTTGGCTACACTCTACGAGCAGGGCTATGCCATACCGATAGAGCAGTACCTCACCAAAGCCGAGTACAAGGTGATCGCGAAAGTGATTGAAAAGCATGGCACAGAGGGCAAGTTGAAGGAAATGTTTGAGGAGTTGGAGGGCAAGTATGAGTACTATAAAATTCGCCTGGCCGTATCAGTTTACAAAAAGGAAAACAGTTGATGACCGGGTGCGGTAGCAATGTGTGCCCGTTAAATATAAAAAGAAAAGGCTGCCTGATATGGGCAGCCTTTCTTGTATACATGTGAACGATGGAATATTATTCTAGTTCAAGGAGGCAATCGGGTCAGGTGTGCCGTCTTTGTCGCCCGTAATGGTTCCCTGCGATAGTACCATGCCTCTTAGCAGCAGAATGCCCGCCACATGTGGGGCAGCAAAGGAGGTACCAGACCAGCCACCGCTGTTAGCACCCGTTTTGCTGGTGGTGGTAATATTCACGCCGGGAGCTGCGAAATCAACGGTGGCGCCAAAATTTGAGTTTGCCCACATGTTCCCGTTCTCATCCATGGCTGAAATAGTATAAACACCTGTTGCATTTACGCGGGCAGGAGAAGAGCCGTAACAGTCTACGTTGCTGTTGCCAGCTGCAATTGCAAACAGAATACCCTTAGCTGCGGCATCCAGCACTGCTTGGTCCAGGGTTGATGAGGCTCCACTGCCCAAGCTCATATTTACCACATCACCTGGCTTCGCATTATTATACACGTAATTTACAGCAGCAATTACCCTCGATATACTTCCCTGGCCCGCATCGTCAAATATGCGCAACGCAACGACAGTCGCATTTGAGGCAACTCCCAGAACGCCTGCGCCATTATTTTTGGCAGCTATAACACCAGCAACGGCTGTACCATGCCCTAAACCATCTTCAACGGAGGTAATGCCATAAATAAAAGACATACTACGTGTCAGGTCAATATTCAGGTCCGGGTTATCTGTATCAATACCTGAGTCAATTATAAAAACTGTTTTGCCGGTACCATCGCCATAGCCTACCCGCGCAACGTTCCAGGGCACCAGTTCGCCTGTCAATGGTGTAACAGGCAGGTAAGCTGGCACACTTGGAGCCGGTTCAGGAGTAGGTACAGGTGCTGGCTCCGGTGTTGGAGTAGGTGTCGGCTCTGGAGCAGGAGTAGGCTCAGGAGTAGGAGCAGGTGCTGGCTCTGGTGTAGGAGCTAGTATAGGCGAGAACTTGCCCCCACCTTTACCTGTTGTTCCGATTTTCTGAACTTCTTTTTTGATGGAGATAAATTTATCCTGTTCTATGTAAGCAATTGCAGGGTTGTCGCGCAGCAAGTCAAGCTGTGCTGGTGTTAACTTAGCAGCGAAACCATTTACCACGCCATTAAAGATTTGCTGCAGATCAGCTGAATTGATATGCGCCTGGTTAAGCACTGTTTGTCTGATCGTACTGTTAACCGCTGAGTTTCCTCCATGCAAGGCATTTCCACTCTTATTAGCTTCTTTAAAAACAATAATGTATTGTCCTTCAATAGCTAAACCATTCTGTGCATCGTCAGCAGAAACAGGCGAGGGGAGCAGATCTCCCGCCGAATCCTCTTTCTGGCAACCTGTTATGCTAATGGCACTCGCCAGTGCCACACAGGATATAATTTTCCTAAAAGCGCTTGATTTCATTATGAAATAATAAGGGTGAAAATTTAAGTATAATAAGGTGATAACTGTGGCGATATTCCTAATGTAGTTGCTTTAGTCGTAGCAAAATACCTTTTTTTGCCATTTATATTGTAGGCTTGTGTTCGTAAAGTATAAATTATATACAACAGGTGCAGCAACTAACAAAGGCATGTGTAAGCATTAATTATCATAAAATACTTAACAGGACGTTGAGATCAAGCAAGGTTAAAGAGCCGTCTGGTTTCTTCATTATTTCTTTTGTCCAGTTTTAATTTTTTATAAATGTAGGAGAAAGCTAATAATAAATCCAAATTATTGTTATACAAGAATGAAGGAAAAATTTGTACTTATTAAATATTGTTAAATATTCATATTCATGTTATATTCTTTACTGTTTTTGTTCAACAATAAGGCTAAATTTTAAACTAAAAATCTGCTTATGAAACTTTTATGCTAAAAATATTAGTTTTGTTAATAATAATTAGTAAATTTACATAGGTAAACTCCAGATAAAGTTGTAAGAGAGTTTCTACACTAAACAAATTGGCAAAACCGTGCAAAATGTAACTTCAAATATTAGGTTTCTGCGCAAAAAAGCAGGCTATACGCAAGCGCAATTGGCTGAAAAGCTGGATATTAAACGATCGTTGGTTGGGGCGTATGAAGAAGGTAGGGCAGAGCCAAAGCTTAGCACCCTGGTGAATATTGCTCAGCTCTTCGGTATTTCGCTCGATAAACTGATCACTTTGGACCTTGGTACAGGTAAAGGTGATGCGGCAGGACAGCCCCTTGCTACAGACGGCAAGCTGCGGGTACTCGCTATTACGGTAGATGAGGAGCAGCGTGAAAATATTGAACTGGTGCCACTGAAAGCAAGTGCCGGTTACCTGAATGGCTATGCCGATCCGGAATTTATAGAGGAACTGCCCCGGTTTCGCTTGCCTATGCTGGGCAACAGCGGTACATTCCGTGCCTTTGAAATAAGTGGTGATTCTATGTTACCTATAGCCTCTGGTACTGTAATTGTTGGGCGCTATATTGAAGAATGGGGAACAATAAAAGACGGTACACCTTGTATTATAGTTAGCCAGAAAGAGGGCGTTGTATTCAAGCGCATTTATAATAAAATACAAGAGGCATCGGTGCTTCGCCTGCACTCTGATAACCCGATCTATACGCCCTACGAACTGCATGTAGAAGATGTGCTGGAGATCTGGGAAGCCAAATCTTACATCAGTTCTACTTTCCCAATCGCAGATCTGTCACTCGATAAGCTGTCTTCTATTGTGCTGGACCTGCAGAAAGAAGTACAGAAGCTCAAAAAGGTCGATTAGATCATCTGTACACCATTGGTAAAACCTGCCCGGTCGGTAGCCGGGGCAGGTTTTCCTGTTTATAGCCTAAGCACATGTGTGCAGTGGTTACGTTAACAACAACCGCGCTATATGCGTAAAGGTGTACAGGCAGCCCCGCATGCTGCTAAAGTATAAACTTAAACTCTGCGCAATGATAAAAATTATTCCCGCTACCGAACGCCACGAAGCCAAAATTGAAGACTGGCTCACTTCGCATTATTTGTTCTCTTTTGCAGATTACTATGATCCCGGTAACGTTCAGTTTGGACCATTGCGTGTATTTAACGATGATTGGATCGGCCCTAAAAAAGGATTCCCGTCGCACCCGCACACCGATATGGAGATCATTACCATTGTACTGGATGGGGCAATCAAACACACCGATAGTTTGGGAAATGAAGCAACCATACCGGCGGGGCAGGTGCAGCGTATGAGTGCCGGTACGGGTATTACGCACTCCGAGACCAATGATGGGGAAGAGGCTGCCCACTTGTACCAGCTGTGGTTTCTAACAAATAAGAAGGGATTGGCACCATCCTATGAGCAGATGGCTGTAGATTTCCTGGATACCAAAGGCAAGTTAGTACCTCTTGCTACTGGTCAGAAGGTATTGGAGGATGTCGTTTTTATGAACTCCAACTCCACGGTATACTATGGTAATCTTTCAGAAGGCAATGAATATGACTTTCAGACTTTTAAGATTCGGAAAACATTAGTGTATGTGACATCGGGTGCCCTGCTGGTGAATAATGTGGAACTAGAGCAGTATGATCAGATCCGTCTGGAGGAAATGGATGTGGTACGCCTGCATGCCTCTGCAGATACTACCTTCATCCTGATCGATGTACCTGCTGCCGAAGCTAACTATTAAGAGCAACAGCAAATCTATCTGCCTTCTTCCCTTTGCCAGGCAGCTTTCCAGAGCACGTTAAAGTTCTGAAGTGGATAGCTGCACAGGTACACGGCGGTGCCATACTCGCGGGCATTCGGGTTGGAAATTTTGCCGATAAGCTGTACATGCCCAAATGCCTGCTTCACATCATCACCTAAAACATCATTGATATAGATGAGGTGCGTGACTTCAGGCTTAAACTCTCGCGGACTCCAGTACCGGAAGCTTTCATTGAAGCTGACCGGCTGCGGGAGTCCGTATTTATTTCCAATAATATAAATAGCTCCTGCCTGTCCGTAATTCTCGCAGTAAATGACGCATCGCTGTTTGTCTGGCACCTGCTGATAGGCTTTGTTTGTAAGGGATGCTAATTCTTCCCAGCCCAGCATATCTGCATAGTCCTGCGGAAGCGAGTGCACTGTTCCGTCTTCAAAGCGCCTGCCTAAATCCAGCTTATACTTAGTTTCAAGTGTATTGAAGTAGCGTACCAAGCCTTTAGGTTTTAGTACTGGTAAGCCAAACGGCAGCAACGGGAGCATCAACATTGCGACAAGAATAGGAAGGGCAACACGAAAAACTATACGTTGAAGTAGGTTTTCATAACAAACAGCACCGGCAGCAATCAACATCGGGAAAATACCCATTGTATAATAACTTTTGCCATGTAGCAGCAACAAGGCAACTACTACAAACACGGTCAGGTAGCCAAGCAACCGGTAGCGTTGCATGCGCGGGTGAAGCAGCAAGAAAAGCATGCCCGGTAACGTAAGCAGGCTAGCGCCCATGGCAATTTCTAACTGGCCGGTCAGAAAGACTGCAGGGTTAACATGTACCAGTTGTGTATTGTTGAGCTCCTGCATGTGATGAAAAACGGGCAGCCCCATAGCAAGCTGCCACAGCAGGTTGGGCAAAAAAATCAGCATTGCTGCGGCGATGCCCCAGTAGAATTTTTTACGGGTAAATACTTTCCGGTGCTTTGTGACGGCCAGCAATAGTACCAAGCCCAGCACCAGCAGGCCAACCAGGTACTTGTTGAGTAAAGCAAAGCCCAGCACAATGCCAAAGTATAAAAGGTACTTCTCCTCGGATGTTTGCAGGTAGCGGGTGAGCAGGTATAAAAGTAAGGTCCAGAACAGCACATCTAACGCTACCGGTTGATAAAGGAAATAAGCACGCAAGGAAAGTGGCGTGAAAATGAGCGCAATGGCGGCCAGTATTTGGGCATACCCTTTGCCGCCGAGCACCCGGGCAATGGCGCTGGTAAGTATAATCAACACCCCACTAAGTATGGCTGGCAGAATTCGTACAGCTAACAAAGAATAACCAAACAAAAATTGCAGTCCTGTTGCCAGCCAAGCTATCAGTGGAGGAGCACTTGCATAGCCAAAAGCTGGGTGACGCCCGAAGGAGAAGTATAGCAATTCGTCGCGGTGAAACTCCAGGTTATTATAGAATAGTAGGTGCAGCACTACGTTGCACAAGGCAAGCAGGGCAATAACTCCTTTTGCCGATTTTAATACCTGAATAGCTGATGTGTTTTCCATAGCTTCATAAGCTTTCTTCAGAAAAGGTAAGTATTTATTTAGATAAATTGACTTTCCACATCAGCCTTAAATCTGCAGCCAATTTAAACTGCTCACCAACATCTTATATATGGATTACTTGCAGAAGAGGCGGCACAAGCTAATGCCTGTGCCGCCTCTTCTGCAAGTATGATACTAGAACGAGCTGATTTTATAAAGTATACTTGCGGCCTTTGTTCTGCTCTTTCAGGTAGTCCATCAACGGCTGAAAGTAAGCGACCATGGCGCGGGCACTTAGTTCTTCTCCGGTTTTGTCTTTCAGCATCTGGCGCCAGTCAGCCGAAGCTCCCGGATACATGATGTCGTGGAGAAACTTACCGACTTCTTTGTTGCCGTAATAGTTAGTGGCGTGCGGATCCTGGTGCAAAATCTCGCGTGCAATATGATCATGCAACTGAAACAGGATCACGTAAGACAAGGCATAGTCATAGTACTGAGCCGGGTCGTCGTTGATGTGGGTTTTGGTAGCCGGGTCCAGGTATTCTTCGCCGCGCTCTGTTGGCGGCACAATACCCTGGTACTTCTTAGCCAGTTCCCACCAGCGCTTGTTCAGTTGATCTGCCGGCAGGTTTTCGGCGTAAAAATCATTTTCCCACTCGCTCATTACACCCGAAGAGAAAGGAATAAATACCACATAGTTCAGCGCCTCTTTTAGCAGCGACTGCACTTCATCAGTTTGTGTGTTCTTATCAATGAGATTCAGGTTTTCCAGGAACGGCTTCTGCATGGCGGCCAGGCCCATCAGGCTGCCCATGGCTTCGTGGTAGGCACGGTTAGCGCCAGAGCGCAGCAGCACCGGCACATCCGGGTTGGTGTAGGTCAGGTAATAATAAATATGGCCTAGTTCATGGTGTGTGGTTTCATACCATTCTGCATTAGGCTCTACGCTCATGAGGCTGCGTACGTCCTGGTTCAGGTCAATGTGCCAGGCTGAGGCGTGGTTGTTTTTCTTGTAATCAGCACCAACAGGAGCAGGGTATAAGCTTGACTTTTCCCAGAACGTTTGTGGCAGTTGCGGAAAGCCCAGGCTTTGGTAAAAGCGTTCTGCCTGCTTCACTTCCCACTCCGCGCCTTTCGGTTTCAGGGCAGCATCCAGGTCAATGCCTTTTACATTCACCATCGGGCTCCAATCCTGGCCCCAACGGTTAGGCAGCCAATGCGCCGGCAGGTAATCGGGCACCTGTTTTACGCCATACTTCTTGGCTAGTTCATAGCGGGCGTACGTATGCAGTTCGCGGTAAAGCGGGCGAAGCTCCTCGTTTATCTGCTTCATCAGGTCCAGCATCTCGGCACGTGTCATGCCATAATCAGAGGCTTGGTAAGTATAATAATCGTCGTAGCCGAGGCTCTGCACTGTTTTATTGCGTAAGTCGCGCAGGTTCAGCAGCCCTTTTTTTAGCCCTTTGCCTACTTCTTTGCTGGCATTCCAGGCTGCGAGCCGCTTCTTCAGGTCTGTTTCCTTCTTAAGAATATCATCGATCTGATTTGTACTCACCGACTTATTATAAAGCCGATAATCAAAGCCATAGAGGTCCTCCGTCTGCTTCGTTTCCGCTTTAATACGGGTCTTTACCACATCCGGAATGATCTGCGGGTTGTTTGCTCCTGAATAGAGAATAGCCTGAAACTGCTTTGCCTGCAGCGGCGTCAGTTGGTCTTTTTTCGCCAGCATTGCTTTCGCGGTGTTGATGTTTTCAGCGCTGCCGGTAAAAGCGGCAAACGCCTCATTTGCCTGGCGCGTCGCAACGGCATTGGTCGAATCGCCCTCTACAATGTGAGTGTTGGAGCGCCACTCTGCCTCGGACGAAGCCGTGTATAGTTGCTGGTATGTTTTAGAATACTGATTCAAGAAAACCTGGGCTTCCTGCTGTAAGTTTGGGGCTGCCGTAGCAGTTGGTTCTGCTGTTGCCGTAGCATTTGCCGTCGCCGTCGTAGCAGCAGGCTTCTGTGTAGAGCAGGCAGATAGAAGTATAGCGGCGGTGAAACCGCTGTAGATCATTTTTTTCATATTTAAATCTGTTCTTGAGATATGGCTAGCTAGGTTATTATGGTTCTTAGATTTAAAAGTGAATCAATATAGTCACTTTTAAGAAGACATACAGGGCGAGGCATCCGTTTAATGCAGTTCCTCGGGCAGCTGCGCCTCCTGTAACAGGTTATCATCTAAAGTCTTGCTTGTTTTGGCGCCAAGTTCTTTCAGAATTTCCACGCGCCGGATAAGATTGCCCTTGCCTTCTGTGAGCTTGTTCATAGCAGCATTGTACGTACTCTGGCTGTTTTCGAGGTGCTTGCCAATCATTTTAAGGTCGTCTACAAAGCCAACGAATTTGTCGTATAACTTACCGCTTTCTTCGGCTATGCGCAGCACATTTCGTTTCTGGTCTTCCTGTCGCCAAACGCCCGCCACAGTTCGCAATGTCGCCAACAGGGTAGAGGTGGTTACCAGCACAATGTTTCGGTCAAAGGCATCGGTAAAGAGGTCGTGGTCGTGCTGCACGGCCAGGGTAAAAGCAGGCTCCAGCGGAATATACATCATCACGAAGTCCGGGGAGTTGATGCCGTTGAGGCGGTGATAGTTCTTGCGGCCAAGGTCGGTGAAGTGGGTGCGCACCGAGTTGATGTGGCTGCGCAGAAATACTTCCTGCTGGTTTTCCTCTTCACAGCTGCAGTAGGCCTCGTACGCTACCAATGACATTTTGGAGTCAATGATCAGGTGCTTTCCTTCTGGCAACCGTATGATCACATCAGGGCGGTATACTTGCTTTTCGTCGTTCTGCCGTACCTCTTCACGCTCGTAATGCACCCCTTTGCGCAAGCCCGATTTCTCCAGCAGGCTTTCCAGCAGGTATTCGCCCCAGTTGCCTTGGGTTTTACTTTCTCCTTTCAGCGCACGAGTCAGGTTCAGCGCATCCTGGCTCATCTGCTGGTTGAGGCTGGCAAGCTGCGTAATTTGTTCTTTTAAGGAGATGCTGTCTTTCAGTGTCTTCTCATACGTTTGTTCTACCTTCGCTTCAAATTCTTTGATGCGCTCTTTCAAGGGGGAGAGCACACGCTCCAGCGTTTCGGAAGAGGCTTTATTGAAATGTTCGGCATTGGTCATTAATACCTGGTTGGAGATGCTCTGGAACTGCTGCAGAAATTTTTCACGGAGTTGCTCCAATTCACGGCCTTGTTCCTGCAGGCGCCCTTGCAGGTGCTCATAGTCGGTTTCGGTTTTGGTGAGTGCATTGGTAAGTTCCATCGTTTCGGTCTGGGCCTCCCGCAGCTGCGCCTTCAACTGTTCTGCCTCCTGTGTACGCTGCTGCGCCTGTCCTTCTAACACTCCCTGCCTTACCTGTGCCTGCGTAAGGCTTTGTTGCAGGGTACTTTGCCTGCTCTTCAGCGCCAGGAAGGCGACCACCAATCCTCCCAGGAAGGCGGCTATTCCTATGAGTATCTCCATAAAGTAAAGGTAAAGTATTTTAGTAAACGATGCTAAACAAATTAGTCAGCCGCCGGAATAGCTCTTTGGATTAGCTATAAAGTGCCGGAAAGAGATAAAGAAGGTATAAGTTTGTTGCTGCGGTGCCGGAAAGCCACGCCAAAGTATAAAATGGACACACAGGTGCTTCAACCGGAAATTAAGTATGGAATGCTGCACGAAAGCAATAGGAGTGGGTTAACGACTGCCTTCAGATGTGGAGCCTAAAGAGATGTTATGTTCTTTCTGCTCTTTTTTGTCTTCGATTTTAACTAGAATGGTAGTGGCAAAATAGTTGCTGCCGCCATCGCGTACCACCTGCCAGCCCAGCTTTTGCAGGTCTTCTTTGATGTAGCGGTTCAGAAAACCATGAGCGACAAGAATTACTTTCGGCTTTTCTTCTGTGGCTTTTGCCAGCAGTACCGCTGCTTTGCGGGCCCTTTTGCGGGCGGCGGCAAAGCTCTCTATCCCATGGCTATCGATACCCAGCATCCATTTAATGCGTGCACTGGTAGTCCAGAGTTTGATCGGCATTCGTAGTTTCAGGTAATGCCGGCCAACGTTAGTTTCAAACTCCCTGAAGTCTGGCGAAACAGTCATCTGCGCAGAGTCGCCGAAAAGGTACTTTGCAGTAGCTTGGGCTCGGTTAATAGAACTGGTGAATATGGCTACCTGGTCCGGGGCCTTGATGTGAAAGAAAGGTTTATCAGGTACTATGATCCCAACACTGTCATAGTTCAGCAGGAATTTTCTGGCTTCTCTGTAAGAGAACTTGCCTGTTTTCACCAGGTCCGGCTCTCCATGGCGGACCAAAGCGATCTGGTGCAGCTGACTATAATCCGGAACAAGCTTATCTTCTGGCTGAATAAAGCGTGTTGCCTTGGCGACCGGAACACCATTCGCCTTAACATAAGCCGCTTTTGCATTCAATGCTTTATACTTGCGGATGATGTTTTCAATCGTCTGGTTGAGTCGTTTCTTCTTCTTTTGTGCCTGGGCTGGTATAACAGCCAGCAGCCCCAAAAAAAGCGATAGCAGCAACAGTATTCTCATAGTTTTTTTCCAGTCAGTGCAGCATGGCAGTCCTGCTGCTTTTAGGTAAATTGTATTCATATTGATTGCACCTTGCATCTAATTCATACTTGTTAAAAGTTTTATAAAGCTGATAAGCAATGTTATACGGAGTATGATATCATGAAAAGGTTCTTGTAAGTATAAACGGCAGTTTTGATGCGTGGGTTAGCAAAAAAGCGGCTGTACATGCTTTAGCATGTACAGCCGCTTTCCTGAAAAACAGCGAAGGATCGGATCCTACTTCGATGGCTTTTTAGCAGCAATTACCAGATTTCTGGTAAATAGCTGCCCTTTGCGGTAAGCTTTTTTTTCGAGCTTCAGCTGCTTCTTTTCTGTTTTGGTCAGGGGCTTGAACATTAGCTTGTCCATATCTGGCTTGCCGCCATCTACCCAGCAGGTGTACCAAAAATTAGCAACTTCCTGCGCCGCAGCATTCAGGCGCTGTTCCACCATAGGGCCGAGCTTTTCCTGGTAAGCTGTAGCGAAGGCGTCAGAATAATACTGGCGCATTTTGCCATTGCGTTCTACGCGGTCATACTTGGTCTGATCTGTAAAGTTCTTACTGGCTTCGCGCTCCAGTTCCAGTGTTTGGGGCGTAAGGGCAAAAGAGGAACGCACCACTTTCCATATCTCTTTTTCTACATCCGGCAGGTAGTGTGCTTTGGCGGCATGCAGCTTATAATTCTGGGCAAATTGCTCAGGCACTTTAGACTCCCACAGCCCATGAAGGCCAGGCTGTCCTGTCATTTGGCCATCGTAGTTCTCCGTGGTGTGCAGCGGCACATGCGCATCTGCTATGTAGTGGCCAAGATCAGCGGAGTAGTATAAGATGCTGTCTACATTCTGCTGCCGGAAGGCATTGGTTAGGCGCTCCTTCATTTCCACAACATACCAGGGCACAATGCCATACTTCTTTAGCGTATCAGCACTATAGCGGGCGGCAGCGGCTTGCCAGGCTTCCGGCATGGTCGTCACCGCATCAGCACCATACACATCAATGTCAATGTAGTGGCGTGGTGCTTCTGTCGGATCATCGTTGCGTCGCTCATCGGGTCGTGTAGATTTGGAAACGATATAGTCCTGGTGTTTGAAATAGAAGCCCTGCAACGGCTTCGGCAAATTATAGATAGCCAGCTGGTGCACAAGTTTGTGTCCGAAAAAGCCCCAGCCATAAGAGAGAGCACTGCAGGCCAATAAAATGGCTGCAACAAGCGATAGTTTTTTCATGAAAAGTGAAAGTGTTGAATCGGGTGCAAAAATAGGTAAATCTGCAGCAGTAGCAAGCAAAAGCCGTGCTGGAAACCCGCAGGCGTTTTTACCATCAAAGTATAGTACCTTGCTGTACTATCAGGTATAATTATAATGTTGTTACGGAATGTATAGTATGGCTTTATGCTATTGGTTATATGCAGATAACATTACTTGTTATAAAGAATTGCATGAAGCTGAAGCTCTATTTGGAAGCCATGTAATCCACCAGGCTAACTTTATACCTGCGCCCCTTGATCTTGCCGCTGCTGAGTTGTTCGGCTATCTGCTTTGCCTGTGCTTGGGGCACAGCTACAAAACAGTTGCGGTCCAGCACTTCTATTTTACCGATCTGATCGGCTTTTAAACCTGCTTCAGCAATGAGCGCTCCCACAATGTCGCGCGGACTGATCTTATCTTTGCGGCCCCCGGCAATGTATAGCGTGGCAAAAGCAGAGGCTGGTGCCGGAGCGGTTGTAGCCATCTTTACCAGCGCACCAGCCTGCAGCCATTCATCCATGTATACCTGTTGCCACTCGTGCAGCTTTTGCTCATCGCGTGGGGAAACCAAGGTATACACAGTGCCACTTTTGCCGGCCCGGCCCGTACGGCCGCTACGGTGCAGGTAGGCGGCCATATCATCCGGCAGCTCATAATGCACGATATGCCGGAGTTTGTCAATGTCCAGGCCCCGGGCAGCCAAGTCGGTTGCAATTAACACAGGGATGGTGCCATTCCGGAAGAGCGTCATTGTTTTGTCGCGGTCCGGCTGCTCCATGCCGCCATGCAAGGCCTTGGCAGCCACTCTGTTTTCCTGCAGGAAGGCTGTTAAAGTATCGGCGGCAGCGCGGGTATTGCAGAACACAACGGTACCTGCCGAAGCTTTACTTTGTATCAGGTTCAGAACCGCCTGCGACCGTTGCGGGTGCTCCACCTTAATGCCGATCAGCTTTAGCTGGTCCGGAATGGCATTGGCGGTGGCTTTAACAAATACGGGGTCCTGAAGTGAATTGGCGATCAACTCTTTAACTTTATCGGGCATGGTGGCTGAAAAAAGCACGGTCTGGCGCTTTCGCGGCAGCGCTTCCAGCACACGGTCAAGCTCTTCCTGGAAACCCATTTCCAGTAACTTATCTGCTTCATCCAAAACTATTTGAACCACATGGCTTAAATCAATGGTTCGGCGGGAGAGATGATCTGTGAGTCGGCCAGGCGTACCTACCAGCACCTGCGGTGGATGAGCCAAGGAAGCCCGCTCCTGCGAAAAAGAGTGCCCGCCATAGAAAGCGCTTATCTTTAGCTGGGGCAGCTGCTTCGCCAGTTTTTTGAGTTCCTGACGCACCTGCACAGCCAACTCGCGGGTAGGCACAGTTACCAGCGCCTGCACCTGTTGTAGTTCCGGGTTAATGCCCTGTAGCAGGGGCAACCCGAAAGCAGCCGTTTTGCCGCTACCTGTTTCAGCCTGGCCTGCTACATCCCGCCCCTGCAGCAGCAACGGAATAGCTTCTTCCTGTATGGGCGTGGGTTGCGTGTAGTTTAGTTCCTGCAGGCTTCGCACAAGGGCAGGGTGCAGGTGCAGATCGTGGAAAGTCGTCATGTAAAGAAGTATAAAAGGCAAAGATACCGAATTCGGCTGTAAGTTCGGGTTAAGCTTTCGCTTGCACGGCAATGCACGAACACAAGAACACTTCCTTTCGACTGAATCAAGTGCTCGCGCTGAAAGGCAAGTGTATCATTCCGGAATCTTAGCCTCAAGTGTAAAAGGTATTCTCCTCTCTGTCGCTCTACACCATTTTGTTGAAGGACTACTAGCAGAGCACAATGCTTTGCAAGTAGAACAATTATACTTTAAAGAGTAAAAGTAAGGGAAGCAGTTGCCGTTAGCTATACTTGATTATTGAAGGCAAATCATACTTTGTTTAACACCAGCGGCACTTGTAGAGGTTGAGGCCGTGGCACCGCTTTCAATCCAAATGGAACGCGCAGGAAGTTGATCGGCATGATCACATAGCGCACCAGCACAAAACAGAGAATAAAGGTGCTCAGGGAGATGAAGCCAAACTTGACGCCGACAACCAGCGGCAGGTTGCGCATGTAATATCCCAGTGCTACAATGATGGGCTGGTGCAGGATATAGAAGGGGTATACCATTTCGTTGGCAAGCGGCAGGTATCTTGATCTGATTTTGAGGTGCTGCAGCGCAAAGCCAAGTATAGCCAGCAGCCAGAACCAGCGGTTGCAGGATTTTAGTATAAAGTAAAGGTTCAACTTAGATCCCGTCGCTTCGTTGTCTTTCAGCCAATAAAGGGTGTACAGCACTGTAACAGTAACCAGCGCAGCAACCAAGCTATACCAGCGTACGCGGCGGATGCGCTCCTGCAGCACCGGGAATTTCATCAGCAGAAAACCGATCAGGAACATGCTGGTATACATAAAGTGATTGGCCCAGTCGTGGATTAGGTCGTTGGTGCCGGGGAAACGTGCATTTAGCAGCACTGCCCCAAAGCTGAACCACAACGCCGGAAGTACGAGCAGCATCCAACCTTTCACTTTTTGTAAGCCTATACTGGTGCGGCGCAGATAAGTGAGAAGTGGCAGAAACAGCAGGCTATAGACCAAAATATAAGCCAGGTACCAGAGGTGGTGCCAACTGAAGTTGCCTTTGGGGTATGGTTCGAAATCAAATACAGAAGGTAGAAAATTGAAGTAGCTGCCAGTAAAGCCCTGCGTTAGTCGCTCAAAGTATACCTGCGGCGGCACAACCAATAGCATCCCAACGATAAGCGGCACAAAGATTCGCTTCAGGCGCTCCAGTGCAAAGGTGCCGGCGCTGCGGTAGCCCAGCGCAAAGTATACGCCTACCCCCGAGATGATGAAGATGAGTGACATGCGCCACTGGCTCAGAAAGAGCATCGGAAGCTCCATCGTCGGGCTAAGTATACTGTTCTTCACGTGCCAGTTCCAGCGCACGAAAAACATGCCGGTGTGAAAGAAGATGAGGAGCGAGAAAGCCAGCACCCGCAGCCAGTCGAACTCGTAACGTCTGATTTTTTCCTGATTTTTCATATGGATGTTGTGGTGCTGCAAACATCAGTATGAAAAGCCATAGTTTGGGTATTTGCCTGTAGGGCGGGCGTGCTGGCTTATAGGGAAGCACGCATTTGGCTGTTGTTTTTCCGAAACTCTCCTGGCGTCTGGCCAGTCTGCTTTTTAAAAGCTGCACTAAATGCAGATTTGGAGAGATAACCCGTTTGCTCGGCCACTTCTTCTATTTTCAGATGCTGCTGCGCGGGGTCGGCAAGTATGGCCCGGGCTTCCTGGATCCGCAGTTCCGCCAGGTACTCAAAGAAGCTTTTGCCCAGGCACTCGTTCAGGCTCTGCGAAAGGTAGTGCGGGGATGTGTGTAGCTGTTTGGCCAGGGAGGGGAGCGAGGCCGAAGGCTGGGCATAAAACTTTGCATTTTCTGCCATTTTCAGCTTCCGGAGCAGGTCCTGCTTGGCTTCGGCATTTAAAGCTGATTTCTCATACTTTGCCGGCACCACGGGCTGAAAAAAAGCAGAGGCTGTGAGCACTTTGTAGGAGATGAAGAACAGCTGCATCGTCAGGAACATGGCCATGAAGTGGTCGCCCAAATCACTTTTATAGTATAGCTTGATGAACAACAACAGCGCCAGCGAACAGGCATAAAAGTACAGCAGCAGCTTTGCCCAGGAGTAGAAGTAATTGTTTACCTGCTGTGCATTGCGCTGTTGCAGCACAATGGTATACGTTGCCAGAATATAGATGCTAATGTGCACGATCGTCAGGAAGTTGACGTGCTCGGCCAGGTGCAGCAGGTCTGGCGGAAAAGGGTACGCGACAGCCAATTGCGCCGCATCCGGAAAGTAGGCGTTCAGGTAGGCGTTATACTTTACCGCTTCCGGCTGCAGCATAAACTGCAGGTGGTAAATAGCATACAGCCCTAAAGGTATGAAATGCAGCCACAGTTTTGGTTTCCAGTTTTTACCGCAAAGGCTGCGCACCAGCAGGAACGTCAGCGGCCCGATAGCAAAGTTCAGAGCTTCGGAAAAATCGACAAGCGCCAAGGTGCGGAACATCAGCCCGGAGTAGCACAGGAAGATCTCCAGCACCACGCAGGCAAACGTAAAGCAGAGAGCAGCCAGCAGTAGATGATGGAACGGCTGGCGATGTGGTCTGCGCGCTAAAAGTAGCAGCGACAGGAAGAACCCCTGCGCAACGCCTATCAGCAGTAATGCGGCGTATAGATCGAACCGTAAAAAGCCTTTGTCCATGACAAGGCTAATATAAGCAAGTATAAAGACAAAAGATAGTACCTTGCTGCGGTAAAAATAAACAAAAGCTGACTGCTGCTTTTGCGCATAAACGGCCGGGCTTTGCAATGCCCGCAGTATCAAAAAAGGCCTGCCATTTGGCAGGCCTTTTCAGCAAAAGTGCAACTTATTAGTGGCGCGGACCGCCCCAGTTACCACGTCGTCCATTTTCCTCCTCATCGGGCGCCTGTCCGGCATAGTTGCGGATGTTGTAGGTGAACGTAAGCATAAAAAAGCGCTGCAGCACACTGGACTGCACATCTTCCACATACGAATCGGTAATGTTGCGGTCAATACTGACGTTTTGCTTTAGCAGGTCGTTCACGCTCAGGCTTACCTCGCCACGCTCGTTCTTAAACAGTTTCTTACCCACACTCATATTCCAGAGCAGGTAGCTGTTATCTACCCCGGCCGATAATCCAGAATTATACTGGTGTTCCAGTTCCGTGCGGTATACCAGTCCTTTCCACATGATCCAGTTCAGGCGCAGGTTAGAGTTCTGGGTGTAATAGTTATTATTAGTGTTCTGCGAGTTCGACAGTGTATTTTGTATGATATTATAATTGCCCCGGGTAGAAATATTGAAATCCACGTTCTCGCTGATGTTGCTGCTCAGGTTCACGCCAAGACCGAAGTTGCTGTTGTTGGCATAGTTTACCTGGTTGTTGATCATACCTGGTGTTCTGGAAAAGCCTACAGAGCCATTGAAATTAATATTAGAGCTGATGAAGTTAATCGGTTGCCCATAGTTGAAGAAGGATCGCACATTCCAGTAGCCATTCATGTTGACAGGACGATAGAGCCGGGCACCACTGCGCAAAGTATAGCCTTGTATAAATTCAGCCGGCACAAATGCATCAGTATAAACGCTGTTGGCCACATAATTCTGTGTCATGGTGCCGAACACGCCGAGGAAGAACACCTTATTTGTCTCGGCATTAAAGTTTCTGTAGCGCATAAACAGCCTGTGCTGGTAATCCTGGTCCAGGTTGGCATTGCCGATGCTCAGCTGCAGCGGGTTAGAGACGTCCAGCACTTCCTGCAGCTCGTCAGCCGAGGGCACGTTAGTGCCCGTGCGGTAATGAATGTTAAGGCTGCGCGATTCCGTAAATTTATACTCTACTTCGGCGGAAGGCAGCACATCGTTAAAGCTGCGCTTTAGGTCCAGGTTCTCCGGATATACGTTGTGGCTCTGCAAGGTGGCATACTGGTAGCGGGCGTTAAGTTGCACACGGGCTTTATCGGTTCGGTACTGGTAGCTTGGCCCAATGCTTTGGGAGAGATAGTCGCTGTTAAAGGTGTTGCTTAGCGGCACGTTCAGCTGGGTATACGCCAGGGAGCTTTCATCGTAATCGTAGGCACGTTTGTCGGCATCGTTGCTTTGGTTGCCAATGCTATAGTTGAGCAGCACCAAAGCATTTTCACCGGCTTTTTCAGACATAGACGCGTCAGCAGACCAGCCGAAGTTTTTGGCATACCTGTCGATGTACTGATTGCGGCTGGCATTTTTTTCGGGGTCCTGCAGGTCGTTTGTTGTTTCCAGTTCATAGCGGTCGCTGTTGCTGTTGTAGTAGCTGGTATTAAAATTCGCTGTGAACACCCGGCCCGGTTTGGAAAAACGGTGTGAGAACAGGATGTTGTTGTTAAAGTTAAACGACGTGTTGTCTGTGTTGGTGCTATTGTTGGAGCGCGCCAGCGTATCACCGGTATTGTTCAGCGTAAGTGCAAAACGATCAACATACGACTTGTTATGCTGCAACTCCATGGAAGGCGTTATCAGCAACCGGTTATTTTCATTGATGTTATACTGCAAACGGAACCTCAGGCGGTGACTATCTTCCGTGTTGTGATTGTAGCTGTTTTCAGTATACACATCGGCATCTTCAGGGCCATTTTGCTGCGAGGTATAGTCTCTGAACCGGTATTGGTTGTTAGCGATGCCCCGGTTAGTATAATTATAGTTGCTGCTGATGTCTATTTTTTTAGCCAACACATCGTTGTAGTTAGCGCCCAAAGTAGTGGTGGTGATGATGCCGTTTGGTGTTTGGCGCCCCCAGCCGCCTCTGCGCCCGCGCATACTGCCACCAGGTGTTTCACCGATTGAGAAATCCAGCATGTTGATGTTATTCGTCAGGCCTGTGAGCGTAATTTTGCGGTCGTTGTTAAAGATGTTGAGCGCTGCGCCCACCATATACCGGTCATCGGTACCATAGCCGGCAGAGACTTTGCCTCTCTGGCCTTGGCGACGGTCTTTTCGGGTCACAAAGTTCAGGGTCTTGGCTTTTTCGCCTGTCTCAAACCCACTGAAAGCGGCCTGGTCACTTTGCCGGTCATATACCTGCACGTTATCAATGGCATCGGCCGGCAGGTTGCGGAGCGCCGCGTTCACATCATCTCCCCCAAAACGCTTTCCATCAACCAGGATCTGTTTTACGTCTTCGCCTTGCGCCTGAATGGTTCCATTTTGTATTGTCACCCCGGGCATCTTCGTCACCAGGTCTTCCGCGCTGGCATCTTTTGTTGTTTTAAAAGCCTTGGCATTAAACTGGGTTGTATCACCTTTCTGTTCCCCCAGCGGTGCCAGGCCCACGATCTGTACTTCTTTGATGGCAGTTGTTTCATCCTGCAGAGACAGAACGCCCAGGTCTATAGAACTGTTTTGCACCTGTATGTTTCTGGAGAATGGTTTAAAGCCCAGGTATTTTACCTCTAGTGTATACTGTCCCGGCGTTACATTATCAAAACGGAATTTACCCTGTGCATCTGTCATCTGCCCCACAGTGGCAGTACCCGCCTTGGTGAGTAATACATTGGCGCCCGGTAATGCGCTTTGATCACTGGCATTCTGAACAGTTCCGGTGATGGCTATTTGCTGGGCGAATGCCTGCGTACCTAATGTCAGTAGCAGAAAGAGGAGTAATATTTTTTGCATGAGAGTAGCTAATTATGCTGATTAACTACGTTTGGACACAGAACATACAGGATGGTTTAATGCGCCCCTGAAACTTTGCCGCAATTTACCTATATGTAGCCTTGGCAACGAAGTGCTCCGCATAGCTTTAAAAGGAAGCTTCTCCGCTTTATTGTAGAATGCCATAGGTCGTGCTTCACAAAGCTGTGCTGGTACTCAATGGGTTCGCTGTCACTGGGCTTTTTAGTGGTAAATTCAGTTCGCCTATAGGTTACTTTCTGCCTGCTACAAGTATAAAGAGACATACATCCGAAATTATTGCTTGATATTTGTCGGGCCAATGCAACCATTTGTATACTTCGGAGTCTTCTGCAAGGGAGGGTTCCCTTCTGTCACAGATCAATCTTACTTACTTCCTTGAAATCGAATAGTGTCATACGTTTTATGAAACAGCGCCTGCTGCAGCCTGTCCTCAACTTGCTAAAGCAAGGTATGACACCGCATAAACTCGCCGTAACCGTAGCGTTGGGTACAGTGGTAGGCACTGTGCCGGCAATTGGTATCACCACCATGATGGGAACGGCACTGGCTGCCAGGTTCCGGCTGAACATTGCTGCAACAGTGCTGGTTAGCTACTTGGTGCAGCCCTTGCAACTCCTGCTGGCACTTCCTTTTATCCGGGCAGGAATTGCTTTGTTTGGGTTAGAAGAGTTGCGCCTGTCGCTGCACGAGATCACAGCTATGTTTAAAGAAGATTGGCTGAACGCGTTGCACAAGCTGTGGCTTGCTAACCTGGCGGGTGTGTCGGCATGGGCATTGATGGCTATACCGGGTGGTATCGTTTTATACTTGCTCATGCTGCCTATCTTCAAGTTGGTGCTTCCCAAAAAAGAGGCAGCCGCTACAGTATCTTAATAAAACAAAAAGCAGCCGCTATAATAGCGGCTGCTTTCTTTTTAAATCTAAAAGTACCTAAGCGTTTAGGTTGTTTCCAGTATCTGGAACAGTTCGTCAAGCTTCGGCGTCAGGATGATCTCGGTACGGCGATTTTTCTGGCGCGCCTCTTTTGTTTTGCTATCATCCAGCGGTACGTATTTGGAGCGGCCGGATGGGGTTACACGGGTAGGATCTACCCCAGCGTTGGTGAGAATACGCGTGATCTCTGTGGCTCGAAGTACACTTAAGTCCCAGTTGTCCTGCATGCCCGGAGTTCCTTTGGCAATCGGCACATCATCAGTATGGCCTTCTACCAATACGTTCACATCCTTCTGCTCTTTCAGCACCGCGGCCAGCTTTCTCAAAGCATCTACGCCCTTGGGATCTACTTTAGTGGAACCGGAATTGAACAGCAGCTGCTCAGCCAGCGATACATATACTTTGCCGTTGCGCACGTCAATAGTCAGGTCTTTGTCATTAAAGCCGAGCAAGGCATCGCTCACATGCTTGCGCAGGTTAGCTACTGCTTTCTCTTTTTCATCCAGTACACGCTGCAACTCGGTCAGGCGCTGCTCGCGGGCTTTCAGGTCGGCATTCAGGCGGTCTATCTGCGACTTGCTCATGTTCAGGCTCTCGCCCAGGCTCTTACCTTCTTTTAAGGCCTTGGCCAGGTTTTCCTGGTATTCATTTTTCTGTTGCTCCAGCTCGGCTCGTTCCTGCTCCAATTGTGCTTTGGCATCTTCGAGCGATGCCTTTTGCTGCTCGAGGGTGGCTTTCTGCTGCTCCAGATCAGCTTTATCTACTTCCAGGGTGTTTTTGCGCGACAGCAGATCGTCGTATTTTTTCTTGGATACCACGCACGACGAGAGTGCCATACTTCCTGCCAGCAGGTATACAGAGGCTCGGAGTAAATTCTTCTTCATAAATATACTTTGGCTAAAGGTGTACTAGGTTGATGAACAAATATAGCAAAATATGATTTATAGCAGCTGCCAGGGAGCGATTTTATACTTATACCTGCCAACAATTGCCCGGACCAGCTGCCGGCTGCCGAGCGGAGCAGGAGGGAAGCGGATCCCGCAATTGCCTACACCTATCGGAAATCAGGCACAAAAAATCCCTGCCTTTGCCAGATCGCAAAAGCAGGGATTTTTCTCTGGTATGTCTTTATTAATTGCTTTTAGCGCTCGCGCCGGTTGTTGCCGGAGCGGCAGGCACAGTCGACTTGAAGAAGCCTTGTGGGTCCGGCATCTTGGTCAGCAGTTCTGCAATATACTCGTAATCGATCAGCGCCAGGTTCAGGCTACGGCTTTTGTGCAGGTAGTTCCAGGCATCCGCATACTCCTTCTCATAGTACTTGGCTTTCGACTCAGAATAAAGCGCATAGGCATTGCTGGAGTCAGAGCTGATGGATTTGGACAGGTATTCCTGCGCTTTTTTCAGCGTCTTTTTCTTTTCTTTCTGCTTGTATGCCTCCAGGTAAGAGGCGCCCAGGTCAGAAAGCAGCAGCGAGTTGTTCGGGTCGTACTGCAGGGCTTTTTCGTAGAGGGTAATAGCCTCCTCCGGCTGTCCTTTACGGGCTGTTACCAGGCCAAAGGCCCAATAAGTATCTTTGTTATCCGGGTTCAGCAGCCAGGCCAGGTTAAAGCGGTACATGGCTGTGTCCACCTGTCCTTCGTTGAAGTACTCCCAGCCACGCTCCATAAAAAATTTACTGGCTTCCTGGCGGTTCGTAAAGCTCTTGTCGCAGCTCGACAGAAATTTCTCATCCTGGCGTTGCTGTTTTTCTGTTTTAGGCTGTTTGCCAAACATCGGCAGCACCGTTGGGCTGGCAGGTGCCTGCTGCGGGGCGGGTTGCTCCTGTGCAAAGCCAAGCGTGGTGGCAAACACAAAAGCAAGGGTGGCTACTAGTACTCTTTTCATTTTAAAGTTGGATTGGTTTTTTCCGCGTACAATCGAGCTGCGGGTTGCTAAAAATAAGTTTAACCGGTTTAAATAGCAAGTTTATTGCACATTAGCCCCGGTATAGATGCCCTGTGGGTCCTGCTGCTTCTCCAGCAAAGCTGAAATAAAGCTTTGGTCTTCCAGATCCTTGTTCTCCTGCAGGCTTTCATGCAGGTATTCCCATGCTTTGCTGTAATCTTTCAGGTAGTAATTGTTGATGGCCAGTTTGTAATAGATGTCTGCCTTATCGGGCGTTAGAGTGAGTGCCTGCTCCAGCAACTTTTTACTTTGCTGCAGGTCATCAGGGTTGCTGGTATCATAAAAGCGGCCAAGGTGGCTGGTAGCGATATCAGTGAGCAGCTGCGGGTCGTTCGGAGCAGCTTCTAAGGCGTGGTAAAGTATAAACAGGGCTTTATCGTATTGCTTTTGCTGCCCATACACACGGCCGTACCCCTGATAAACATCGCTGTTGGTGCTGTCCATGAGCCAGGCTTGGCCAAAAAGTATAGCCGCCGAATCAGATTTCTGCTCGTTAAAAGCGCGCTTTGCCTGCTCTATAAAATACGCTGACGCCAGCTTCTTCGATTTAAACCGCTTAGTACTGGCTTCCAAAAACGCTTGTTGTGCAGCTTTTTGTTCCGGTGATTCGGGGTGCATCACGGGCACCACGTCCGCTAAAGTTAAGGTTGGTGCTTCTGTGGCCTGCGCGCTGTCGAGCATGTTCTCCGACGTATTGCAGGCCGTCATGCCTATAGTTAAAGCAGCTGCCGCTGCGATCCATTTCTGCATTTCGATATTTTAGGTACAGCTGCTATAACGCTCCCAAGTATAAAATAGTGCATCTGCTATAAATGGAAGGGACCTGAGTAGGCTACATTCCGGTTCTTCCAGCTTTACTAAAAACTAATTCACGACATTTGGCGTTTTTATAAAGACAGATTTCGTATGTTTGATAAAAGTAACGCATATGGCAGAAGCATTAAGTATAAACCTCAGTTATAACCAGATCGATGACCGGGATGTGTTTATGCTCATCAGCTCGGTGCGCGAAGGGGTAAAGTATGCCTTGTTCCAGAGTATAGCGGATAAAAGCTCCTTTAGCACCAGCGAGTGGTCAAATTACCTGCATTTATCGGAACGCACGTTTCAGCGCTACAAAAAGGAGAAGCGCACCTTCGAACCGCTGCACTCCGAGAAGATACTGGAGATCACTTTAGTCTATAACAAAGGCATGGAGGTATTTGGCGATAAAGCCAACTTTGATGCCTGGCTACAGGCGAAGAATGTGGCATTAGGCGGCATCAAACCCAAAGAACTGCTGGACAGTACTTTTGGTATAGGGCTGCTCCGCGACGAACTGACGCGCATAGAACACGGGGTGTTGGCATGATCGTTTATCGCCTCAGCAGGGGCAAGTTCCGCAATGACTTGTCAGGGAAAGGGGCGGAGCTGGCAGGTGGGCGCTGGAACAGCAAAGGCGTAGCCCTGCTTTATACCAGCGAATCCATTGCCCTGTGCACTGTAGAAATTGCTGTGCACATGCCCCTCGGCATCATTCCGGCCGATTATTACCTGATTCGTATTTCGTTTCCGGACGACACAAGTATAAAAGAACTCGCCCCGGAAATGCTGCCGGCAGACTGGCAGTCGTTTCCGCACGCCAACTCCACCCAGGACATTGGCGATGCCTTTGTTTTCGAAAATGAATACCTCGTTTTTAAAGTGCCTTCCGCCTCAGTACAAGGCACCTACAACTACCTACTTAACCCCCGCCATCACGATTTCCAAAAAGTAAATATACTCGATGCTGTTCCATTTGAGTTCGACAAGCGGCTGTTTGTGAAGGAGTAGGCTTTTGATCGCGCCCAGCTAAAGATTTACGCAAGGCGCGCTAAACAACAGCGCCGCCCAAGTATAAACTTAGGCGGCGCTGCTCCTATAAACGCTTTAGCTGTTATTTCACATCATACACGTTGTTCGACTTATCGCTGTCGGGCACATAAGTGCTGCCTAAGGCAAGGCGCTTCACTGATTTTTCGGGCTTAAAGCTTAACAGCGTGGTTTTGTTGCCCTGCTCCCAAACCGATACATCTTTGTGAATCTTCTGCGTGGTGTTATCAGCATAGGTGATCGTTAAATCTACCGGTACGGGTTTGGAGCCTACAGATGTGACAGTTACCTGGTACTGCCCGCCCTGCTGACTTACGTTGCTTATTGCCAGATCCGGATAGCCGTCGTCGAAGAACCAGCGCTGCCAGAACCAGTTGAGGTTGCGGCCCGCGCCCTGGTTCATCGAGAAGAAGAAGTCGTAGGGCATCGGGTGCTTGCCATGCCAGTTGTTGATGTAGTTGTGCAGCGCTTTGGTAAACAGCTCGTCGCCCAGCATGTCGCGCACATATAAGTAGCCGAGGCCAGGTTTCGGGTAGGAGTTGAGGTAAAAAGCAGAACCGGATTGCTGTGTCGTCAGGGTAGTAACCGGCACATCGGCATCACCGCCTGCCATCATACTATAAGGCTTAACGCCATACTCATCGGTTAAAGACGGGTCGATGATGGGGGAGATGATCCACTCGCCGATGGTAGCCCAGCCTTCGTCCATCCAGCCATACTTGGTCTCGTTCACGCCCATGTAAAAAGGAAACATGCTGTGGAAGATTTCATGGTCTGTCAGTTCGATGCTGGCTTCACGGTCCTCCAGCGGGTTGTCGTTCACCATCATCGGGTATTCCATCTGATCAAGGCCGTCGAATATGGTTTCGTGTGGGAACGGGAAAGGCCATTTCGGGAAAGTATAGCTCATGGCTTCTACCGTTTTGCGGGCAAAGTTGATCACTTCAAAGAAGTCTTTGTGCACCGGGTTAAAGGCAGCGTCAACACGGGTGCGGCGTTTCGTCTTAGGATCAACCACCAAACTGGTAGACTTCCACATGTAGTGATCGCTGGTGGCGAATACAAAATCAGTTACATCTTTGGCTTCAAACTTCCAGGTGTTGCTGGCGTTGTCAGTCGTAATGTCCTGTTGCTTCAGGTCTGTGCTGTCAATGATGGTGATGATGGCATCCTTTTTTTCGGCTTGCTCCAGACGCTTTACATATTTCTTGTTCAGCACCTGTGAGGCATTTTGCAAGTTGCCTGTAGCCCAAACCACGTAATTTTTCGGCACTGTGATCTCTGCATTGAAATTGCAGAAATCGTTGTAGAACTCGGCGCTTCCTAAGTATGGATAACGGTTCCAGCCATCCACATCATCGTAAACGGCAATGCGCGGGAAAAAGTAAGCCACAAAGTCAGAGCCTTGGTCTACCTGGCCGGTGCGGTTGTGGGAGCCGGCATTCAGCACATAAGCGTAGGTGATGGTGAAATGTGCTTTTTGCTTTGGAGCCAGCGGAGTAATGCGCACCGACATGTTGGTGGCATCAATGTGCAACTGCTGCATGTCATAGGGCTGATTGTTTATGCTGAATTTCTCGATCTGCACACCTTCGCCCACATCCGCCGGGTCAATGCTGTTATCACGTGGAGCTCCTTTCTGGTAGTAGTTGGGGTAAAGTTTAAACAGCACCTGCTTCAGGGTATCAGGGCTGTTGTTGCTGTAATCAATATCAACCGTGCCGGCCAGCTTACGGGTAGCAGGATCCAAGTTGACCTTTATAGTATAGTCGGCAGAATTCTGCCAGTAGTTTTTGCCCGGCGTGCCGTCTTTGGAGCGGGTGTCCTTCTGATAGGTTTGCTCAATGGTGCGTGGTATGGGCAACGTTTGCTGCGCATAGCTGTTCATACCAATAGCCAGCAGGGCAGCCGTAAGTATCGTTTTGGAGTTGATCATGAAAGATGAAGTTTAACTGAATGTCGTACAGGCAGAAATGCAAATAAGATGCCTGCTTCTTTACCGCTAGTACACTACAATGCCGGAAAGATAAGGCAAAGCTGCCATAAATCGTAAAAACCTTTGCGGTGCAGCCACTCTCCTCCGAAACGTTAATTTACCTTTATAGGTCATATACTTTGTCCATCTCCGCAACAGTCACAGGCCAGTGATACTTCTCTTCAATCTTCTTTTTCAACTCCTGTGCAGGCGCTTCTTCACCGTGGTTCAGAAAAATATTCTTTGGGGCTTGTTGCAGGTTGCCCAGCCACCACAACAGGTCGTTCTGGTCAGCGTGTGCCGAAAGAGAGCCGATCTGCTGGATACCGGCCCGTACGTCGTAGTCTTTATCGTCAATGTTGATAGAGGGAGCGCCGCTAGCGAGTTGATTGCCGCGGGTGCCTTTGGCCTGGTAGCCGACCAGCAGGATGGTGTTTTTCTCATCACTCACCATCTTTTTCAGGTAATAAAGCACACGACCACCAGTGGCCATGCCGCTGCCGGCAATAATGATTTTGTTCCTCGGGCCATCTTCATCCAGCACATGCAAGGTATCTTCAAAGCTTTTGATGATGTGCACATTCTCTGTTAAGCTGTTGCATTCTTCCTCCGTGAGGTTGTGCCAGGCACGGTGCTTCTGAAACAACTCTGTGACATCGATCCCCATGGGCGAGTCGAGGTAGATGGGAAGGGTCGGAATGCTTTTTTCGCGCATCAGGTTATTGAGCAGCATAATGATTTCCTGGGCGCGCTCCACGGCAAAGCTGGGGATGATTAAAGAACCTCCTTTCTCGAAGGTTTGGTTCACCACGTCCTGTAAGGCCTGGTAAGGCGAAACAGAAGTGTCGTGCAGTTTATCGCCATACGTAGATTCCATCACAATGTAGTCGGCCGCGTCTGGACGGGTGGGGGAATCCAGGATAAGCGGGGCCCGCTGCCCGATGTCGCCGGAGAAAACCAGCCGCTCATTCTGGCACTCCAGCTCGATACTGGCAGAGCCCAGTATATGCCCGCTCTTGATGAACCGGAACTTCAGAGTGCCTTCCAGTTCCTGCCATTTCTTTTCCGGAACAGTTTCGAACAGGGCCATGGTGCGGCGTACGTGTTTGGTGCGGTACAGCGGTTTGATGGGGTTCTTGCCGGCACTTTTGCGTTTTTCATTCAGCTCCCGCGCATCTTCTTCCTGTATATGGGCACTGTCGTTAAGTATAATCTCGGTAATATCTTTAGAGGGAGCAGTGGCATAGATTGGGCCCGAAAAGCCCTGCTTCACCAGCACCGGCAGGTAGCCGCTGTGGTCCAGGTGCCCGTGCGTCAGAATCACGGCCGTCAACTCGGAAGGGTTGAATGGGAGCTTCTTTTTCTTGTTGAGTTTGCGTTCGGATTTATCGCCCTGAAAAAGGCCACAGTCAATCAGAAAGAGTTTATCATTTACTTTTAGTAATGATTTGGAGCCTGTTACAATGCCTGCAGCACCTAAAAACTGCAGTTGAAGCGGCGTATGCGGATGTGCCATTTTGTAGTGTTAGCGTGTAAGAAATAGGTTAACGGTGCTGGTTTGGGTGCGGTGGTAATACGCAGATGCAAAAAAGCCGCCCGATGAGCGAGCGGCTTTTGGAAGATCTTTTCTGGGAAATTTACTTGTTTCGGCCGGGCAGATAAACCTGCAAGCCCACACCAACAGACAAGCCGGATTCTCCGGAGCCTACATCAATATCGGCGTGTGTACGGGTCCAGCGCAAGACGCCCTCCAAGGCTACGTTTTGGGCTATAAAGTGTGCGTAACCAGCGCCTAAACCAAACACGGAAGAAAATACTGCATCCTCGTCGCTGTCTTTCGTGGAGCTACCTGCCAAACCTACACGCGCCTCGCCAAACCAGCGGTGTGTGGGTGCTGCTCCCTCAGGGAAATAATAGCGTGCCAGCGGGGTGATGCCGTAGCGGAAGTTAGCACCGCCATCGTAGGCTGTGAAGCCAAGCTGTACCTCTGCACCAAGAGCGGCATTATCGCTGACGAAATAAGCCGCGTCCGGTGCTAGATCCAAACTAAATTGATCTGTTTTAAAATTAAAGCCGATGTTGCCGATATTAGCCCCAACAATCCAGTTGCCTTTTTGTATTGCATCAGATGCTGTGGCAGCAGTAGTTTGCGGTCTTGGTAAATCACTAAGGTCTTGTGCCGAAGCACTGAAAGTTAAACCCGCCAGTAAAGCGGAAAGTAAAATCAAGCGTTTCATAGTTTTGGTGTTTGATGTAAAATTGCACTAATTTAATTTAGCGTTATTTTAGATAACGCGAATAAAGTGCCTTTGTTTAGAAATTATGGCAAATTGTTCCTGTAATACCCTGTAGGCTGCCGATATGAATTGGACTGTTACGTGTCTGTTTTGAGGTACGGTGAGCGCCCGTAAGTAGTACAAAAGGCGTGATGTGCAGGAGCATATACAAGGCGACACATACTTATGCAGGAGCGATGCGTAGAACAAAACACATCAAAAATTAACCGCCTCACCAAGGTGAGCTTTAACTATGAGTAATAAAAAACTGATCGAACAAAACGCAAAGAAGAGAAAACAAACATCAGAATTCGGGCACATGGCCGGCGCTATCGGCCGCGGAATTGTAGCAGGTTTAGCTGGTACCGCAGCCATGACAATCGCGCAGCTGATCGAGATGCGCATAACAGGCCGCAAAGGGAGCGATACGCCTTATAAAGCAGCAAGTAAAGTGTTGGGCTTTGAAGCGAAAAGTGATGCAGATAAGGAAAAGCTGTCGAATCTCATTCATTGGACCTATGGTGCCAGTTGGGGCATTCCGCGGGGGCTGCTGGCTGAGTTCGGGGCAAACGGCGCGGCGGGCACTGGCGCGCACTTTGCAGCTGTCTGGGGAACAGAAGTAGTGATGTTGCCCTCTCTGGGTGTAGCAGAGCCGATAACAACATGGGGCGCCAAAGCCATTGCGCAGGATGTGCTATTTCACGGCATTTATGCGCTAGCCACTGGTCTGGTAGCCGATGCACTGACCAGCCATTCATCTGTCAAGAAAAAGAAAAGAAAATAGCAGAAGCATTTCTTTCGGTATCTGTCAAGTATCAGGCAGCCAGATAAACCGCTATTCAAAAGTAGAACCGCGTGGTAGTATTTTACTGCAAAGTGCCTTTCTATCCCGTTAGCGTGAGTGATAGTCTTTGATGATGCCATCGCAGATCCAGTTCGCCAATGCCTGGCGGTTGTTCGCAATTACGAAACGACGCTGGTCCAGGTCGTTGCGGATATTACCCAGCTCAATAAACACGGTAGGCGGGGTGCTATACTTAACCACATACAGGCTGCTGCGCTGCGATACATTGCCGAAATACTCACGGTTTGGCTGGTACCGCTTATACTTGGAGGTAAAGGTATGGTGGATACTTTTGGCTAGTTTCTCACCTTCTGGGCTGTTTTCATGGTGATAAAAAAACACGTCGATGTTCTGGCTTTTGCTGCGGCTGTCAACATGGATGGCCAGCATGCGCTGGTAAGCACTGCGATGCCTGCTGTAGATCTTGTTCACGGCATTGGTGCGTTGCCGGAGACGTTTGGTCTGGTTACAGGGGAGCCGCTCACCAAAGTAACTTTCTTCGTCGGTGTCCATGGCCAGGATGCTCTGGTCCCGAATACCATCATTGGCATCCTGAATGATCATGTATACGGTAGCGCCATGCTCCATCAGCACATGAGCCAGCCGGATGGTTACATCGTAGGCATACTCGTCCTCAGCCAACTGATAAGGCCCATACTTGCCCACAGCCCCCGGATCGGGACCACCATGGCCGGCAAGCAGATAATACACGGCGCCTTTTAGTTTCTGATCTTTGAGGTTGATGCGGGCGTATGTTTTACCAAACAAAGCGGCATTGCTGAGCGATGTCGCTTCAGCGGGTGCGGTGGCAATGGGAGCAGCGGTGGTGGTTTTAGAAAAGGGCAATAGGTATGTTCTGCCGGCATACAGGCTGTTCGCTTCGCCTAATTTGTCTTTGTTGAGCTCCAGGAAATCGCTCAGATAGGAGGCATCCAGGCCGTGGCGTCGCAGCAGGGTATACACCCCATCTCCCTTTTTAGCAACAGCTTCTGAATAGGAGCTCTGGCCATAAGCCAGATGGCAGGAGAGGGCAAGAAAAAGAAGGAAGCAAAACGTTCTTAATAAGGCAGCGTTCATCAGCACAAAACATCATTTGGTGCCATTTTACAAAAATTATCTCTGGCATGAAAGCCAGCCATACACCGCACATATAACAGGGAGCTCCCGACAGTAGTGGCACGGCTTGTATAACTCCTGCTAAATCAATAAATTGTATTGGAATTCAACCAAATCGCTCTGAATGAAAAAGCTTGAAAACAAAGTTGTGTTTATTACCGGCGGCAACTCCGGTGTTGGAAAGGCCTGTGCCCTGGAAGCAGCACGAGAAGGTGCCAAAGTAGTAGTAGCCGATCTTGGCAGCACGGCACATGAGCAAACAATACAGGAGCTGAAAAGCCTGGGTGCCGAAGCGTATTTTGTACCGGTTGATGTATCGGATGCCCAAAGCGTAAAAGCGGCTGTAGCCAGTACGGTACAGCAATTCGGCCGCTTGGATATTGCCCTGAACAATGCCGGCATTGCGGCTGCATATTCAGGCATACATGATATGGAGGAGAAAGTATGGGAGAAGATCATCAGTGTGAACCTGACCGGACAATTTTACTGTGTCAAGTATGAGTTACAGCAGTTCCTGAAGCAGGGCGGCGGCGTGATCGTTAATATGTCGTCGCTGGCCGGACTAGTGGCAGAGCCCGGTCTGGCACCCTACACGGCAGCCAAGCACGGCTTGCTGGGGCTCACCAAAAACATAGCGGTGCAGTATGCCGATAAGAACATCCGGGCCAACGCCATTTGCCCCTACTATATCGATACGCCCCTGCTGAGCGCCATACCGGACCAGATACGACAAAAATGGGTGACCGGCACGCCGGCTAAACGCCTGGGCAGTGCAGCAGAAGTTGCCAAAGCATTCCTTTTCTTTGCTTCCGATGACTCGACCTACTGCAATGGCACGCACCTGGCGGTAGATGGAGGCGCATTAGCTTGATATGTCGCGTTTGCGCTAGCTTTAAATTGCCGCATTAGGTTCAATAGAATAGTTACAAAAAAAGGCGCCTCCATAATTATGGAAGCGCCTTTTTTTGTAGCAGAAATATACTAATAGTTTTCCAATACCTTGATCAGCGTGCCTTTCTCTACCTGATCGGTAAGTTGCATGCCATTTAAAATAGCCAGCTCCTCCATCCGTTTTTCCGGCACATTATACTTTTGAAAAGCATTGCCAAGCGTAGTTGTCTGCGCAATGGTTTTGATGTCGATGCGTTCAGGTTTTCTGTTTAATTTATCAGGATCGCTCAGCACACTGAAGTTCTGCATGGTGTTGCTAAACATCGGGAAATAATTCGTAAAATTTTCGGCAGCACTGATGCCTATCATGCTATAGATGTTATCGCCATATTTGATCAGGTAGATGAGCGTGCGGATAGCTTGTTGCTGCTGCTGTTGTTGCTGTTGAGCTTGTTGTTGCGGCTGCTGGTCAGCGATGATTGCGAGGGCAGGCAAACCGTTAACCGTAACACTTTTTGATTCTACAGGCTGCAACTGGTATTGCTGCAGGAGCTGTTTGGCGGCCGCTTCCAGGGTTTCGCCGGGTGCCAGCGAGAGCGACATCATTGCTTTCCCGTCTTTGGGCGCCATTTGGAATTGTTGCGGGGAGTTCATGTAAGCCCAACCGTTCGGAATCGGAAATTTGAATTTGAGTTCCGGGTGATAGAAAACAAAGTTCTCTACAAAGCCTTGTCTCGGGTCTTCGCCATATACCAGGCCATCGATCAGCCGCAGGTATTCAGCACGGTCTACTTTGGCGTGCGTTAATTTCAGTTTCTTTTTCCAGTCGAAGGCCAGCTTATTCACAGCCTCATACCTGTCTTCGGGGTTCGGGTGTGTAGATAAGAAATCAGGAATTTCCTCAGCGCCGCTTTGCTTTGACTGGCGTGAAAGCGTCAGGAAGAAGTCTGCCATTTCTTCGGCGTCATAACCTATTTTAGACGAATACTCAACCCCTAACTTATCAGCTTGCCGCTCATCATCGCGGCCAAACTTCAGAAACAATAATCCTAAGCCTTGTGAGGCCGCATCACCCAACTGGGATGCTACATTAGGCGCCAACACCATACCCGCGAGGAGCCCCACCTGCGCCAGCGTTGATTTGGTTTGCTGCTGCACAGAATGCCGCGCGGCTATGTGTCCGATCTCATGGCCCAATACACCGGCAAACTGCGCTTCGTTATTGAAATACGCCATAATACCGCGCGTAAAGTATACGTAACCCCCCGGAACAGCAAAGGCGTTCACCACGGGAGAATCCACAATTCTAAAATGATATTCAAGATTGCTGCGGTGCGAGATGGCAGCCATTGCCTGTCCTTTTTGCTGTATAAAGTTTTGCAGTTTAGGTGCATCATACAAGCCAAACTGTGCTATAACCGCCGGATCTGATTGCTGGCCCATCGCTATTTCCTGCTCCTCAGACATGAGTACCAGGTTTCTTTTGCCCGTGACCGGATTGGTGGCACAGGAGTTAAACAGGAGCAGTATAGAAGCTGTAAAGCAAGTAATATATGTCTTTTTCATAGTAGAGCTGTTTGTGTGACCTAAATACCTTCCTTACAAAGTGCAACGAAAGTCTATTGTGTACAACGGCGAAGGAAAGTTTGTAGTTGCAGAACAGCGGACAGCATCTAGCCTTTGTACTTTTAGAGTACAAAGGCTAGATGTGAATGAAAAAATGTGTAGGGCTTGTGTTAGTGCCTACAGGTTCTGCAGAGAGGCTGGCAAACCGGGCGCTCCCGGATATTGCTATACTTACCTCTGTTCTCTGTAGATTTTAGCTTGGCCTTTTAGCAGGCTGGCAGCGTTTTACTGCAGGCGGTAACTTACCAACTCCTGGCGGCGGAACAGGTTATCAGAATCGGCATAGTACAAATCAGAGCGCACTATTCCCTTCTCTGGCGCTACATAGTTCTTCTCCTTTACTGTGAAAGCCAGCTTACCGTCACGCGTATATTGCTTTTCGATAGCATATTCGTAGCAGGTGAAATTGCCGGCGATGTTTGCTACCGGTGCAGCCTGGCTGGTTCTGGTCGTTAGCACCCACAGTAGAAAATCAGTATACCTATAGGAATAGCCAATGCCGCCATACGTGGCATTCGGGTACAGGATAACTGGCTCATGGCCTGCTCTGTTGTAATAAACGTACCCTTGATCGCTATTCTGCACAAGGGTATTGTCGTTTAGCAGGTACCAGGTGCTGCCGTTGATGAGGGTATCACGGAGTACAGACCGAGTAAACCGATAGGTGCTGAGCACCTGTCCTTGTCCGTCATAATCCGAGACCTCGTACAACCACTGGTTGCCAACCTGCAACGGAATGATGCGCTCTATGGGAGCTACTTCGGTTTCAGGGTCTTGGCAGGAAAAGAGCAGGGGCTGCAGCAGGAGGCAGGCAAGTACCAGCAAAGGTCTGTTCATAGGGCGGTGCTTTAGGTGGCTTTTTAGAGGAGAGCCACAAAGGACCTAAAAGGTTGCATTCCCCGGGCTTCATAACGAGCAGTAAATACCCTATAGCTTCTATCCTTAGCCAATAACTTTAGCGGGCGCAGATGCCTCTGTACGGGCAGTACTGGCATACATCCAGATCGTTTGTTTTGCGGATCGGTTCAGCAGGGTCCAGCATGCGCTGCACGAAACGGGTGAGCAGTTCTTCCGAAGCAGTTAAGAAGTCTTTCGGCGTAGTTTCATCCGCTTCCAGAAAGTTAAACTCCGACGACAGCACCCCCGCATCCAGGTTGCGGAACGACAGAATGCCAGACCTGGGCGTTATACTTTGTACAGACACATGGCTGGCGTTTTTAAGTATAAGCTCCGGTTGCTCCTGCAGGCTGCGTTGCAGAATATACTGGTACAGCCATAGCTGGCGGGCCTTATCATTCTTGCTATCGGTGGTGAAATGCAGTGCTACTTCTTCCGATTTTACCACCAGTTGGTTACGCTCCACTTTGCCGGTTTTGTAGTCGATCACGCGCAGCTCATGCCCAGTCAGGTCAATGCGGTCGGCTTTGCCGGCGATGCGCACCTGAATTTCTTCGTCGCCCACCTGTACAGGTAGGATGGCTGCCAGGGTATCCTCCAGGCGCAGCACGTACAGCGGCAATTCATCCGATGCTTTGAGGGTGGTTAAGTACTTCTCCAGCACCTGCACGGCCACTTTATACAACAGGTAATTCATGCCGCGTTCGGGTGAGGCACCCCGCGTCGTTTTCTTAAATTCTGCTTTTACCTGTTCAGGTAGTTCCTGCAGCATCTTGTCTACATCGGCCACCCGGATAGGAGCGCCGCTTTGCTCAAAGGGACGGAAGAAGTCCTCCAGTACCTGGTGCACCAGCGTGCCAAACTTATCAGTGCCAAGCTGCTCTTCCACTTCGTCCATTTCCTGAATCTTGGCTATGCGGCTGAAATAATATTGCAACGAGCAGTTGATATACATGTTCAGGTGCGAAGGGTACAAGCCTTTCTGCAGCTCTTTTTTGAGCTGTTCTAGCGTTTGCGCATCTTTTTCGATCAGGAGATCTTCGTCATACTTTCTGGTTTCCTGCTGCTCTACGGCGGCTGTCAGATCACGGAAACGGATGTTTGTGTTACGGAGCGCCAAATCGTTTTGCAGCTGCAGTATAAAACGGCTTTTCTCGCCGGAGCCATAGGTATCGGAGGGCAGCACATACAGCAGGTTGATGCGCTTGGCGCGTTGCAGCAAGCGGTAAAAGTTATAGGCCATCGCCCCCTCGCTTTCGGCATAGGTAGGCAGCCCGAACTCCCGCAGTACGTCATACGGCATCAGCGATTCGTGGCGTTTGGGAGCCGGCAAGGTGTTCTCGTTCACCGACAGGATGATCACATTCTCAAAGTCCAGGGCGCGCGTCTCCAGCATACCCATGATCTGCACCTCCGAGATGGGTTCGCCGCTGAAGGGCAGGCGGGTAG
Source organism: Pontibacter chitinilyticus (assembly GCF_039748935.1). Taxonomy (NCBI): domain Bacteria; kingdom Pseudomonadati; phylum Bacteroidota; class Cytophagia; order Cytophagales; family Hymenobacteraceae; genus Pontibacter; species Pontibacter chitinilyticus. The sequence continues at coordinate 745,344 of NZ_JBDIZJ010000001.1, forward strand.
AGCCGATCAGCTCATACAGGAACTTCCGGAAGCTACGTACGCCGATTTTGTGCTCGCGGCAGTCAAATATGGAATCCAGCCGCTTCACCAACGTATAAAAAATGTAGAGGTACTCCGTTTCGATAGCGTTAGGCTGGTGGCTGTATACTTCCCGCAGCATCTCGATCAGGTTATACATGGCCGTGATGATGTCGTCACAGTCGCGCCAGGTTTTAAAAAGCGTTTCAAAGAGTGGGTGCTGCTGCCCGAATTTGAGTAGATCCTGCGCTGATACCAGCACTCGGTTATCTGTCACAATCTTGTCAATCACCTGCTGGATAAAACCGTGGTATTTGGCCTGCTTCGGCTGGTCGTTCAGGTATAGCTCATACCTGCGGATAAAAGGGTGGGTGAGCAGCTTGGTGACGGACAGGTGGTGGTACTGGTATACTTTATAGCCACTTTCCTGCAGCTGCGTGACGCCGGTCAGGTGTACTTCAAACAACAGGTCGATGAGGTTGAACAGCGGCGTACCCTTGAAACTCAGGCCCATGGTCACGTTGTAGTTGGGCACCTCTTCCGGAATGGAATGGAGTACCGGCAGGAGCAGGGTTTCATCGGGCAGGATAATGGCTGTTTGCGCGTGTTTGTCCTGCTGCCTTATCTCCTGCAGCAGCTGGCCCGCCAGTTTGCCCTGCATACTTGCATTTGCGACGCCTATAACGGTGATATCTTTTTCGTCGGTGAGCAGCATATTCTGCTGCCAGCGCCACTCCGGCAGCTTCCAGGTGCTTTTATAGGTGCGCAGAAAAGTGCCGGCCCGGTTTGGCGTTCCTTCCTCCATGTAAAAGTCATCGCTATCGAATAGTACCTCTGCTTTGTCGTGCTTCAGCAACGCTTTAATGATGACTTCTTCGGATTTGGTGAGCGCATTTAGGCCAATGAAAATAAACTGCTGGCAATCAGAGGACTTGGCAATGCGGTGGATGTTCTCGGCCACCTTCCGGAAAGCCATACCCGTATACGCCTGCTTGTTTTTTAACAGGCGCTTTTGCAGCTGATGGTACGTCTTGTCGATGTTATCCCAGAGGCTGAAGTATTTCTTCATGGTGGGGGAGATCACCTTGCCCAGGAACTTCGGGTCCCAGCGCTCCAGCGCTTTCGCCTCCGACAGGTATTCAAATAGCTTCCGCACATCCACCATGTTCTGGTCCATGCGGCTGAAGTCGTCCAGCAGGGTACCGCCCCAGGTCACAAACTGGTCAAAGTCCAGCAGCGGGTCCTGCTCGCGCATGAGATCAAATAGCTCCAGTTGTAGATTGATCGGCTCCAACACATCCGTGTTGGCCAGGCGCGTGATAAAATCTTCCATGCCCGACACTTCCGGCGACCAGATCGGCTCGGTGGCCGCCTGTGCCAGCGCATTCTTGAAAAAGAAACTGGCGCGGCGGGAAGGCAGCACGATGCACAAGTCGCTGATGTTCTCTTTATACTTCTCGTAAACGTATTTGGCGGCAAGCTCCAGAAATGTCTGCACTAGTTGTTTATTGCTCGTGATTAGTTAATTGCTCTTAAGGCTGCACAGGGCAGCATTTTTATACTTCATGGGACTAGATGCACCGGCACACGTAACACCTATACTTACCTAACACGCAGTGGTATTAGTATAAACCGGAACCGCCGTTTATACTTGCACCAGGGTGGGCAGCTAATGTATGCTGGCAAATGCTTCGCCGGGTTCGGGCAGCAGAAACGGATTATAGGCGATCTCCCACAGGTTATCATCCGGGTCAGCTATATAGCCGCTGTAACCGCCCCAGAATACTTTTTCCGGGCGCTTCAGCACACGTGCTCCTTTGCTTTCCAGTGCCGAAACCAGGTCATCTACTTCCTTCTCTGATTGCATGTTGTGGGCCAGCGAAAATCCACGGAAGCCTTTGCCATCGGCCTGCACGCCGGCATCATCAGCCAGCGACTCCTGCGGGAAAAGCGCCAGCTGAATGCCGTTGAGCTGAAAGAAAATAATGCCTTCGGTGCTGCTCGGCAGGGGCTGCCAGCCGAACGTATTTTGATAAAAATCCCGCGAGCGCTGCAGGTTCTTAACGCCCAGCGTAATAAGTGTGATCCGTTGTTCCATGTTATTCCGTTTTGTCGTGGCTCTTGTACATCTGCGCCATGTCGAAAGTCACAGTAAAGGTAGTGCCTTTATCCGGTTTGCTTTCTACAGAAATGTTGCCGCCCAGCGATGCCACCTGCATCCGGGTGAGGTAAAGGCCAAAGCCCTTAGAATCCTTGTTCCGATGGAAAGTTTTATACAAGCCAAACACTTTTTCTCCCACCTTTTGCAGGTCCATACCCAAACCATTATCATTTACAGATAGGTTAAACCGGTTGTGGTCGTGCCAGGTGCGGATATTAATTTCGGGCTTTCTGCTATCAGAGCGGTATTTGAGCGCGTTGGATAGCAGGTTGTGCAGAATGCTTTCGAGGTAAATTTTCGGCATGGTGATAGAAGGGGCCAGCAGCTCTGTACGGATGTTGGCCTGCGTCTGAGTAATGATCGCTTCCAAGTTCTGCTTCTCCTTTTCGATAATACCGGCAATAGCAACTGCCTGCTGCGGCAGCTGTGGCTCTATGGTGGTGCGCAGGATCTGGTTCAGGTCATCCACCGTGGCAGACATGTTATCCGTCACCTTACTTATCCTGTCCAGCACCTCAGGTCCGGAATCCGGTTCGGCCTGATACAAGGCATACAGGCCCTGAATGTTGCTCATCGGCGAGCGCAGGTTGTGGGAAATAATGTGTGCGAAATCTTCGAGGCGGCTGTTCTTGTGGCGCAGTTCCTCGGCAGTAGCTTGCAGCTCCTGATTCAGCGTATCCAGCTGGGCAGCCTGGTTGCGCAACAGAATAGCAATCACATCTTTTAGCAGCACCTGTGCTATCTCCAATTCATTCGCTTTCCAGGGCAGCGACTTGCCTTTCACCACTTCTTCCCACTTTTCAAAAGATTTACGCGGGTGAATGCGCTGGTCTGGTCCCGTTGAAACAGGTTTTTCAGGGTTGCCCGCCCAGATCCGGGTCTCCCTGATCTCCGGTTTAAAGTATAAAATGTACTCTTTGTTATACCGTGAGATCTCCAGCGCCAGCAGCCCGCTGGCAACGGCGTTATAGGCAGCGGCCGGCGCAAACTGCTTCGATAACGCGCGGGTATGAAAGATACGGTCAGAGCTGTGCGCTGCCAGCCAGTCTACCAGTTCCCGAAGCTGTGCTTTGTTGGGTACATGGCGGACAGTGTAGAATTTGTTCTGAATGAAAATCGCGGCTCCGCTGGCTTCGGTTAGGTCAAGCAGCGTCTGCTGTTGGCCGCATAAGCTTTCGCCCAGCTCCCCGGCAACATCCACCTGCGCCATCAAGGCTTCTTCTATCGCTTTATACTTTCCGAGCGTACCCAGATCCCGTTTCTCCTGGCTGGCAAGCACGGCATTCGCAAATGATTTGGCCATCAGGTTGCAAGACTGTCTGATCCAGTAATTGATAAAAACAGGCGCTTCGTTATGGCACGTAATCAGGCCCCACAGCTTGTCGCGCACTATAATGGAAATAGAGAGCGTTGCGCCGGCACCCATGTTCTGCAGATACTCCAGGTGAATCTCGGAAGGGTTGCGCAGTTCCGATTGTATGATGTTGGAAGGCGCACCGGTGGTGGGGTTGAAGTAAGGGATAATAGGTACGGCAGTAGCCAAAACATCGGGTATCTGCCGCACATGTTTTTTCTCGAGCAAGGCCCTGGCCGGCGCCGGAATGTCGGTAGATGGAAAATGGTGGTACAGATAAGAGCGAACGCCCGGCTTTATTTTTTCTGCGATCACTTCCCCATTCCACTCCTGGTCAAACACGTACAACATCACCCGGTCATAATCCAGCAGCTGCTGCACAAATTTCATCAGGAGCTGCGCTTGTTCTTCAAGTGATTCCAGGCTATTGAGTTCCGACTGAAACTGCGAGTACAGGTAATTTTGCTTCAGCCGCTCCTGGTCAGCAGTAGGCGTGTAGGGCTCCACTTCAAGTATGATCTTGTCTTCCGACTCATGCACAAAACCGAAAAACTGCTGCCCCTGTAAAATCAGCAACTGCGGGTTCATCAGGTTGGCATTTTGCAGCTGCCATTTCAGGTGGGTATACTCATCCGGTTTGCTCAGCGCCGCCAGGGTTTTGCCCAGCACTTGCTCCGGTGCTACACCCAGGTAGTGCCGGATGTTATCGCTTACCTGCTCTACCACAAAAGCGCTGTTGCTTAACACGATCAGAAAGCCATGTGGCTGCACCTGTCCAATAAGGTGGATCGGCTCAGAATCGCAGTTGGAAAGGTTAACGTGTAGGTTACTATAATTTTTCATGTAAATGACATAAGCTCCAGGTAATACGGAAATATTGCCGTTTTAGAGAGCTTCGGATCGATTTTGTACGGGTGAATTATTCTGTTTTGCCAGCCTGTTTCGGTTTATACTTATACTTGCAGCAGGCTTTGATCTGAAGAAAAAATATTAGTGCTTTCGGAGCTCAAAGGGCTAGCCCCATTTGCATGCTTTTACTGCCATACTGCCATTCCACCACCTTTGCCGTATCGAAATAGTAAAGGATACACTTTACCTTTTCGTAACCGAGCTGTTTGAAGCGCACGGCATAATGATCCAGTTTATTGCGGTGCTCCGGCGCTGGCGGCGGAAGCTTAAATTCGAGCAGCACCACCTGTTCGCCATCAAACACCACCCGATCGGGTTTGTAGAGGTAGGCGCGGGCATCCAGCAGCTCTTTTTCGTGCTCCACCACGACCTTATCTGTAAAGTAATGGCATAGCTTAGGATGGTCGAGCACTTTTTGCAGGCGCAGGTGCAAGGCAGGCTTTTCACGTTCGCTAATGAGGCCTTGGTTTACCATCTGGCGCAATACAGCATCCAACTGCGACGCCACTACCACCCGCGACAAAGCATAGTGCAGCTTTTTATTTTCCTGCCGCTGCTTTGTCTGCGTTTCAAAGTCGAATACGTTGTTGGCATGCTGCTTCAGTTGCAATCGCTGCGCCCAATCGGAGGTTACCAAGTGCTCCAGGAAGTATGTTTTGTCAGTTGCGATACTGGCATGATGTTGCCGTAGCACTCCCTTATGCAACTGGTAACAAAACTGCCCCGGCTGCCACAACTGTTTGTGCACCAGGAAGCGGTAAAGCAGGTGGCTGACATTCTTTGCATTTCCCTCCAGCGCCTTTGCTGCCTTGCGGTCGTCCTGCAGGTCTTTGCTGTTGCCGATCAGGTAAAGCCTGTCGATGGGGCGGGTAACGGCCACATACAGCATGTTGAGGTTTTCTATGAACGTCTTCTCAATTTCAGTGCTGTACTGCTCGCCCAGAACAGTTGTCTCCAGTTTAGAACTTATATTAACGGCCACGCTGCGCAGCTTGCCCGTTACGGTTACCTCATCCGGTAGTTGGCTCCACATCAGCGCCCGCGACATTGGCTCCGTGCTCCAGTCGGCAAACGGAATGATGACGATGGGGTAGGCGAGGCCCTTTGATTTGTGAATGCTGGTGATGGTGATGGCGTTGCGATCTTTGGGCGTGTTGATGCTTAGTTTTTCTTTCTGCACCTCCCAATACCCCAGAAAATTATTCAGGTTGTTGCTGTTCTTCAGGCTATACTCCAGCACCAGGTCCAGGAAGCGGAACAGGTACTCACTCTCATTATTTTTATCCAGTAAATTGAAAATGCGGATCAGCTGCTCAGTGAGTTCATAGAGGGAAAGATTGCCTGTTTCCCGCTCTTTCAGATCAAAGCCAAACACCCGCAACTGATCGAAAAAAGGCTGCGGATCAGTCGTATTAGCGATCTCGGCAATGCGCTGCGTCATACTGGTATCAGGTATGGTTTCCAGCGTTACGGCGCACACCAGGTACAGGGCTTCTGACTTGGCCAAGGTGTCATTGGGCCTGTTAAATACCCTGAACAGCGCAATAATCAGGTTAATGACTTCGGCAAACTGCAGGGAAAGCGAGTCCTGGGAGATGATATCGAATTTACGCTCTTTCAGGAAATTTGCAATGAGCTTGCTTTTGACGTTCGTGCGGCAAAGTATGGCCATATCCTTTAACGTATAACCTTCTGCGAGGCCATGATTAACGAGTTGCAGCACCATGTTCAGCATACTTTCGTCGTAACTCAGGATCTCGGGGTGGGAGTAGCCATCGTATAGTTCTTCCGTAAGGGAGCAGCCCTCCAGGTTATACTTGTAATTGGAGTCCTCGGCATGCGTAAACATGATCTGGATGTGGCCGCCACTTTTATCGCTGCCGGCTGGCACCTGCTGCGCAAACTTGTCATCATAGATAGAAGCGAACATTCCGAACGCCCGGTGTTGCGCGCTGATGAACGTGAACAGCTCATTGTTAAAGCCGATGATCTCTGCGCGGCTGCGGTAATTGGTATTCAGGTCAGCGGGAGACAAGGTATGGTTAACTGATTCATACCGTTCCCGGATGATCTGCCCGTGGCGGCGGTGTTGGTATAGTTTTTCCGTGCTCTTTTTATAGAGGTGCAGTATCTGCTCCATTTCGCCGCCGCGCCACCTGTAAATAGCCTGTTTGGCATCGCCCACCACCATACTAAAATGGCCCGAAGCCAAGGCATTGTCCACCAGCGGCAACAGGTTGTTCCACTGCAGCACCGAGGTATCCTGAAACTCGTCGATTAGGATATGGTTATACTTCTCACCCAGCCGCTCATAAATAAAAGGCACCGGCTCCAGCAGCACAATATCGATGATGCGCTTGTTGAACTCCGAAATATGCACTGTATTCTTGTCGCGCTTGATCTCCTGCAGGCACTTTTCCAGCTCATTCAGCACCGACACTTTATAGAGGTGCGGCACGATGGCGTTAATCAGCGTGGCCGTAGCCGCATACTTCTCCTTAATATCTTCGATGTGAAAGTATAGCTCGGTGAGATGTGCACTGACACTGTCGATCTGGCTTTTGGTTGCAGTGTTGACTTTGCCCGCATACCACTTGTTATCGGCTATGGTTTGGGTTGCATAATTATTGCTGTAGGTCAGGTCAGCCTCCCGCGAGAACTTGGTAAAATAGCCGCAGATGCCGCGGGTACTCTGGTAAAAATCGGCAGGGGAGAGGCCAGCAGTTTCTATACGTACTAATGCCTGTTGAGCAGCCTCCTGCACCGCTTCTTCGATCTGTTTTTTTGTTGCAAGCAGCTGGCCTCGTATCCCTTTAAAGTCCTCCAGTGTAAGTGCCTGCAGGTCGGTAACGGCTTCGTATACCTGCTCGTTCAACAAGTTCCGGGCAAAGTCGGCCAGGTCGTCAGGAAGTGTGTTCCAACTGCGGCCTTCGCGTGCTTTTTCCAGGGCGTACTGCTCCAGCGTTTCAGAAAGCAAGTCGTCTTTGCTGCTGCTTATTTTGTCAAGTAACAGCTGTACAGCAGTGGTCACCAGCGTCTGCGAGTCCAGATCTACCTCGAAATTATGCGGGATGTTCAGTTCGCGCGTAAATGCCTGCACGATCTTGTTCACAAAGCTGTCAATGGTGCTGACCGAAAAATCACTGTAGTTGTAAAGCACCTGGCTAAACAACCTGGCTGCCCGTTGCCGGACTTCCTCCTTTTCCAGCTTCTCTTCGGGGTATTCCTCCTGTAAGTCTGCGGTTATACTATCCAGCAGTTGCTCACTTTTAGCTTTAGAACTTTCTGGCTGGTTCTGGTCGTTAAAGCCGCGCAGAGCACCCAGTATTCGCTCTTTCATTTCTGCGGCGGCATCATTGGTAAACGTAATGGCCAGAATCGAACGGTAATACCCGGCATCAGAGGTGTGCAGCGCCAGCTTCAGGTATTCTTTGGTCAGGTGGTAGGTTTTGCCGGACCCGGCAGAAGAAGAGTATATTTTAAAGGTAGCGGGCATAAGGGCGTATCTATACTTTAAAGATACTGCGAAGGAGGGACTGGAGGCAAATTTAATCTCAAAAGTTTGTTGCAGGCACAAGCTAGCAGCTTCCAAAGGCTACAAAGCACAAGCCCCGGCTACTGATGGTTGCCGGGGCTTGTGCATATGTTTATCGGATAGGCGGAGCTTACGCGTAGGCTGGCTCTGAGATGCGCTGATCCGGTTTGGCCAGGTTAGAAGCAAAATCGTTTACGCAAACATGGTACATGATCCGCGCCATCGATAGGGAATAATCCGTGATAATACACTGCTGCTGTTCGGCGTGGGAGAGGGCTTTGCTGCCGCCCAGATTGAACTTGCTTAATTCCATTACTTCATCAAACGTATGGCGCAGCATCTTTAATGCTTTAAAGGACGGTTCGTTATAGTACATCGGGATAACCTGGCAAACTGCATAACTGCCTTTCGCGCGTTCAGCTGCGATTGATTTGCAAAGCGCCTCCACATTTGTTCTATCCAGGTCCGAGATGATTACGAAGAATACCTTCTTTTGCTCTGAACGATCTTTCGGGAACGCGTTGCTGTTCAGCAGCATGTTCCGGCTGATCTTGGTGCCTTGTACAAAAGACTCGTCTTTCAGAATCTTGTTATGAATTTTGAAAGCTAACGCTCCTGAAGCGATCAGGTTAAAGTCTTTACCTTTTGATGAGATTTTGGAGAAGTGCAACATACATATGGGATTAAGGGGTTACAGTTACATTTAAACAGTTTCAGGCACTACCAAGGTAGTAAGGGTAAGTACGTAGCTGGGGCCAAGTACATTCTGGTCGTCAGAAGCAGGTAAAGGGAGCTGTGCTAATTTGTATTGAATTTCACTTTTAAATAGCCTTAGCGACAGTGCAATTCTGCAATGTGATACTACTATTTTGCGTGTCTACGATGCTGAGTATAAAATGATTGAATTTTACTTATAGAATAATGCTAACGTCTGTATTTCTCTTGTGAATGTATCTTAAATACGGGTAAAAGATTATGTAGTTGCTTTTTGCTAATATTTTTTTTAATTATATGGCTTAAGTTAAACATTCTAACTTATGATGTGTATAAATAATGGTAAAATAGCTGCAATAATTGGTAATAAAACATAAAAGAAAGGTGAAGGAGAACAGTACAATTCAGAAAAGAAATTTTTAGTTAGTTTGAGTATAAATGCCTACCTTTGCGGCTGATTTGGAATCAGTCTGATTTACTGCATAACCGGATACACCTTCTGTTGGCATACCCTGATTGTTTTTAGTTTTTGCGTCGCTCTTTCCCAAGGGGTCAAGCCAGGCTGTCTCCAGATGTGTCATAAATTGTTATCAAGTAAGTTAAATGAACAAAATCAGATTTGAAGAACTTCCGCTTTCGCAGGAAGTACAGCGTGCCATTGCAGACATGGGGTTCGAAGAAGCCTCTCCCATTCAGACTCAAGCTATTCCTGTTGTATTAGAAGGCCGGGATATTATTGGACAGGCACAAACAGGCACTGGCAAAACAGCTGCCTTCGGCATCCCTACCATTGAAACCATAGATGAAAGCAACCGCAGCGTGCAGGCCCTGATCCTGTGCCCTACCCGCGAGCTAGCCATCCAGGTTTCCGGTGAAATTCAGAAATTAGCTAAGTATAAGCCCGGCATCAGCGTGGTGCCTATCTATGGCGGACAGCCCTATGACCGGCAGCTGCGCGCGCTTAAGCAAGGCGTACAGATTGTGATTGGTACACCCGGCCGCGTGATGGACCACATCGAGCGCGGTACCCTCGTGCTGGACCATGTGAAAAAAATCATCTTAGATGAAGCGGACGAAATGCTGGACATGGGCTTCCGGGAAGATATCGAGTACGTGCTCGAGCGTATTCCTGAAGACCGCCAGACCATTTTCTTTTCAGCTACTATGTCGAAGCCGATCATGGAGTTGACTAAGCGTTATCAGACGGATCCGGTTATCGTGAAAGTGGTGCATCAGGAACTGACTGTTACCAATATTGACCAGGTATACTTTGAAGTGCGCAGCGGCGTGAAGCAGGAGGCAGTATCGCGCCTGCTGGACATGTATAACCTGAAGTCTGCCATTATCTTCTGTAATACCAAGCGTATGGTGGATGAACTGGTATCCGGATTGCAGGCCCGCGGCTATTTTGCCGATGCCCTGCATGGTGACCTGAACCAGAACCAGCGCTCCAATGTGATGGGTAAGTTCCGCAATGGTACCCTGGAAATACTGGTAGCGACTGATGTGGCGGCCCGTGGCTTAGACGTAGACAATGTGGAAGCAGTTATCAACTACGACCTGCCACAGGACGAAGAATCTTACGTACACCGCATCGGCCGTACTGGTCGTGCCGGCAAGTCTGGCAAGGCGTTCTCTTTTGTCGGAAACCGTACTGACGGGTATAAGATCAAAGATATCATGCGCTATACCAAGGCGAAGATCGTGCTGCAGCAGATCCCGTCCTTGGAAGATGTGAATGAGATCCGCACCAACCTGTTCTTTGACAAAGTGCGCGAAGTGCTGGAGAAAGGCCACCTGGCCAAGCAGGTGGCGCGTATCGAGCGGTTTGTAAATGAAACCGATGGCTATACGCCGCTTGATGTTGCCTCAGCTTTGCTGAAGATGAGCATGAAAGAGGCTAAAGTGAAAGAGAAAGGCGCGGAAGTGGAGAAGGGCCTGCATCCTACTAAAGATGGCATGGACCGACTCTTTATCACCATCGGTAAGAAAGACCAGGTGCACCCACGCGATATTATCGACTTATTAAGCCAGAACAGCGATATTCCCGCTGCACGAGTGGGTGATATTGACCTCTATGATAAGTTCAGCTTTGTGGAAGTGCCGAGCGAATATACAGCCAACATTCTGCAGCGCGTAGGCCGCGTGGAGGTTGACGGTCGTACTGTGATCATCGAGAAATCAGACAAGAAAGTTGGCGGCGGTGGCGAAAGAGACCGCGGTAGCCGTAGCGGGAATGATGATTTCGGGTTTAACCGCTCTGGCGGTGAGAGCCGTGGCGGTGGCAACCGGGGAGGCTCTTTCAGAGACCGACGTGGTGGTAACGACCGCTTTGGCGGCGATCGTGGTGACCGTGGCGACCGCTTCGGTGGTGGCGATAGGAACCGAGGCGGTGATCGCGGCGGCTTCCGTAAAAAAAGATTTTAGAGTTGCGGAATACCGGTAGCTGTTTGGCTGCTTTTATACGCATACTTATAACGTCCAAAAGGCCTGCCGTGGGGCAGGCCTTTTTGTTTAGCTCACCAGTTCAGATTTTGTCTGGAATATCAAACCTAAGCCTGACTGCACCCGTAAACAGAGCATCATAAAAGGTTGGAAAATTAAACTGGCTGTTTACGCAGTTAAATAGAACGAGGCTCTTATCAGACGGATATCAGCCTCGTTTTTTTATACCTGTTTTATACTTGGTAGGCACAAAAAAAGGGCCGAAGCCCTTTTTAGTAGTGATGTATACAAATGTTATGCATTTTTCTTGGCTGCATCGCGCAAAGAGCGGATGTGGTCATGCGCATTTTTAACATCGTTGTATTGCTGTTGTACAATAGCTTTAAGCTCGCCAGGCAACTCTTTCTTCTGCGCTTCCTGGTACGCTTTCACAGCGTAATCTTCTCCACGTTCGCATTCGTCCAGCACACGCGCTCTGTCTTTAGAGGTCAGTGCAGATTTAATGTCGATCCAAGCGCGGTGTACAGTACCTTCTATAGAGCTACTCTCGTCGTCTGCATGGCCCATCTTTGTCAGTTGGTCCTGCAATTCTGTGATCATGCTATCGCGTTGCACAGCATATTTTCTGAACAACTCTTTCAGATCGCTGTCTTCAATATCTTCTGACGCTGTTTTGTAGCCTTTAGCGCCATCTTTGCATCTTTCAATCAGATGATGTATGGTTGAATATAATTCTTTATTGATCGTCATAGTTTTATTTTTAAATGATCCAATATGCAGTAATACTGCTATGGCGCTACTTTTGTTGCCCAAGGCAGTTTTACCGGCTGCCTATGACAGTGTTTGCGCGATGGCATTTCCAGCCAGGTAACCGGTTGTCCAGGCGGCTTGAAAGTTGAAGCCGCCGGTAATGCCGTCTATATCGAGCACTTCGCCGGCAAAGTATACACCCGGTACAATGCGGCTTTGCAGGGAGCGCATGTTTACCTGCACCAGGTCGATGCCGCCGCAGGTTACAAACTCTTCTTTAAAGGTGGTTTTCCCTTTTACCTCGATGGGCATTCGGAGCAGCGCTTCTACCAATTTGTTAGTGTTTTTGCCAGGCAAAGCTGCCCACCGCGTTTCTACCGGAATTTCGGCCAACTGCGTAAGCCCTTTCCAAAGACGCTGCGGCAGACCGAACATGGGGTTGGTACTCACAACCTTGTTGGGGTGCGCCTGTCGGTATTGCTGCAGGTGCTCGCGCAGCGTTTCTTCCGTGTATTCCGGTATCCAGTTGAGTAGGGCTGTGAACGTATACTGCAAGTCGTGAAAAAGACGGGCGCCCCAGGCAGATAATTTAAGGACAGCCGGTCCACTGTAGCCCCAGTGCGTGATGAGCAGCGGCCCCTCGTACTCCAACTTCTGGCCAGCTACCCGCACGCGAGCTTTCGGCACCGATACTCCCTGCAGGTCCAGCAGCGGAGACCCCGGCACGTTAAACGTAAACAACGATGGCACCGGCACTTGTACAGCATGGCCCAGTGCCCGCAGCCAGTCGTACCCGGCGCTTTTGGGGTTACCGCCGGTGCAAATCAGGACTCTATCTGCAGAAATACTTTCGCCGGAGCTAAGGTGCAGTACAAATTGTGCAACTTCGGCAGAGCCAGTGCTTTCAATTTGGGCCACACCAGCGCCTGTCCTGATCTTTATTCCCAGCCGCTGCGCCTCCTGCAACAGGCAATTGGCAATAGTTTCGGAGTTATCCGTCACGGGGAACATACGGCCATCTGCTTCGGTCTTTAACTGAACTCCCCGCTGCTCAAACCAAGCAATCGTTTCGGTGGCGCCAAAGGTTTTAAAGGCTTCTTTCAGCTGTTTAGCCCCGCGCGGATAATGGCGGGCAAATACGGCAGGTACCGGGCAATTATGCGTTACATTACAGCGGCCACCTCCGGATACCCGCACTTTGGCCAGCAACTTATTTGACTTTTCCAGTAACAGCACCTGCGCTTCCGGCTTTGCCTGGGCACAGGCAATGGCACCGAAAAAGCCGGCAGCGCCGCCGCCAATTACTACAACCCGCATACTTGTGTAAGATGAATTTTAATGGACTACAAAGGTAAGGAATTCGCCATAACTAATTTGCCGCAGCCAGCAAAGTACGAGCGCCTTGCCTGCTTCAACCTGGTACGTGTCACTTGGTTTATACTTGTGTCTAGCTCGAAAAGAGCCTTATTTATAGTCGCTTTCGCTAAGCTTGGTAAAGAATTGCAGTATACTTCATCCGGAGCACTGCTATACTTGGGCAGTCTGTCTTTTGCGGCATGCTGCTGTGCTTTGATGTTGCCTTATACCGCAAAGAGATAAGATTTAGTGAAACTTTTGGCTATCATATACTTATACAGGTTCGGCAGAGGCGTTCATTCAACTTTGTCCTACAAAATGAAAGAGAACCTAAACAACGCTATTTCTCCCACACATGCGCCAAAGCTCAGCCAGTTATCCGCCACAGCTATATGTGGAAACGACATTACATCTTCCTGCCTGTATGTCTCGGCACTAGCTATCATCTATGCGGGGCAATATGCCTGGGTATCGCTATTGATGGTAGGTGGGGTATTGTACCTGTTCCGAAGCATCTATGGCGAAGTGGTAGGAGCGCTGCCGCTAAATGGTGGCGCTTACAATGCGCTGCTAAACACCACCAGCAAGCAAACCGCTTCGTTAGCTGCCTGCCTTACGCTGCTGTCTTATATGGCGACAGCCGTAATATCCGCAAATGAAGCCATGCATTATGTGCACGAACTATGGAGCGGCCTTCCCATCATCTATGCGACAGTCGGACTTTTAGCAGTTTTTATGGGACTCACCATACTTGGAATTGGCGAGTCTTCGATTGTAGCGGTCATCATCTTTATCACGCACATGTTCACGCTCACGCTGTTGATTCTAGTGGGCGTTTATTACCTGACTACGCACGGGCTCAATATAATGCACCTTAACTTTAGCCAACCGCTGAAGGGCAGTATCTGGCAGGCATTATACTTTGGCTTTGCTGCTGCCATGCTGGGCATTTCAGGCTTCGAGAGCTCGGCAAACTTTGTGGAAGAGCAGCAGCGCGGTGTATTCCCCAAAACACTGCGCAACATGTGGCTCGCTGTTACCATTTTTAACCCGCTCACAGCATTTTTGGTGCTGGCTATTATCCCGATGGTAGAGGTGCCGGGACAGCAAAATGCGCTATTGGCTTATTTGGGAGAAGTAGCCGGTGGCAACTGGCTGTCTACGCTTGTATCGGTGGATGCTGCTTTGGTATTGAGCGGCGCTGTTTTAACTTCTTATGTGGGTGTTACGGGCCTCGTACACCGCATGACGCTGGACCGCTGCCTGCCGCAATTTCTGCTGATCACCAACAAGCGCGGCTCTGCTTACCTGATCATGATCAGTTTTTTCCTGCTTTGCGTTTCTATACTTTTCATCACGGCTGGCGATTTGGGCGCACTGGCTGGGGTATATACCATCTCCTTTTTATCTGTAATGGCGCTGTTTGGTGTCGGTAACATTTTGCTTAAGATGCGGCGTGGCCGGCTGCCGCGCCCGGTTCGGGCTTCTCCGATTGCCTTGTTTATAGCCATTGCTGCTGTAGCCGCTGCCTTGTTGGGTAATGCCATTTTAAATCCGGCGTACCTCTTCGTTTTTCTCAAGTACTTTATCCCGACAGTATCCATTGTGCTGATCATGTTGTATCGCATCCGGATTCTTCGCCTGTTTACATACCTGTTGCAGGAACTGGGCAGCCCGGTAGAGAAAATACTACCTTTTAAATCGTACACTCTAAAGCGGCTGATCACAGAGATTAAGTCGCATGAATTTGTTTTTTTTACGAGGGGCGATAATATCTACAACATCAACCAGGTAATGCGCTACGTGGAGGAAAATGAGCATACCAACCGCATCAAAATTGTGAATGTGCTGGAAGATGGACAGGAACCTCCTCATAAACTGATGGAGGATGTAGAGGTACTTGATCGTGCTTTCCCGGAAATAGACGTAGAATTCGTTACCATTAGAGGGCATTTCGGGCCTGAGCTAATAGAGGAGCTTTCTGAAGCGTGGAATGTTCCCAAAAACTTCATGTTCATAGGCTCACCCGGCCATCACTTTGTGTATGGCCTGGAAGAACTTGGTGGCGTCAGGCTGGTTATCTGATGCTGTTCTGGCGGCGCTCAAACAAGAATACCTCAATCACAGGTGTTTAACAAGTATGGAGCAGCAAACTATACTTTAGGAAATTACTTTCATTCCTTCTTCATGTGCATTCCAACCTTTAAACCTGATGGTTTGCGGGCATCAGGAAAAGAAGTTCATCGGGTCGGGGTGGATGAAGGTATAGGCCAGGTCCTCCTGCAATTTCTGGCTTTTGATGAGTTTAAAAGCTGTTTTATCCATCGCTGCAAACTCCGGGGGAGCTAAACCGATAGCCACTGCCGCTTTTGTATAAAAATCCTTGCGCATCGGGTGCTCTAATGCGCAGGCATTATACACCTTGCCCCACTGTTGCTGCTCCAGAATGCGTTGCAGAATAGCCACACAATCGTCGAGGTGAATGAGGTTTACGGGAGCATCTCCATTTAGCACATCCTTCTTCCCGGCCAGAAACCGGCCGGGCTGCCGGGTGCCGCCCACCAAACCACTGAATCGCACAATCGTTGTAATCCACTCCTCCCGATCCTGAAACAGCCGCTCGGCCTGCAGCAGCATATTGCCGGGTTCCAGTTCATCAGTAAACACAACATCTTCTTCCGTTACCACGCGGTTCAGGTCAGGGTAGACAGAGGTGGAAGAGACAAACAACAGCCGGCTGACAGGTGAGCGAAGCAGAGCTTTCAGGAGCAGATGCATTTGGTTTATATAAGCTTCGCCGCCATCCGAACGCAGGTGAGGCGGGATGTTGAGGACCAGCACCTGCGCCTGCAGAAATTTTTGCAGGGCTTCCTGCGCCAGGCGTTCTTCCTGCAGGTTGATCAGGAAAGGCTGAATCCCTTTTTTAGCTAACAGCGGTAGCTTTTCGGCAGAGGTAGTGGAGCCGTTTACACGATAGCCTGCCTGCACCAACTGCGCTGCCAGCGGCAGTCCGAGCCAGCCGCAGCCCAGTATACTTATCGTTGTGGGTTCATTCATATTTAGATCTTATACTTTGTTTTTGCTGGTTGTAACAAATGAGTAGGTATGCTGTTACAGCACCAATAACATGAGACAGCAAAGTAACGCAAAAATGACATACGATGTGGTGATCGTTGGCTCCGGCTTCGGCTCTTTAACAGCAGCGGCCCTGCTGGCCAAACGCGGCCTGCACGTATGTGTGCTGGAGCAGGCGAAATACCCCGGCGGCTGTGCTACCTCCTACAAGCGCAAAGGCTATTTGTTTGAGACGGGTGCTACCACGCTGGTGGGGCTGGATGAGCACATGCCCTTGCGTTACCTGCTCGATGAGACCGGTATACAGGTTGATGCGCGTAAACTGGAAGTGCCCATGCAGGTGCATCTGCCGGATGGCCGCGTGCTGACGCGCTACCAGCAGCTCGATGCCTGGATCGCTGAGGCGGAGCGGGTGTTCGGCTCTTACCAGCAGCGGCCTTTCTGGGAACATTGTTACAAGGTCAGTAAACAGGTGTGGCGCACTTCGCTGCAACAGCAGAGTTTTCCTGTCTCCAAAGTCACGGACCTTTTGCATGCTGCTTTGCGGGCGCGCCCCTCGCAGCTAATGCTGGCGCGGGGAGCTTTTCGCACTATGGAGGACGTGCTGCGCAAGTATGACCTGCTACAAAACCAGCTCTTTGTGGATTTTGTGAACGAGCAGCTGCTAATAACAGCCCAAAATTATGTGGGGGAAGTGAGTGAGCCCTTTGGTGCCACGGCTTTGTGTTATACCCTCTACGGAAACTATTACGTGCCCGGAGGTCTGCTGCAGTTGGTTAAGCCGGTAGTAAAGTACCTGCAGGAAAAAGGAGGGGAGGTGAAGTATGGGCAGGACGTAAAAACAATCACACCCGTGGCAGGGGGGTACCAGACCGAAACAGTTAAAGCTACGTTCAGCAGCCGTTTTGTTATCAGTGGTATTCCACTTAACAACACCATAAAGCTTTTCCAGGATGCAGCCGTGCAGCAGAAGCTGCAACCGTATGTTTTGCCTTCGCCCTTGCTGAACGGCGCTTTTACCATGAGCCTGGTGCTGCAGCAGGACCCACCCGATGTGCTTCACCACCAGGTGCACGTGCCAGGCGGACTACCGCTCACAGGCAGCAAGAGCATTTTCATCAGCTTCAGCCCGAAAGATGATCAGCTGCGGGCGCCCGCAGGTGAGGTGGTGGCGTCCGTCAGCACCCATATTCCTGATCCGGCAGAAACTTACATTCAACAAAAAGAAGCGTTGGAGGAGGTGATACGGCAGGTTCTGGTAGAGCGCGGACTGATTCAGCCCGGCAACATTAAGTATAAACAAGGCGCCACACCCGGGGCCTGGCAGTTCTGGACGCGCCGTGCCTTTGGGGCAGTTGGCGGCTACCCGCAGTACCGCCACATCAGGCCCTGGCAGATGAAGGACGCCCGCCTGGACCACCGCGGAGCTTACGTTTGTGGTGATACCGTTTATCCCGGCCAGGGTATACCCGGGGTGTGTCTGAGCGGGATCATTGCTGCCAACAAGCTCCTGCAGGATCATCCCCGCGCAGGAAAGGGCAGCTAGTCTTCCGCTATAGTCGCCTCATCATGGATTACCATGGTTCGTAAGCCACAGAAGGAGCCGTCTTCTGCTTTGCCCAGCATGTATACTTCCGTCCCAATCTGCGTGATACAGTATACCTTCACGTTTTCCAGCAGCGCATGTAACTTGTCGGTCAGCAGTTGGTAACCAACAGCGCTGTTATTCCAGCGGGCATCGGTGCTGAGTCCTTTCATCTCTTGCATAAACTGCTCCAGCTCCTTTGTCTGCACCTTCATTCCGGAAGGTTTGCCGGCCCACTCGGCCACGGCTTCGGGGCCATACGACTGGTCCGGGCGAAGGCGGATGTAAACAAACTCAAAAGGTGCTTCAATCTCACTATGCATCAGCAGCCCGTCTACGGACTGCATCAACTCCTGCTGCAACTGTTCTTTCGTCTTCATAGCAAAAGCAATTAATTTAAGCCTTCATCAAATTGTATCTTTATCTTTAACCTGATCAGGCAGCAATATTACACTGCCAAAACCTTAAACACTATACTTATGAAAGCAGAACCCATGCTGAAAGAAGGGGCCTTAAAAGGTAAAACTATCATCGTAACTGGTGGAGGTACGGGATTAGGCCGTTCCATGGTTCAGTATTTTTTAGAACTGGGCGCCAATGCGGTGATCTGCAGCCGCAAGCAGGAGGTGCTGGAGCAGGCGGCCCAGGAACTGGAACAGGCTACAGGAGGGCAGGTGCTGCCGGTGGTTTGCGATGTGCGCAAGTATGCAGAGGTAGAAGCCATGCTACAGGCGACGCTCGACAGGTTCGGACAGGTGGATGTGCTGGTAAACAATGCAGCCGGTAACTTTGTAAGCCCCACGGAGCGCCTCAGCCATAAAGCGTTTGATGTGATCACCGACATCGTGCTGAAAGGCAGCTACAACTGCACCCTGGCGCTGGGCAAGCACTGGATAGCCCAAAAGCAGCAGGCCGCCATCCTGAACATTGTCACCACGTATGCCTGGACCGGTTCAGGGTATGTGGTGCCTTCTGCCTGTGCCAAAGCTGGTGTGCTGGCACTCACGCGCTCACTGGCTTCGGAGTGGGCTAAGTATGGCGTACGTTCTAATGCCATTGCGCCGGGCCCATTTCCCACAGAAGGTGCCTGGACGCGCCTTTTTCCAAAGCAACTGGCTGAGCAGCTGGATCCTATGAAACGCATTCCTGTAGGGCGATTTGGAGAGCATCAGGAACTGGCCAACCTGGCTGCTTACCTGGTTTCGGATTATGCGGCTTTTGTGAACGGGGAGGTAATCACCATCGATGGCGGCGAATGGCTCTACGGTGCAGGAGAGTTCAATAGCTTTGATAAGATTCCGCAAGAAATGTGGGATGCCATGGAAAAACAGATGCGGGGCAAAGGGCAGTAAGTTTTAATCAGAAGAAACACCTAAGCTATACTTGCGTGCGCTCGCAAGTATAACGGAGTGGTAAACTGGCAGCCACAAACCTGTGTGAGTAAAGGTGAGCTTAACTATTTGGCATAGCCACAGGCAAGATACAGGTTTGCTTTAAGCCAGAAGTGGAAACAGCAGGATAGGATGTTAGGCTTTTAACTACACGGCTTTTTTTGTAAGTTAGGCAACGTGAACCAGCTAATAATGTAAACGATGAAGCAAAAGCTCCTTTTATTGATCTTGCTGATTAGCAGCGGATATGTCGCTGCAGCGCAGCAGACAGGTAATGCGAAAAGTTATACACTACAGTCGCCGGATGGGAAGGTGAAAGTGAAGGTAATGTTGCAGGACACGATTATGTATACGGTGCAGCACGAAGGTGATGTGATGTTGGCTCCGTCTCCCATGGCGCTGCTCCTGCAAAACGGAGATGCACTGGGCGTTCAGCCGCATCTGAAAAGCATTAAAAATATAACCGTTAACGAGACGATCGCGCCTCCGATCTATAAAAGAGCAACTATTCAGGATAATTACAACCAAATGGTACTGCACTTCAAGGATGATTACAGCATTATTTTTCGCGCCTATAACGAGGGTGTAGCCTACCGCTTTGCTACTTCTAAAAAGAATGATTTTCAGGTGAAGAACGAAGTCGCCAGGTTTAACTTCACCTCGGATTACCCCGCCTTTGTGCCCTACGTAAAGCTGGGGGAAAAGACTCCTATTGAGGAGCAGTTCTTCAATTCCTTTGAGAATACCTATACTCACGCACCCATCTCCCAACTCGACCCGCAGCGCTTGGCTTTTTTGCCCTTGGTAGTAGAGGAGGCCAATGATAAAAAGCTTGCTATCACCGAAGCTGATCTGGAGGATTACCCGGGTATGTACCTGCTCCAGAAGCCGGGTAGCACGGCGCTGCAGGGCGTGTTTGCGCCTTATCCTAAAACAGTAGAACAGGGCGGCCACAACGAACTGCAGATGCTGGTTAAAGAAAGAGAAAACTATATTGCCAGAGCCGAGGGCACCCGTGTATTTCCGTGGCGCGTGTTGATTATTGCCTCAGATGCCAAAGAGCTACTTGACAGCGACATGGTTTACAAACTAGCCTCGCCATCGCGGTTGAAGGACACTTCATGGATCAAGCCGGGCAAAGTGGCCTGGGACTGGTGGAACGACTGGAATATCAGCGGAGTTGATTTCAAATCCGGCATCAACAACGACACCTATGAATATTACATCGATTTTGCTTCAGAGAACAAAATCCCCTATGTTATTCTGGATGAAGGCTGGGCGGTAAATAAAAAAGCAGACCTGATGCAGGTGGTACCTGAGATCGATCTGAAAGAACTGATCGACTATGGCAAAAAGAAAAATGTAGGCATCATCCTGTGGGCCGGCTATCACGCCTTCGACCGCGACATGGAAAAAGTGGCCAAGCATTATGCGGATATGGGGGTAAAAGGCTTTAAGGTTGATTTTATGGACCGCGATGACCAGCAGGTTGTAGACTTTTACTACCGGGCCGCAGCAACAGGGGCTAAGAACAAACTCCTGATGGATTTTCATGGGGCTTATAAGCCTACCGGTTTGCAGCGCACGTACCCGAACGTGATCAATTCTGAAGGTGTGCATGGCCTGGAACAGATGAAGTGGGCCACGCCCGATATCGGACAAACTTCGGTTGATCAGGTAACCTATGATGTAACAATCCCTTTCATACGTATGGTGGCTGGCCCGATGGACTACACACAGGGCGCCATGCGGAATGCAACTAAAAATAATTTTCGGGCTGTAAACTCAGAACCCATGAGCCAGGGCACCCGTGCCCGCCAGTTAGCCGAGTATGTGGTATTTGAATCGCCGGTAAACATGCTGGCAGACAGCCCGACGAACTATAAAAAGGAGATGGAAAGCACTGCCTTTATTGCTGCCGTACCGGAAACATGGGACGAGACAAAAGCTCTTTCTGGTAAAATAGGGGAGTACGTTGCCATCGCCCGCCGAAAAGGAAAGGAGTGGTATGTAGGAGCCATGACCAACTGGGATGCTCGCAAACTAGAGTTAGACCTTTCTTTTTTAGGAGATGGCGCTTATGAAGCGGAAGTGATGAAAGATGGAATAAACGCCGACAGAAAAGCTTCGGATTATAAACATGAAATAATTGCTGTGCCGCAGGATAGGAAACTGCATATAAGCATGGCCCCGGGTGGTGGGTATGTAGCCCGTATTTATAAAAAGTAGCAGGTAACAAAATATAAGTTTTAAATGCAGGATCATTTCAGGATATAAAAATCGGCGCTAGGCACAGCATCCACTTCTTCCTAAGGGGAGGACATAACGATTTACTTTTGCAGAGCTATTTTAAAAGAAGCTATAAAGCAGTTCTGTGCTCAACTTCTGTAATTCTTGCAAAACTGCACATTGAGCCGGTATTTAATTGCCGAATCAAGTAAGTTCTTATATCCTTTTTAAAATTAACTTCGTAGAGGGATAGCATAGAATAAATATATATTTAGTTAAATGATTCTAAATCGTATATTTGTTGATGTAAGACTTAAATTTATAATTATGAAAAAGCTATTTTTTGCAGGTGCTCTTGTTCTTGGAACATTAAGTATTTACTCGTGTGACAGTAATACTGGCACCGCTACAGGCGATAACGAAAAGGTCATCGACGCTGACACTACCGTTTCAGAAGTACAAGTTGAGAAGACTACCGTTGACATGGATACTTCCACTACTACGGAAACCATCGATACGGACAATCAATAACCCGTAACACGAGTTCAGAAACCTTATACGTAACAGGTAAGTGTGACAGGAATTATCGTGTAACACCTTCAGGAGCAGCCGTTCTATACTTGTAGAGCGGCTGTTCCGTTTTAAATCTTTTCGTTCTCATTATTTACTTTTGTCGGAGTTCTTGGCCTGCAGGAAGCTGTTAGGTGCTCCGATGCTTTTGCAGATATCTATGGAAATAAACCAGGCAAATGTAATTTTGGAAGTGCAGGACGGCACAGAAATGCAGGCTTATGTAGCCAGCCCTTTGCCCGGAACAGGTACTTATCCCGGGCTTATTGTTTTTCAGGAAGCTTTTGGTGTAAATCAACATATCCGAAGCGTATGTGATCGCTTTGCAGCTGAAGGATATGTTGTGATTGCACCAGAACTTTTTCACAGGTCCGGGGCACCCGGTGTCACAATAGACTACAACAATTTTGCAGCGGCCTTACCGCACATGCAGGCGCTAACAACAGCAGGATTGGAGGCCGATGCAAACGCCGCCTGGAAGTGGCTGCAGCAACAGCCAGGCATACGAAAAGACCTGATTGTCTGTACAGGGTATTGTATGGGCGGGCGCACATCCTTTCTGGCGAATACCATTCTGCCTTTTAAAGCGGCTGTTTCATACTATGGCGGCAGAATTCCCGACCTCCTTGGTAGGGCTGCAGCCATACAGGCGCCCATGCTGTTTTTCTGGGGTGGGCTGGATAAGCATATCCAACAGGAGCAGATACAGCAGGTTAAAGATGCGCTAACTGCTGCCGGTAAACAGTATGTAAACGTAGAGATTTCGGATGCGGATCACGGCTTCTTTTGCAACGAACGAGCCAGCTACAACGCTGAAGCTGCTGCTGAAGCTTGGGAGCTGACACTTTCCTTTTTAAGAACAAAGCTCTCTATAACTTAGGTATGGTATAATTTCTAAAGCCCGGCTCCTCCACCTGTAGTATAGCTTTCTTGGTATACTTTCAGGGTTGTACGTTATTAGTTAGTGCTCCAGCAACTGGCCGCTCCAATCAGGGCTGCCTCCTCTGCAAGGGTGGACTGGAACAGGGGCACGGTTAGTGCCCGGTCAGCCAGCACCTTTTCTGCGTGCGGCTGAAAAAGAGCCATCGCCCGGGCAATATTTCCCCCTATAACGACAGCTTCCGGTTTATCGATTGCAATAAAATTAGCCAGAAAGTTGCCCAAATTACGCCCGTACTCTTCAAAGAGAGCCCTTGTTTCCGTATTTGCAGCAGCATCAGCTACCAGTTCGCGCACCCCGGATACAGCAGTGCCTGTCCTCCTCTGGTAATGATTCACAAACCATCGTGTCACCAGGTATTCCTCCGCGATACTATCTAAAAAGGGAGAGCACCATAGCGCTGCGTCTTCAGCCATGTGGCCATGATAGCGTGCTGAACCAAGTCCTGTGCCAAGGGTGAGGCCGATCACGTGTTGGAAACCCTGGGCCGCACCTCCGAATACTTCGCCCTGCAAAAAACAAGCGGCATCATTCATAAAACGGATATGCTGGCGCTCCATGTCCAATCTTTCTGCCAGCAAATCCCGAACGTTCTGGTCGTAAAGCGCATCATACTTATCCTGCCCCTGCATTTTGCTAACGCCGTTCTCATAATCAAAAGGGCCAGGCATGGCAATACCGATAGAAAGAGAAGTGGTTGGTAACTGACCCGAGGCCATTTGCATGGTGGTAGCCCAGGCAGAAATGATGTCGTGGGCGGAACTGTGCGCATTAATGTATGTGCGGGTGAGTGTTTCGGGTAGAATAGCTCGCGCCTGAAGATTGACAAGGGCTGCCGTGATATGCGAGCCTCCGATATCAACGCCAAGCACCAATCCGTTATCCATATTAGTTTTCAAATATTCAGATGCTAAATGTACGAGTATGTTAGATAATCCGAAAGTTTCTGTATACTTATAGTAGCTTTGCACCAGCTTTGGCCTGGGTATTAAAACAGTAAACTGGTCTTTAGCAGGGTAGAGCACTCGTAAAAACAAAGGAGTTAGATTACCTTTTGCCGTACCGGCATAGCATGATACTGTCCGTTACAATTGGTAAATAAGTAAGTCGTTTAGGAGTGAAATTGTTTTTTTGTAATCAAATTGCTCTTTTTGCGTAAACTTTCTAATCTGTAGGTCGCCTGCTTATTTCAGGCGAAATAGTTAGTTATTAACAAAAGAATATTTTTATGACAGAGTACAACAGATGGTCACATTCGCACGATATCGATGAGCGATATAGTAAACGCGTCGCGTATTTCAGTATGGAGTTTGGTATTCACCAGGCCCTGAAGATCTATTCCGGAGGTTTAGGTTTTCTGGCGGGCTCCCATATGCGCAGCGCTTTTGATCTGCGGCAAAACATGATCGGAATTGGTATTCTGTGGGAATACGGCTACTACGATCAGGTGCGAAACGAAGATCAGACCATGCGGGTACAGTTTCTGAAGAAGTTTTATACTTACCTGGAGGATAGTGGCATTACGGTAACAGTGCAGGTAAACGGGCACCCCGTGCTGGTGAAAGCGATGGTGCTGAAGCCAGAGACCTTTGGTACAGTGCCTATGTATTTCCTCACAACGGAAGTACCAGGCAACGATTACCTGGCACGCACCATCACCCACATGCTTTACGATCCGGAAGCGTCTACCCGCATTGCGCAAGGCATAGTGCTGGGTATAGGCGGTGCAAAGGTGGTAGAAGCATTAGGAGGGGCCGAGATTTACCACATGAACGAAGGCCATGCGCTACCACTTACGTTTCACCTTTACAACAAATACCGCGACTTAAGCGAGTTACGCAAGCACGTGGTGTTTACCACGCATACACCAGAGAAAGCTGGTAACGAAGAGCACGATATCCTATTCCTGGATAGAATGGGCTTTTTTGATGGCGTTTCTTTGGATGAGGCCCGCAACATCACTGGCATGCACGGCCAGATGTTCAATCATACCCTGGCTGCCCTCCGCCTGGCGAAAGTAGCCAACGGTGTATCGCAGCTGCATGGCGAAGTGGCCCGGCAAATGTGGTACGAGAATGAAGGCGTATGCGAGATCAAAGCCATTACCAATGCCCAGAATGTACCGTATTGGATGGATCAGACCCTGAACCAAGCATTGAAAGATGATGATAATGCCGCGCTGGTACGGCGCAAGGCCGAAATGAAGCAGAGCTTATTTGAGGTGGTGGCCGACCAGACAGGGAAGCTCTTTCAGCCGGACGTACTCACAATAGTATGGGCCCGCCGATTTGCTGCTTATAAACGTGCCGACCTGTTGCTTCGTGATCTGGACCGCTTTTTTGCGCTTATCGGCCGTGAAGAGCAACCGGTGCAGGTTATCTGGGCAGGCAAGCCTTATCCGTTTGATTCAGGCGCAGTAAACACTTTCGATAAGTTGGTGAAACTATCGTACAAGCGCAAAAACTTTGCTGTCCTGACAGGGTATGAGCTGGACCTCTCCAGAAAACTGAAATATGGCGCTGATATTTGGCTAAACACGCCACGCCGGCCACGGGAAGCGTCTGGCACGAGTGGCATGACTGCTTCGATGAACGGAGCCATTAACTTTTCGATTCAGGATGGCTGGATTCCGGAATATGCCCGCCACGGGGAAAACAGCTTTATCATACCGGTGGCTGATACTACCCAACCGCCGGAAATGCAGGACGATGCAGATTACAACAACATGATGCAGATCCTCGAGAACGAAATTGTTCCGGCTTATTACCTGAACCGGGAAAAGTGGATGAAGATCATGAAACAAAGTATGCGTGATATCGTCCCTACTTTTACCGCAGAGCGCATGGCCCGCGACTACTATGACATCATGTATAATTATTAAGACCTAAGCGCCGCTACCAGGCTGCTTCTTGTATAATGCAGGAGCCTATCTTTTTAGCAATAAAATGGTGTATGAGCCACCTGCCACGAGGATAGAGGTATTTAAGCAGCCGGATAAACAAAAAGGCTTCAGAAGTTTCTGAAGCCTTTTTGTTTATCCGGCTGCGCTAATTTGATACTTGAATTAGCAGGAGTTACAGCAACTGCGGTGCCTTCATCAGTACCTTGGCATATGGACTAATTTGCAGCTGAGGAGTGCACTGCTCGCTTCTGTACTATACTGCTGCAAAGATCAAGGTTGTTTATAGATTGTTCCGTCTTTCATGACGAACTGCACCTGCCGTACCTGTTCTATCGTCGTGGCCGGATTGCCTTTCACGGCAATGATATCGGCCAGCAAGCCTGGTTTGATCTGGCCAACTTTATCTGCCAAACCAAAAACCCGGGCATTCACGGCTGTCGCAGCCTGCAGCACCTGCACCGGTTTCATACCATAAGCCACCATCATTTCCATTTCGCGGGCATTATCGCCGTGCGGGAAAACGCCCACGTCGCCGCCCATGCATATGGTAACCCCGGCTTTGAGGGCTTCAGCAAAGCTTTGCCGTTTCTCCTGCAGGTGAGTTGGTTCAGGCTGTATTCTTTTCTGCCAGCCGCTATATTGAGCAATAGCATCTCCGGCAGCCAGCGTAGGGCAGAAGGCGACACCTTTTTGTTTCATCAGCTTGAACAGCGCAGGAGTGCCGCCATCGCCATGCTCCACGGTGGCAACACCAGCCATAATCGCGCGGCGCATACCTTCGGCAGTAGCCGCATGCGCTACAACTGGGCGGCCGCTGCTATTTGCTACCGCCACGATGGTTTTAAGCTCCTCTTCTGTAAAGGTTGGTTCTGCCTCGCCATTTGCTCCCCAGCGATAGTCTGCGTAAACTTTTATGATATCCGCTCCCTTGCCGATCTGGGTGCGTACTTCTTTGATCAGGGCATCATAACCGTCGGCAGTGGCTGCTCCCAGGACGGGGGCTTCCAGTTCTGCACTGAAAGGTTTGGGGCCATAACTGCCAGTAGCGACAATAGCTTTAGTTGCCACTAGCATGCGCGGGCCAGGTATAACCCCTTTGCTGATAGCCTGCTTCAGTCCCACATCATCAAAGCCCGCACCTTCCGTTCCCAGATCACGCACCGTCGTAAAGCCGGCCAGTAAGGTATTGCGGGCATGCACCGTTGCCCGGGCCGTGCGCTCTGCCCTGGATTCTTTGAGTACCTGGTCGTTCCAACTTACTTCGTTGTAGGGGTGCAGAAACAAGTGGCTGTGGCCTTCGATAAGACCAGGCAGCAGGGTCATACCGGGCAAAAGGATTATTTGTGCTTCGGCAGGAGCCTGAAGTGCTGCTCCTGTTGCTTCGATAGTATGGCCATGCACCAGCACCTGCCAGTTTTCGTGCATCTGTTCGCCATCAAACACGCGGTCGGGTTTAAGGAGATAATATCCTTGCTCTGGTGTTGCAGCCTGAGCCAGCAGGTACTGCAGGGGCAACATAATCAGCAGGAGCAGGATGTAAAAGGTATGCTTCATAACAAGTGGTTAGTAGTATAACTGAAAAGCAAATTGGTAATAGTAAATGCCTGTCGTAAAGCTACGGCAGACCAGACAAAATATGGATCATAGGAAAACGTTTTATACTATAAGCCACGGCAAACTGTTGGTAGTAAGACGGATGCCAGCTAGCGGGGCATGATTATAGTGCTTGCTGATTGCACAAAGCAGAATTGTTTAAGCAAAAAGGCCACGCTGCTACAGCAGCGTGGCCTTTCAGAAAAGTAGCGGGGAGCAGAATCGAACTGCCGACCTCAGGGTTATGAATCCTGCGCTCTAACCATCTGAGCTACCCCGCCGAATTGTGGGTGCAAATATAGCAGATTGTTTTTTAATCAAACAAGTTTAGCGTTCAAAAAAAAATATTTTATTTTTTAAATATTCAAACAGTCAGAAATTAATGCTATACTTACTCAGACACTTACCATACCTCATATGACGAAGGCTACTAAAATAAAGTTTATCCGGGAGTACCCTATTAACGCATCTTCTAAATTGCTATACCCTTACCTGAGCACAGCAAGCGGCCTGGCCCAGTGGTTTTGCGATGATGTGGTGATAGATGAGGACAAACATTTTAACTTTATCTGGGATGGGCGCAACCATCGTGCTGAATTAACGGGGCTTCGTACCAACCGGTCTGTCCGGTTTATTTTTTTAGACGAGCATAAGCGGCAGCAGGTAGATGCCCCCTATATCGATTTTACCATCGAGTCGAGTGAGCTGACGCAGGAGCAATTCCTGAAAGTAGTAGACTATACCGGAGAGGACGACAAGGAAGAATTAGAGGAGTTGTGGGATAACCTGATGCAAAACCTGCGCGAAATAGTAGGAGGGTAGCACACCTTAAGCCCACACTGCATATCTTTGCACGATTTTTGGTTGCTTCTTGTTAACTATACCAGGTAACCAGAACCATACATTGCAACCGCCGCACAGGCCCACATGAAGAAATTAGACAAGCTTATTTTGCGGTCGTTCACCGGCCCTTTTATACTTACCTTTGCTGTGGTAGAGTTCATCCTGCTTACACAGTACATGCTCAAGTACCTGGATGAACTAGTGGGAAAAGGGCTTGGGGCAGAAGTTTTCGGAGAGCTCCTGTTCTACTTCAGCCTGAACATGGCCCCTGTCGCTTTGCCGCTGGCAGTGTTGCTTTCTTCCCTGATGACCTTTGGCACCCTGGGTGAGCACCACGAACTGACCGCCATCAAAACTTCCGGTATAGCGCTTCCCCGCATTCTGCGCCCCGTGTTTTTTGTGGTCGCAGCCCTCACCATTGGCGCCTTTTTCTTCAACAACCAGGTGGTGCCCAAAGCCAACCTCAAAGCCTATAGCCTTTTATGGGATATACGTCAGAAGAAGCCCACGATGAACTTTAAGGAAGGCGCCTTTTACAACGGTCTTCCCGGTTACAGTATCAAAATCAACAAAAAGCTGGCGGATGGTAAGTCGTTGCGTGATGTGATGATTTATGACCACTCGAAAGGGGGAGCCAGTACCAAAGTTATACTTGCCGACTCAGGGCAGATGTATACAGAGTATAATGATACCTACCTGGTACTAAAGTTATTTGACGGCAACATGTATGTAGACCAGGGAGGGGGAGCGGCTTTCCGGCGAAACAGCGACCAGTTTACGCGGCAGCAGTTTGACGAAAGTAAGATCGTGCTCAGCTTGGCTTCCTTTAACCTCGACCGTACCAAAGAGGAGCTGTTCTCGGATAATAAAATGATGAAGAACATCGGCCAACTGACGCACGTTACGGACTCATTGCGGCAGTATAGCCAGCGGGAGCAAAATCTATACGCCGCCAACATAGATCCTTATTATATGTACTTTAAGGCCGATACTGCACGTGTGAAGAACGGTATGCGGCTTACTGGTAAGAAGGTAGAGAAGAAGCTTGAAACGCCAAACATAAACGCGCTGCAGCAAGCTACCAACAAAGCACGCAATATAAAAAGCTATACTGCCAGTTACCTGGAGCGGGTGAATGGTACTGTTCGGGAGGCCAACAACTATGAGATTGAGATATGGCGCAAGTATACCCAATCTGCTGCCATTCTGGTTATGTTTCTGATCGGGGCACCATTAGGGGCGATCATCAAAAAAGGAGGATTAGGCGTGCCGGTGCTGATCTCCATTATTTTCTTTATTCTGATGTATGTGATAGCCATACTTGGCGAGAAATGGGCGCGCGAAGGTCTGGTGTCTGTTGGCGCCGGTATGTGGGGAGCGAACCTGATCCTGCTGCCGATAGGGCTTTTCTTCCTCTACCAGGCCCGTAACGACTCCAGTTTGCTGGAAGTGGACTTCTGGCGGAAGATGATGGCACGCTTGCGCCGAAGCAAAATATAATATTGCGCAAAAAAGATGTATGACGTAATTGTTTTTAAGTTTAATTAAATTCTATATCTTTGCGGCTTATACAGCATCTTTTTGCCAAAAAAAACAGATTGATATTTTTTTATACGCAATGAAATTAACTACTGAAGCGAAACAAGAAATTTTTGAAAAGCACGGCCAGGCAAAGTCTAAGACTGACACCGGTTCTGCGGAGTCTCAAATCGCCCTTTTTACAACGCGCATCGCGGACCTGACAGAGCACCTGAAGATCCATAAAAAAGACTTCAGCACGCGCCTGGGCCTTCTGAAGCTGGTTGGCAAGAGAAGAAGATTGCTGAACTACCTGCAGAAGACTGAAATTGAACGATACAGAGCCATTATTGCCGAGCTAGGTATCAGAAAATAAGTTATTTAGAGTTAAGGGAATTCTTACTAGGAATTCCCTTAACTTTTTTATGCCTTCCCCTCCTTCTTTTTGCCAGTATAGTGCCCGACGGCGAACGCAATGGGTGTTCCCGTTTCTGATGTAAAAACAATTGAAGATGTCTTATAACGCGATTAACAAAACAATCCTTCTTCCGGATGGCCGGGAGATAACCATTGAAACTGGTAAACTTGCCAAACAGGCTGACGGTTCGGTTGTAGTGAAAATGGGTAATACCATGTTGCTTGCTGCCGTTGTTTCAAACAAAGATGCCCGTGAAGGGGTCGACTTCCTGCCGCTTTCTGTGGACTACCAGGAAAAATTTGCTTCGTCCGGTAAAATACCCGGAGGCTTCCTGCGCCGCGAGGCAAGACTTTCTGACTATGAAGTATTAGTGTCCCGCCTGGTAGACCGTGTACTGCGCCCGCTGTTCCCGGACGATTACCATGCCGAAACACAAATGACGATAAACCTGATCTCCGCTGATACGGACATCATGCCGGATGCACTTGCCGGACTGGCTGCTTCTGCTGCCCTGGCCGTATCCGATATCCCGTTCAACGGACCTATTTCTGAGGTGCGTGTGGCTCGAATTGATGGCCAGTTGGTGATCAACCCAAGTGTAACAGACCTGCAGCGTGCCGATATCGAGCTGATGGTAGGCGCCTCCCTGGACAGTGTAGTGATGGTGGAAGGTGAAATGAACGAAGTTTCAGAAGCTGAAATGCTGGAAGCTATCGCATATGCCCACGAAGCTATCAAAGTGCAGTGCCAGGCGCAGCTTGAACTGGCCGAAATGGTTGGCAAGCAGCAGAAGCGCACGTACTCCCATGAAACGCATGACGAAGAACTTCGCCAGCGCGTGTATGATGCTACTTACGAGAAAGCTTACGAAGTTGCTAAAAGAGGCAGCGCCAGCAAATCTGACCGCAAAGAAGGCTTTGGCGCCGTGCTCGAAGAATTTATGGCTTCACTGCCGGAAGATCATACCTATGATACCGGCCTGATCAAAATATATTTCCATGATGTAGAGAAAGAGGCTGTGCGTAACATGGTGCTCAACGATCGTGTGCGCCTGGATGGTCGCCAGTTAGATCAGATACGTCCGATCTGGTCTGAGGTGAACTACCTGCCTGGTACACATGGCTCTGCTGTATTTACGCGCGGCGAAACACAGTCTCTCACTACTGTAACACTGGGTACTAAGCTGGACGAGCAAATGATCGACAGCGCAATGGTATCGGGTACGAACAAGTTCCTGTTGCATTACAACTTTCCTGCTTTTTCAACCGGTGAGGTAAAGCCCAACAGAGGCCCGGGCCGTCGTGAGATTGGTCATGGTAACCTGGCGCTGCGTGCGCTGAAAAAGGTGTTGCCTCCTGAAACGGAGAACCCTTATACAATCCGTATTGTATCTGATATCCTGGAGTCGAATGGCTCTTCGTCAATGGCAACGGTTTGTGCTGGTAGTCTGGCGCTAATGGATGCCGGCATACCTGTAAAAGGAGGTGTTTCCGGTATTGCCATGGGATTGATCACTGATGAGAAGAGCGGCAAATTTGCTGTGCTTTCTGATATTCTGGGGGATGAAGATCACCTGGGCGATATGGACTTCAAGGTAACCGGTACGCAGAATGGTATCACGGCTTGCCAGATGGACATTAAAGTGCAAGGTCTTTCTTACGAAG
This sequence comes from Pontibacter chitinilyticus, assembly GCF_039748935.1. Taxonomy (NCBI): domain Bacteria; kingdom Pseudomonadati; phylum Bacteroidota; class Cytophagia; order Cytophagales; family Hymenobacteraceae; genus Pontibacter; species Pontibacter chitinilyticus. The sequence goes on from NZ_JBDIZJ010000001.1 coordinate 777,314, forward strand.
TTCTTGGCCAGGCGCTGGCACAGGCAAAAGAAGGCCGTGCCCACATCCTGAATGAGATGAACAAAACGCTTTCTGCTCCGAATCCGGATTACAAGCCACATACACCACGTTCGTTCAACATCATTATCGATAAAGAATTTATCGGTGCTGTGATCGGACCAGGCGGTAAAGTGATCCAGCAGATTCAGAAGGATACGGGTGCCACGATCATCATTGAAGAGAAAAATGAAAAAGGCCACGTAAACATTTTCGCCAGCAACCAGGATTCAATGGACAGTGCAGTTTCCAAGATCAGAGGTATTGTGGCGCAGCCTGAAATTGGCGAAGAATACATCGGCAAAGTAAAATCTATTCAGCCATACGGCGCCTTTGTAGAGTTCATGCCAGGCAAAGATGGTTTACTGCACATTTCCGAGATCAAGCACGAGCGCCTCGAAACCATGGATGGCGTGCTGGAAGTAGGAGAAGACGTGAAAGTGAAGCTGATTGACATCGATAAAAAGACGGGCAAATTCAAATTGTCACGTAAAGCTGTGTTGCCTAAACCTGAACAGAAGCAAGCACAATAACCCTTCTTATTACTCCTGACGCCGTTTCATTCCGGAAAGGGCGTCAGGAGCTTTTTTCTTTTTGCCGCGCGATTCTGCCTCCTTGACTTTATTTGGAAGATGCAAGAACTTTGCGCGGTTTTCGGGTGTTAAGAAACCGATACGAATAAAAGAATTTTACTTTTTGATTAACAAAATACTCTGATGAGACAACTCAAGATAAGCAAACAGATTACTAATCGCGAAAGCCAATCGCTCGACAAATATTTACAGGAGATTGGCAAAGTAGATTTGCTTACACCCGATGAAGAGGTATCGTTAGCTCAGAGGATAAAGGAAGGGGATCAGTTTGCGCTTGAGAAATTAACAAAAGCCAACCTGCGTTTCGTAGTGTCGGTGGCAAAGCAGTATCAGAACCAGGGCCTCTCGCTAGGTGACCTGATCAACGAGGGTAACCTCGGCCTGATAAAAGCAGCCAAACGTTTCGATGAGACAAGAGGTTTTAAGTTTATCTCTTATGCCGTTTGGTGGATCCGTCAGTCCATTCTGCAGGCTTTGGCCGAGCAGTCGCGTATTGTGCGCCTGCCCCTTAACCGTGTAGGATCACTGAACAAGATTTCTAAGTCCTTTTCGGAGCTGGAGCAGAAGTTCGAGCGGGAGCCCTCGCCGGAAGAGATCGCTGAAGTACTGGAACTGACTACCGCTGAAGTAGTGGATACGCTGAAAATATCCGGTCGCCATGTGTCAGTAGATGCGCCTTTTGTACAAGGGGAAGAAAACCGCCTGCTGGACGTGCTGGAGAATGAAGACGAAGAGTCGCCGGACACTGGCCTAATGAATGACTCACTGCGTAAGGAAGTGCAGCGTGCGCTCTCTACCTTAACCAAGCGCGAAGCTGATGTGATTACTCTATACTTCGGCCTGAATGGCGAACATTCATTGACGTTGGAAGAAATAGGCGAAAAGTTTAACCTGACCCGTGAGCGCGTGCGCCAGATTAAGGAGAAAGCGATCCGACGACTTCGCCATACATCCCGCAGCAAAGCACTGAAGCCTTATCTGGGTTAACTTGTAAGCTACTGATGCAAAGCCCCGGCCCGACAGCCGGGGCTTTGCATTTACAGCAGGTATCCAACAGGCAATTATCCGCTGCAAATGCAGGCGGAGGCATAGATTTTTTGTATACTTGCATCCGAATTTCGAATGTATCCAACCTATATGGAAATAGAAAGAGTAAAATGCCTGATCATTGGTTCCGGACCAGCAGGCTACACTGCAGCCATCTATGCTTCCAGAGCCGGGCTTCAACCGGTCTTATACCAGGGCCTGCAACCCGGTGGCCAGTTAACTATTACGAATGACGTAGAGAACTATCCTGGTTATCCTCAGGGTATTAACGGCCCGCAGATGATGGAAGACTTTAAGCAGCAGGCTGAGCGCTTCGGGACCGACGTGCGCTATGGTATTGCCACAGCTGTAGACTTTTCGTCGTTGCCACACAAAGTTACTATTGATGACCAAGTGGTAATTGAAGCCCATACAGTTATCATTTCTACCGGTGCCTCTGCCAAATGGCTTGGTCTGGAGTCGGAAGCCCGACTGAATGGAAGTGGTGTGTCGGCCTGTGCCGTTTGCGATGGCTTCTTTTACCGCGGGCAGGAAGTAGCCATAGTTGGCGCTGGCGATACAGCGGCAGAAGAGGCTACATATCTGGCAAACCTATGCAGCAAAGTATACATGATTGTGCGCCGCGAAGAGATGCGTGCCTCGCTCATTATGCAGGAGCGCGTAAAGAAAACCAAAAACATCGAGATACTTTGGAACTCTGTGACGGAAGAAATTCTGGGGCAGCATGCAGTAGAAGGTGTTCGGATAAAGAACGTGGTAACAGACGAACTGCGCGACATTCCGGTGAGTGGCTTTTTTGTAGCAATCGGACATAAGCCGAATTCGGATGTTTTTGCCGAATACCTGAACCTGGATGAGAACGGCTATATCAGAACCATACCCGGCACATCCAAAACAAATATTGATGGCGTGTTTGCCTGCGGCGATGTGCAGGACTTTACTTACCGCCAGGCTGTTACGGCGGCAGGTACCGGCTGTATGGCTGCGTTGGATGCCGAGCGTTACCTGGCCTCCCGTGATTTGCACTAAAGGGCTACGCCTGTTGCGGACTTCAACCGCCAGGCATTTCATTGCGCCAAGGGTCACAATAAAATGGCTGCTATCAAGTTAAAGGAGGATATAATTTACACCTCATTCCAGCTTTAGCAAGTCGAAATTAATGCTAATGTTATCAAAAAAAGCACCGCTTTCTGTTGTACTATTTTTACTGGGGCTGCTGCTCTTTTCACCAGATGCTTTTGCGCAAAACAAAGTAAAGGATCTGTTTAAAGTAAAGACACCCAAAATCCAGTATGTACGGCCGGATACCACTATTTTAATCAAGTATGAAGAGTTCCCTGAAGAGAATTCGGAAGCTGACCAATCCATTTACTTTAATCCTAAAAAAGAGCTTTCGATTGTAAGTGAGGATACTTCCGAACTGGATATGGGAGAGCAGCAGATCGTGGAAATGTCTGAAGAGGTTCTGGTGGATTCTTCCTGGATTAAAATTGCAGGTTATTATTCGATCTGGGACACGCACAACATCAATCCTTACCGGATAGACGGGCGCCAGTTAAAAGATTCTGTTGATATCAGGCTCTACGATGAGAAACTGCACAGAGCGTATAAAATGCCGCTAGAGGAAACACCAATCACCAGCCACTTTGGAGGGCGTTGGGGCCGCTGGCACTATGGCACTGACATTGACCTGAACACCGGAGATTCTGTTCGCGCTGCTTTTGATGGGGTGGTGCGGGTAAATAAATGGGATGGCGGTGGCTACGGCAACTACATTGTAGTACGCCACTACAATGGACTGGAAACCCTATACGGGCACATGAGCAAAGCCCTGGCGCAGCCCGGGTTGTTTGTAAAAGCAGGCGATGTAATAGGACTAGGCGGAAGCACGGGCCGCAGCACAGGTTCTCACCTGCATTATGAGGTCCGGTATGAGGGCAACCCGATTGATCCGGAGCTGATGTATGATTTCCCGGATTACCTGCTGAAAGGGCAAAACTTTGTGATCACCTCGGCCTTGTTCAACTATTACAATATTGCCAAAGGCGGCTCTAAAAGTGGAGGAGGCGTTAGTGCTGGCAGGCGCGTATCATACCATACCATACACAAGGGCGACACGCTGTCCGGAATCGCTAAGAAGTATGGCATATCCGTCAGCCAGTTGGCAAAGCTGAACAAGATGAGTGCCCGCTCTACTCTGAAGGTAGGCAGAAAGCTCCGTATCCATTAACCGACAACACACTTATGAAACTTGATATACTTGCCTTTGCTTCTCACCCGGATGATGTAGAGTTGGGCTGTTCGGGCACGCTGATCGCTCATATCGCGGCAGGTAAAAAAGTAGGCATTGTTGACCTTACCCGTGGGGAGCTTGGCACACGAGGCACAGCTGAATCGCGCATCAGCGAGGCCGAAGAATCAGCCCGAATCATGGAAATTTCCGTGCGGGATAATTTGGAGTTTGCCGATGGCTTTTTTGCGAATGACCGGGAGCATCAGCTTAAAATAGTGGAGAAGCTACGCCAGTACCAGCCCGAGATTGTACTAATGAACGCGATCTATGACCGTCACCCGGATCATGGCCGCGGCTCTGCGCTGGTGTCGGAAGCTTGTTTTAAAGCCGGACTGAAGATGATTCGGACAACCGATGCGCAAGGGCAGGAGCAGGCGGCTTGGCGCCCCAAAGTGGTCTACCATTATATTCAGGACCGGCTCATTACGCCTGATCTGGTGGTGGATGTTACACCTTACTGGGAGCAAAAAATGGAGTCCATCCGTGCTTTCAAAACGCAGTTTTATAACCCGGATGATACTTCTCCTAACACCTACATCTCTTCGCCGGAGTTTTTAGATTTTGTGGAAGCCCGCGCTATGGAACTGGGACACGCCATTGGCGTAAAGTATGGCGAAGGTTTTACGAAAGAGCGGTATATAGGAGTGCGGAACCTGTTCGATCTGCTATAAACGAGAGACAGGCAAGTCTATAAGTATAAAGGCGCTGCATCTATGCAGCGCCTTTATACTTATAGACTTATACTTATACTTAGCGCAGTCGATTTTTGCGCCAGTCAGAAGAAGCCGGAAGGGCAGTCTGTGCTGTGTCCGTTTTTGGTTTGTGCGTGTGGAGGAGTTCCGCTGTTAAAACAGCGGCTATTTCATTCATCCCTTCGCTTTCCTTGGCCTGGAGTGCTTCCGGCGTAAAGTACCGCTCAATAAACTTCGTGTCGAAGCTGCCGCTTACAAAAGCCTCATGCTGTAGCACATAGCTCCCGAATGGCAAAGTAGTTTCGATGCCTGTAATCTGGTATTCGTCAATTGCGCGCAGCATTTTGTCGATTGCTTCGCGACGGTCTTTGCCGAACGTAACGAGCTTAGCAATCATCGGATCATAATAGATCGGGATATCCATTCCCTGCTCAAAGCCATCATCTACCCGTACACCAAGTCCTTGCGGGCGTTTGTAGGTTTCAAGGCGGCCGATATCCGGCAAAAAGTTGTTAGCCGGATCTTCAGCGTATACCCGCAGCTCCAGGGCATGCCCTTTAATTTCCAGGTCTTCCTGCTTAAAACTTAAGGGCTGTCCTTCTGCAATCAGGATCTGCTCCTTTACCAGATCCAAGCCGGTGATCTGCTCCGTTACTGGATGTTCTACCTGCAGACGGGTATTCATCTCCAGAAAGTAGAAGTTCATATTTTCATCCAGCAGAAACTCGACTGTACCGGCTCCTACATAGTCGCAGGCTTTAGCCACATCAACGGCACATCGGCCCATTTCAGCCCGCAATTCCGGTGTAAGTATAGCCGATGGCGCTTCTTCGATCACCTTCTGGTGGCGGCGCTGGATGGAACACTCACGTTCGAACAGGTGCACAATATGGCCGTGCATATCACCAAGCACTTGTATCTCAATGTGCCGGGGCGAGCCGATATACTTCTCAATAAACACGGAGCCATCACCGAAAGCAGAAGTAGCTTCACTTACGGCCAGCTGCATCTGCTGTTCGAAGTCTTCTACGCGTTCCACCACCCGCATACCTTTGCCACCGCCGCCAGCGCTTGCTTTAATCAGGATAGGAAAGCCCACTTCTTGTGCAATTTTTTTGGCCGCCTCTACATCTGTAATAGCTTCTTCGGTGCCCGGCACCATCGGAATGTCATACTTCGCCACGGCCGCTTTAGCTGCCAGTTTGCTGCCCATTAGCTCGATGGCGGCAGGAGAGGGGCCTATGAAAATGATCCCGGCCGCGGTAACTTGTTGTGCAAAGGCAGCATTCTCGGATAAAAAGCCATAACCCGGATGAATGGCATCGACGCCCAGTTGTTTACATACCTCAATGATAACATCGCCACGCAGGTATGATTCAGAGGATTTTGGCCCGCCTACGCATACGGCCTCGTCGGCAAAACGCACGTGCAGTGCATTCCGGTCTGCCTCGCTGAAGATGGCTACCGTGCTGATACCCATTTCTTTGGCAGTACGCATCACACGCAAAGCAATTTCGCCCCGGTTAGCTACCAATAGCTTATTTATTTTTCTCATGCAGAAGCTGTCGTTGAATTCTTACCAAAGAAAAGGCTTTGAGATCAAACATAAAAATTGACGATGTAAAAAGGTTGTGCTGCCGGAGGGTTCGAATTGTTTATGAATCATATAAAACATAAATTTGCAGCGCTACCAAGGCTAAAATTCGTTTAAGCTTGTAAAGCAAACGTTAAAGAGAAATTATCCCGATAACTAAACATTACATAAAGTGGATTTATTTGAAAAGTTGTTGACCAACAGAGGTCCTTTAGGCAGCCACTCACACTACGCACATGGCTATTTTACGTTTCCGAAGCTGGAGGGTGATATTGCTCCCCGCATGAAGTTCCGGGGGAAAGAAGTGCTGACGTGGAGCCTGAACAACTATCTTGGCCTGGCAAACCACCCTGAAGTGCGCAAAGCAGATGCTGACGCTGCTGCTGCCTGGGGCATGGCGACCCCAATGGGTGCACGCATTATGTCTGGTAATTCTAACATGCACGAGCAGTTGGAGTCTGAGCTGGCAGATTTTGTGAAGAAGCCGGATGCCATGCTGCTTAACTTTGGCTATCAGGGAGTTGTGTCGATCATTGACGCTTTGGTAGACCGCCACGATGTGATCGTATATGATGCTGAGTCGCATGCCTGTATTATTGACGGGGTACGGCTGCACCAGGGCAAACGGTTCGTGTATACGCACAACGACATGGAGAGCCTGGAGAAGCAGCTGGAGCGTGCCACACGTTGGGCAGAAAACACTGGTGGTGCTATTCTGGTGATTACGGAAGGTGTGTTTGGCATGTCAGGCAATTTGGGCAAGCTGGATGAGATTGTAGCCCTAAAAGATAAATTTAGTTTCCGGTTGTTTGTGGATGATGCCCACGGGTTTGGTACGATGGGAACCACTGGTGCCGGTACAGGTGAGTATTTAGGCGCTCAGGACGGCATTGATATCTACTTCTCTACCTTTGCCAAGTCTATGGCCAGCATTGGTGCTTTTGTAGCCTCAAATGAGCAGGTAGTAGAATACCTGCGCTATAACATGCGTTCGCAGATCTTTGCCAAGTCGCTGCCTATGCCGCTGGTGGTTGGTGCGCTAAAGCGCCTGGAACTGCTGCGTTCCAAACCAGAACTGAAAGACAAGCTGTGGGAAGTAGTAAATGCCCTACAAAGCGGCCTCCGCGAGAAAGGCTTTAACATTGGCACCACAGAGTCGCCGGTAACACCGGTGTTCCTGAACGGCCAGATATCAGATGCCACCCAGTTAACACTGGATCTACGCGAAAACTACAGCATCTTCTGTTCCATTGTGGTATACCCGGTTGTACCGAAAGATGTGATCATGTTGCGCTTGATTCCAACGGCTGCCCATACCCAAGAGGACGTACAGGAGACGATCGCAGCATTCGAAAAAATATCACAAAAGCTAGATAAGGGATTATATTCAAGTCCGGCAGTAACGGCCTAGGTTGCTTCAGAGGCATATATTAAATATCCTTAATTTTTGCGTGTTATCATTAAATGTGTATATTAGAGCGATTAAACTAAATGTTTCACATTAATAAGTAGCACAAATGAACAACAACTTTAGCAAACTCAAGGATCTTGTAATGTCTTTAGAATCTGACTTCGAGAAGTTCTACGACAAAGGCAATGCAGCAGCCGGTACTCGCGTACGTAAAGGTATGCAGGACCTGAAGAACATGGCCCAGGACATCCGTAAGGAAGTTCAGGATGCAAAAAACAGCACTGCTGATAAAAAGTAAGGGAAACCTTATCAGTGTAAACATAAAAAAGGCGACTAATTTTAGTCGCCTTTTTTGCTATTGGCCTGTAAAATAGCTAGTTAACAGTTATAAGGTAGTAGTTCTTCTTGCCTTTTTGTACTACCAGGTATTTCTGCTGCAGCAGCTCATATTGTACAGGTTCCTCTGGGCTTTGCACCTTTTCGCGGTTGATGCTCACGCCTCCATTTTTGATCATGCGCTTGGCTTCCCCTTTCGATTCAAAGATCTGGCCACCGGACAGGTCGGCCAGAAGGTCACTCACGGTTGTAGCCTGCTGGTAGTCGGCTGCTGCAATTTCTATCTGAGGCACTCCATCGAACACGGCCAATAGAATATCCTCTTTCAGAGCTCTGAGTGTTGCTAAATCACCCTTTCCAAATAAAATTTCTGAAGCTTCTACCGCTGCTAAATAGTCTTCTTCGGAGTGTACCCGAATTGTAACATCTTTAGCCAGGGCTTTCTGTAACACGCGCAGGTGAGGGGCTTGTTTGTGCTCTTCAATGAGGTGATGGATCTCCTCCTGCAAAAGCAACGTGTATACTTTTATCAGCTTTTCTGTCTCCTCGTCTGAAAGATTGAGCCAGAACTGGTAAAACTTATAGGGTGAGGTCAGATTTGGGTCGAGCCAGACGTTGCCACCTTCCGACTTGCCAAATTTGGTGCCGTCGGATTTCGTTACCAGCTTGCCTACCAAAGCAAATGCTTTACCGCCATCCATTCGACGGATTAACTCGGTGCCAGTCGTGATGTTGCCCCATTGATCAGAAGCACCCATCTGCAGCCGTACATTCTTATTTTTATACAGGTGGTAAAAGTCATAGCCCTGGATGAGCTGGTACGAGAACTCTGTGAAGGACAACCCCTCGGCACGATCGCCCTCTTCGTCGGCGCTGATGCGTTTCTTTACAGAGTCTTTCGCCATCATATAGTTCACGGTCAGATGCTTGCCTACTTCACGCAGAAAGCCCAGAAAGCTGAACTCCTTAAACCAATCATAATTATTTACGATCTCAGCGGAGTTGGCGCCGCAGTTAAAGTCCAGAAACTTCTCCAGCTGTGCTTTTATACCTGCCTGGTTCGCCTGTAGCGTTTCTTCTTCCAGCAGGTTTCGCTCTGCCGATTTGCCAGACGGATCCCCGATCATACCGGTAGCACCGCCAACCAGCGCTATGGGTTTGTGGCCGGCGCGTTGCAGGTGTACCAGCAGCATGATGGTAGCCAGATTGCCAATGTGCAGCGAGTTGGCCGTAGGATCAAAGCCAATGTAGCCGCTTGTCATGCCTGCGGCGAGTTGTTCTTCTGTGCCCGGCATGAAATCATGGAGCATGCCTCTCCATCTCAGTTCTTCAATAAGGTTCATGTACGCCTGTGTCATCTGTTTGAGGCAAAGATAGAAAAGAGTTGGGAGAATGGGGCGGACATGCGCAGTGAACTATAGCTTATATTTATTTTGCTATATTGCCTTATACTATTATCATTGTGAATGATCCTTACTAACTCTCTACCCCAAAGCTTCCCTTTCATGAAAAAGTACCTGCTTATACTTGCATTTTCGGCTCTTTCATCTGCGGGCTTTGCTCAGCTTACCAGCGATACCCATTCTTTTCAAATAGATGAAAAGAGTATAATCTATGATAAACTAACAGGAGAACAGATCAGCTATGAAGCGTTTCAAAAACTACAACAGCAGAATCCTCATCCATCACTTCAGTTTAACATAGATAAGTATGGGCAGATCAGCTCGTTTGTTTATGATCCAGTTAACAAAGAAAATCGATCCTATAGGGATGAATCGCGACGTACGAAACCAGGAGAAGTTTTCCCGCCTTTTGTGATGAAATCTTTAGAGGGTGATACTTTGAGTTCGGAAGCCATGCTTGGGAAAGTTATTGTACTCAACTTTCAGCTTTTTATGCGTGCACCCATCAGCAACCCAGAAGACTTGTTAAGTTTCGATAAGGCTGTAAGTAACTACCACAAAAATGGAAAAGCTGTTCCTGTTATTGTAACACAAAGTGCTTCCGAAGAGGCCACTGCCTTTCTACGCGCCTTAAACATTAGCTCTCAGGTAGTGCCAAACGGCGGCATGTTCCCTGAGAAATACATTATCACCGGATTTCCGACTTATGTGGTGGTAGATAGAAAAGGTAACCTGGCTGGCTATACTGATAACCTGATTGAGGTTAAACGGCTTCTATCCAGCCTTACTAAATAATTTACTGAAGAGGATTTCACAAATTCCAGTGTGGATGAATTGATTTACCTGCCCTTCAAGTATAATATTTTTGCCATAACACAAGCTATTGCCTTTGTATAAGTTATGCCTTTCTACATCTTTCAGTGGTTTAGCTTCTGTTCGGTAGCCCTTTAAAAAATTCCTTTGACTTTGCCGCTGATAGGTTAAATTTGTAAAAGAGGCGCAGCGGCACGTATAGCCATCAAGGTATAATTTACGGGAGTATCGCTGCCCTTTATTGTTACAGCTTATTACCTATGGCGCACACACCTGAAGGCATTCTGGAGCAGCTCACAAACGGGCAGTTTGCCCCTGTCTATTTTCTGCAGGGAGAGGAGCCCTATTACATCGATCTGATCTCGGATTACATTGAGCAGCACGCCTTGCAGGAGCACGAAAAGGGCTTTAACCAGGTGGTGCTGTATGGGAAGGATGTAGACGTGGCTACCATTTTGCTGCAGGCGAAGCGCTTCCCGATGATGGCTGACCGTTCGGTGGTTATTGTAAAGGAAGCCCAAAGTATAGCCGACCTGGAGAAGGAGGAAGGCATGCGCCAACTTGACGCTTACCTGCAACGCCCGCTGACTTCGACAGTGCTGGTATTTTGCCACAAGCACAAATCATTGGATGGCCGTAAGGCGCTGGGCAAGGCCATCAGTAAACAGGCGGTACTCCTCACCACAAAAAAGCTGTATGAAAACCAGGTGCCGGCCTGGGTAAACCAATACCTGAAGCAAAAAGGCATAAAAGCCACACAGCAAGCAGTATTGCTACTGAGCGAGTATATCGGAGCCGACCTGTCGCGGCTTGCAAATGAGATAGATAAGTTGCTGCTGAACTTGCGGCCGGGTACTACGCTGGACGAACAGGTAGTGCAGGAGAATGTAGGCATTAGCAAGGAATATAATATTTTTGAACTGCAGTCGGCGCTGATTGCCCGGGATGCCCTGAAGGCGAATCGCATCATCCATTATTTTGAAGCAAATCCAAAGAATAACCCACTGATTCCTAACCTGTCGCTACTCTTTTCTTTTTTTACCAAACTGTTGAGCCTGCACCAGGCCGCTGACAAGTCGGAAGCAGGTATACGCAAAGGGCTGGGCAACCGGGGCTTTCTGGTAAAGGAGTATATGCAGGCGCTCCGGGTATTTCCGCTGCAGCGCTGCATAGATATCATCCACTTCGTGCGGGTGGCGGACCTGCAGGTAAAGGGCATTACTGGCGGCGATATGAGTGAGGCTGATATATTGCGGGAGCTCGTTTTTAAAATGCTGCATCCGGTGCCGCGCGCCCTGGCAGTATAAAGGCGCAGTATTTATCCACAACATACAATATTTGAGGTAATCAGACATTATATAGTTAATGTACCATATTTAAAGCCGCTGGTCTGAAAGATATTGTCGTGAAAGAGCGGAGGCGCGCGTTAAATTTTACTAACTTTGAACACAACCGGTCTTGGCTCAAAACCGGTCCGATGGCTGAAAAGGGGAAGTATACTTCCTGTGAAACGATACAATTTTGCCCACTGGGCAGGTGAGGAAATATATGAACATAGCTTATAAAGTAGCGCTTGCATCTGTTTTGGCTGGCGGCTCGCACGTGGTGGCAGCCCAGCAAACGCAGGTATTCGCCTCTAATGAAACGTACTACCACGAAGGCGTGGAGTTATTTGACCGGGCCAAGTATGGCGCGGCACAGGAGGCATTTAGAAAATACATCGAGCTGATTGGGGACGATGCTAAAACAGCGGATGCCCAGTATTACTACGCTTTAAGCGGCTTGTACTTGCTGCACCCCGATGCGGAACAGCTTGTGCTCAACTTCGTGCATAAGTACCCTACGCACCCGAAAACTGCTTTGGCCAACTATGAGCTGGGCTTATACTATTTTGAGCAGAAAGATTATAAAAAAGCATTAGAGCTGCTCAAAGATGCCCCGCTGCACCTGCTCAGCATCAAGCAAACCAAAGAACTGGAGTTCAAACTCGGCTATTCTTACTTTGCCACCAAGGATTTCGACAATGCCAAGATCTGGTTCGATAAGAACAAGACAACTGGTTTCCGGGAAGATGAGCACCGTTTTGCCTATGCTTCCAATTACTACGCTGGCTATATCTCGTACCGCAAAGGCGATTACGCTGCCGCGAAGGCTGACCTCAAAATAGCAGAGAAAAACGAAGCGTACGCCAACATTGTGCCTTACATGATTACGGAGATCCTGTACAAGGAGAATGATATTTATGAAGTGATCCGCTATGGAGAAGCTGCGCTGGCCCGCACACCTGCCGTGCAGCAGGCGGATGAAATAGCGCTGCTGGTGGGGGATGCTTACTATCAGAAAGCAGATTACAAAACAGCTGAAAAGTACTTTGGCCAGTATGCCGAAGGCAAGCGCTCGCTGGATCCGGTGGTGCAGTATAAAATTGCATTCACTGACTACAAGAACAACAACTACAAGAACGCGATCGCTAATTTCAAGGAAGTTGCGCTGAAAAAAGATGCGCTGGGCCAGAATGCCGCTTATTACCTGGGCCTGAGCTACCTGAAAGAAAACAACAAGCAATTTGCCCTCACCGCTTTCGACCAGGCCCGCAAAAGCGATCAGGATAAGGACATTACCGAAGCCGCAACGTTGAAGTATGCGCAAGTAAGTTATGAGCTTGGCAACTTTCGCGAGGTGATCAACTCGCTGGCCAACTTTACGAAAGACTACCCGGACTCGGAGCAGGCGGAAGAAGCAGACAAGTTGTTGAGCGAAGCTTATTTTGGTTCTAATGATTATGCTGCGGCCATCCGCCACATCGAGAGCCTGCCGAAGAAGAGCTGGCGCATCCTGCAGACCTACCAGCGCGTGGCCTACTACTATGCTGTGGATTTGTTTAACAATGCTAAATTCCCGCAGGCAGTGCAGATGCTGGACAAGTCGCTGCAGTACCCGTACGACAAGGAAGTTACCTCAGCCAGCCATTTTGTGAAAGGCGAAGCGTATTCTATTGGGCAGCGGTACGATGATGCCATCAACAGTTATGCCGCCGTGTTCCGTACCGCTCCCAACAACAAAGAGGATTATTATATCAAGTCGCGCTACGGTATTGGTTACGCGTATTTCAATACCAAACAATACGATAAAGCGCTCACGCATTTTAAGGCCTACCTTGATGCGATCAAGCCGAGTAATCCGAACTACAACGATGCGACCTTACGCCTGGCCGATACATATTATGTGAATAAGAACTATAATGAAGCATTGAACCTGTATGAGCGGGTAATTGCCTCAAGTTCAGCTGACAGGGACTATGCGCTCTTTCAGAAAGGCGTGGTACTGAGTATCGTCAACAAAAATGAGAAAGCTAAAAATGCTTTGCAGGAGTTGCTTGCCAAATATCCTAAGTCGCGCTACCAGGATGATGCCCAGTACCAGCTGGCGGTAATTGATTACGAGTCGGGTAACTATGAGGCGGCCGTATCGTCTTTCACAACGCTCATCAACAACATGCCGGATAGCAAACTGGTGCCGAATGCGCTGCAGAAACGGGGCACCGCCTATGCTAACCTGCACCAGTACGACAAAGCGATTGCTGATCAGAAGCGGGTACTCGATGAATTCCCGGCTTCGAAAGTGGCAAGCGGCTCCCTGTATAGCTTGCAGGAAGTATTGGGTACCGAGAACCGCAGCAATGAGTTCGACACCTATGTTGATAAGTATAAAGCAGCCAACCCGGAAAGCACGGCGTTAGAAACCATTGAGTTTGAAGCAGCTAAGACCTTATACTTCAACGAGAAATATGCGCTGGCTGCTCCTAAATTCGAAGCGTATATCAAGCAATATCCTAATAGCTCGTATGTGCCGGATGCCCGCTACTTTTTGGCGGACTCTTACCTGCGCCAGAATAATACAGAAGAAGGAAAAGCACGCCTGAAAGAGGTAATTGCTGAGAACCGCTCCGGCTATGTGAACCGCGCTATTCAGAAAGTAGCAGATATGGAGTTTGAAGCTAAGAACTATCCCGAGGCAATCAAATACTACTCCCGCTTACGTGACTTGGCAACGAACCGGAAAGAGCAGCAGACGGCCCTTACCGGCCTGATGCAAAGTTACTACCGCACCAATGATTATGCCGGTACCCGCCGCATCGCCAACGAACTCATTAGCCAAGGCAACGCCTCGCTTAATGCTTACAATTCTGCTTTACTCTTTAAAGCGAAAGCCTCTTATGCTGAGGGTAATATGAACCAGGCGCTCACCGAACTGCAGGAAACAGCCAAGCAAGCTTCCGACGTGAATGGTGCAGAGGCGCAGTACCTGGTGGCAGAGCTATACTACAACCAGAAGAAATACAAAGAGTCGTTGGATGCCGCTTATGCCTTCAACAACAAATTCTCCAACTATGACTACTGGCTGGGCAAGTCGTTCCTGATCATCGCTGATAACTATTCGGCACAGAATGAGCAGTTCCAGGCCCGCGCTACGCTGAACTCCATCATTGAGAACTCGCCAGACCAGACAATTGTAGCTGAGGCGAAGCAGAAACTGGCAAAGCTGGATAATAAACAGCCGCAGGGAGCAACGCAGCAACAGCAGCAACTGATGCCAAAGCGGGACACCATGATGACAGCACCGGACACCACTGGGAAAAAGGACACGGTACCTGCCATAGACTCCACGGAGCAGGAGTTGCCGATAGATTCCACCCAGCAGCTCAACGTGCCGCCCAGCGATTCGACACAACTCGGAAACCAGTAGTTTATCGTCAGATTTAGCAGAACAGAAGCATCACCATGAAGAATAAATTAAGGATCACTTCGCTGGCCATTGTCCTGAGTGTTGGCTACAGTTACCTGAACAGTGCGCAGGCGCAGCAGAACAGCCCAGGCTGGAATGAAGGCGCCAAGCTGCAGGACGCAGAAGTTGTGGTAGAGAAGAACCGCGTGATTGAACTGCCACAGGCGGCCCGCAACTTTGAGAAATTCCACATAGAACCCCCTAAGTTAGCAGACCGTACCGTTTTATACCGTTTCAACGATTACAAGCTGCCCTCGCAGGACATTGACATGCAGCTAAAAGTGCTCACCATCAAGCAGGACGAGTTCACAAAGCTGTATGGTAACTACCTGAAGGCAGGTATCGGTAACTACGCTACCTTATACCTGAAAGGCTACTTCCATAATAAGCGCAGCAATGTGGCTGATTATGGGGCCGAAGTGAGCCACATTGCCTCTGCAAAAGGGCCGGTGGACAAAGGGAATTCTGCCGTTGCCAACAGCGACATCAGCCTGCATGGCGAGCGTTACCTGCAAGGACTGACGGTAGGCGGCAAACTGAAGTATGGCCGCGACAAGTATTATTTTTATGGAGTCACTCCTTCAAATCTAGAGGATTATGAGATTCAGAAGCAGGTGTTCAACCGTTTTGCCGCAGAGGCTTTCCTCGACAACAAGTCCTCGGGTACGCCTTACCTGTACAAAGCAGACGTAAAGTTTAACTACCTGAACGACAGCTACAACATGAGCGAGAGCAACGTGGCCCTGCGCCTGCGCAGCGAGTACGCCATTGATGAGGTATCCGCATTTAAGGTTGATGGCGATCTCTCATTTGTATCGCACCAGGATTCTGCTACCACCACGCGCACGCTTTTCAAACTGAACCCGACGTATGAGCGGCAGTTCAGTGCGCTTCGCCTGGCTATTGGCGCGAACGTAGCCTATACAGGCGATGAGGTGAATGACGCCCGTAAGTTTAACATCTACCCGACAGTGCGTGTGTCAGTAGAGCCGGTGAAAGGTAATATGTTGATATACGCCGGTTTAGGGGGCGATTTGCAAAGAGTTACTTTATACCAGCTGACGCAGGAGAACCCTTGGCTGGCTCCTAACGTGCAGGTGGCCGACATTAACAAGGGGATGGAGATTTACGGCGGCTTTGATGCGAATATCTACAACTATGTGCACTTAGTAGGGCGTGTTGCTTACCAGAATTTCCGTAATTTATACTTCTACAATAACTCCCAGGCCGATTCCGCCAAGTTTGATCTGGTGTATGATGATGGCGTAACAAATGTACTTAACTTTTTTGCAGATGCCTCTTTCAATTATTCTGATGAGGTGCGCTTAGGTTTAAAGCTTGATTATAACAAGTATAACACCGCCAGCTTAGAGAAACCATTTCACCGGCCTGCCATGACAGCAAGCGTTTACGGCACCTATAACTTCTTCGGCAAGATTCTCTTTAATTCAGAACTTTATTATATTGGGAGTTCTTACGGCAAGATATACCGCCCGGACGGAACAGCAGTGCTGCGCCAGACAGATACGATTGTGGACTTGAACCTGAAAGCGGATTACAGATTCACGAATAACTTTACGATTTTCGTAATGGCGAATAACCTGCTCGGTAGCAAGTACGAACGATTTGTGAATTACCCGCGCAAAGGTATAAACCTGATAGGAGGTATCACTTACTCATTTTAAAGCCTATGGTTGAACAACATATCAAATCGCTGCTCTATGAGCAAGATTGTGTCATCATTCCTGATTTTGGGGGACTGATAACGCGTTATGTTTCGGCCCGTATTAATCCGGTGAAACATACGTTCTCGCCGCCATCTAAAAAGATCGCCTTTAATGAGAAACTGACGCTGAATGATGGGCTGCTGATCAGCACTATTGCCTACCAGCAGGGGATTTCCCTGGAGGAGGCGCAGCGCATCGTAGCCGATTTCGTGTTTCAGGCAAGGCGCCAGTTGGATGTGGCGCAGCGTTTCGAACTGCAGGATATTGGGGTGTTCCGCTACAATGCTGAGCGTCGCCTGGAGTTTGAATACGTGGAAGGTGACAACATGCTGGAGGATAGTTTCGGATTGCCGGAGATCATGGCCAGGCCAATACGACTGGAGGAGCCAGCTATACTTCGTACGCTGCTAAAAGAGCGGGAGCCGGTGCAGGTAAACAGCAGCATGCCTTTCAGAAGAAAGCTGAAGCGGTTTTACAATGTAGCCGCCGGCCTTGCCCTGGCGGGACTTACGGGAACCGGCTTATACTATCTATCGCTGCAGACAGACTATAACGTGAGCAGTCTGAACCCAATTGCCTCTCTCATAGGAAATTATACTTTTGCTAATGTGGGGCCAGGTATGCGCTATACTTCCGACTATGTGCCTTTTACAGCTGATGAACGGCAGCAGGCGTACGCGGCCATACTTCCAGTTATCCCTGTTACAGAAGTAGCAGCTGAACAGGAGGACTGGCAGGCAACCGCTGATTCCGCTTCTACTACAACTATAACTTTAAATAAGGAGGTTGAGCAATCTGTAAATGAAGAAGTTAACCCGGTTGAAACAGTAGTAAGTACGGGTAAAGCAGAGGAGCCGGAACTGACAATTAGCCATAAAACAGGACGTTATTATATTATTACGGGCGGCTTTTCTACCCTGGCCAATGCAGAGGTGAGCCGCGAGGCGCTGCGCAAAGGCGGGCAGGAAGCTAAAGTGTTGCTGCCCGGGCCGGGCAGCAAATTATACCGGGTATCGGTAGGAGATTATGAAGATCAAACCGAAGCACAAACAGCGCTATTAACTTTTAGAAAAAAATACGGAGAAACACTTTGGGTACTTACTTACTAACATGACATCACTCTTATTACAAATTACGACTACGGCTACGGCCGATACGGCTGCAACCCTGGCAGACGGAACACAAACTGCCTCTGGTAATACTGTTTCCCTGATCGACCTTGCCCTCGCTGGGGGCTGGGCCATGATTCCGCTAGCGATCCTGTCTCTGGCTGCGGTTTATATTTTCGTGGAGCGTTACCTGACTTTAAAAAAAGCGTCCAAAAATCCTGAAGGCTTTAATGACCGTATTAAGAGCTTAGTATTAGCAGGTGACATCAGCGGTGCCAAAATGCTTTGTGCGCAAACTAACACACCTATTTCCAACATGATCGGCAAAGGCCTTACCCGCATCGGGCATCCCCTTAAAAACATTGAGACTTCTATCGAGAACCAGGGCAAGATCGAGATCAGCCGCCTGGAGCGCTACCTTTCCGGTCTGGCAACCATTGCTGGTGCCGCCCCAATGCTGGGCTTCCTGGGTACTGTAACAGGTATGATCGGCGCCTTTATCGCGATTGCACAGGCAGAGGGCACCGTTAGCCCGAAGCTGCTTTCCAGCGGTATTTATGAAGCGATGGTAACAACAGCTACCGGTCTGATCATTGGCCTGCCAGCCTATGTAGGTTACAACTACCTGGTTTCCAAGATCGACAGCATTGTGCATTCGATGGAATATTCGTCTATTGAGTTCCTTGATTTGTTACAAGAACCACAACTGTAAGCATGAATTTACGCTCTAAAAACAGGATCAACGCCGAGTTCAGTATGTCCTCTATGACGGACATCATCTTCCTGTTGCTCATCTTCTTTATGCTTACCTCCAACTTTGTTACCCCTTCGGGGCTACCGGTAAGCCTGCCGAGCAGCAAAAGCTCTGATATCGTGATGCAGAAGATCAGCGTGACGATCACCTCGGACTTAAAGTATTACATGAACGACAAGCAGGTAGCAGAAGAGGAGATAGAGCCTCAACTGACAGCACTGCTGCAGGGAACAGAAGACGGTGCTGTGGTATTACACGTAGACAAGAGTGTGCCTGTGGAGTACCTGGTGAAAGTGGCAGGCATTGCCAAAAACCTGAATGCAAGTGTTACGCTGGCTACCGTGCCGACAGAATAAAGATGTACTATGGCAACAATTGCCCAATTGCAGGATGAAGAGAAGAATAAGAAGATTGCCGCTGGTGTCAGCGTGGCAATTCATATTCTTATTCTGCTTTTCCTGATCTATATGTTTGCCTGGCGCGCGCCCGACCCACCAGCCGAAGTAAATGGCATTGAGCTGAACTTCGGACTTGATGCAGCAGGAAGCGGCGATGTGCAAACAATGGCGACGCCGAATGTGTCGAAGAATACCAGGGACAGCAAACCGGCACCTACACAGCCCAAGCCTGAACCTAAACCAGACCCGCAGCCTATAGCGAAGGCAACACCGCCGCAGCCCACGGATGCTCCGAAAGTAGTAACTACGACGGCAGAAGCACCGGTGTCGGTTAAAGAGGAGGTAAAACCGCAGCCACAACCCAAGCCTCAACCAAAAGAAGAGGTAAAGACGCCTGTGAAAGCGGAGCCGAAAGAGGAAGTGGTAAAGAAAGAGCCGGAGAAACCCCGTTCTTTGTACCCAGGCAAGCCTACAAACAGCACCGGAAACGGCAAAGCTGGTAGCTCAGATGAAGCAACGGGAAACAACAACGGCGACGACAACGGAGCCGTTGGCGACAAAGGCAGCCCGGAAGGGAAACTGGATGCCAAAGCCATGATGGGCAAACCCGGCGGCGGTGCCGGCGGCTCACTCGACTTGCCCGGCTGGCGCTACGACATAGAGCCAAAGCGGGACCCTTACAATAACGAGACCGGTATTATCAGGTTCCGTATCAAAATTGATGGTGACGGCAACATGACCAGTGTCGATGTGCTGGAAAGTAACGTATCGCCGCAGGTACTAGCATGGTACCGCAACCAACTGCAGAAAACGACCTTCAGCCGCACCGGCGGAAGTGGCAACTCGTCGGGGGCCAGCGGAACAGTTACAATTCGCATCACCTCCCGCTAAATTTTATACTTGACTAGATGACCTACCAGGAGTGTCTTGATTACCTATACCAGCAATTGCCGATGTTTCACCGCATCGGCAATGCTGCTTTTAAGAAGAGCCTCGACAATATCATAGCCTTGTGCGAAGCTTTAGAGCAACCGCAGAAGCAGTTCAAAAGCATTCATGTAGCGGGGACTAACGGCAAAGGCAGCAGCTCGCACATGTTGGCTGCCGTATTACAGCAGGCTGGCTATAAAACCGGACTTTATACTTCGCCACACCTTAAATCTTTTACGGAACGAGTGCGCGTAAACGGGCTGGAGTTGCCGCAGGAGTACCTGATCCAATTTGTGTCGCAACACAAGGCTTTGTTTGAAGCCATTCAGCCGTCCTTTTTCGAGATGACAGTGGCGTTGGCCTTTCGATATTTCGCCGATGAGCAGGTGGAGGTGGCTGTAGTTGAAGTTGGCCTCGGTGGCCGCCTGGATTCTACGAACATCATCACCCCGCAAGTAGCACTTATCACCAACATTGGCTACGATCACCAGGCTTTACTTGGCGATACCCTTCCTGCGATTGCCGCAGAGAAAGCCGGAATCATAAAGCCGGGCGTTCCCGCAGTGATCAGCACCAAACAGCAGGAGGTTGAGGAAGTGTTCCAACGAAAAGTAGCGGAAATGGGAGCTCCGCTTTACTTTGCCACAGACCAGTTCACAGTAGAGCAGACAGCGTCTAGTCTGGAGCGGCAGGTGTTTCAGGTAAACCGCAACGGTCATTTATACTTGCAGGATTTGGAGCTGGATTTGGCAGGAAACTACCAGCAGTATAACCTGCCTGGCGTGTTACAAACTCTAGCCATCCTGCAAGAGGAGCAAGGCTATACAATACCGGAAGCTGCTTTACGTGCGGGTCTAAAAGCGACGAAACAGTTAACCGGCCTAAAAGGGCGCTGGCAGGTGCTGCACCAACAGCCGCTCACAATTTGCGATACCGGACATAATGAGGATGGCATTCGGCAGGTAGTTGCACAACTGGCTTCGCTAAAACCCAGGCAGGTGCACTTTGTATTTGGGGCTGTTAACGACAAAGATGTGACAAAAATCCTGCAGTTGCTGCCGCCAACCTATACGTATTACTTCTGTCAGGCTACTATTCCGCGGGCATTACCGGTCGCTGAACTGGCTGCAAAAGCCGCTGCTGCAGGGTTAAACGGGCAAACGTATACCTCTGTAGCAGAAGCAATAGCGGCAGCAAAGGCAAATGCAGCGCCAGATGAGGTTATTTTTATCGGAGGTAGTACCTTTGTGGTTGCAGAAATAGAAGAACTATAGCATGGCACGATCAAAAATGGCCAAATTCGCTACCATTGCGGAGCGGGACAATGTACTACAGAATGGAGATGAACTCTACGGACGGTTAACTGGCAGATGGCGGGAAGTACAGTTTGGAAATAGCTACCCGCTGGTGCTGGAGATTGGCTGCGGTCGTGGCGAATACACCATCGGTATGGCAAAGCTCTTTCCAAATAGGAATTTTGTTGGGGTGGATATTAAAGGCGAACGGCTTTGGAAGGGGAGCACCAGAGCGCTGGAGGAGGAACTCTACAATGTTGCTTTCCTGCGTACATTTGTGGAGCAGATCGGGGAGCAATTTGCAGCAGGGGAAGTAGATGAGATCTGGGTAACTTTTCCGGACCCGCGTCCCCGCGACCGCGATATCAAACGCCGCCTCACTTCGCCCCGCTTCCTGGACATCTACCAGCAAATTCTGAAGCCAGGTGGCACCATTCACCTGAAGACCGATAATTTGCCTTTATACGAATATACACTAGAGGTGCTGCAGGAGCGCACGCCAAAGGACTTGCTGCACACGGCAGATTTGTATCATTCGGACCTGCAGCAGTATACTATGGGCATTTATACGACTTATGAAAAGCGCTATATGGCTGAAGGCATTCCAATCAAATACCTGCAGTTTAAAGTATAAATGGAACTGCTAAGCTATGGCCCTTCGTTAGCTATACTTGGAAAGCTTCAGAGTAATAGTTGACTAGAACTATACTTTACACTTTTGCTTAACCGTAAATCAGACGATGATGAAAGTAATCAAGCATACATTTATTTCCTGCCTAACCGCACTGCTCTTCGTGCTGGCTGCTCCCGCTTCTGAAGCACAGACGCTGCCAAAGCCACAGCAGCCAAACCCCTGGACCGCTGCCGAACTGCTGGAGCCAGCCATACTTGCCAGGAATTTACAGGATGCAAACCAGAAAAATGATCCGCTGATCCTCAATATCGGCTTTGTCAATAACATCAAAGGTGCCGTTGCAATTGGAGCGGCAAGCACGGAAGAAGGTCGTCAGGCACTGAAAGATTACCTGAAAAAGGTCCCTGCTGATCAGGAAGTCGTGATCTACTGCGGCTGTTGTCCATTCGAAAAATGCCCGAATGTGCGGCCGGCCTTCGCTTATTTAAAGGAGCTGGGTTATACACATGCCCGGTTGCTGAACCTGAAAGATAACCTGAAAACGAATTGGATCAGTAAAGGCTATCCGATGGCGGAGTAAGCTAGCGGCTACTGTACTGTAAAATTCTATAGAGTATTAAAAGAGGCCATCCGGCAGAACTGATCATGTGTTAGCTCTGCCGGATGGCCTTGTGTTTTTATCTTTATACTTTGGAATGCTTGATCTTTATGCCTATAGCACTTGTGCCGTTTGCAAGCTTTAAAGTTCTAGTTTTACTGTTGCTTCTGGGGTATAAAGTCATTACTGCGTAACCAGTTAAGGCAGCGTTCAAACCATTCGTCAGTGGTGGTACTGTTGTTAAGGCCGAATCCATGCCCGCCATGCTCATACAGGTGCATCTCTACCGGAATTTTATTTTCCAGCAGCGCCTCGTAAAATCTGATGCTATTTTCTACCGGCACCACATCATCGTCGGAGGCGTGTACCAGAAACGTGGGTGGTGTTTGCGGCGTTACCTGCAGCTCATTAGAGAAGTTTTTCAGCTGCTCCGCACTAGGATTATCGCCCAGCAGGCGCTGAAAGGAGCCCTTGTGCCAGATAGAAGAATCACTGCTGATTACTGGGTATAGCAGCAGCATGAAATCAGGGCGCAGGTTGGCAGTGCTTTTATTGCCGGGAAGATACGACTGCTGAAAATGAGTGCCTGCGGTGGAGGCCAGGTGTCCGCCAGCTGAAAAGCCCATGATACCCACCTTCGCCGGATTGATATGCCATTTCTGTGCATTTGCACGGATAAGGGTGAGTGCCTGTTGCGTATCTTGTAAGGGTGCCACAGCAGGTTCCGAAGAAACTTTGGCATCCGGCAACCTATACTTCAGGACGAAGGCGGCCACTCCCTGCTGATTAAACCGCTTGGCAACTTCATACCCTTCGTGCCCGGCAGCCTCCATGGCATACCCGCCACCTGGGCAGATGAGCACTGCTGTGCCATTGGCCTTGTCTTGTGACGGTAAGAATACCGTAAGCGTGGGCTTCCGGATGTTACTCAGGCGCACATCTTCAAACTTATACTTGTCATTCCAGCTCTTATCTACTTTTTCCTGGTTTGCGCCAGGTACTTCGTTAGGAATTTTGCCTGTATACAGCGGCAGTTCCTGTCTGCTTTGCTGGGCCTGCACAGGGAGGAGGCTAATAAACCAAAGAGGAAAAGAGAGGAGGACGCATTTGGATGCCGAGCAGTACGCCATAAAGTTTAAGGTTATCAGGTTAGTTCTAATGCAAGTATAAGTTTGAATAGTTGAAGATTAGCCTTAAGAAGTTAAAGCTCTTCTATTTCTTCAAAGATCTCCTGCAGCTCATCAAAATCTTTCAGGCCAGGTTTTATCTCAT
Source organism: Pontibacter chitinilyticus (assembly GCF_039748935.1). Taxonomy (NCBI): domain Bacteria; kingdom Pseudomonadati; phylum Bacteroidota; class Cytophagia; order Cytophagales; family Hymenobacteraceae; genus Pontibacter; species Pontibacter chitinilyticus. The sequence goes on from NZ_JBDIZJ010000001.1 coordinate 801,034, forward strand.
GGCCACCCTGCAGGCCAATACCTTCAGGTTTGATTTTTTTCAGCGCCATGCTTATGTTAGATTTATCCAGGCCAAACCCTAGGTAGATGGGAAACTGCGACGCCAGTTGCCGTAAAAATTTAATGTTGGTCTCATCAATCGCTTCAAAATCAGAAGAAAAAATAATAAAGGCCTGTACCACAGGGCTATACAATTCCATCATCTCCAGCAGCTCGCTCTCTACCGTATCTTTATTGATAAATACCTTTTGGATGACAGGGCATTTGATCTCTTCAATTTCATCGATCAGGTAAGGAGTATCTAACTGGATTAGGTCCAGGCCAAATTCCTCAGCCATGTCGTTGATCACCTCCGGTTTTGCCCGCTCAAACTCACCAGCCAGTTTTACACCCGACACCCAACCGGCAATTTCTTTCAAGGTATCAGGTTGCACGCGCTCCGGATCGTCCAGTTTCAGATTAAAACCAATTACATCAACTCCCATTCCGGCACAATACCGCGCATCGCTTAAGTTATTTATGCCATTCACTATCACTGAGGTACGTAAGCCCATTATAATTTATACTTTTAAAGTAATCACTAAATAAAAAAATAAGGTTTCTGATAACCAAAGTAAGCGTCTTACACCGTACTATGCCACTTTTTTATGCTTTTTTTTCTTCTTTACAGCCTTCTGTTGCTACATTCCTTTACTGCAATATTTAGGGCTGAATCTTTATAACTGCGGAGTTGTTGCTATATTTGTAACAAAGTTTAAGGGATTTGCACTTACATTTTTTATATAGATGAGTAAGTTAGGAAGGGTTTTAGTTGCCATGAGCGGCGGCATAGACAGCTCAGTAGCAGCTGTGATGTTACACGAGCAAGGATATGAAGTTGTGGGCATGACCATGAAAACATGGGATTATGCTTCCAGCGGTGGCAATAAAAAAGAAACGGGCTGCTGCAGCCTGGATTCGATAAACGATGCCCGCAATATTGCCGTGCAGTTGGGTTTCCCGCATTATATCATAGACATACGCGAAGAGTTCGGGGACTTCGTGATCAATCATTTTACGGACGAGTACCTGGCCGGGCGCACGCCTAACCCTTGTGTGCTGTGCAATACGCATATAAAATGGGATGCACTGCTTCGCCGTGCCGATCAGTTGGGCTGTGAGTTTATTGCAACAGGTCACTATGCTAACATACGGCAGGAAAATGGCCGTTATGTCATTTCCAAAGGACTTGATGAGCACAAAGATCAGTCGTATGCTTTGTGGGGCATCTCACAGAAAAGCTTGGCGCGCACTATTTTCCCGCTTGGCAACCTGCGGAAGTCTGAAATCCGGCAAATGGCGCTGGAGCGCGGCTTTACAGAACTGGTAAACAAACCCGAATCATACGAGATCTGCTTTATTCCGGATAATGATTACCGTAGTTTCCTGAAGCGCCGTGTAGAAGGGCTGGAAGAGCAGGTAGCTGGTGGCGAGTTTGTACTGGAAGATGGCACGGTAGTAGGTAAGCACGAAGGCTATCCATTTTATACCATCGGTCAGCGTAAGGGGCTGGGCATCGCACTGGGCTTCCCGGCTTACGTAACGCGTATTGAGAAAGAACAAAACCGCGTGGTGCTGGGCAACTACGAAGAGCTCTCGAAAAACGCGATGACAGTAGGCAAGCTGAACATGGGCAAGTATGCCGACCTGCTTGATCAGCCTATACCTACTATCACGAAAGTGCGTTACAATGATGCCGGCACAGATGCCATTGTGGAGCAGGTGGGTGATAAAATGAAGGTGCATTTTCTGCATGGGGTACATGCTATTGCTCCTGGTCAGGCCGCTGTTTTTTATGAAGGCAATGATGTAGTAGGCGGCGGTTGGATTGAATCGAACTATAACTTAGAGTATACCCTGGATGTGCTGCCTTCATGAAAAAGAATAAGCTGTTGCTATTGGTGCTACTGGCCGGATTTGCTTTTAGCTGCAAAGACACTTTCATAGATCCTGCTACCTACGACCAGGGCTTTGATTACTACCCGCTGGCCAAAGGCGATTACCGTATCTACAGTGTTACTGACATTAATTTTAAGAACAACATTGGCGACACCTCCCGTTTTCAGATGCGAGAGGTAGTGGATACTTCCTTTACTGACCAGACCAGCACGCTCAAGTATAAAATCATACGCGCCACCCGCAAGGATGAAGAGTCTGATTGGGTAGAAGATTCTGTGCTGGTGGTGTCCAAATCTGAAGAAGCCGTGCTGCTTACCAAAAATAACACCACGTATGTATCGCTGGTGTTTCCGGTAAAAGAGGGGAAAGCATGGCTGGGAGATGCCTATAACAACCGCAACAGGGATGACTTGGAAAGCAGCCCGTATGACCGGAAGGAATTCTATACTTATACTCGCGTCGGAGAGCCTTTCCGGTTTGATCCGAAGGAGCTGGTGGAAGTACCTGATGGCGGCGTTCAGTTTGACCAGACTGCTACCGTTGTACAAGGCACACCGCAGGATAACTTCACGCAACTGGATGATCGCAAGGAAGTATATGCCAGGGGAATCGGGCGCGTATACCGCCGCTTTAATCGTGTGGTGTATTGCAACGAATCGGACTCCAAGACCTGCCCGTATGGAGTAGGATACAAGCTGAACGGCAATGAGCGCCACGAAATACTAGTATCATACGGCCACAACTAAGTGCGATGCGACAGCTGCTTCTCTTCATCGTCCTCCTGCTTTCTGCTTCGGCTGTCAGGGCACAGCAGGGCGCAGCAGTGCAGCAGCATTTGATCTACTTTACGGATAAGGAAGGTTCTCCTTTTTCTATTTCACAGCCGCTGGCTTTTTTATCGCCAAAGGCCCTGGAGCGCCGCCAGCACCAGCGCATTCAACTGACGCACCGCGACCTGCCTGTGAACCCGGCCTATGTAACAGGGCTAAAGCAGCAGGGTGTGGAGGTTCGGTATACTTCGCGCTGGTTTAATGCCGCCCTTGTGCAATGCAATGATGCAGAACTGGCCCAACTGGCGAACTTGCCTTTTGTAAAAAGAACCTATACGCTTCACCGCGAAACGCCCCGCACACAACTGCAGGCCGTAACCCGTCAGGAAGAAAAGATGGCCCTGACGCTGCAAGCGCCTGCACCAGTCAGTGCCGAAGCGTATGGAGCAGCCTTTCACCAGGCGAACATGCTGGGCGCTGTGGAGTTGCACCAGGCAGGCTTCCGCGGCGAGGGCATGACAATCGCCGTGCTGGATGCCGGTTTCCCGGGTGTTGATACAATAGCAGCTTTCTCGCACCTGTTTCAAGACCAGCAATTGAAAGGCACCTATGATTTTGTTCAGAAAGACTCTCATGTATTTGGGGCCAATGCACACGGCACTGCCGTGCTGAGCACTATTGCAGCTTATGCTCCTGGTAAAATGATCGGCACCGCCTATGCGGCGAATTTCCTGTTGCTACGTACCGAAGATGCCGCGACAGAGCATCATATTGAAGAAATAAACTGGCTGCTGGCGGCGGAATATGCCGACAGTGCAGGTGCAGATGTGATCAGTTCCTCCCTGGGGTATACTGTTTTTGATGCTCCAGCTGCCAGCTATACTTACAGCGACATGGATGGCAACACGGCCCTTGTCAGTAAAGCGGCGGACATGGCTGCGGCTACCGGCATGCTGGTGGTGGTAAGTGCCGGCAACGAGGGGAGTAGTAGCTGGCATTATATTTCGGCGCCTGCAGATGCTGATTCCGTGCTGACAGTGGGTGCTGTAGATTCCTTGGGTGCGAAAGCGGCCTTTAGTTCTTTTGGCCCTACTGCCGATGGCCGGACCAAACCAGATGTGGTGGCACTTGGCGCCAAGGCCTATGTACTGAACACTGCGGGTCAGGTGCGGCAAGGCAGTGGCACTTCTTTTGCAGGCCCGATCATGGCAGGTTTTGCCACATGCCTGTGGCAGGTGCGGCCTGCTATTACAAATTACCGGCTGATCCAGCTGCTACATGAACTGGGCAGCAATGCGGCCTCCCCGGACAGTGCCATCGGGTATGGAATTCCCACTTATGCGCACCTTATAACGGCGCTACCCGAACTCAATAGCCTGGGAACAGCCGCTATCACCAACCCCGTTCTTCAAGACGAGATCGTGCTTTCCCTTGGCACGGCATGGGGGCAACAGCCTGTGGTGTTGCATGTGTATGATACGACAGGCAAAATAGTGCATCAGGAGCAGCTGGAACCTAACCGCTCGCGGCATGAACTACGGTTGCAGGGAAGCCAACTGAAGCGGGGCGTATACATCTGCCGTTTGCAATCTGCTAAACAGAGTGCAACACTGCGATTTGTGAAATTGTAAATTCACCTACCTCCAAGCAGATCTGGTTACAGTAAAATGTCTAGTATGCATAGAGTTTATATACTATACATTTTGGCACCTTGCATCAATCCAGGTGCTTAACGCCAGAGGAGGCGATGACTCTTTCCTGAAGTCTCCTAAACAACCTGTCTCGTGTACTTGCACCAGAATATTACAGGTTTCTAATTTGTCATTAAAAACCTACCTTTGCAGGTATGACACCACTTATTGCTCCTTCTGTACTCGCCTCCGATTTTGCCAACCTGCAACAAGAGGTAGAGATGCTTAACCGCAGCCAGGCTGACTGGCTCCACATCGATATCATGGACGGCCGCTTTGTGCCAAACATTTCTTTCGGATTCCCGGTGATGGAAGCCATTAAGCGGCATGCGCAGAAGCCTATGGATGTACACCTGATGATCGTGGAACCGGAGCAGTACATCGAGCAGTTCCGGGAGGCGGGAGCATACTCTATTACAGTACACCTGGAAGCTTGTAAGCACTTGCACCGCACCATTCAGCAGATTAAAGCAACAGGCGCCAAAGCCAGTGTGGCACTGAACCCGCACTCGCCGGTGCTCCTGCTCGAAGATATTATCCAGGACCTAGACATGGTGCTGATCATGTCGGTAAATCCGGGCTTTGGTGGGCAGAAGTTCATTGCGCATACTTATCGTAAGATTGAGCAGCTGAAAAACTTAATTATTCAGCGTAATTCCGACGCATTGATTGAAGTAGATGGCGGTGTGAATGAACAAAACGCGCCATTGCTGCTGGCGAGCGGGGCCGATGTGCTGGTAGCGGGCAGCTTTGTTTTCTCCTCCGCCGACCCTATGCAAACGATTGCCGGTTTAAAGCAGACATCCTTTAAATAAAAATTTATACTTCCTGATGCTGAAATACCTGCCTTTGTGCCTGCTTCTGCTTTTGCCATGGCTTGTGTCAGCGCAGCAGGCCACCGTAGCAGGGCGTGTGCTGAGTCAGGAGCGGCAGCCACTGGAATTGGCGACAGTAGGCATTAAAGGCTCCACTATCGGCACGCATACCAAGGCAGATGGGACATTTGAGTTAGCCGTTCCCGCCGGGCAGCTGCTGGTACTGCAGGTGCGCTACGTTGGATACAAAGTGCAGGAGAAGCCGGTTACATTAACTGCCGGAGAAACCCTAAAGCTGGAATTCATACTTGCGCCCGACCCGCGGCAGTTGCAAACAGTAGATGTGCGGGGCAAGCGCGAAGATGATACACGCGAACAGGCAAGTATGACCAAGCTCGACCCACGGCAGATCAAGAACCTGCCTTCTGCCTACGGCGATTTTAACAAGGTGCTGGTTACGCTGCCCGGCGTCAGCAGCAACAACGAGCTTTCTTCCACCTACTCCGTCCGGGGCGGCAATTACGACGAAAACCTGGTATACGTGAATGGCATCGAGATCTACCGGCCATTTCTGGTAACGGCAGCACAGCAGGAAGGGCTCAGCTTCGTAAACCCCGACCTGGTTGGCAGCATTGAGTTTTCATCAGGAGGCTGGCAGCCCAAGTATGGCGATAAACTCTCGTCGGTGCTGGATATCAGGTATAAACAACCTGAAAAGTTTGCCGCTTCTGTTACGGGTAGCCTCACCGGCGGGGCCCTGCACCTAGAGTCAGCTTCCAGGAACAAACGCATTTCTTATCTGTTTGGCACCCGCTACAAAAACAGCCAATACATTTTACAGGGGCTGCAGGATAAAGGCGAGTACCGCCCTGCTTTTGCCGATGCCCAGGGCTATGTGCATATTGATTTGTCAAAAGATCCCTCACAACCCGGCCGGACGACGTTGGGACTGCTGGGGAGCTATGCGCAGAACAAGTATATCGTAGAGCCTAAAAGCCGCGAAACTACTTTTGGAACCAGTTCAACACCCCTCCGGCTGTACGTGGGCTTTGATGGGCATGAGTTAATGGAGTACCGTACGTACCAGTTTGGTGTTAACCTGGAGCACCATTTCACCAATAACCTGACGTCCACGATCATACTTTCCGGCATTAAATCCAGAGAACGGGAGTTTCGGGATATTGAGGCTGCTTACCGCCTGAGTGATGTGAGTACAAATGCCTATAATTTAGGCGAGGACGAGAAAACAAGAGGCGTCGGGAGCCAGTTTGATCATGCCCGTAACACGCTCCTGGCTAATATCCTAACCGCAGAGACGCGTAACAACTGGCGCTTGGGCAACCGTAGCCAGGTGCAGTTTGGCGCTAAAGCCGGCCGCGAAGCTATCCAGGACGAACTTTCTGAATATGGATTCCGGGATTCGGCTGACTTTGTGACGCCGGCCTATACTTTAAATTCTGATATAAACCTGAACAGCCTGCGCTACCAGGGTTATTTGCAGCATACGTACGAACTCGATTCGCTGAAGACCATCACCTATGGCGTGCGGGCAAGCTATTGGGATTATAACAAGGAGCTAACCCTTACGCCACGCCTGCAGTATTCCTTTATTTCCCCACATAACCCTAACCTGTCGTTTAAGGCAGCAGTTGGTTTATACTACCAGCCGCCGTTTTACCGGGAGTTACGCAACTACAACGGCGAGCTCAACCCCGACTTAAAAGCGCAGCGCTCCCTGCATGCCATTGTGGGTTCAGATTATCTTTTCCAGTCCTGGGGGCGTGATTTTAAGCTGTCAGCCGAGGCATACTATAAATACGTGACCAACGTGGTGCCGTATGATGTAGACAATGTGCGCCTGCGCTACTATGCAAAGAACAACGCCAGAGCCTATGCTGCTGGGTTTGATGTGCGTGTGAACGGCGAGTTTATAGAAGGAGCCGAGTCGTGGCTGAGCTTAGGGCTGCTCACCACCAAAGAAAACGTGCAAGGCGACTCCGTTACCATTTACCAGGATGGAAAAGCGGTAGGACGGCAGGAGCAGGGCTATATTCGCCGGCCCACTGATCAATTGGTGAACATCGGCATTTTCTTTCAGGACCACTTGCCTGACAACCCCACCGTACGCGTTTACCTGAATATGGTGTATGGTAGTGGCTTGCCATTTGGCCCACCCCGCCAGCCAGACTACCGTAATGCATTCAACGGCAAGTCGTACAAGCGCATGGACATCGGTTTTTCTAAAGTGATTATCGTGGAGAGTGATTTGGTGGAGCGGAAGAAAGTAGCTTTGCAAAGCTTGTGGGTAGGGCTGGAGGTACTCAACATCATCGATGCACCTAACCGCATGTCCTATACGTATGTCACGGATATCAATGGCCTGACGTATGCTGTACCCAATTACCTGACCGGCCGTAGGCTGAACCTCCGTTTTGTAGCAAGTTTCTGATATACTTCAGCAGGGTAGATTGCTTTGTAGTTGCTAGTTGGTTGTGCCGAATAAGTATAAATGTAACATAAGGTAAAGCGAATACTTTATACATACAACCTTAAATTTCCAGGAGCATAAGGTATCGCCTAGTATAATCCTAATCAATTGCTTCGCTCATTTGCTAGTTAGCGACACATCCTAAAACAAAAAGGGAATTCCTCAGCTGAGGAGTTCCCTTCCAAAATTGAATAGCATAAAATAAGATTACAGCTTTCGTTTCTTCCAGTCATTGTAAGCCGTTTCGATTTCCTTCGCATATGTTTTATAGCTGTCGGGCTCAGCGCTGCCCAATTGCATAGCTTTCGCTGTCAAGGTTGCCGCTATTTTGTACTCATTATTGTGTGCATAGAGCCGCGCTTTTACCCAGTTATTGTAGAAATTTTCCTTAATAGCAATGGATTTGTTGATCCACTCCAGCGCTTTGGGGTGCTGCTCTTTGTAGGGCAGCAAATATTCGGCACATTGCGCCCATATATACCAATCGTCGGGGGCAGCTTTAGCCAGGGCAGCATTTATATTAGCCAACGCCTTTTTCTCCACTTCCGCTTCAATGGGGACTGAAATCTGTGTGTTTTCCCAGGCTAAATTCAGGACTCCTTTGCTGGCGCTAATATCAGAGAAGGAGAATTGCATCGTTTCAGTGAAAGTGTGCTGCTTCGGCGTGATCGTAAAATAGGCCACATCATCCAATTCGTTGTATCCTTCCAGTCCCCAAAGCGTGGTATCTTTGTTTAGCACAATATTCCATGATTTTTCGTTGTCAGGAATAACAAAAAAGGAGTAAGTGCCGGCCGGAACACGTTCATGATTGAAGAAAACGTCATCTTCAAAAGTAATGAGCGTGGATTCATTGGCACCTGCCCTCCAAATTTTTCCATAAGGCACCAGCGAGCCAAACACTTTTCGGCCTTTCACCCCTGGTGCGTGGTACTTAACCGTAATTTCCGTAAGCCCAATTGTTTGCCTAACCATGGCCTCTGGGCTGGCCTGCGGCAATTCAACTTGAGCAGAAGCCGGGTTTTGCCCGAAGTACAAACAAATGAGTACAAAAAATCCAGCCAGATAACGCTTCATTTTAGCAACATACTTAAAAGTTATAACAGCGAATAAACTGTAAAAATGATGCCAAAAGCATCCGGTGTAAGGCTGCAAATGTAACAAAGTTCTAATAAGTCCCTCAAGCTAATTTTTTCTTTTACTTATCTTAACACTCTTCTTGCCAGTCATAAAAGCTGTTTAACCAGATTTATGACCTACAAAAAGTTGTAGATGAAGTATTTATAAAATAATATAAAATAATTTTTGAACTTTTACAACATTATTATCCATTTATGGTATAATGCTTCTAATTAATTGAAATAAAATCCCTTAAAGGTACCGAAGAAGCTGAAAGATCCAGCTGATAGAAATTCCAAGCACATGTAACGGAAACAGGTAACTCCTGTGCTATACTTTTCTCTGGAAAAGGAAGGCTAAAAGTCTAAGTTAATAGTCCACTTTGCTGTTGCTGTGGCTATAGTATATCCTATTCTTCCAACACAATTTACCAACCTTATAATTTTTACTGTATGAGTGTAAAACTTTTACTCAAGCAACGTGCTAACGAGTACCTTTACCTGCAGCGCTTCCTGCTGCTCATGGCGTTTCTACTGCTCAGCTCCTTCGGGCTGCAGGCCCAAACTGTCACAACTGACAAGGATGATTATTCGCCAGGACAGTATGTGATCATTACTGGATCAGGATGGCAGCCTGGTGAAAGGGTAGATTTTAGCTTCGAAGAAACACCCAAGCCTGCCACTTGTGTCAACCCGCATGATTTGTATGCTATTGCGGATGCGGATGGTAACATTTACAATAACCAGTTCTTAGTCAAAGAAAATCACTTAGGTGTGGCTTTTGTGTTAACTGCTACTGGTGAGACTGGAAGTATAGCAGTTACAAATTTTACAGATGGGAATATTTCATTTGCAACTAGTGGATTACCTTCTGGATCAAGTATAAGAGTAAATTGGAGCCATACCCAAGGACAAGGAGTGAATGGGGTTGAAACTTTTAATGCACCAGCACCCTCATCAACAATAGGTGTTAATAGTCAAACATTAACATTTATTTATGAAGCAACTTCTAACGGAGTTTCTTATAGTATAGTAGATTATACAATTGTTACAAGATTAAGTAAAGATAATAGTGTCATTAGTACAGTCAACCAAACGTCTAACTCTTTTCTAACTGGAGGTGGAAATGTTACACAAGTAATAACAGCTAACTACGTACCTTCAATCAAGACTACTAAATTATCTGTTGCCACTGCTTCTGGTACTTATGGAGGAACAACTACACTAACAGCAACTCTAACTTCAGGTACTACTAACTTAAGTGGTAAAACTGTAAACTTTTCTGTTAATGGAACGTCAGTTGGTTCGGCAGTAACAGATGTTAATGGAGTAGCAACTAAAACAAACATTTCTATTGCTGGTATAAATGCATCAACAACTGCTTATGTGGGAGCTGTTACAGCGTTTTTTAGTGCTGATGCAAGTTATTCAGCTAGTTCTGGTAGTGGTGATCTGACCATCACTCCAGCTTCAGCTACTATTACTGTAGCTGATCTTGAGAAGACCTACAACGGCTCTTCTCAAGGTGCTACTGTAAAGACTGAACCTGCTGGCTTAGCTGTGAATGTGACTTATGCTGGTTCTACCATTGTTCCAACGGCTGCTGGTACTTACGCTGTCGTAGCTGCCCTAAACAACAGCAACTACATTTCTAGTAATGGTACTGGTTCTCTTGTAATTGGTAAGGCTGCTACTACTACAGTAGTAACCCTAACTGCAGGACCTTTCACTTACACAGGCTCAGCGATCACGCCCGCTTCAGTAACAGTAACAGGTGCCGGTAGCTTGAGCCTGACACCAGATGCTGCTTATGCCGACAACATCAATGCCGGAAAGGCGAGCGCCAGCTACACTTACGCAGGAGATGCAAACCACATGGGCTCTTCTGACAGCAAGGAGTTCACCATCGGTAAAGCTGCTTCTGTAACGACTGTTGCCATCACAGGTGGACCTTTCACTTACACAGGCTCAGCGATCACGCCCGCTTCAGTAACAGTAACAGGTGCCGGTAGCTTGAGCCTGAC